>NZ_JBRUIM010000001.1:0-1096204 GCF_053207365.1 Streptococcus cameli | reverse complement strand
CCGTATCAGAGTCAGTAAGTGAGTCCATCTCTGAGTCAGTTTCAGAATCAATCTCAGAATCCGTTTCTGAGTCAGTATCAGAATCCATTTCTGAATCGGTATCCGAATCCGTTTCTGAATCAGTATCCGAATCAGTATCTGAGTCAGTATCCGAATCCGTTTCTGAGTCCATTTCTGAATCAGTATCCGAGTCCATCTCTGAGTCAGTATCAGAATCAATTTCTGAGTCAGTATCCGAGTCAGTATCCGAATCCGTTTCTGAGTCCATTTCTGAATCAGTATCCGAGTCCATCTCTGAGTCAGTTTCTGAATCAATTTCTGAATCAGTAAGTGAGTCAATCTCTGAGTCCGTCTCTGAGTCAGTATCCGAATCAGTATCAGAGTCAGTAAGTGAATCAATCTCTGAATCGGTATCAGAATCCATCTCTGAGTCAGTTTCTGAATCAATTTCTGAGTCAGTTTCTGAATCAATTTCTGAGTCAGTTTCTGAATCAATTTCTGAGTCAGTATCCGAATCCGTATCTGAGTCCATTTCTGAATCAGTATCCGAGTCAGTAAGTGAGTCCATCTCTGAGTCAGTATCAGAATCCGTTTCTGAGTCCATTTCTGAATCAGTATCTGAGTCAGTGTCCGAATCCATTTCTGAGTCAGTATCAGAGTCAGTATCAGAGTCAGTTTCTGAATCCGTTTCTGAATCAGTTTCTGAATCAGTATCTGAATCGGTATCCGAATCAGTATCTGAGTCAATCTCAGAATCCGTTTCTGAGTCAGTGTCAGAATCCGTTTCTGAATCAATCTCTGAATCAATCTCTGAATCCGTATCCGAATCCGTATCTGAGTCAATCTCAGAATCCGTATCTGAGTCAGTATCAGAATCCATTTCTGAGTCAGTAAGCGAGTCAATCTCTGAGTCAGTAAGTGAATCAGTATCTGAGTCAATCTCAGAATCCGTATCAGAATCAGTATCCGAATCAGTTTCTGAGTCAATCTCTGAATCCGTTTTTGAATCAGTATCAGAGTCAATCTCTGAATCAGTATCAGAATCCATTTCTGAGTCAGTGTCAGAATCTGTTTCTGAGTCAGTATCAGAATCAGTATCAGAATCAATTTCTGAGTCAGTGTCAGAATCCGTTTCTGAGTCAGTATCAGAGTCAGTATCAGAGTCCGTATCTGAGTCAGTTTCTGAATCGGTATCCGAATCAGTTTCTGAGTCAATCTCTGAATCCGTTTCTGAGTCAGTATCAGAATCAATTTCTGAATCAACATCAGAATCTATTTCTGAGTCAGTATCAGAATCTATCTCTGAATCAGTATCAGAATCAATTTCTGAATCAGTAAGTGAATCAGTAAGTGAGTCAATTTCTGAATCTGTATCCGAATCAATTTCTGAGTTCCCTTCTGAGTCTACCTCAGAAATACCTTCAGAAATTCCATCTGAATTACCTGTACCTGGTGTAACTCCACGTTATGGTAAAGTATTGCCAGCAACTGGTACAAAAGAAAGCCACACAGCTCTTCTTGGCGGTATCGGTCTTCTTCTCAGCGCAGGTTTGCTTGCAAAACGCAAACGCGAAGAAGTTGACATTAAAGATGAAATTGCTTTAGCAAAACCACTTGAAGATTAACGGACAATAAAAACGTAGTTTTATCACAAACTACGTTTTTTTGTATAAAAAAAGAACTCATTAACTTCAAATACAGTTAAATGTATAAGGTAAGTTACATGAGTTTTTTATAAATAATAAATTAAATGAGGCTTTCCAATTGCTCAACTAGAGATCCAACATAAGCGATGGTATCTTTGAGCGGTTTATCAGTTGAAACGTCTACACCTGCATGTTTGGCTAGTTCTTGGGCGGATAAGCTTGCTCCAAGCGAAAGTGTTTCAAGCCATGTTTCAACAACCTCCTCAGAATTTTCTTCTAATTGTTGCGCCATAGCGGTTCCGATTGTCAAACCAGCAGAATAGGTGTATGGATAGAGCCCCATATAGTAGTGGGGCTGACGCATCCAGATTAGACCAGCGTCCTCGCCAATTTCAAATTCTTCTCCCCAGAATTCTTTTAGTATGTTGCGTTTGATGTCACAAAGAATATCGCCATTTAAATATTCATCGTTATCAATACGAGTATAAACCTCACGTTGAAAGGCAGCTTCAAGCAAGTGTGTGACCATATTATGGAAATAAGTTCGACTAATCAATTCGCTAATGAGATAGGCTTTGAAATCAGGATTGTCAGCTTGTTTTTTCAATAAAGTGTTACATGTTAAGACTTCATTGGCAGTGGAAGGAGCTTCAATAAAATAGAGAGACGGATCATAGTTTAAAATGCTTTGTTTTTTAGCTAGTTGGAAATGGCCTGCATGCCCTAATTCATGTGCTAAAACAAGGACTTCATTCATCAATCCTGTCCATGACAAAAGAATGTAGGAAGGACCATCATAGAGAGTAGCACAGTAACCACCAGTTGCTTTGCCCTCATTTTGAGCAAAATCAATCCAACGTTCTTCAAAAGATTGTTCAATCATTTTTACGTAGTCTTCTCCGAGAATACCGAGGCAGTCAATTAAGAATTGTTTGGATTCTTCTGGCGTAATGCGTTGATTATAGTCAGATGGCAGACTAATTTTTAAATCGGCATGCGTGATGTTTTCTAAGCCATGGGCTTTTGCAACTAACTTGACATAGCGACGCATGTGTGGAGCCAGTTCTGTCATAATGACATCAATCTGGCGGTCAAATAAATCCCTTGAAACATTTTGCTTAAATAAAAGGTAATCAATCGTTGAATTAAATCCACGTAATTTAGCCTGGATTTTCTCATTTTTTACATGAGCGAGATAGGTTGCAGCAGTAGTATTTTTATAGGCTCTAAGAGTCTTGTAAAAACTATCTGCACTGTTGCGGCGAACAGCTGTATCGTGACTGATTTCATAGTCATTTTCAAAGAGAACATAACTGTTTTTATATGATTTTCCGTCGGCTTCGAAGTCTTCGAAGATCATGTCTTCAAATTTCGTTGTCTCATAGTTGCTGTATGCTTGCTGGAAAGTGGGAGCTAGGTTTGCTAAAAGTTCTTCTTGTTCAGGAGTTAATTGGTGTGGCTTTTGGCGAATGATGGTTTCAAAAAAGCTTGTCCATTCTGGTTTTGTAGCAATGACTTCTTTCAACAATTCATCGGATTGTCGTCCTAGTTCTGTTTCTAAAAAAGCAATTTGTGGATTGGTAGTGGCAAATGTATTGTCTAGATCATTAAGCAGTCGTGCAACGTCTGTATTCATCTTGTCAACATCGTAGTTGAGGGCAGCATAATGCATTAGTTTGCTTTGAATGCGTAGAATATCTTCATATTTCGTAACAGCTTCAATGATAATCGTTTTATGGTTTAGGAATCCCTTAAATTCTTTTTCAAAGGTAGCCACAAGGGTTTGATATTCTTCTAAAGCTTGCTGATATGCAGCATCAGAAGAGTAGATAAGTGAAGTATCCCAGGTTAGTTGTTTATGAATTTCTTGACGTTTTGGCATTGCATTGCTCATGAAAATTCTCCTTAGTTTTACTGTTTTTTATTATACCATATTCATATAAAAAACTTGACAAAATAGCCATTTACTTAGATAATAGAAGTATAATGAAAAGGTTTTAAAACTGTTTTCAAGAGAAAGGAGCTTTGTATGCAGGTCATTAAAAGAAGTGGGGAAGTTGTTGATTTTGACCCAGATAAAATTTATCAAGCCATTATCAAAGCAGCACAAACTGTTTATGTCATTGATGATACTTGGAGACAAAACTTGGCTCAAGTTACGAAGAAAGTTGTACTTGACTTGGAAGAAGCACAAACAGAGCGTCCAACCATTAGCATGGTACAATCACAAGTAGAACACCGTTTGATTGATGCAGGATATATTACAATTGCTGAACACTATATTTCCTATCGTTTGCAACGAGATTTGGAACGAAATGGTTATGGCGATCGCATTATTGTTCATCTTAGTTTTGAACAAATCCGTTAGATTATATCTATCCTTATAAAAGGGTAGATTTTTTTGTATTTAAGAGTATAATAAAGAGTAGTTTATGAAAGGAGTCAATGTGAAAGAGAGGATGAGTAAGTGCTTTAAAGGAGTGCTGTTGTGTTTTTGTATTGCGATTGTTGCCAAATTACTAGGGAATGTATTTCCCATTGTTGGTGGAGCTGTTTTTGCTCTTGCCATCGGAATTGGTGGAGCTCGTTTTTTTGGAGACAAAGAAGAATTAATAGCAGGAATTACTTTTTCTTCCAAAAAATTATTGCAGTATGCGGTTGTATTGCTTGGATTTGGTTTAAATTTAATAGTTATCCTAGAGACTGGGAGACAATCTCTGCCTATTATTATTTCAACCATCTCAATAGCACTCCTGGTTTCCTATTTCTTTTATAGGCTATTTGGGATATCGAGTCATACAGCAATATTGGTTGGAGTGGGTTCTTCAATCTGCGGTGGTTCTGCCATTGCCGCAACTGCACCTGTTATTGAAGCTGAGGAAGAAGAAGTAGCCCGAGCCATTTCTGTTATTTTCTTCTACAATCTCGTAGCTGCAGTTCTTTTTCCTCTTTTAGGACAAGTTCTTGGCTTTTCGACTGAATCGGGTATCAACTTTGGAGTATTTGCAGGAACCGCTATAAATGATACTTCTTCGGTTACTGCTGCAGCCTCTACCTGGGATTCCTTGTTTCATTTAGGTAGCGAAACACTAGATACTGCTGTAACAGTCAAGTTAACGAGAACATTGGCTATTATTCCGATTACTGTTTTTTTATCTTTTTGGAAGTCTCGTTCTAGCTTGGATCAGGCTAAGACCTTTTCTCTGAAAAAAGTATTTCCTACGTTTATTGTTTATTTTCTTCTAGCCAGCTTGCTGACAACCTTTTTGACATATTTTGGGATTGATACTCGTATTTTTCAATCTTTAAAAAATTTGTCAAAATTTTTCATCATGATGGCTATGGCTGGAATTGGTCTGAAAACGAATTTGTTATCCCTTTTAAAAAATGGGAAATCGGCTCTGATTTTAGGTGGTGTTTGCTGGCTAGGAATCACAATGGTCTCACTAGTATTTCAATATGTCATGAAACTAATATAATGGAAAAGAGGTATGGGTATGAAAAAAACAGCTATGGATTGGATTGAATCTCTAGAGATGGAGGCTCATATTGAGGGTGGCTATTTTAAGGAAGTTTACCGTGATGGAGACAACTTGGAGCAGCGCCCCTTGTATTCTAGTATTTATTTTTTATTAGATGAAGGGAACCCATCTCATTTTCACCGCTTAACGGCTGATGAAATCTGGTATTTTCATGACGGTCAACCCTTGACGATTCATATGATTCATCCAGATGGTCGTTATGAGGAAGTAGATTTGGGGCTGCATTTTCAAAAAGGGCAAGTCTTGCAGTATTGTGTGCCTAAAGGAACCATTTTTGGTTCCAGTGTGAAAAAAGGATTTTCTATGGTGTCTTGTATGGTGTCACCTGCCTTTGAATACAGTGATTTTGAATTATTTGAGAGATCATTATTACTCGAAAAATATCCAGAACATACTGAAATTATTACAAAATTGACAAGAGTATAACCTTTCTCATTTTACATATATATCCTTTTTAATTAACCATGGCTATGGTATAATAAAAATAAAAAAGGGAGAAAAGCGATGTCTCATCATATTCATGGAACTTTAGTAGAAGAGCATGGGGTGAGTTGCTGCCATTCCATCATTCAACATGCTGATCATGTTGGTTTTCGATATGAGGAAGTATTTCCGTATGGGCAAGAAGAACATTGGTTTGGATTTTATATTGTGCACACAGAATCAGAAGATAGGTATTAAAAAAGATTCGAGTGGTTTTAAACCATTCGAATCTTTTTATTAAGGCGTATAGATTGTTTGCAATAGCATCTCTGAAGTGGTAGTCGGAAAGACTCGGATTCGTTTCAATGTCAGTAGTCCATCAGCTGCTGAAGCGATTCCTTCGTTAGTTGTAGTTGCCAGTTTGTAATTAGCTTGTTCCACAAGAGTGATAGTTTCTTCAGAGTAACTTCCTGAAGGGTAAGCAATTGAAATGGTATCTTGTGAAAGATTGGTATCCAAGAATTGTTTTGATCCAACCAATTCAGAACTTTGTGTGGTAGCATCCACATATTCTAATGATGGGTGGTTAACAGTATGAGCTTGAAGTGATATACCGTTTTCTTTCATTTCTTTCATTTCATCTAAGGATAAGTTAGCTTCATATCCGACCGTTCCTGTAATGACATTGTTGGTGGCTTTCATATTGTATTTTTTTAAAATAGGATAGGCAATATCATAGAAATCCCAGATGCTGTCATCAAATGTTAACCAAACCACTTTTTTATCCTTTGGTAGAACATTTTCAGTTAGAATTTTATAGGCTTCTTCAGGAGAAACGGCATAGTAGCCATTGTCTTTTAATGCTTGAATGTGACTTTCAAATATCGTTGGATCGACAATTAAATTGGCACTTTCAGCTTCTTCTGGTGCCATGACATGGATCGCATGGTACATTAAGATGGGAAGCTGTACAGGAGATTCTTGAGTAACCCATTCAATTTCTTCATTTGAAGGAGGTGCAGGAGTATCAACTGTTTGTGGCTCTTCTTGCGGTTCTTGGCTAGGAGCTACTTCGGACTTCTTGGTTACTTTAGCAGCATTGCTAGTGGTAGCAGAAGGTGTTCTCATTTTATGAAAGGTTTCTGTTTTTGTAAAAGCTAATCCAGCAACAATAAAAATCAAAAGAAAAATAGTCAAGAGGACTAAACCAAATTCTTTAAATTTGTTTTTTCGTTTGGCGGACATGGTATTCTCCTTGATCAATGTGTAAATAATATAATTCTATTATACCAAAAAAATACTATTTAATTATCAGAAAATTTGGTATAATAGAGAAAATATTCGAAAGAGGATTAGCTATGACAGTTCATATTGCATTATTAGGGTTTGGAACAGTAGCCAGTGGGATACCATTTTTATTAACAGAGAACAGAGAAAAAATTGCGATTGCAGCACAAGAAGACATTGTGATATCAAAGATTTTGGTGCGCGATGATAATGAAAAAGAAAAATTATTAGCAGCTGGCCATTCGTATCATTTTGTAACAGATGTACAAGAGATTTTGACGGATTCTGACATCTCAATTGTTGTGGAGTTGATGGGAAGGATTGAACCTGCTAAAACTTTCATTACAAAGGCTTTGGAATCTGGAAAGCATGTTGTGACAGCAAACAAAGATCTTTTAGCTATACATGGTAAGGAATTAAATGAAATTGCTCATCAGAATGGTGTTGCCCTTTATTACGAGGCGGCAGTAGCTGGTGGGATTCCGATTTTACGGACACTGGCAAATTCGTTTGCTTCGGATAAAATCACTCGTATCTTAGGTGTCCTAAATGGAACGTCTAACTTCATGATGACAAAGATGGTTGATGAAGGGTGGACTTATGAAAAAGCCCTACAAGCTGCTCAAGAATTGGGGTATGCAGAGAGTGACCCCACAAACGATGTGGAAGGCATTGACGCTGCCTACAAGGCCGTTATTTTGAGTCATTTTGGTTTTGGGATGACCATTGATTTTGATGATGTTACACATAAGGGAATTTCTGGTATTACACCTGAGGATGTGGCTGTTGCACAGGATTTAGGCTACGTCATCAAATTGGTCGGAGATATTTCTGAGACAACGACAGGATTGGCAGCGGAGGTTTCACCAACTTTCCTTCCTAAGAATCATCCTCTAGCAAGTGTCAATGGCGTGATGAATGCTGTCTTTGTGGAATCAATCGGTATTGGAGAATCCATGTTTTACGGTCCTGGCGCAGGTCAGAAACCGACTGCAACAAGTGTTTTAGCTGATATTATCCGCATTGTCCGCCGTTTGAAAGACGATACTGTTGGTAAATCATTTACGGAATACAAACGCCCTGTCAAATTAGCCAATCCAACAGATATTCAAAGTCATTACTATTTCTCCATTACTACACCTGATACAAGTGGCAAAATGTTACGATTGGCAGAAATTTTCCATTCAGAGGATATTTCATTCAAACAAATTTTACAAAAGCCAGTTTCAAATAATGAGGCACGTCTTGTGATTGTGACACACTTGATGAACAAGGAGCAGTTGGAAAAAGTGAGTGGAAAATTAGCTCAGTCAGAAGACTTTACTGTCTTAAATTGTTTTAAAGTGTTAGGAGAATAATAGATGAAAATTATTGTTCCTGCAACAAGTGCTAATATCGGCCCAGGTTTTGATTCGGTTGGTGTTGCATTGTCAAAATATTTAACCATTGACATTCTAAACGACCAAGATGAGTGGTTTATTGAGCATGATTTGGAATTCGTTCCGACGGATGAACGAAATCTCCTCATCAAAACAGCGTTGAAAGTTGCTCCTAATATACAACCTCATCGCTTAAAAATGACGAGCGATATTCCCTTGGCGCGTGGATTGGGTTCCTCGAGTTCAGTTATTGTAGCTGGGATTGAATTGGCCAATCAATTGGGCGATTTGCAGCTAAGTCAAGAAGATAAGTTGCGAATTGCAACGTCAATCGAGGGCCACCCAGATAATGTCGCACCGGCAATTTATGGTAATTTGGTGGTAGCAAGTTATGTCAATAAGGAAGTTACAGCTCTAGTTTCCGATTTTCCAGAGGTTGATTTTGTAGCCTTTATTCCGAATTACCAATTACGTACAAAGGATAGTCGTGGTGTTTTACCAAATCAGCTCTCTTATAAAAAAGCAGTAGCTGCTAGCTCCATTGCTAATGTGGCAGTGGCATCCCTAGTAAAAGGCGATTTAAAAACAGCTGGAAAAGCGATTGAATCGGATCTATTTCATGAACAACATCGTCAACGTTTGGTCCATGAATTTTATCCAATTAAGCAAATTGCAAAGGAGCATGCAGCCTATGCAACCTATTTGTCTGGAGCGGGGCCAACCGTTATGGTATTGAGTCCAAAAGCGAATACCCAACAACTGATTCAGGCTTTGCAACAAGAAACATTTGATGGTGAAATTGCATTATTAAATGTTGATTTATCTGGTGTTCAAGTGATCTAAAAATGTCCATTTAAAAAATGGGCATTTTTTTATCTTAAAAAAAGATAATTAGTTTTTTATTGGTTTTTTTGGTATAATTGACTAGATGTATCTAAATTTGAAATGAGAAAAATATGAAAGAAAAAATATTATTAGAATTGAATGGAATAGACATTCGATTTGATGAGCCGTTAAAAGATTATACCTATACAAAAGTCGGGGGGGCAGTAGACTACCTGGCTTTTCCTCGTAATCGATATGAAATTGTGAGGATTGTTGAGTTTGCAAACCGGGAAAATATCCCTTGGATGGTTTTGGGGAATTCAAGCAATATTATTGTGCGGGATGGTGGCATTCGTGGCTTTGTCATTCGCATGGACAAACTGAATTCGGTCACTATTTCGGGCTATACATTGGAAGCTGAAGCAGGGGCTAACCTCATCGAAACAACCCATGTTGCACTGCATCATTCCTTGACAGGCTTTGAGTTTGCTTGTGGCATTCCTGGTAGTGTCGGTGGAGCAGTCTTTATGAATGCTGGTGCATATGGCGGGGAGATTGCCCATATTCTTGTGTCCGCTCAAATCTTAACACCTGCTGGCTATGTTGAGACATTAGATGCTAGAGAGTTGCGTTTTGGTTACCGGTCATCGATTTTACAAGAAAACGGAGCGATTGTTTTATCCGCTAAATTTGCTTTAAAACCTGGTAGCCATACGGCTATTCAACAGGAAATGAATCGTTTGACACACTTGCGAGAATTGAAACAACCACTAGAATACCCATCTTGTGGCTCTGTTTTCAAACGACCTTTGGGACATTTTGCAGGTCAGTTGATCATGGAAGCCGGCTTAAAAGGTCATCGTATGGGTGGGGTAGAAGTGTCTGAAAAACACGCTGGTTTTATGGTAAATGTAGCTGATGGAACCGCAAGCGATTATGAAAATCTCATCAACCATGTAATTGCGGTTGTAAATGAATCCTCTGGCATTACCCTAGAGCGTGAAGTTCGTATATTAGGTGATTGTTTGTAGTTTGTTTTTTGTGGTCTCACAGAGCCTGTATCTGTAATACACGAATATAAGGAATCAAAAAAATTGAAAAATCCAATTATTGAATTTAAAAATGTGTCAAAAGTTTTTGAAGACAATGGGACAACTGTTTTAAAAAATATAAATTTTGAATTGGAGGAGGGCAAGTTTTATACCCTTCTTGGTGCTTCTGGATCTGGTAAGTCTACTATTTTAAATATTATTGCTGGATTATTGGATGCCTCCTCGGGCGACGTGATGTTGGACGGCAAACGAATCAATGATGTACCGACCAATAAACGCGATGTCCATACTGTCTTTCAATCCTATGCCCTCTTTCCCCATATGACGGTTTTTGAAAATGTCGCTTTTCCACTTAAATTACGGAAAATTGAAAAATCAGAAATCAAGAAACGGGTTACCGAAGCCTTAAAAATGGTGCGTTTAGAAGGCTTTGAAAACCGTTCGATTCAAAAGTTATCAGGTGGACAACGCCAACGGGTTGCCATTGCACGTGCTATTATTAACGAGCCACGTGTTGTCCTTTTAGATGAGCCCTTGTCAGCGCTTGATTTGAAATTGCGGACAGAGATGCAGTATGAGTTACGGGAATTACAGCAACGTCTTGGGATTACCTTTGTCTTTGTCACTCATGATCAGGAAGAAGCACTTGCGATGAGTGATTGGATTTTTGTCATGAATGATGGAGAAATTGTTCAATCAGGAACGCCAGTTGATATTTATGATGAGCCGATTAACCACTTTGTTGCAACCTTTATCGGGGAATCCAATATTCTTCCTGCAACCATGATTGAAGACTATTTGGTGGAATTCAATGGCAAACGGTTTGAAGCCGTTGATGGAGGGATGCGTCCAAATGAGGAAGTAGAGGTTGTCATCCGTCCAGAGGATTTGCAAATTACGCTTCCAGAAGAAGGCAAGTTACAAGTTAAGGTTGATACGCAACTCTTCCGTGGGGTGCACTATGAGATTATTGCTTATGATGATTTGGGCAATGAATGGATGATTCATTCCACACGAAAAGCAATTGTGGGAGAGATTATCGGACTTGATTTTGAGCCAGAAGATATCCACATCATGCGTCTCAATGAAACAGAAGAAGAATTTGATGCTCGTATTGAAGAATACGTTGAAACAGAAGAGGTGGAAGAAGGTCTCATCAACGCGATTGAGGAGGAAAGAAATGAAGAAAACCTCTAATTTCTTTGTTGCGCCTTACTTGCTCTGGGTAGCCTTGTTTGTTTTGGCACCAGTTGTCCTTATTGTTTACCAATCTTTTTTTGACATTCATGACAATGCAACTCTAGCCAATTACCAGACCTATTTTAACTCACCGAACATGACCTATCTTCGCATGAGTTTGAATTCCATTCTTTACGCTGGTCTGATTACCTTGGTCACCTTATTATTTGCTTATCCGACAGCCTTTTTTCTAACCCAGCTAAAGCATAAGCAATTGTGGCTCATGTTGATTATTTTACCAACCTGGGTGAATTTATTGCTCAAGGCCTATGCTTTTATTGGTATTTTTGGTCAACATGGTTCCATTAATCAGTTTTTAGGATTTTTTGGAATCGGTGCCCAGCAAATCTTATTTACGGATTTCTCTTTTATTGCAGTTGCAAGTTATATTGAAATTCCCTTTATGATTTTACCAATTTTTACGGTCTTAGATGATTTGGATCCTAATCTCATCAATGCGAGTAGAGATTTAGGAGCCAATCCTTGGCAGACATTTTGGAAAGTGATTTTCCCCTTGTCAATGAATGGTGTCAGAAGTGGTGTTCAAGCTGTTTTTATCCCAAGTTTAAGCCTCTTTATGCTCACTAGGCTAATTGGAGGAAACCGTGTGATTACCCTGGGAACCGCTATTGAGCAACATTTTCTGACAACACAAAACTGGGGAATGGGATCTACCATTGGTGTGGTCTTGATCCTTGCAATGTTGGCTGTCATGTGGTTAACAAAAGAAAGGAAAAAATAATGAAAAAAATTGCAAAAATTTATCTCGTTGTCGCCTTTCTTATCCTTTATCTTCCTATTTTTTATCTGATTTTTTACGCTTTTAACAAGGGCGGTGATATGAATAACTTCACCGGTTTTACCTTGGAGTATTTTTCAAGCATGTTGAGTGACAATCGCCTCATGTTGATTTTGGCTCAGACATTCTTTCTTGCCTTTTTAAGTTCCTTGATTGCCACAATTATTGGAACATTTGGGGCGATTTATATTTACCAAGCCAAGGAAAAATGGCAAAATGCTCTTTTATCTGTTAACAACATCTTGATGGTGGCGCCAGATGTCATGATTGGTGCTAGTTTCTTGATTTTGTTTACTAAGATTGGTTTTAAACTCGGTTTCGTATCTGTTTTGTTAAGTCACATCGCCTTTTCGATTCCGATTGTGGTCTTAATGGTCTTGCCACGTTTGAAAGAAATGAATGCAGATATGATTTCGGCGGCTTATGATTTGGGTGCAACCCAGTTGCAAATGCTGAAAGAGATTATGCTGCCTTATTTGACTCCAGCTATTATTGCGGGCTATTTCATGGCGTTCACTTATTCTTTAGATGATTTTGCGGTGACATTTTTCGTAACAGGAAATGGCTATTCAAATTTATCTGTTGAGATTTATTCACGCGCTCGTCAAGGTATTTCACTGGAAATCAATGCCCTATCTGCACTTGTCTTCCTCTTTAGTATCCTTCTTGTCGTTGGCTATTACTTTATTTCAAAAGAAAAGGAGGAGACTGCATGAGACGACTCTATTCATTTTTTGCAGGCGTTCTAGTGATTATCCTCATTTTATTTGGGATTTCCTCTAGCTTAGAAACAAAGAAAAACAAAGGAACAACTGATAAATTAGTCATCTACAACTGGGGAGATTACATTGATCCCGATTTGTTGGATGAGTTTACAAAGGAAACGGGGATTCAAGTCGATTACCAGACATTTGATTCCAATGAAGCCATGTATACCAAAATCAAACAAGGCGGAACAACCTATGATTTAGCAGTACCGTCTGAGTACATGATTTCCAAAATGATAGAAGAAGAGATGCTGATTCAGTTGGACAAAACAAAAATCAAAGGGATGGAAAATATTGATTCTGAGTTTTTAGGATTGAGTTTTGATCCAAACAATGATTATTCCATTCCTTATTTTTGGGGAACGCTGGGTATTGTTTACAATGAGAGCATGGTAAAAAATCCACCACAAGAGTGGGAAGATTTATGGTCGGAAGAATACAAAGACAGCATTATGTTGGTGGACGGTGCCCGTGAGGGGATGGGAATTGGCTTGCAGACCTTGGGTTACAGTCTTAATTCCAAAGATCCAGCTCAATTAGAAGAAGCTGCTAATCTCATGTATCAATTAACGCCTAATATCAAGGCAATCGTTTCGGACGAAATCAAAGGGTATATGATTCAAGATGCAGCTGCCATTGCTATTAGCTTTTCTGGTGAAGCCAGTGAGATGCTAGATGGAAATGAAAATCTTCGCTACGTTGTCCCATCAAAAGGTTCCAACCTTTGGTTTGACAATATGATTATTCCAAAAACAGCTAAAAACATTGATGGGTCTTACCAATTTATTAATTTTATGTTGCGGCCTGAGAATGCTTATCGCAATGCATTGTACATTGGTTATGCCACACCGATTGGAAAAGCAAAAGACATGCTCCCAGAAGATGTGAAAGAAGACGAAGCTTTTTATCCAACTGCTGCCACCTTGGAAAATCTTGAAGTCTATGACAATTTAGGTGCAGAGACCTTAGGACTTTATAATGACCTGTACCTTCAATTTAAAATGTATCGTAAATAATAGAAAAAATGGAACAAACAAAAAAAGAATTTCGCTACGCCTCCAGCTCGATCATGGTCTCTATCTTAAGAGGCATTGTAGTCGGTCTTGCTGTTGGTTTAGTGGTTAGCCTATTTCGGTTGTTTATTGGACATAGTTTTGAATGGCTGGTCCACCTTTATCAAATGGCACGACAAAACCTGTTCGTGCTTTTTGCTATTGCATTGGCCTATTTCTTATTGACACTTTTTCTATCTTGGCTAGCCAAAGGTGAAAAAGGCATTCGTGGCTCGGGCATTCCCCAAGTAGAGGGGGAATTGAAAGGTTTGATGGAATCAAACTGGTGGTCGATTCTCTGGCGAAAATTCATTGGTGGTGTCCTAGCGATCTCTAGCGGTCTCATGTTAGGACGTGAGGGGCCATCGATTCAGTTAGGAGCAATGACTGCTAAAGGAGTTGCTGGTCGATTCAACTTAAGTCCTTTGGAAACCAGAGTATTGATTGCTAGTGGGGCTGCTGCTGGTTTATCTGCGGCTTTTAATGCTCCAATTGCAGGTTTGCTATTTGTAGTTGAAGAAGTCTATCGTCATTTTTCACGGCTCGTCTGGGTAACAACCTTGACGGCTAGTCTGGTAGCCAATGCTGTTTCACAATCAATCTTTGGTTTGACACCCGCTCTTCATTTGCCAATTTCATTGCCGACTTTGGATTTGACACAATATTGGCTATTGATTGTAACAGGTGCTATTCTAGGACTTGCTGGCTATCATTATGAGCAGGTGATTCTTTCCATGTCACTTGTTTACCAGCGTATTGGGAAAGTGCTTCGTTTGACGCCAACTTTTTACCCGCTGATTCCGTTTATTTTCATTCTTCCAGTTGGTATTTTCTTACCTGAATTATTGGGCGGAGGACATGAGTTGATTGTTCACTTGCCGAACGCGCAGACAAGCCTTGGTTTGCTGATGGGATTCTTTGTTGTTCGATTTATCATGAGTATGTTCAGCTATGGCTCAGGATTGCCTGGTGGTATCTTCTTACCTATATTGGCATTGGGTTCCGTTTTAGGGTTGATGATCGGTCATATTTTGCTGGAGCTGGGCCTTATCACAGCTGAAGATTTGTCACTATTCATTGTACTAGGAATGGCTGGGTATTTTGGGGCGATTTCAAAAGCCCCATTGACTGGGATTGTTCTTGTTACTGAAATGGTTGGTGATATGCATCAGTTAATGCCGTTAGGCCTTGTTACTTTATCGGCCTATGTAGTCATGGATCTTTTAAATGGTGCGCCGATTTATGAAGCTATGCTTGAAAAAATGCTTCCGGAACATGCCAAAGAAACGTCTAAAGTTACTCTGATTGAGATACCGGTTTCTGAGAAAATCGCTGGGCGACGTGTGGCAGATTTACCTTTGCCAGAAGGAGTGTTGATTACTGGTCAAATCACGCATGAGCATTCCGAAGTTGTCAATGGACAAACCATGCTCTATCTTGGAAACACGATTCACCTAGTTGTCCAAACCCACAAAATGGATGAAGTCAAATCCCTTTTATTGGATTAGTACGTCATATTGAAAGAAAGACAAGGCCAACAGTGCCTTGTCTTTTGTGGTATAATGTGGAAAATAGTGGATTTACTTACCAGACATCAGTTGTCTAGTTAAAAAATAAGGCTTTTCTCGCTTTTTGTCCTTGTTTTTCAAAGAATTTCTGATAGACTGAAGGAGAAAGGAGGCACAATGAATCAAGAAAAAATTGGATTGTTTTTAAAAGAACTCAGACTAGAAAATGGGTTAACCCAAGAACAATTTGCAGAAGACTTTGCTGTTTCTAATCGGACAGTATCTCGTTGGGAAAATGGTGTTCATCTACCGGATTTGGGATTGCTGATTGCCATTGCCCAATTTTACAATGTTTCTATTAACGAGCTCATAGACGGAGAAAGGAAAAGCGAGATGAAATCAAATGAATTCGATACAACAATTGAAAAAGTAGCGGCCTATGCAGATCAAGATAAGAGGACCTATCGGTATAGAATACGAAAAACAGTTGGCTATGGGTTTATCTTGTTTGGCTTCTTTCTCATTATCACCTTCCTGACCATGATGCCAGCTGACAGTAGTTGGGGCAGCTTTTATTCGGTGATTGGGACACTATTTATCTCCATTGGGATTACCTATATTCTGGCGATGACACAATTTTGGAAAAGAATCTTGCTGTCAATCTCAGCTTTTGTAGTTATTATGGCTGTTCTTTTGTATGCGGATTACCTTGGTGTCAAACACCAAAATCAAGTTCCACGCTTTGTCCACTCTAAAATCTATTACGGTGGCAGTGACTATATCATCTACGAATCATTCTTCTATACAGCCCTCTATCATATCGAAACAAAAGATGTCAAAATTGTTGATGCACAAGAAATAGAGATGTATGACCCTAAAGAAGACAAATAGATAGAGGAGAAGTAAATGAAATACTATGAATCTAGGCAAGCATCGCATACATTTTTGATACTGTAAAGTAATTTTCAAAGAAACAACTAGAAGGAATATTATGCTCTCTTTATCCACAATAAACCTCTCAAATCAGCAAGAAATCAAGAAAGGCTATTCTCCAGAAAAGAAGTACAAGCTAGTTGATGATAAAGCCTATTTCTTAAAGGTATCCCCTTTATCCTTTAAGGAACGCAAACATTTAGAGATGAAATACCTGAGTGATCTTCCCGATAAAACACTCCAACGAGCTCAGCTGTTAGATGTTACCTTTGAAAAAAATCACATTCTTAGCCTATACGACTGGATTGATGGTGAAGACTTTAGGGATGTTGCAGATAGACTAACTTCCCAAGAATTGTATGATTACGGCTTACAAGCTGGAAGCTACCTAAGGGAAATTCACAGCCTGCCAATTGATGAGAAACCATCAGACTGGGCCAGTCACTATAAGGCTAAAATTGAGCGAAAAATTACGGCTTTCAATGAGGTTAAAACCCTCTATCCTAAAGGTGGTATTTTCATTGAATTTATTAAGAAACAGCAACACTTACTTGACAATCGTCCGCAACGTTTGTGTCATGGGGACTACCATGTTGGAAATCTAATGATCGAAAACGCTTCTAAAGAATTGGTCATCATTGACTTTGGCAGCTTAGAGATTGGGGATCCGTATGAAGAATTCAATCGCATGATATGGAATGCCCAGCTTTCAGAAGAGTTTGCGACAGGGGTTATCCATGGTTATTTTAAGGGAAAAGAGATTCCAGAAAACTTTTGGAGGTTAATGGCTCTTTACATGGCGACAGACGTCATTGGCTCCATTCCTTGGGCAGTGCCTTTTGGTGATGAGCAGGTTCAAACCATGCTTACAAGAGCCGAAGCGGTGCTGGCTTGGTACCAGAATTTTGACACAATCATACCGAGCTTTTATCAGGGATAAATCACTGGTTTCTTCACTTAGAATAGCTTATGGTATAATATTCTAAAACAGGATAAAGAAAGAGTGATTGAAAATATGGTTTTATCAAAAAAACGAGCTCGAAAAGTGATTGAAGAGATTATTGCCCTATACCCTGACGCCCAGCCAAGTTTGGATTTTCGAAATCATTTTGAATTAGTCTGTGCTGTTTTATTATCAGCTCAGACAACTGATGCGGCAGTTAACAAGGCAACTCCTGGGTTGTTTGCGGCTTATCCAACGCCTCAAGCCATGGCAGCAGCAGATGTGGCAGATATTGCAAAGCATATTTCAAGATTAGGTTTGTACCGAAACAAGGCAAAATTTTTAAAAGAATGTGCCCAACAACTCTTGGATAGACACGATGGCATTGTTCCACAAACTCGTGAAGAATTAGAAGCCTTATCTGGTGTTGGACGAAAAACCGCCAATGTAGTCTTAAGTGTTGGTTTTGGGATTCCTGCTTTTGCAGTAGATACCCATGTTGGACGGATTTGCAAACACCATAATATTGTGAAAAAGTCTGCAACTCCACTTGAAACAGAAAAAAGAGTGATGGAAGTTCTGCCTCCAGAACTTTGGCTAGCGGCTCACCAAGCCATGATTTACTTTGGTCGGGAGGTTTGTCATCCGAAAAATCCAGAGTGTGATACCTTTCCACAACTGTATGAATTTGACTAGAAACTTAGGAGTATTCCTAAGTTTTTTGACTTTTGAAAATGGAAAAAGTCGCTATGTCAAAATGAATTAAACTTATAATCGATTCCATATTTGAATGCCACAAAATGACGAACTAATTGTTTCACAAACTTTAATTAAAGTATAAAAACCGAAATATATTTAAAATAAAACAAATTTAATTGACAAAAACAGAACGTTATACTATACTTATAATGGAAACGCCTGTGCGTAGTAATCTGGTGAGAATGGTCTTATTCAGATAGGTAGGTTAGCTTTTTAAAGGAGATAAGCATGTATAACGATGTTCCTGTTTTTGATTATGAAGATGTCCAGTTAATCCCCAATAAATGTATTGTAAAAAGCCGGTCTGAGGCAGATACATCAGTGGTATTTGGTGGACACACTTTTAAATTACCAGTAGTTCCAGCCAATATGCAAACGATTTTAAATGAAGAATTGGCGGAAGAACTCGCAAAAAATGGGTATTTTTACATTATGCACCGCTTTGACGAAGAAGCTCGTAAGCCATTTATAGCTAAAATGCACGCTCAAGGCCTCATTGCTTCTATCTCAGTTGGAGTGAAAGATTATGAATACGATTTTGTGACCTCACTTAAAGAAGATGCTCCTGAATTTATTACCATTGATATTGCACACGGTCATTCTGATTCTGTTATCAATATGATCAAACACATCAAGGCTGAATTACCTGAAACCTTTGTCATTGCTGGAAACGTCGGAACGCCAGAAGCTGTTCGTGAATTGGAAAACGCTGGTGCAGATGCGACAAAAGTGGGTATCGGTCCAGGTAAAGTCTGTATCACTAAAGTGAAGACTGGTTTTGGTACAGGTGGTTGGCAACTAGCGGCCCTTCGTCTTTGTGCCAAAGCTGCGCGTAAACCCATTATCGCAGACGGTGGGATTCGCACACACGGCGACATTGCCAAGTCCGTTCGTTTTGGGGCAAGCATGGTCATGATCGGTTCACTCTTTGCCAGTCACAACGAGAGCCCAGGTGAAACCATTGAAGTAGACGGTAAAGAATTTAAAGAATACTACGGTTCAGCCTCCCAATTCCAAAAAGGCGAATACAAGAACGTTGAAGGTAAGAAAATTTTATTGCCAACCAAAGGCAGTATCTTCGAGACCTTGACAGAGATGCAGCAAGATTTGCAAAGCTCTATTTCCTATGCTGGTGGTCGGGATCTGGAAAGTTTGACACGAGTTGATTACGTCATTGTTAAAAATTCCATTTGGAATGGTGATTCCATTTAGTGACTTGCAAAAGCAACTAAATTTTGTTTTAATAGTATCAAACACTGAAGGAGTAGCGCAATGAAGTTATTAGAAGACCGTATTCTAAAAGATGGTCAGGTTTTAGGTGAAAATATCTTAAAAGTCGATTCGTTTTTGACCCATCAAGTCGATTTTTCACTGATGAAGGAAATTGGAAAAGTATTTGCTGAACATTTCAAAGCCTCAGGCATTACAAAAGTAGTGACCATCGAAGCTTCAGGTATTGCACCTGCGGTTTATGTGGCAGAAGCCCTGAATGTTCCAATGATTTTTGCGAAAAAATCAAAAAACATTACCATGACTGAGGGGATTTTAACCGCAGAAGTCTACTCTTTCACGAAACAAGTGACGAGTCAAGTTTCTATCGCTGGAAAATTCCTGTCTCCTGAGGATAAGGTTTTGATTATTGATGACTTTTTAGCCAATGGTCAAGCAGCAAAAGGATTGCTTGAAATCATTGACCAAGCTGGAGCTAGTGTTGAAGGCATTGGTATTGTCATTGAAAAATCCTTCCAAGATGGACGAAAATTACTAGAAGATGCAGGACAAACTGTTGTTTCCCTTGCTCGTATTGAAAAATTTGAAAACGGTCAAGTCGTCTTTGCAGAAGCTGATGCTTGATGAAGAAAAAAGGAAGCACTGAATAGAGTGTTTCTTTTTTTAATCTTAGTCCAATCATTTGAAAAATATGGTATAATAGTAAAAGATTTGAAAGAAAAGGAGTTTGTATGCATTTAATATGGTCTTATCTTAAATCAAAACGCAAATGGTTAGCCTTAGATTTTCTAGGTGGCTTTTTATTTGTCGTTGTGAATCTTGGGATGCCAACAATTTTAGCACGTATGATTGATGAGGGCATCACAAAAAATAATCCTGAACGCCTCACGTTTTGGGCGTTTATCATGTTTGTAATCATTGTTTTAGGGATAGCTGGTCGCGTTTTTTTGTCTTATGCATCCGGAAAATTAACGACAACTATGATTAAAGAGATGCGAATGGACATGTACGCAACCTTACAAACGTATTCCCACAATGAATATGAAAAAATTGGGGTTTCCTCACTTGTTACTCGTATGACGAGCGATGCGTTTGTGTTGATGCAATTTGCTGAAATGAGCCTTCGAATGGGTGTTGTGACACCACTGATGATGATTTTTTCAGTTGTCATGATTTTGCTTACGAGTCCTTCTTTAGCGTGGATTGTTGCTGTTTCCATGCCGTTTCTGGTTGCAGTTGTGGCATATGTTGCTACCAAAACACGGCCAATATCTACAAAACAACAAGAAACGTTGGATAGAATCAACCAATATGTTCGTGAGAATTTGATGGGGCTTCGGGTTATTCGAGCATTTGCACGAGAAGAATTTCAAGAAGAACGATTTGGAGAAGCGAATCAGACTTATTCAGCGATTTCAAAACGCTTGTTTATCTTGACCGGTTTAACAGAACCTCTTTTTGTACAGATCATTATTGCCATGATTGTTTCGATTGTTTGGTTCGCTTTAGATCCCTTATCAAGAGGAAATCTGCAAATTGGGGATTTAGTCGCTTTTATTGAATACAGTTTCCATGCACTGTTTTCGTTCTTGATTTTTGCCAATTTGTTTACCATGTATCCAAAGATGTCTGTGTCAAGTGCGCGGATTCAAGAAGTACTGGATATGCCTATTTCGATTTCTCAAAATGAAGATGGTATTACTGAGACAGAAACCCATGGCTATTTAGAATTTGACAATGTTACCTTTGCTTATCCTGGTGAAACAGAAAATCCAGTTCTTCATAACATATCTTTTAAAACAAAACCTGGTGAAACGATTGCTTTTATTGGCTCAACTGGATCTGGAAAATCATCACTTGTCAACTTGATTCCACGTTTTTATGATGTAACGCTAGGGAAAATTCTTGTTGATGGAGTAGATGTTCGGGATTACAATCTAAAAGCACTTCGTCAGAAAATCGGTTTTATCCCTCAAAAAGCCCTTTTGTTTACTGGAACTATTGAAGAAAATCTAAAATACGGTAAACCAGATGCTAGCTATGTAGAATTAGATGAAGCGACTGAAGTGGCCCAGGCAAAAGAATTTATTGCTAGCCGTGAAGAGGGATACGAAACTCACCTAGCAGAAGGGGGAAGTAATCTTTCAGGTGGTCAGAAGCAACGCTTGTCCATCGCTCGGGCTGTCGTTAAAAAGCCAGATATTTATATCTTTGATGATTCATTTTCAGCTTTGGATTATAAGACAGATGCAACATTGCGCAAACGTCTGAAAGAAGTAACGGGAAATGCAACTGTTTTGATTGTAGCCCAACGTGTTGGCACAATTATGGATGCAGACCAAATCATCGTTTTAAACGAAGGAGAAGTAGTTGGTCGCGGAACACATGAGGAACTCATGGCGTCCAATACCATTTACCGTGAAATTGCAGATTCGCAACTAAAAAATCAAACATTTGAAGAAGGAGGGGCATAGCATGAAACAACAATCCGTTTTTCTACGTCTATGGGATTACTTAAAACACTATAAAGGCTCCCTCTTTTTAGCTGTTTTCCTAAAGATTGTGGCAGCAGTGATGAATGTTTTGGAACCCTTTGTTCTTGGTTTGGTCATTACAGAATTGACCAGCAATCTATTGGATATGGCAAGAGGTGTTGAAGGTGCCGCAATCAATACACAATATGTATTTTGGGTCTTGGTACTTTATGCCATCCGTGCGCTTTTTTATGAAATCGGAGCTTATGGTTCTAACTATTTCATCACTAAAACCGTTCAAAACAGTATTCGAGACTTGCGAAATGATTTGAGTATCAAAATCAATCAAATTCCTGTCTCTTATTTCGATAAAAATCAATTTGGTGATATGTTGGGACGTTTTACAAACGATGTCGAGACGGTCGCCAATGCTTTACAACAATCTTTCTTGCAGATTGTGAATGCCGTGCTCAGTTTGACCTTGGTCATCTGCATGGTCCTCTACCTTAATTTCCAATTGGCCTGGGTTGTCATTTTGAGCATGCCGATTACATTTTTCTCGGCGCGCTTTATTCTTAAAAAATCCCAGCCTTATTTCAAACGCCAAGCCAATGTTTTGGGGAAAATGAATGGTTTTGTGCAAGAAAACTTAACAGGATTCAATGTTTTAAAGTTATATGGTCGCGAAGAAGCCTCTACAAAGGAATTTTCAGAGATTACTGATGAATTACAAGATGTTGGTTTTAAGGCCAGTTTTATTTCAGGGATTATGATGCCCGTATTAAATGGAATTTCTGATTTGACCTATCTTTTAGTTGCCTTATTAGGAGCTTTGCAGGTCATGGCTGGCAAGATGACCATCGGGAACATTCAAGCTTTTGTTCAATATGTCTTCCAAATTAGCCAACCGATTCAAACCCTGACTCAGTTAGCGGGTGTTCTCCAAAGTGCTAAATCATCATTGGAACGGATTTTTGAAGTTTTAGACGAGACTGATGAAGAGACAAGAGCTACTGAAAACCTTGAAAAAGATTTGACTGGTCAAGTCAGCTTTAATCAAGTTGACTTTCAATATGTAGAGAACAAACCTTTAATTCGTGATTTTAATTTAGAAGTGAGTCCGGGTGAAATGGTTGCCATTGTTGGTCCAACTGGAGCTGGAAAAACCACTCTGATTAATTTATTGATGCGATTTTATGATGTAACCAAGGGCAGTATAACAGTTGACGGCCATGATATCCGCAACTTATCACGCCAAGAATACCGTCAACAATTTGGTATGGTCTTACAGGACGCTTGGCTTTATGAGGGAAGCATCAAAGAAAATCTTCGTTTCGGAAATCTCAAAGCAACCGACGACGAAATCATCGAAGCAGCTAAAGCTGCCAATGTCGATCATTTTATTCGAACCTTGCCTGGGGGCTACAACATGGAGATGAATCAAGAATCCAGTAATATCTCTCTTGGCCAAAAACAGTTGTTAACCATTGCACGCGCACTTCTAGCTGATCCGAAAATCTTGATTTTAGATGAAGCAACCTCCTCTGTTGACACACGTCTGGAATTGCTGATTCAAAAAGCCATGAAACGCTTGATGGAAGGCCGGACTAGCTTTGTCATCGCTCATCGTCTTTCGACCATTCAAGAAGCAGATAAAATCCTTGTCCTAAAAGATGGTCAAGTCATTGAACAAGGCAATCATAACAGCCTGCTTGCAGATAAAGGATTCTACTACGAACTTTATATGAGTCAGTTTAGCCAATCAAAAGAAGCATAAAAATAAGACCAGATGCCTGGTCTTATTTTCGTTTCATCTCACCTTGAGGGAAGTAAGTGCCTTCTTTCAAGTCATTGATAAAGACATGAATGGCTTCCTTGCTGGCTCCAGTATGTTTGCTGACAACTTCTGTCACCTCTTTGGCAAGGGCAATCTTTTGCTCGTCTGAACGTCCCTCAAATAAATCAATTTTCACAAATGGCATCGTAACAATCCTCCTATTGGTTTATACCATTTTATCATATTATACTCGATTATGGTACAATGAAACGAAAACAGGAGAAGCAGTATGAAAAAGAAAAATACAATCCTAATAGATAGTTTGGTGCTAGTCCTATCCTTTCTCATTTTAAGATGGATTTTTATGAATTTTTTATATAACCGGTTTGTTTCTATTTTTGGATTCCCAGCATCTGGAGTTGATTTTTGGCGTCCCTTAGGAGCGATTCTTCTCTTAACGCTTGTCTTTTTTGTGAGTATTAGGCTACTCTATAAAGGAAAAATCAATCGCCCATCCTATTTGTTCTTTATTTATCCTACTTTCTCATTCTAATCTATGCCTTATTGTTCAAAAATATTGGCTTAAAAGGATGGAATTGGGATTTAATAGCCTATTTTCGTGATATGCTCCAGATTGATGTCTTTGTGCCTGTTCTTAATGTCCTAATTTTTATTCCAATGGGAGCCTTAATGCGGTTTCGTCCAAGAATTCTATGCTACTTTATCATCTTTATTTTCTGCATTGAAGGTCTGCAATACCTCCTTTCGCTAGGATTTTTTGATATCGGTGATATTGTCACCAACACTGTTGGCTTTGTGATTGGAAATGGTTTAAATCCTTATATTCAAAAATACATTACATCTAAAAGCTAGTCTATTTTGACTTGCCTTTTTTCTGTCTAAAGACATGATTTTGTGTTAAAATAGAATGAGTGACTTTATTAGAATGGAAAAGAAAAAGTGGCACAACTATACTACAAATATGGCACTATGAATTCAGGAAAAACCATTGAAATCTTGAAAGTAGCCCATAATTATGAAGAACAGGGAAAACCTGTTGTCATCATGACCAGTGCTCTGGATACCCGTGATGGATTTGGCTTAGTTTCGAGCCGTATCGGGATGCGGAGAGAAGCGATTCCGATTGCGGATGATACCGATATTTTTGCTTATATCTCCTCCTTGCCTGAGAAACCCTATTGTATTTTAATTGATGAGGCTCAATTCTTAACCAGACCTAATGTTTATGATTTGGCTCGGGTTGTCGATGATTTGGATGTTCCAGTTATGGCCTTTGGCTTAAAAAATGACTTCCAGAATCATCTTTTTGAAGGTTCCCGAGAACTATTACTCTTAGCAGATAAGATTGAAGAAATCAAAACGATTTGCCAGTATTGCTCCAAAAAAGCGACCATGGTTTTAAGAACAGAAAATGGGAAACCCGTCTATGAAGGAGCACAAGTCCAAATCGGTGGCAACGAGACCTATATCCCGGTTTGCCGCAAGCACTATTTTAATCCTGAGATACCAAAAGGAGAATAAGAAAAAATGAATATTTACGATCAATTACAAGCGGTCGAAGATCGTTATGAAGAATTAGGAGAATTGTTGTCCGATCCAGCCGTTGTCTCAGACACCAAACGTTTTATGGAGTTGTCTAAAGAAGAAGCGGGAACACGTGATACTGTAACAACCTACCGTGAATACAAACAAGTGATTCAAAACATTGCTGATGCAGAAGAAATGATCAAAGATGCCGGTGGCGATGCTGAATTGGAAGAGATGGCCAAGGAAGAACTCAAAGAATCCAAAGCTGCTAAAGAAGAATACGAAGAGAAACTCAAAATCCTTCTCTTACCAAAAGATCCTAACGATGATAAAAATATCATCTTGGAAATCCGTGGTGCAGCAGGTGGGGACGAAGCTGCTCTTTTTGCAGGTGATTTACTTCAGATGTACCAAAAATTTGCCGAAGGCCAAGGCTGGCGCTTTGAAGTGATGGAAGCTTCCTACAATGGTGTCGGTGGTATCAAAGAAGTTGTGGCCATGGTATCTGGACAATCCGTCTACTCAAAACTTAAATACGAGAGCGGTGCCCACCGGGTACAACGTGTTCCAGTAACCGAAAGCCAAGGCCGGGTCCACACGTCAACTGCAACAGTATTGATTATGCCTGAGATTGAAGAAGTCGAGTACGATATCGATCCGAAAGATCTTCGGGTTGATATTTACCACGCCTCTGGTGCTGGTGGACAGAACGTCAATAAGGTTGCAACAGCTGTTCGTATTGTCCATTTGCCAACCAACATCAAGGTGGAGATGCAGGAAGAACGGACACAGCAGAAAAACCGGGATAAGGCTATGAAAATCATCCGGGCCCGTGTAGCAGACCATTTCGCACAGATTGCCCAAGATGAACAAGATGCAGAGCGGAAATCAACGGTTGGTACAGGAGACCGTTCAGAACGGATTCGGACCTATAATTTCCCGCAAAACCGCGTGACGGACCACCGTATTGGCTTAACCTTGCAAAAATTAGACACGATTTTATCTGGAAAATTAGACGAAGTCGTTGATGCACTCGTTCTTTACGACCAAACACAAAAATTAGAAGAGTTGAACAAGTAATGAATTACGCGCAGCTCTTTGCACACTACGAAAAAAAATTGAGCTTGATAGGTGAGGAACCTGAAAGTCTCAGTTACATCTTTAAAGAGAAAAAAAACATCTCAACTACTGATTTTTATCTGTCTCTCCGCCAAGAAGTGACCGAGGCAGATGCAGCCTTACTGGAAGATAGTTACCAGCAGCTGGCTAAACATATTCCTGCACAGTATGTCCTTGGTTATGCATATTTTTCAGATATGAAGTTGAAAGTCGACAACCGCGTCTTGATTCCTCGACCAGAAACAGAGGAATTGGTTCAGCTCATTTTAGAAGAAAATAAGGAGCATAACCTTAAGGTCTTGGATCTCTGTACAGGTTCAGGAGCTATTGGACTTGCCCTTAAAAAAGCAAGACCAGCTTGGGAAATCGTAGCCAGTGATATTTCTTCTGCGGCATTAGAGGTTGCTAGAGAGAATGCGAACGTTCAGAATCTAGATATAAATTTCATTTTATCAGACCTTTTTAATGAGATTTCCGAACAGTTTGATATGATAGTATCAAATCCACCTTATATTGCTCCTGAAGATCAGCATGAAGTTGGATTGAACGTCTGGCATTCAGAGCCTCATTTGGCCTTATTTGCTGAGGATAATGGACTAGCGATCTATCAAAAAATAGCCGAGCAGGTATCCGATTATCTGGTGGAAGATGGAAAACTATATTTTGAAATCGGCTATAAACAGGGACCAGACTTGGTACACTTACTCACCAAGGAATTTCCCAAAAAGCGCGTTCGTCTCTTAAAAGATGCATTTGGCTTGGATCGAAAGGTGGTGATGGACAGTGAAAAACTGTTTGCAAACCATTAAAGATGGCGGAGCGGTTATTCTACCAACAGAAACGGTGTATGGTCTGTTTGCAGATGCATTAAAGGAAGCAGCTGTTAATCATGTTTATGATTTAAAGCAACGTCCTAGAGACAAGGCGATGAACTTAAATGTATCGAGCTTAAAGGATATTGTTCGGTTTTCTAAAGAACAACCACCCTTTTTAGAAAAACTGTTTGCTCATTTCTTACCAGGACCTTTGACCATCATTTTAAAAGCCAATGAGCAGGTGCCGACTTGGATAAACTCTGGCTTGGACACGATCGGTTTTCGTGTTCCGAATCACCCTGTGACACTGAAAATCATTGAAGAGACAGGACCTTTGATTGGCCCATCTGCCAATCTTTCTGGGCAATCAAGTGGGCAAGTTTTCACAGAGATTCAAGATCAGTTTCAGGTTGCACTCAATGGGATTGAAGATGATAGCTATTTATCTGGTCAAGATTCCACCATTTTAGACTTATCAGGCGACCGTGCTCGGATTTTAAGACAAGGTTCCATTACCAAAGAAGCATTATTGTCTATTGTTCCAGACTTGCCTTTTTAAACCATCACTTTATACCATATCAAAGGAGAAGACATATGATTTTTGATAAAGCAGACTACAAAACATTTGATAGTGAATTATGGAATGCCATTGCAGCAGAAGAAGACCGCCAACAGCACAATATCGAATTGATTGCATCAGAAAATGTCGTGTCAAAAGCAGTCATGGCTGCACAAGGTTCTATTTTAACCAATAAATATGCAGAAGGCTATCCAGGGAAACGCTATTATGGTGGTACAGAAGTAGTAGATGTGATTGAAAACTTGGCCATTGATCGTGCTAAAGAAATTTTCGGTGCGCAATTTGCCAATGTTCAACCGCATTCTGGTAGCCAAGCAAATGCTGCTGCTTATATGTCTTTGATTGAACCGGGAGATACAGTTCTTGGGATGGATTTATCTGCTGGTGGTCATTTGACACATGGTGCACCTGTTAACTTTTCAGGAAAAACCTATAATTTTGTAGCTTATGGCGTTGATAAAGAAACAGAGCAACTCGACTATGAGGCTATTTTAGCACGCGCTAAAGAGGTCTCTCCAAAATTGATTGTAGCTGGTGCTTCAGCCTATTCACGTATCATTGATTTTGCAAAATTCCGTGAAATTGCGGACGCTGTTGGTGCCAAACTAATGGTTGATATGGCACACATTGCTGGCTTAGTAGCAGCAGGTCTTCATCCAAATCCCGTTCCGCATGCTCACATTGTTACCACAACGACCCATAAAACCCTTCGGGGTCCTCGTGGTGGATTGATTCTAACCAATGACGAAGAATTGGCAAAGAAAATCAATTCTGCTGTCTTTCCTGGTATTCAAGGTGGTCCACTAGAGCATGTGATTGCAGCTAAGGCAGTCGCATTCAAAGAGAATTTGGATCCGTCTTTCAAAGAGTATGCCCGCCAAATTATCAAGAACTGTCAAGCAATGGCAGCAGTCTTCCAGAAAGACGAGCAATTCCGAGTAATTTCAGGTGGAACAGACAACCATGTCTTTTTGGTTGATGTCACTAAGGTTGTTGAAAACGGTAAAGTAGCTCAAAACTTGCTAGATGAAGTTTGTATTACGCTTAACAAAAACTCGATTCCTTTTGAAACACTTTCACCATTTAAAACTTCAGGAATCCGCTTAGGAACAGCAGCAGTTACAGCACGTGGATTTAAAGAAGAGGAATGCCAATTGGTCGCTGAATTGATTATTAAAGCCTTGAAAAACGCAGATGATGAAACTGTCCTAGACGAAGTACGACAAGAAGTGCGCGCTTTAACCGACCGTTTCCCACTATATGAGAAATAATATGGATATTTATATAAAACAAGCCATTCTTCATCAGTTTAGTCCAGAAGATACTGAATTACAGCTATCTTCTTCTTTACTGACCATTACAGCCAAGATTGAAGAATACTTACGAAAAAAAATTGAACGTGTCTATTCAGACGAAGCGAAAACAGGCCAATTAGCAGTGGACAGTCCCTTTTTAGAGATGATCTCTCAGGACTTGATTGCAGCCTCTCACCAAATCGCTCAGCTTTGGAAAGAGGAATTTTTGGTTTCTGAAAATCAAAAAACAAATGATTTACTGTTTATTCTTTTTGAAAAAAACGGTAAGGAGAATGTTGCATTTCTGCGCATTGCGCTGAGAGAAAATTTGGTGCATATCGCAGACAATAGCGACAGTCCACTCAAATTGACTCAGAATAACCTGCCAAGTGCAGGAGCTGCACCTGACGAAGCAATTGTCGTTGAGTTGGCTTCTAGGAAATACCATTTAATTGAAAAACGCATCAAGTACAATGGTGCCTTTCTGAATTATTTCTCGGAAAATGTATTGCAGGACCAGCCAACGATTTCTCCAAAGAAATCAATTCAAGCGATCGAAAAGACTGCTCAGAAGATTGCAGATAATTTTCAGCAGGATGATTTTCAATTTCAATCCAAAGTCAAATCAGCTATTTTTTCTACTCTTGAAGAAGAAGGGGAACTTTCTCCTGAAAAATTAGCCAATCAGCTCTTTGATCAAAACTTGACTGCGCGTTTGACTTTTGTTGACCAGTTAAAAGAAGTTGTTCCAGAGACGATTAGCTTTCAAGAGATTGATAGCTCACGCCAACTGAAAAAATTTGAAAATCAAAAACTTTCCCTCTCCAATGGAATTGAATTGATTGTCCCGAATACTATCTACCAAGATGCTGAATCCGTTGAATTTATCCAGAATGAGAACGGGACCTATTCCATCTTAATCAAAAATATAGAAGACATAAAGAACCACTAATATGAAAAAATTAACAAGAACGATTTTCCTTGTCGTCCTTGTTTTTCTCGCTTATTATTCCTATAAAACTTGGCAAAATGTCAAGCAAGTGATGACCTACCAATCGATGGTCCAAGAAGTGCTTGCTGAAAATGATAGTCAAGCAAATGAGGAATTGATTCTAGCGATGATTTACACTGAAACGAAGGGGAAAGTAGCGGATGTTATGCAATCGAGCGAATCAGCATCAGGCTATGCCAATACCATTACAGATAGTAAAGAGAGTATTCGACAAGGAGTTGAGTACCTCAGTCAAAATTTGATGCTAGCAGAAAAAGCAAAAGTTGATGTCTGGACAGCAGTTCAAGCCTACAATTATGGACCGGCTTATATTGATTATATTGCTAAAAATGGAGGACGCAATACCATTGATCTGGCAACTACGTACTCAAAAGAGGTCGTAGCACCAAGCCTAGGCAATACAAGAGGAGACTCCTATACTTATTACCACCCGATTGCCCTGATGCATGGCGGAAAACTCTATGTCAATGGTGGAAATATCTATTACTCCAGACAAGTTTATTTCAATATGAAATTGATGAAACTCATGAATCTTATCTAAAACGAATCGAATAACAGGATTCGTTTTTTCTATTTATCAAAAAGTGCTATAATAGATGTAGTTAAGGGAGGAAAAAAGATGTCTCGAACAGTATTAGTCACAGGTGCGACAAGTGGTATTGGAAAAGCGATTGCGTTTGCTTTTGCCAAACAAGGGGATCGTCTGATTTTAATAGGTCGACGTACGGAACGACTCCAAGCTATCAAAGCAGAGCTTGAAAACGAATATGGTGTTACAGTATGGATGTATCAGTTGGATGTAACAGATCCTCAAGCCATTCAATCTGTTTGCCAAACCATTTTGTCCGATGTTCAAAAAATTGATATTTTAATCAATAATGCTGGTTTGGCTCTTGGTTTGGAAAAATTTTACGAATATAATAGTGAAGACATGTTAACGATGTTGGATACCAATGTCAGAGGACTATTATTGATGACACGCCAGATTTTACCCGCAATGGTAAAAGAAAATCATGGCCATATCATCAATATGGGCTCAACAGCAGGAATTTATGCCTATGCAGGAGCAGCTGTGTATGCAGCTACCAAATCTGCTGTAAAGGTCCTGAGTGATGGCATTCGCATTGATACCATTGAAAAAGACATAAAGGTGACCACGATTCAACCTGGAATTGTTGAAACGGATTTTAGTGAAGTGCGCTTTCATGGTGATAAGGAACGTGCGGCCTCAGTTTACCAAGGTATCGAAGCGTTGAAGCCAGAAGATATTGCCGATATTACCCTCTACATCGCTAACCAACCCAAACATGTTCAAATTTCAGACATTACCATAATGGCAACCCAACAAGCAACAGGATTTACCATTCATCGTCAATAATTTTTTAGGAGAAAATACCATGAAAAAGAAAAATAGCCTTCGTTTCTTAGCCGTTAGCAGCCTTGTATGTGTCAGTTTACTAACAGCCTGCTCTCAAAAAGCAAAAGAACTACCATCTGCATCATCCAATAAACCAAAAACAAGTCAATCTGTCTCCAAAGCGTCTTCGACTCCAGCAGATACATCCAAAACGACGGCAGCAACAAGTCAGGCGCAAACTCCTGTCGCAACAGGAATGGACCTTCAAGCAATTGCAAAAGGCGATTACTCCAGCATTTCTGGAACATGGCAAAACCAAAATGGAAGTGTCCTTGTTTTTAATCAATCTGGTTTTGTGAGTGGCCACACGTTCACATCAGCGGGACAGATTGAAGATCATATTTACAGTGTGGGTGTCTCTCCTCAGACTAGTGTCGGTGGTTTTCAACTGCTAATGATTCCTAAAAATGTGACTATTCCAGAAAAACTATTTGAGCCAGGGCATAGTGATACTTCAGACAAAACACAAGACCGAATGGTTGGAACACAGAATGCGCTATCTAAGGATTTCTTTATTGTCTACTATAAGGTATCTGACTCAACAGAAGCTCCTGTTGAGCCAAGTAAGCCAGTAAATAGTGGGGTAACTCTCTCAAGTGGTCAAGAAACAATTGATTACGCCAATGCCATTCTTGGTGAGTCTGGCTGGACTGTAATTGAAGATAACTACAATCGGACAAATGTCAATCCCTTTAATGTTGTCCAAAGCACAGAAGGCCATATCTACCGTATTTATCAAAACGGCGTTATTGAAGATGCTGACGGCTTTATCGTATACACACCATAAACGAATACAATCACTCTTGGAGAAGCTCCAAGGGTGTTTTTTTATCTCTAATAATTTTTTTAAATTGATTGGCAATTGGACTGCTGTTGGCTTAATTTAGGATGAGATAAAACAAGTTCACCACATTCTACTAATGAACTTGTTTGGGTGGTACTTTAAATTTTGTTAGCTTGGACATCAATCTATCTCGTCAAAGATTGATTTCCATTGAAAGAAATACCCCCTTTTTACTTCATTGAAGTTCATACAATACAGATTATTTACTTAGCTTTTCTCCTAAAAATGAATATTTTTAGGAGATTTTTTTTAAAAGAAGAGAATTGCTATATGATTATACTTTGAACAGTAAGAATGTAAACTATATGTTGTTGATATATAACAGATTTACTTTACTTTTGTACGAAAGGGGGAATAAACATGGCACTTTTTCGATCTATTGAACAGCTGTATTGAACCTTCTTCAGTAACTTTAGCAGGCATTCAGTTCTTCTCCGATACCCTCCAACAAACCATAAATGACAAAAGTAGCTGTCTATAAACAAGTCAGCAGTTCTATAATAAATAAAAAAACCGCTGAAAAAATGATTTCATGCGGTTATTTGAGTAAATAATCTCTACTCCCACTCAATAATTAAAAAATAGCATAAGTAATAGATTTATCAATAGCTAATAATGAATGTGGCAGGGAAATAGGCAGGGATATTTTAAGAATAGAAAAGTGAGGCTCCATGAACCAAAAAACAATAGTTATAAATTATTTATCTAAATATATAAAAGGGGAGATTCAAATTGAAGACATTAGCAACGAGAGTAATGTTTTTGACTTTATAGAATTAGATATAGATTTACTTCCTAGTGAGTATCTCAATCTTTTTCTAGAGAAGAGGGTTAAAGTAGATGGTTACATGTATGGCCTATTCTATATCTACTTTATAAGTTCACTAGATGCTACTCAAACAGGCATTCTAGTTGGAATAGTAAAAGAACATCTGCTACTAGAATATAAATTTTTACAGAAAGGGAAAGAAGATGTTTAGTCTAACATTGGTTCTAGAAGTGATAGCATTAATTGCTAAGTCTGTTTCAAACGAATTAAAGAAAAAGAAATAAAAACGTCTAAAATAAGTGTACCTATAATTGACAATAATCAGTTAGGTAAGTTATCTATAGAAATTGTAAAAAATACATGACAAAAAAGGGAGGACAGATGAAAATAGGATATATAAGGGCTTCTACTAAAGACCAAAACTTAGACAGGCAAATTGAAATGATGAGACAAGTCTGTGCAGATAAAGTTTTTAGTGAAAAAGTCAGCGGTAAGGATATGAACCGTAAGGAATTAGAGAATCTATTGAAATTTGTAAGAGAAGGTGATGAAATTATAGTAGCTTCTCTTGATAGATTAGGTAGAGATTACCAAGACATAAAAGAAATCGTTAGACAATTACAGCAAAAGCGCATCAAGTTAACTATACTTGATGCGCCTTTTTTAAATTTCGATACAGGAAATAATACACTAGATACAGCAATGTTTGATATGTTTCTATCATTATTAGGATATATAGCACAAAATGAGCGTGAAAAAATCTTAGAAAGACAACGCCAAGGAATCCAATTAGCTAAACAGCGTGGAGTTTATAAGGGACGTCCCATACAGTATCATGAAAATGCTAAAAATGCTAAGGATAGGTTAATCTATCAAAATATTAAGCGAATGCTTGAAGAAGGACTACCAGTTACACAAATAGCTAAAGAGAACGGTATATCAAGGCAGACAGTCTATATTATACAAAAAAGAATGAGATAAAGAGAAATACTTAATGACAAATATCAGACTTTTATGAAACTTTTGTCTAGGTCATTATACTATTGATTTGTCTTAGAAAGGATAGTTTAATTTAGATATAGGAGAAATTAAGAATGGCATTAGAAGAGACAAAACCTGATGATTGGAGTAAACTTTATATGGAGTTAGCTATATTAATAGGGAAAGAAAATGCTTTTCGTTTATACACTCATTACAAAGGAGCTTATATTAGTTTCCCCATGAGATTATTATCAAAGGACGGGTTACAAAGAATAGTATCTTCCGAGTATGACGGAACTAATTCAAGAGACATTGCAAAGAAGTATGGCTATTCTACTAGGCATATTAATAGAGTTATACAAGAATTAAATCATAGAAAATAAAAATGGAGCGTGAAAAAGATGTTTTGTAAAACATGTGGTAAAGAAGTAAATAAAAATGCTGACTACTGTTTAAGTTGTGGGGTGAATCCACAAGTTGGAAATGCATACTGTTATAATTGTGGAGTTGACATAAATCCAGAACAAGTTGTTTGTGTAGCATGTGGAGTTAATCTTGAAAAAATTGAATCTAACAGTTCTGATGGGAACGAAAGTACTAATATGTTCTGTAAAGGTTGTGGAAGTAAAATTCATGAGAAAGCTGAAATATGCACATCTTGTGGTATTAAACCTTTAAACGCTCATAATTTTTGTCAGCATTGTGGAGCTGAAACTAGAGAGGAACAAGAAATATGTACATCATGTGGTGTAAGAGTTAATAGTAAAGCAAGTGAGAAAGAAACATCTCGTTTTAAGAATACAGATTCTTCCTACAACTCTTACCCTCAATATTATCAAGCTGAGTTTTCTGCTATAGAAAATAGTAATGAACAATATCAAGGAAAGTTTAATTGGCCATCATTTCTTATTTGCCCAATTTGGTTAGTGTCAAAAGGTTTGTGGCAATTGGCATTAATAGTTTGTGCAACAGCTTTATTACCTTTTTTCGGAATGATTCTAAATATTCTATTTTGTTTCTTAGTTGGTCGTAAGGCAAATTATCTATATTATCGAAAAGAGAAGTATGGTGAGCAACTTCCAAAAGATTGGAAAATATTCCTAGACTTTAGCAATCGTAACTAGTAAATGTCGTCATACCTAGAAATACAGTACTTTATAGTGCTGTTTCTTTATTGTTTCCTTTATAAAAATTGATGGTATTTATATCATTTATCTAACAAGGAGTGAAAATACAAATAATAATGTGATATAATCTATTAAGAAAACACTTAATAAATTTATAGTGAGAACTCATTAAAAGAGAATACTTAAATTGGGAAATTATCTTATATTTTGTACTATTATAAATTTATATTTTTAGGAGAGTAGAAATGAAAAGTAAAGCACAAATAATTAAAAGTCTTATAACTGCAGGTATTGTTATTGTCGGCGCAAGTGGTATCTATTATGTATCATCGAACTCTGATGGTAACACCAATGGTGTTTTTGTAAAAGAAAATCAAGAAACAAAAGTAAAGAAAGAACTAAAATCTTTTGAAAAATCTATGACTAAATTTTTGCAGAAAGATGAGTACGATTCATTAAAATCATTACTAGAAAAATCCTCTAAAGACCTGCAGGAACTGCCCGAATTTATAGCTTTGAAAGAAGACTTAGAGGTAATTATCAAAGCTTCGGACATCTTGAAAAATAAAAAGACGGAAGATTACCAATCTATCATAGAAGAATTGAAATTACATACAGATAGCAATCTCCTCGTTAAACGTGAAGCTGAAGATTTGACTAAAAAAGTTAACACTCTTAAAGCAGAAGCAGATAAGAAGGCGGCTGAAGCTAAAGCAGCAGCTGACAAGAAAGCTCAGGAAGAGAGAGCTGCAGCAGAAGCAGCGGCAGCTCAAAAAGCAGCTGAAGAGCAAGCTGCAGCAGCGGCTGCTGCTCATGTTAACCCTGTTGATATGACCGATATTGCCCCTCTACCACCAGAGCTTCAAGGCTATAAACCAATAGCCGGAACTATCTATCCAGAAAATCAACGTGGTGACCTTGTGGGACTCCTTCATGGGAAAGCAGCTGGACATCAAGACGACCCTCATACTTTGATGCAACGTCTCCGTGAGAATACAGACATAGATGGTGAACGCCTCAATGTTATGGACCAATGGACTTATAACTATTTAAATGATTTATCCATTCGAGCTTATGCCTACTATGTAGGTAGTGATTTCCTTGATAATGAGTGGAGAGCATATTACCTCCGTTACGCAGGTACTATCAAGACCTACTTCTTTGGTATTGTGGAATAGGAGGGACTAGGATTCAAAAACTTAATTTACATATACTATTAATCTATCTAAATAAGGACACAGCATATCAAAAAGTGCTGTGTCCTTTAATATGTGCTATTTTGTAAGTGATAACTTGTCATAAAAGATAAAAATATCCTTTGTCACGGCAGTACGTAACAAAAAGGACTATGTTAATATATCATAGATTAGAAAGGAGAGTAAGATTAGCACTTGATATTGTCACTCTACTGTTAACCCAACAATGTTTTACACCAGTTAAAATTAAGCTAAAGAGGAGGAATTCAATGGTAAAAAAACAGTCAAATGTTAGCATCAAAATAGAAATTATAGAGTCCAGTAATAGACATCATCGCTATGTTCTAAGTAAACAATGGAGTAACAAACCCATGGTAACAGTCTTGACTCTTTATCCCAGTTCTAGTAATTTAGTAGAAGATGATATGACTATGATGTTGATAACTAACAATATTCATAAGTTAGGATATGGAGGTTTCTATAGTGTTAATTTATTTTCTAAATATAAGATTGATAAGAAAAACTATTTGAAAGCGACTAATGTGGATAATGACGACCACATATTAGAGTGCGTGAAAGAATCATCCGAGGTAATATTTGCTTATGGCTCATTACCTTTTAAAAATAAACAAGTGGCTCAACGACTCAGCGACGTATACAATTTACTAGAAAATAATCAATTGAATGAAAGAATCAAGTATTTAACAGATAAGCATCAAGAAAATTGTTTTCATCCATTAGCTAGTCAAGTAAGAGAAAAGTGGTATACTATGAATAGGGAGGAATAACATTATGACGATAACAATAAGAGAAATAAAAGAAAATATTTTTTATGTGAATAAAAGACAAAATGAATCTGAACAAGGGATAATGGTAAGAAAAGTAACAGTAGGGAATTTTTATACTAAGCATAATAATTCTTTTTACAGAAGGTTACTTGCTTGCATTATCATTCTGAAAAGCTCAAAAAAAATTCAAGAGGATTACCCTGAGTTATTTGGGGATATTATCAAGAGACTAGACAAGGAAGGTTTTCCCGATGCACTAGATCATTTGAGTAAATTAGATAAATATGTAAAGTATAATCGCAATAATATAGATGATACCCAAGTACCCAAACCAGTAGCTTATCTTCTATTTATGCTCGTTTCATTCTATAATTTAAATGGACTATTAAATGATTTTTATCTAATGTTTAGTCGTACTTTTGCGTATGAAAAGGAACAACTAGTCATTCAAAAATGGGATAGTCTGTTAAAAGATGATTTTTTATTATCAATGCTTATTTTCGGACTTGATGAACTAGAATTATCTGAGGATTCCTCCGAATACTTTGAATCACTTCAAGAAAAATATATAGAAAAGAGTAATTTTTACCGAGATGTCGTTCAAGAGAAAAAACTTATAGTTTCTAAATCTTTTGAGCAGTCAGTTAATACAAAAGTATTTCTTATAAAAGATGAAGATAAAGCACTTCTAAAGGAAAATGAAGTATTTGACAATCTAAAAAAGATGACACCTGAAGAAAGGAAACAGACCGAGGAGCTAATTTTAAGTTTATTTGTATTTAACATTTCACCAAGGCTACGACAGGAAATTGAGGAGAAATCCTATCTAAGTAGTCAAATTTCAAGCAAATCACTTACATTAGTAGATGCTATTAAAAAAACACATGTAAGAAAAGACCTAGAGGAATATCAATGGATTCAACCTTTAGAGCAAGCCTATAGATATATAGATGAGGATATCGCAGACTGTTTTGTAAATAAAGATATTCCTTATAAACTAATACCCTTCTTCCCTTTATCATAAAAATCCGATATTGTCAACCCTCTTCCTATACCCATGCAAGAGGGCTTTTTTTATGATAAAGATGTCTTATAATCTATGTACCTTTTGAAAAAAAGGAAATAAATTTTTTAGAGGTACTTATCATGAAAGATAATAATATTGCTACCAATTACGTGCGTCAAGTGCGTCGAAATGAAATATCGCAAGATATGATTATATCAGAAGTACAAAAAACTATAGGTGTATTAAGCGATTATGGTATTCGTAAAATTAACTTGCGCCTATTAGGTGAGGGAAAAACTGAAAATCAAGTGTGTCAAATTGATGAAATTGATGTGTCTACAGTTGTGTCAAATGATATAAAGATTGCTTGCTATACAACATTCAATGAGATTGATGATGACTGTGAAACAGGAAGCATAGCAATCAAAGATAGCAATATTTCCTCCTATCGTTTTATGTTGATTGATGTAGACCCAGAACGACCAAGTGGCACCTGCGCTACAGAAACAGAAAAGCAATCAGCTATTACGATGACTAATAATATTTTAGAATGGTTTGAGACTAATGGCTTCGCACAAAAAAATATCATTGTTGCAGATTCAGGAAATGGTATGCACTTATTAGTTCCATTAAACTTTATACCAGCAAACAGTGCAAAAGTTATGGTAAAGGCGTTTTTGCACTTGCTTTCTAAGAAATTCTCAAACAAAGAATCTAAAATTGATACTACAGTATATAATCCTAGTCGTATTACACGTCTGTATGGAACTGTCAATTGTAAAGGGGAGGATATTTCTGAAAGGCCATATCGCCAAAGTAAATTACTAAAAATACCTAGCGAGATACCAGATGGTTTAAATAATGAGGACTTAAATTTATTACTTAAACTATTAAGAGACTCTCTTGAGGAGAAAGAAGTAGTAGTTTACAATCCAGAAGTCCATGAAGAAATTCCCTACATAGTAGCAAGAGGAAAGGAGTGGTTAGAGCATTATAATTTTGAATTCTCTACACCTAAAAAAGACGAATATGGTAATGAACTTTACCCATTCAAATGTTGTCCATTAAAAAATCACTCTAATAACAATTATGGAGCAAGTTTTACTATTACTAAATATGGAAGATGTCGGTTTAAGTGTCTTCATGAAAGTTGTTCCAGTAAAACAATTAAAGATTTTATGACTAAATACCCGTGTCCTAAAGAATTCCTAGTAGGAGCAAAATCTTCAAGTAAAGAAGTTCCAACTTTAGATGGGTTACTTGCAGGAGAAAAATATACTTACGGGGACTATGAGATTAGTAAATCAGGAATTAAGAAATTAAGTGATAAAAAGATTGAAACTCTTTCATCTACACCTTTCTTTATATCACAAAGCTTTCTTAATGTTGATACAAACCAATTTCAATATGAGTTACAGTATCTCATTCAAGATAGGAAAGGTACTCAGAAAATATCAGCTAGTACTTTATCGCCTTATAAAATATCTGATTTGACAAATTATGGAATTATTGTGGCATCAGCGCCACAAAAAGTAATTGAATATTTGAATTATCAGATAAATTGTGCGCCTATTCAAAATACACATTCCTACATAGGATGGAAGAAAAATCAGCAAAATAGACTAACATTTCGACTGAATAGAAGCTATGGTGATAGCGAATTAAGTCTATTAGCGGAAGATTCAATCTTTAAAACTTCAACCAAAGGAGTATTTGAAGAATGGAAACAAATGGTAGTAGATAACGTATTAGATAGTAATCTAGAGATTGCTTTATGCGTAGGATTCAGTTCCATTATTTTAGGGTATCTATCGGTTACAGATAAGCCAGATATCGGTAGTTTAATTATCAATTTCTATGGTAAATCTACTAGCGGTAAAACAACAGCCCTTCATTTAATCAACAGTATCTACGCTAATCCAGTGAATACTATATTTTCTTTTAATGCTACGCAAAATGCTTTGCTTGCTATACTGAATGAAAATAAAGGGGTTGTAACTACCATAGATGAGTTATCAGCTTCTAAGACGACTGACCTCTCAGAGTTATTATATCAGATAGGACAGGGACAAAGTCGCTTGCGATTAAGTTCAGCTTCGACCTTAAATCAGCAATTTAGATTTAACACTGTGATTGCTACCACGTCAGAAATTCCTATGGCAAAATATCTAAACTCCAATCAAGGACTACATATGCGCTATATAGAATTAACATCAGATATGGGGTGGTCAAAAAATGGAGAAGTTGCTGACGCAATTAAATTAAAATGCTCACAGTGTTATGGAGTGGCTAGCGATACATTCATGACAAAACTTTTTAAACATGAGAAAGGAGTTCATTACATAAGTGAAGTATATAGTTCAGCATATACTGAATTATTGGAAAAACTTCCAGATACTGAATTTAAAACTCGTATCGGTGCTTCCTATGCTATAATCTATACTTCAGCAATTTTAATTAAAGAATTGCTGAACATAGACATCACTGTAGAAAAAGTACGTGACTTTTTAGTGGAGACGGAAAAAGTAGCACTAGATAAACGAGGAGAAATCCCAAATAATTTGTATGATAAATTAGTGGCCTATACCTTGTCACATTCTAACTTATTCCATATTAAGGACAGTTATAGTAGAGGGGGAAATAAGGTAGGAGTTATTAAGCAGAACAAAGGGACGTACCGAGCTTTCTTCTTTAGAGATGAGATGGAAAAAGTACTGAAAAAAGATTTTTCTATATCTAACATAGAAAAAGCAGTTCAGTTTTTGAAAAGTCAAGATAAATTGGTTACCGATAAACGACGAATGACAAAATATCTCATCATTGAAAGTAACCGATTTCCTATGTACTGCATAGAACTACCAGCAGGATGGAAAAGAACTGCCATGGAATTTGGGATATTAAGGGAGTATTAAATGCAAATGATAGATTACACAGTATTAATGAAACTGGGTTATAAACAACATACAGCCAAAGGCATTATTAAACAAGCTAAAGCTTGGCTTGTGGGAAATGGGTATGAATTTTACCTCAATAAACGTTGTGGTGTTGTACCTGCGTATGCTGTAGAAAAAGTAATAGGAGTAAAACTTGAGGGGGAAGTTAGATGAGTAAAACAAAGTATCCTTGTGTATTTAAAAATGATAAGACTGGGTTCTATTACTATAGTGTAGAACTGGGAGTAGATAGAATTACAGGGAAACGAATTCAGAAAAAATCTTCTAAATCAACAAAAGGAAATCCATTTCGTACAGCTAAAGAAGCTTACGAGGAAGTAACCAAAATTAAATTAGAATATCATAAAGTGAAAAGGTACAGCGATTATGATATAACCTATGAACGGTTTATGGAGGAACACTATTTGCCAATGTATGAGAAAAGTGTTGAAAAAGGGACATGGATTTCTAAACAACCTGCATTAAAATTGTTAGTTCAGAGGTTTGGGAAAATTAGGCTGCGGGACATCACGCTAACAAACTGTGAGAAATTTAGAGTCTATCTCTTAACCCATGACCAATATTCTCAAAGCTATGCTTCTATGATTTATGGAGCGTTTAGAAAAACTTTAGACTATGCAGTCAAAATACAGTACCTCGAAATGAATATATCCAAACAAACGGATGCAATTTCTAAAGGACGAACAACTGTAGCTTATTGGACTAAAAAAGAGTTTGAAAAAGTACTGACAAGCTTCTACATCGATGACCTTTATGAACACATGTCCTTTATTGCAGTTTGGTTATACTATATGACTGGAATTAGAGTGTCTGAGGGGTTAGCACTAAAGTGGACGGATGTAGACTTAGAAAATAAAAAGTTACGGATACATGGGACTTTGGAGAGAAGAGGAAGAGCAGAATATGAAGTAAAAAACTATACGAAGACCGTAAGTAGTCAACGTATCATCTCTTTAGATGATACAACTGTTCAACTGTTGACGAAATGGAAGCAAAGACAGGAAAAACAGCACATATCTCCTTTTATTCTCAGTTATTCTAAAACACCCCTCTACCGTTCGACAATCAATAGAATTATCAAACGCCATGCCAATATTAGCGGTGTCCGTCCAATACAAGCAAAGGGGCTAAGGCATAGTCATGCAAGCTATCTCATTAATGAGCATAACATTGATGTCCTAGTGATTTCAAGAAGATTGGGTCACTCAAGTCCTGAGATAACGCTAAAACATTACGCCCACCTATGGTCTAGGAATGACGAAAGCGTAGCACAGGCTATAGAGGACGACATTATTATTAAGTATAGTATAGAAAGTAAGGTGAATTTTAAAGGAAACCAAAGCATAAAGAAAAAATAAACAAATAACCCCCAACGCATAAAGGTTAGCGTTGGGGGTTAAAAGCAGGGATAGAGGCAGGGAATAAGTTAACTAAAAGTTGCGATAAGTAAAATAACTTAACGTTAAATCCTTATAAAATCAATTGAAAAAAGATTGGAATAGAGGTTGACTTACTCCCACTCAACAGTTGCTGGTGGTTTGCTGGTGATGTCGTAGACGATACGATTGACGTGGTCCACTTCATTGACGATACGGGTTGAGATTTTCTTCAAGATATCCCATGGCAATTGAGCAAAGTCAGCTGTCATTCCATCGATAGAAGTGATGGCACGAATTGCAATGGTATAGTCGTAGGTACGTCCGTCTCCCATAACACCAACGGAACGCACGCCTGTGTTGACAGTAAAGTATTGCCATACGTCACGGTCTAAGCCAGCCTTGGCAATTTCTTCCCGCAAGATAGCATCCGATTCACGAACGGTTTCTAGTTTTTCTTCTGTGATTTCCCCCATGACACGGATAGCTAGTCCTGGACCTGGGAATGGTTGGCGCCAAACGATGTGGTCTGGCATACCAAGAGCAGATCCGAGTGCACGAACTTCGTCTTTGAAGAGCGTGTTAAGAGGCTCAATCAATTGGAATTGCATGTCTTCTGGTAGACCACCAACGTTGTGGTGTGATTTGATGGTTTGTGCTGTTTCAGTACCAGATTCAATGATGTCGGTATACAAGGTTCCTTGTGCCAAGAAATCAACATCTGTTAACTTGCTGGCTTCATCGTCAAAGACGTAAACAAATTCGTTACCAATGATTTTGCGTTTTTTCTCAGGATCAGAAACTCCTGAAAGAAGGTCCAAGAAACGTTTTGCAGCATCAACTCGAATGATATTCAAGCCAAATTTGCCACCTAACATGTCCATAACTTGGTCACCTTCGTTTTTCCGAAGCAGTCCATGGTCTACAAAGATACAAGTTAATTGGTCACCAATTGCACGTTGCAAAAGAACCCCAACAACAGATGAGTCAACGCCACCTGATAAGCCAAGAAGAACTTTTTTATTGCCAACGGTTTTGCGAATCTTCTCGATTTCTGTTTCAATGAAGTTTTCCATGGTCCAATCGCCTTTGGCACCACAGATATTGATGGCAAAGTTTTTCAAAAGATCGTTACCGTAGACAGAATGACGAACTTCTGGGTGGAATTGAATACCATAGATTTTCTTTTCTGTATTCTCGATGGCAGCAAATGGGCAGTCAGCAGATAAGCCGACCAAATGGAAATCGGCAGGAATTTCTGTCACAGCATCGCCATGGCTCATCAAGACAAGCTGTTCTTCAGGAGTGCCGTTAAAGAGAGCAGATTCAGTTTTTAATTGAAGATTTGATTGACCATATTCACGATTTCCGGCTTGGCCAGCGGGTACCACTTTACCACCCAATTTGTGTGTAATAAGTTGCATACCATAACAGATCCCCAAAATCGGAATCCCCAATTCAAAAATTTCTGGATCAATGTCAAAAGAATTTTCAGCGTAAACTGAGTTTGGTCCACCAGAGAGGACAATACCGATTGGATTAATATCACGGACTTCTTGAGCTGTGATTTTATGGCTTTTTAGCTCAGAAAATACTCCGAATTCACGAATACGGCGCGAAATCAATTGATTGTATTGGCTACCGTAATCTAGAACGATAATTTTTTGGATGTCTTGTTTCGTCATCTTTTTACCTTTCATTTTGAAAAAATATCACTTTTCACATCTTATTTTAACACAAAAACGAACAATTTGCTGAAAGAATGGTGAAAAAAAGAGAATTTTGGTAAAATAAAGAAGAGAAAAGCGAGGAATGTCTATGAAACCAGCCTATTTAACCATTCATGACCAGATTAGAGATGATATTGATAAAGGAGTCTGGAAAATTGGCCAGCGTCTTCCTAGCGAGCGTGATTTGGCCGATGATTTTCAAGTTTCCCGTATGACCCTACGTCAGGCCATAACCCTTTTAGTAGAAGAAGGAGTGCTGACGCGTAAGGTTGGGGCAGGGACTTTTGTAGCCAATACGCGGGTACAAGAAAAAATGCGCGGTACGACCTCTTTTACAGAAATCATTCAATTACAAGGGAAAAAACCTTCTAGTAAGTTGCTCTCTTATATTCGTACCTTGCCAAATGAAAAGGAGAAGGAGCAGCTCTGCCTATCTGATAGAGAGAAAATTATCCGAATGGAGCGTGTCCGTTATGCAGATGACCTTCCTGTTGTTTATGAAGTAGCCAGTATTCCTGAACGATTGATTAAGGATATGAAAAAAGAAGATGTGACTAATCATTTCTTTAAAACCTTGTCTGAAAATGGTTATCGGATAGGTACCAGCCAACAAACCATTTTTGCTCGATTGGCCAGTGATACTGTTTCTAAACATTTGCAAATTTCCAAAAAAGATGCCGTTTTAGCATTGCGTCAGGTATCCTATTTAGAAGACGGACAACCTTTTGAGTTTGTGAATAGTCAGTATGCTGCGGAACGGTTTGAATTTTATTTAGAAAACAACTAATTACATAACATTTATTATGTAATTAAAACAAAAAAAGAAATCATATCAAACTACTGAAATGCTTTTAAGATAAGAGGAATTTTGATATAATAAATCTTATGGAAATTGAAAAAACCAATCGCATGAATGCCCTCTTTGAATTTTATGCTGCACTCTTAACTGACAAGCAAATGAACTACATCGAGCTTTATTACGCTGATGATTATAGCCTGGCTGAGATTGCAGAAGAATTTGGGGTGAGTCGCCAAGCTGTCTATGACAATATCAAGCGGACCGAAAAAATTTTAGAAGCTTATGAAATGAAATTGCACATGTACTCAGATTACATTGTGCGAAGTGAAATTTTTGATGAAATTACTCAGAAATACAAAGAAGATACATATTTGCAAGAAAAAATTGCGATTTTAAGCAGTATTGACAATCGAGATTAAGAAAGGAAATCGGTATCCATTATGGCATTTGAAAGCCTAACCGAACGCCTACAAGGCGTCTTTAAAAATTTACGCGGCAAGAAAAAGCTGTCTGAAAAAGATGTGCAAGAGGTTACCAAAGAGATTCGTTTGGCCCTTTTAGAAGCTGACGTTGCCCTTCCAGTTGTAAAAACTTTTATCAAGCGTGTTCGAGAACGTGCAGTTGGACATGAGATTATTGACACACTGGATCCAACCCAACAAATTGTTAAAATCGTTAACGAAGAATTAACGGAAATTTTGGGTTCTGAAACAGCTGAAATCGAGAAATCACCAAAAATCCCAACCATTATTATGATGGTTGGTTTGCAGGGGGCTGGTAAAACGACCTTTGCAGGCAAATTGGCTAACAAACTGATCAAGGAAGAGCAAGCTCGTCCAATGATGATTGCTGCAGACATTTACCGTCCAGCGGCCATCGACCAGTTAAAAACGCTCGGTGGACAAATCAATGTTCCTGTTTTTGACATGGGAACAGACCATTCAGCAGTTGAAATTGTCACAAAAGGTCTGGAACAAGCTCGAAACAACCACCATGATTATGTCTTGATTGATACGGCTGGACGATTGCAAATTGATGAAACGCTCATGCAAGAATTGAGTGACGTCAAAGCCATTGCCCAACCAAATGAAGTCCTCTTGGTAATTGACAGTATGATTGGTCAGGAAGCTGCTAATGTTGCGGCAGCCTTTAATCAACAACTGGATATTACCGGGGTTGTCTTGACCAAGATTGATGGTGATACCCGTGGTGGTGCAGCTCTTTCTGTTCGTGAAATTACCGGTAAGCCAATCAAGTTCACAGGTACTGGTGAGAAGATTACTGATATTGAAACTTTCCACCCAGATCGGATGTCTAGCCGTATCTTGGGGATGGGAGACCTTTTAACCCTCATTGAAAAAGCTTCGCAGGAATACGATGCCCAAAAATCAGCGGAATTGGCTGAAAAAATGCGGGAAAATACCTTTGATTTTAATGACTTTATCGACCAATTGGACCAGGTTCAAAACATGGGCCCAATGGAAGACCTTTTGAAGATGCTCCCTGGTATGGCAGGTAATCCTGCCTTGGCCAATCTCAAAGTGGACGAACGCGAAATTGCACGAAAACGTGCGATTGTCTCATCTATGACACCAGCAGAACGTGAAAATCCAGATTTGTTGACACCAAGTCGAAGAAGACGGATTGCTGCTGGATCTGGCAATAGCTTTGTCGATGTCAACAAATTTATCAAGGACTTTAACCAAGCTAAAACCATGATGCAGGGTGTCATGTCGGGAGACATGAACAAAATGATGCGTCAAATGGGTATTGATCCAAATAATCTTCCGAAAAATATGCCAAATATGCCCGATATGGGAGGCATGGGGATGCCAGATTTGTCTGCCTTCGGTGGTGGAGCTGGAATGCCCGATATGAGCCAAATGTTTGGTGGCGGATTCAAGGGTAAAATTGGTGAATTTGCCATGAAACAAGCCATGAAACGCCAAGCCAATAAGATCAAAAAAGCCAAGAAAAAACGCAAATAAAAAGAGAATTGAATGCTCGTCATTCAATTTTTCTTGGACTTATCCTTAACTGGTAAAATATGGAGGTTTAAGGTGATGGCAGTTATCATTTGGTTCGAAATAGTACCTATATGAAAACTTCAAATTTGATATCATTTTTTTCATTGTTGGAAGTCTGTATTTCTTTGTTTATTTAATGGTTGTTTAGGGGACATTCTGGCAATTCCCGCAAGTGTTGGTGACACTATATCTACTAGCCTGTACCACTTGATTTGCATTTGTTGCAGAAACACCTTGATCAAAAATTTCAAAACCAAGTACATCTATTTTCTTACGAATAATTTATCTCGTCATGTATTTTATTTCGCCAATTTACTATATCTATTATGCTAATGGAGTTAAAAATGAAACTAAAAACTAATCTGGTTCTGGTATTCCTTTTTTCTTTCTTTTTCTTATCAGCCTGTGGGCAGCAAACTACGGTTCAAACCAGTGATAAGGAATCAGGATTGAAAATTGTGACCAGTTTTTACCCTGTATATGCTCTAACCAAGGCTGTCAGTGGTGATTTGAATACAATTGAAATGATTCAATCAAATGCTGGTATTCACGGCTTTGAACCTTCTGCAAATGATGTTGCCAGTATTTATGACGCCGATGTCTTTATCTATCATGCAGATAACTTAGAAAGTTGGGCAACTGCTTTGTCTGGCAACTTAGATGACAGTTCTGTCCAGGTTATCATGGCAACAGACGGAATGAAATTAGACAAGGTTAAAGGCTTGGAAGATATGGAAATAGAGCCAGGAATGGACGAAGCTAGTGTCTACGACCCCCATACTTGGAATGATCCAATCAAGGCAGCAGAAGAGGCAAAGGTAATTGCCAGCCAATTATCGAAAATTGACCCTGACAATGCGGCTATCTACCAAAAAAATGCAGAAGTTTTTTCGCAAGAAGCCCAAACATTGGTTGCAGAGTATCTCCCAAAATTCCAAGAAGCAAAATCACCTTATTTTGTAACCTCACACACAGCCTTTGCCTACCTTGCTAAACAATTTGGTCTAGAACAAATCGGAATAGCCGGTATTTCAACAGAAGATGAACCAACATCACGCCAAATCGCGGAAATACAAGATTTTGTCAAAACCTACCAAGTCAAGACTATCTTTGTAGAACAAGGTGTCTCCACAAAAATTGCTGAAACCATTCAAGCAGCAACGGGTGCAAAGATTGTGACGCTCAGTCCCTTAGAAACACCTCCAGACAACCAAAACAGCTACCTTGAAAACCTAGAAACCAATTTGAACATCTTATTGATAGAGCTTAATAAATAAGGTAATATTATTGAAATAAAAAAACAAATGTACATAATATATATTACAAAATATATATTATGTAAAAAGAAAGGCTGAAATAATGGCTTATAGAACGATTCTTTGTTTTCCAAAATTCGAAAATGATCAGTGGATTCAGCAAACACGCCAGCAATACGATCCCTTAGCAGAGTTGATTCCCTATCATATTACCTTGGTTTTTCCTTTTGAGGAGGACATGACACAGGATGATTTAAAATACCATATTATTGACCATATTCAAGATTTTAGACCATTTACAGTGACGTTTTCTGGATTGCAACAAGCTGAGGAATATATTTTCTTACAAATGAGAAAAGGAAATCAACACATTGTTGAATTACACGATGCCTTGTATCAGAATGGCTTGAGTAAACACCTCAGGAAAGATATTCCTTATGTACCACACATTACCTTGGGACGGTTAGCTGATGCTGAAACAGCCTCACAAGTGATCAGTGAATTGCAAGAAACCGCCATAGAGGAATATAGCTGTGTAATTGACCGCATTTGTGTAGAAGAAATTGGTCCAAATGAGGAATCCATTATCTTGTTTGAAATCCCTCTCTAAAAGAGAGAGGGTATTCTTCTACATAACATCTTTCCGAAAAACTGTAATTTTCTTGAAAAATATATAATGGTGTGGTATACTACTATTATAGAAATTTGGAGTGTGTCGATACATGAGACGTGAATTGTTACTGGAAAAAATTGAAGAGCTAAAGGAAATCATGCCCTGGTATGTTCTGGATTACTACCAATCCAAGCTAACCGTTCCGTATAGTTTTACAACCTTATACGAATACTTAAAAGAATACAGACGTTTTTTTGAATGGCTCTTAGATGCTGGGATTTCAAATGCTGACAAATTAGCCGATATTGAGCTTTCTATTTTAGAAAATTTAACCAAAAAAGACATGGAAACCTTTATTCTCTATCTAAGAGAACGTCCGTCATTGAATACCTATTCGACCAAACAAGGCGTTTCCCAAACCACGATCAATCGGACGCTTTCTGCCTTATCCAGTTTGTTTAAATATCTGACAGAAGAGGTTGAGGTTAAAAATGGGGAGCCCTACTTCTACCGAAACGTCATGAAAAAGGTAGCAACCCGTAAACAAAAGGAAACCTTGGCATCACGAGCTGAGAACATCAAACAAAAACTCTTCTTGGGCGATGAAACCATGGAATTTCTTGAATACGTAGATACAGAATACGAAAACAAGTTATCCAATCGGGCAAAATCTTCCTTTAAAAAGAACAAAGAACGTGATTTAGCCATCATTTCCTTGCTGCTGGCTTCTGGTGTTCGTTTATCTGAAGCGGTTAATTTGGATTTGAAAGATTTAAACCTCAAAATGATGGTCATTGATGTGACCCGTAAGGGTGGAAAACGGGATTCCGTCAACGTTGCAGGATTTGCCAAACCCTACTTGGAAGCCTATCTAGCTATCAGAACACCGCGCTATAAGGCTGAAAAACAAGATACTGCCCTCTTTTTGACGGAATACAGAGGAACTCCAAATAGAATTGATGCTTCCAGCATTGAAAAAATGGTCGGAAAATACTCCCAAGATTTTAAAATTCGCGTTACCCCCCATAAATTACGTCATACATTGGCAACCAGGCTCTATGATGCCACTAAATCGCAAGTCTTGGTCAGTCACCAGCTTGGGCATGCTTCAACACAGGTAACCGACCTCTATACCCATATCGTCAATGACGAACAAAAGAATGCCTTGGATAAATTGTAAATTACATAATACATGTTATGTAAACAAAATGAAAGAACTCTCAATTAGAGTTCTTTTTACTTGTAATTATAACGGATGTTCCCTCGTCAATGACACTTTCAATAGAGATATTTAGGTTCAACTCATCTAAAATCAATTTGGTCATGTAGAGGCCCAAACCAGTTGATTTGTGGTGTTGGTGCCCATTAAAGCCAGTAAAACCTTCATCAAATAGGCGGGGCAGGTCTTCAGGCAAGATGCCCATCCCCTCATCCTGAATGAGTAATTGGCTCTCTTTCATTAAAATCCTGATTCTACCACCACTTCTGCTGTATTTAATGGCATTATCAATCAATTGACTAATCGCAAAGCTTAGCCATTTTTTATCGGTTAGCAACTGCCAATCGCCCTCTATTTGAACGGATAAGTCCTTTGCCAAACAGTGCATGCGGTAGTCTTTGATGATGGTAGTGATTAACGGACGGATAGAAACATTTTCAAATCGGTAGTCGTCCAATTTTTCTTGGAATTTCATGTAGTTGAGTAAGATGGTCAAGTAATGTTGAATCGCATGGACCTGACTAGCCACCTCTTGTGTTTTTAATTGATTGGTCTGCACCATCAAATCCAAACTAGCTAAGGGAACCTTGATCTGGTGGGACCACATTTTGATTAAGCTATTTAGTTTGATGGATTGCTGCTGGAGGGTTTCTTTTTCAGCTTGAGCTTGATTCAACTCTTTCATCAAAACAGCATAAAATGCTTGTTCTAAAGGCGTCTGCAAATCTTTTTCCTGCTGGATGGACAAATGATCTAAATCTTGGATGAACCTTCGAAACCGAACATATTGAAAGCATAGTACCAAGACAAATACAGTCGAGGCAAACAAGAGACTGTTGGCAAAGATGGACAGGGGTAAGCGATAGAGGAAGAAGGTTGCAAGAAAAATCAAGACCAAGACTAGATAGAGAAGAATCCAGCCCAGGTGTTGTTTGATAAATTTTCCAATCATTGAATTAAAAAGCCTACCCCTCTAATGGTGTGAATCCTATCAAATTGCAAGGACCGTAATTTTTTCCGAAGCCTTGTCATATTGACATTCAGCGTGTTCTGGTCGATAAAATCTTCATTTTCCCAAAGCTTTTCGAGCAAGCGTTCTTTGGTCACCAATTTTCCCTGTTCCTGCATTAAGATATGAAAAATCTTGTTTTCCGTGGGAGTGAGTTGAATGCTCTCAACACCGTCTGTAAATTCTCCATCTCCTGACAGACGGAACTGATCCAATACAAGGTCATTGCTACTATAATCCTGACTTCTTCTCAGCAGCGCAGCAATTTTGGCTTCTAAAATAGACAAAGAAAAAGGTTTGGCAATGAAGTCGTCTGCTCCCATATTCAGTGCCATAATAGCATTCATTTCCTCATTGGCACTGGAGATAAAAATCAAGGGAACACTGGAGTGTTTTCGCAACTCGGTTGTCCAATAAAAGCCATTAAAATAGGGAAGTGTGATGTCCATCAGAACAATGTCTGGTGCTACTTCTGCTATTTCTTGTTGAACTGCTCGGAAATTTTGGACGCTTTCAACCTGGTAGCGATCCTGAAAATAGGTCTTTAGCGATGAAACAATCAATGGATCATCTTCCACTAAAAATAGTTTCTTTTGTTCATTCATATCTTTATTTTACAAAAAAGTGGCTTGAATTGCCACTTTTTGTCTACCTTTCAATGATTCGGTAATAAATCCTGCTGGTTATTCTATACACCAGATAATAGAGCAGGACAAAAACCAAAATAAGAATAGCTGCAATGTAATAGATTTTGTAGCCAAAATCTGGCCCCATTTGACTGATAAAGCGATTAAGAAGAGGAAGAGCTGCTACAACATGGCAAACTGCCAATAATAGAGGTGCAAAGAAAACCAAAAGTATTTGGCCATTGATGGTTTTTTTCACCAATTGTTGGCTCATGCCAACTTCTTGTAGCACTTTGTAGGACTTCTTGTCTTCGTAACCCTCTGAGAGCTGTTTGTAATACATGATCAAGCAAGCACCCAGTAAGAATGATGTGCCAATAAGAACGCCAATAAAGAGGAATGGTCCCGTGAAATCCAAGTTTTCCTGTTTGTCTTCGTCCTTGTTATTGGACCAAAAATAAGTGCTAGCAATTGTTCGGTTATCTCGTAGATAACTCAATTTTTCATATTCTTCTGAAGTTAAGCTGCCATTGAGGGAATAACTGAGGTAACCTGCATTTTCATCGTCGAAAGCATAATCGCCTCCAAAGATATCTGATTGCTTATATAGCAGGTCTTCGTTTGGTAAAACCACTATGACACTGCTTTGTGCAAGGTTTAATGATTGTATAGAGAGAGTTGGCTGCTGATCCAATTGTTTGACCGAATAGGTTTTATTATCCAATAGTGTCACACTTTTTAACTGGCTATTGCTCTTATCATCACTTTGGTATACGGCTACTTCTCCTGCTTTTAATGCAAGAGAAGGGTTATCGAAAGTTTCATAATCCTCCATGCTGATGAGGTAGAGATTGGAAGTATAGCCACCATCTTCCATCACTTGTTGAAGGGATAAGTTTTCTATGTTTTCAATATTTCCACCTGTTGAAAAGTAAAGTGTGCTGTCAAAATGTTCTGAAGACGCCCCAATTTCTGAGAAAATTTCTTGACTAACTTTTTCAGCAGCGTGACGGTCTCGGACGTTGTTGATTGTAAGATAGGTATTTTTATCAGTAGAATACATCTTTTCAATCATTTCATTGGTCGAGTAATAAAAACTGGCCGTTCCGATAAGAGTTGCCATGACCATGGTTGCTAAAATCGTTATATTAGCCAGACCAAGTGCATTTTGCTTCATGCGGTACAACATGTTGGATACCGGTATAAAATGCTTGGAGTTGTAAAAATAATGAGGATTTTCTTTTTGTTTCTTTAAGAACCAAGAAAGAAAACTGATAAAGAAAAGATAGGTCCCAATGATGACGCTGACGACAGCCAAGAACGAAAATTGGACATAGTAACCGTCGAAATGCTGAATATCTTTGAAAGAAAAGATATAGCTCGCAAGGATCAGTACGACGCCCACTATTCCAATGAATCCATTGCCTCTAGGCTCTTTTTCTTCTTTCTTGCTGGCTTTTAACAATTCCAAAGAAGAGAGACGAGTCAGCCTTAACCATGTCATCAGCATAACCGTCCCAAAGATGACTGCAAAACAGAGAAGGCTCTTGAAAAAGCTAGCGCTGGTAATCTGAACATCAAAATTGGACAGCTGCATCAAATTGACCAAGACAAGATAAAGAAACTTAGATAAGACTGTTGCTAACAAACTACCTAATAGAAGTATTCCCAAAAACACAAAGACCAATTCCAGCGTGGCAATCAGGCTAATGCGCTTACGGTTCATCCCCAATACACTATAAAGACCAAATTCCTTTGTCCGCTGTTTTAAAAGGAAATTGTAACTGTAATGGACGATGATAAAGGAAAAAATCGCAATGACCCAAAAGGCAAAGCCCAAAACAGTTGGCGTTGTCCGCTTGACTTGGATATCGGGTGTCAGCCAGATGATGGAAACGGTATTGAGGAGTACAAAAAGAGTCACGCTGGAGAGAATAAATGGAAAATAGGCAGAATTGGCCTTTTTTAAATTACTGAGGGCTAATTTAAGATAGAACATCTTACTCACCCCCTAGCAGGCTGGTCATAGTTAATGAAATAGTCTTGTAAAACTCTGTATTGCTTTGGTGGCCTCGGTACAATTGATGGTAAATGCGCCCATCTTTAATAAACAAGACCCGACTAGCATGGCTAGCTGCCATCGGAGAATGGGTCACCATTAAAATGGTTTGCCCACTCATATGAATATCTTCAAAAATCGTCATTAAGTCTTCTGAATTTCGGTAATCCAAGGCCGCTGTCGGCTCATCTGCTAAAATTAACTGAGGCTGGGTAATGAGGGCGCGTGCGATAGCCACCCGTTGTTGTTGGCCACCAGAGAGTTCGTAAGGTCGTTGCAGCAAGAGATCTTTTAGTCCCAAACGGTGTGCTAATTCTGGCAGTTTGGCTTCCATCTCCTTTGGTGGTGTATCCGTCAATACCAAGGGGAGAAAAATATTATCCTTGACGCTTAAGTTATCTAAGAGGTTAAAATCTTGAAAAACAAATCCTAGATTGTTCAAGCGAAAATCAGCCATTTGATGTTCTTTAATCTTGGTTAAATCTTGACCATTTAAGCTGATTGTCCCTGAAGTTGGTTTGTCTAAGGTCGCTAGTATATTGAGTAAAGTGGTTTTACCAGAACCAGACTCTCCCATAATGGCTACAAATTCACCTTTTTCAACTTGAAAGCTAATATCCTGTAAGGCTTTCACTTCCGCACTCGATTTTCTCGTCCGAAAGGTTCGGGTCACATGATTGGCTGTTAGAAACATACTCCTACTCCTTTTCTTTGCTTATTGTATCAAAAGATAAGTGGTTTGACTATCCTTATTATAACGCAAGTGTTCTCCTTATCCCCTTACAGACAAAAAATCCTCTCTTACAACTTTGTAAGAAAGGAATAAAGTTTATGATTTTTCACCAATAAAGTTAAGCATTTCTTGGATATCACCAAGTTCCTGCGTTGTGAAAATGAAGAATAAATCGCCTTGTAAATCTGCAAAGGCTTTTGGCATTTTCTTAACAGCCTTAAGCTTATCCGCATAGGTTGACCGAATCTCTTCTTCCGACTGAATATAAGACAACCGGTTGCGGCGGCTTACCGCCAAACAGTATTGAGGTTCAAACTGTCGTTCTTCTACTTCCTTACCAGCAACAACACGGGCATAATCCCTGTATAGATCAATAGAGTGGGCATAATTATAAACATCCAATGCAAAACCACCAGCAGGACGGTTGTTGTATTCGAGGGCAATATAATCATCGCCAACACGGAAAAATTCAATATGGAAGAAACGTTCCTTCATTTTGAATGTAGAAATAATTGCACGGCCATATTCTTGCAATTTTGAATCCAGCACTTTTGAAACGTAAAAGGCATTTTCCTTGTCGTCGTTGACCAATTCAATCGGTGGGTGAACGTAGTCCAGTGTCGTTTCAAAAACAATATTGCCATTTGTATCAATCAAACCGTCATATGTACAGACGTGATTGGAATCGATAAATTGCTCGAAGAAATAAACTGTTTCTCCATCCCATTTTTCCTTAAAGGTGTCTAAATCTGATTGACTCAATAATTTGTAGGTCCCTGCTGCTCCAACACCGTTGTCTGGCTTTGCAATCATGGGAAAGCCAATTTCTTTGACCGCCTTGGCCATATGTTTTTCATTTTTAATGACTTGTCCTGGAACGACTGGAACGCCTGCTTTTTTAAAGTATTTCTTCATCTCAGATTTGAATTTGGTCTTTTTCAATTCAGAAGGTTTCATACCAAAAACATTAAATTGTTCTCGTAAGATTGCATCTTTCTCTAACCAATATTCATTGAGCGACTCGATGCGGTCAATGGGACCGTGTTTGTAGAAAAGGAAGGCGACAGCTTTTTTCACCTCTTCGATATTTTCTAAATCTTCAACACGAAAATATTCTGTTAAAGCATCTTGTAGTTCTTTCCCCAACTGGTCGTAAGGTTCTTGTCCAATTCCCAAGACAGTAATTCCTTGCTTGGCTAATTCAATGGAAAATTGTTGAAAATTTTTAGGATAATAGGGCGATAGTACAATGTAGTTCATAGGCAGTCCTTTCTATTTACAAATTCATATGTGCGAGGAAGTAAGGCATTTGCTGGCGCCACCAGATCCAATCATGAGCCACGTCATTGCCCCACTCATCAAACCAGGCTGGAATATTTTTTTGAGAAAAAGCATCTTTTAAGGTATAGAAACTTGGCAAGCCTTCACCCTCCCAATCTCCAAGACCGGTACAGACGATAATATCCGCTTGTCGATAATGGTCAATAAACCAGCCATCGTTCTGGTGCCAGATATAGTCTGATGGAGACTGATTGTAAACGACTGGATCATTGCCATAATCGTTTTGTTGGTTAAAATAGCGAACATCATAGACACCTGACAAGGCAATGACTTTTGTAAAAACATCTGGGTGTTGGAGAAAAAAATTGACTGAATGGTAAGCTCCCATGGAGCATCCTGTGGCCATCATACCGTCAAACCAACCTGTCTTATGTTTAATAAAAGGAATGGCTTCTTCAATAACATATTGATCATAAGCTTGATGAGCTAAGGCACGATCATGAAGAGACTTCCAATCAGCTAGCCAACTCTCCGAATCAATGCTACTAAGGGTAAAAAATTGGATTTTCCCTTGTTCAATAAACTCTTTACTGGCTTCGATCATTCCAAAATCAGCATATTCATTGTGTGAACCACCTGAAGATGGAAAGACAACAACTGGAATCCCAGCGTGGCCATACCGATTTAAAAACATTTCACGGCCAAGTTTTCCAGACCAGTGATTTAAGGCTTCAAAATGCATCGTGTATCTCCTTTTACCAATTTTCACCTAAAAAACGAAGACAGTTTGGCAGTTGACTGGACCAGGCTTCTTCATTGTGAATCGCTCCTGATACAATCTCTAATTGAATCTGGTTCAATGGAATGCCACCTTCTATCAATTGGCGATAGTATGAAAGGGATGAATTGATATAGGCTTGCTTGATATTTCCGGCCATCAAGGTTTTATCTGTTTCATCCGCTTCTTCTGTTCCAACATAGAGATAAATCCGTTGTTCTGGATCCAGATTCTTTTTTTCAATATAGCGATTGAATGCCTCCTGGTGCAACCAGTTAGCAGAAGAAAATACTCCTAGACAACCTATCTGATCAGCATAGGCTAATCCCATAAACTGGGTAATATTGCCACCTAAAGAAGAGCCAACCATCGCTGTGTGTTGTTTATCTGATTTGGTACGGTACTCTTGATCAATAAAGGGTTTAACCACTTCCATTACAAATTCAGCATATTCAATGCCTTTTCCGCCAAATTGCATACCAGGAATCGCAAATTCTTGGTATTTCCAGGCTGCATATTCATTCATGCGGTTTCCACCATCATTGTCAATTGTCACCACAATCATTTTTGCGATATCGGGATTTCGTTTGATAGTTGGGATGACTTTCCAGGAATGACCAGAAAAAGATTCCTTGCTATACAAAACATTTTGGCCATCATGGAAATAAACAACTGGATAGGCTTGTTCCTGTTCTTTTTCATAATTTTTGGGAAGTAAAACACGAACCCTTCGTCGCTGACCACTATAAGGCACTTCTAGTTCATGTGTTTTCATATCCAAATAAAAATAGGATTTATTCATAAGCTTATCCTCAAATATCTTGTTTTTTGATATTATACCTTTTTTTGCAAAAAAATTCTATATTATCTTTTTAAAACAAAGAAAAAACCGAACATTTTCGGTTTTTTGTGTTAGTGAATCAGTTTAATACGAAAGATAGGGTTCCAAATCTGTCAAAGCTCGCTCAGCAATGGCTTCATAGCGTGCCTTCTTATCACGAATCCGAGGGCCTTCAAGCTCCTTGATAATACCAAAATTGACATTCATGGGTTGGAAATGCTTGCTCTCTGTATGCGTAACGTAATAAGGTAGACTACCAATAGCCGTTGTTTCAGGGAAGAAAATAGGTTCTTCACCATTGAAGAGGCGCGTAGCATTGATACCAGCAACTAAACCACTAGCAGCAGACTCGACGTAACCCTCAACACCGGTCATTTGTCCCGCAAAGAAGAGGTTGCTCTGCTTCTTAGACTGGAAGGATTGGTTAAGAAGGTTTGGGGAATCCATGTAGGAATTGCGGTGCATCACACCGTAACGGACAAATTCCGCATTTTCAAGACCTGGAATCATCTGGAAGACACGTTTTTGCTCGCCCCATTTGAGGTGGGTTTGGAAACCGACCATATTGTAAAGAGATCCAGCAGCATTGTCCTGACGAAGCTGAACAACGGCGTAAGGCGTTTTAAAGTCGCCATCGCGTGGGCCTTCAAAGTCTTCAGGGTATTCCAGTCCGACAGGTTTCATCGGACCATAAAGCATGGTTTTAATGCCACGCTTGGCCATGACTTCGATCGGCATACACCCTTCGAAGTATTTTTCTTTTTCAAAGGAATTCAGCGGTGCTTCTTCTGCTGTTGTCAAGGCTTCGTGGAAAGCGATGAACTCTTCCTTAGTCATTGGACAGTTGAGGTAAGCAGCTTCGCCTTTGTCATAACGCGACTTGAGATAAACCTTGCTCATATCGATGGTATTGACATCAATAATAGGAGCTGCCGCATCGTAGAAATAAAAACCATCGCCATCATTGAAGTAATGAATTTTAGCAGCCAAGGCGTCTGACGTTAAAGGACCTGTTGCGATAACGGTGATCACATCGGTTGGTAATTCTGTGATTTCTTTACGGATAACTTCGATCAGTGGGTGATTGTGGATTTCCGCGGTAACGGCTTCTGCATAGCCTTCACGGTCCACTGCCATGGCTCCGCCTGCTGGCACACGGTGGGCTTCACCATTCCGCATAATGATCGAGTCCAAGCGTCGCATTTCTTCTTTAAGAAGGCCAACGGCGTTGGTTAAACTATCTCCACGGAATGAGTTAGAACAAACTAACTCCGCAAAATTGTCTGTCTTGTGCTGCGGTGTTGGTTTGACTCCACGCATTTCATACAACTTCACGGGAATGCCACGTTTGGCGATTTGGTAAGCTGCTTCAGAACCAGCAAGACCAGCTCCGATGACATTGATATAAGATTGAGACATGCACTAATACCTCTTTGCTAGGAATCCCTAGCACAAATCTTTCTATTTCCCTTTAAAGGGGTAAATTTTGATACTTATTGATTATACCAAAAATCAAACTTAAATGCCTCTTGTGCGTTTATGAATGTAAAAAATTATTTTTTGGATTTGCTCAGTAGTTTCAAATGGTATTGGAGTTTTTTGTATTGCTGACTAATCTCTAATTCATCTAATGTGAAATTAGCTTTCGCTTCAGTTTCTAAATCATGCAAATCGTTTATCAATGATTGAATCGATAAACCCGCAAAAGTAAAGTCCAGTACTTGTTGGTACTTGTCTTGCAACTGTTTTTCAAACGCCGAAAGACTCAGTGGCTCTTTATCAAGTATTGTTTGTTTCTGACGGTGGAGATAGGCATTCTCATTAACAACGACAATCTTTGTGCTTGCAAGTATGAGGCGATAGTTTTCCATGTTCGGATCAAAAATAGAAAATCCACTAGTGAGTGCTACTTCAAATAGTTGTTTTTTATATAGTTTTCCCCAAGGTGTAGCCACCATTTTATTAAAATAGTCACTGAACTGTTCTTTTGCCAAAATGGTAGATGGTTCAAAAGTTTTAATAGAGAATTCAGAAGCTAACACATAATAAACGAATTGCTTGACTTCTTCTTTGTATTCGTAGTAATTTGCAATTGCAACATCCGCTTGAAACCAGTTCAAATTAAAATAAAGTGAAGCAAGATAGTATTTTTCAATACAATCATCTGGCTGAATAATGGTGATCAGTTCATTATCGTTCTCCTGCAGCATTTGCTGAAGTTGCTCTTTGGTATTTTTTTGAGCATATTGGACAAGTTTAAACCGTTTGTCCTTTTCAACGAATTGTTGACAAATAGCCAGCGAATCAGGTGGGGCTCCATTGTCCATCATCAATACTTCAAAGTTCGAATAGGTCTGCTTCCGAATACCGCCCAAACATTCTGCTAAATGTGGGACATCGTTGTTGATTGGAACAAGAATACTAATCGTTTCGGTTTTTCGAATACGTTTGATATAAAAATGCCCATTGACATTTGTAACTGTTTGTTGCGTTTGAAACAGATGGTGCATCATTTTACTTTCCTCTCCGTTATAGGAAAGTAAACTCTCAAATGCTTTTGCAGTTAATATTGTGCCGTAAATTTCATTTTCTTGCCAATCATTTAACGAAATCGAACAATTTTTCGATAATAGGTTTTCAGTCGATACTGTTGTGATATGGTAATTTTTATTAGGGAAATAAAAGTATCCGTCATGTTCGTTGAATGAAAAATAATTCGGAATCAATAAATCAGCTTGTGACTCGATTAAGGGCAACATCTCTTCTTCCAGAGCCTTTTCTGCTAGCCAATCAATTGATTTCACAATCAGATAAAAATCGCTACTTGCATGTTGGGAAGCACTTTTTAGAGCTGCAAGTAGATTAGTTTGTCGATCTGTTATGACTTTTATACAATCAAATGACTTAAAGTAATCAAATGTATATTGTCCGAGAATATCAACCGAGTCATTCAAAATAATGATTTCAATGTTCTTATAACTTTGGTCTAATAAGCTTTCTACACAAGCTTCGAGGTAATGCGCGTATTCTTGAGTAGGGATGATAATACTTAATTTTGGTGATGGGTCAAACAAAGCATGATAACGACGTTGGTAATTTTGATAGGTTGCGGCAGAAATCTTTAGATAATCTGGTATTTTTGATAATGGGTGCCATGCTTTGATGGTTCCGTTAAAATGTTCAATAATAACTTCTTCAGAAGGTAAATCTTTATCTTTTTTTCTACGGTCTGTATAATTATATGCCGGTGATAAAAAGACATACTGTTCCTGATAATAGAGATTTAAAATGTCCTGATCAGGAAATTTATATTCCAATCCTTTTTCAATGGCCATCTTGACCAAATCGCGACTCGAATGATTTTTTCGCATCAAGTCAAGGTTCATGAGTAGAACACCAGAGCTGAAATAATGACTATCCATTGAAAATCCAAGTGAATTGAGATAAACAGGCCGATAGGCATAAATATCTGATTCTCTAACAGCCGCAATTTCCTTACCTTCAAAATCGATTGTCCATAAAGAAGATAAATTTCCCTTTACAAGAATATCGACATCAAGATAAAGGACACGATGGCAATTTGGTAATAAATCTGGAAGTAAAAAACGGAAAAATGACTCAAATGGAAATTGTTCCGTTTGAATAGGGATCTGAATGAATCGCTCTGCTTCTACTTGAATCCAATGGATACTCAGGTTTGGTTGATGTTCTTCTAGAATATTTAATTGTTCAATAATAGTAGGTGTCAATTCTTGATACAAAACGTGGGTAATTATTTTCGTATCTGAGTTGCTTGTCAATATAGACGATAAAGTCGCTCCTAAATACTGGGCATAATTTTCATTAACAGCAAAGGCGATATCAATAGTTTGTTGTTTTGATTTTTCCTGAATTGTTTGCAATGGTTTCTCCTTAGGATTAATGTATCTGTTAATTTACACGATTTTGAGTAGTACCAGTCTGAACAATATCAAAGGTCGCATTTAAAGCTCCTTCAACCAGGTTTTTCACTGCTTCATCTGTAAAATAGGCTACGTGTGGTGTATAAATAACTTTGGGATGGTGAATGAGAGCTTCAAAAGCATTGTCTTCTAGTGGCTTTTCTCCCCAATTTTTAGGAACATAAGGACCTTCAAACTCATAGGTGTCAATTCCAGCACCAGCTAATAAGCCCTTATCCAAGGATTCCAGTAAATCCTCTGTTTTGACCAAGGCTCCGCGGGCTGTATTAATTAAAATAGCATCTTTTTTCAATTCTTGGAACATCTTCTGGTCAAACAAATGATGATTGTCTTCACTTGGTGGCATGTGTAGGGAAATCACATCTGCTTCTTTAACAGCTTCCAGCACAGAATCTTTATACTCAATTATGTCAGCCATTTGCTCTGATGGATACAGGTCATGCCCCACAATACGACAGCCTATACTCTTAAACATTTTAGCGGTAGCTTGTCCAATACGGCCTGTCCCCAAAATGGCAACCGTCATCTGTCCTAATACGCGACCACAAATTGAATTATCCCAGCTAAAATTATGGTTTTCAACTCTATTGCTGATGTCTTTGGTCTTGCGGATCAGCTGCAGTGCTAAAGTCAATGCAAACTCCGCTATGGACTCTGGGGAGTAACTTGGTACATTTGTTATGATGATGTCGTTAGCAGTCGCCACTTCCAAGTCATACATGTCAATCCCAGCGCCTCGTTGGGCAATCTGTTTAATACCCAATGCTTTTAAAGCAGGGTAGATTGCTTTATCAAGCTGGCCAATTTGTAGATTGACAACCCCGTGGCAGCCCTCTAAGCCAGGTATTTCTTCCATGGTCAAGAGATTTTGAGTGCTCTCAATGGAAACACCTTTTTCTATTCCCCACTTTCGAGCGATAGCTGCTTCTTCAACCGTTGCATTAAATAATTTAAGTTTCATGCTTTTACCTCAATATTAAGTCAATATAACTATACCATATTTTGATTTGAAAATGTAATGATAGGAAAAAGAAAAAAGTTTGCATAACATTAGATATGCAAACTTAGTGGTTTTATTTCACTTTTTCTTCTTCGTAGTCACCATTTGGACAAACAACTTGTTTGCCACCGCCACGCACTTTCTTTTCGACGAGGTAATGATCACATTTTGGACAAGAACGCCCAACCGGTTTATCCCATGAAGTGAATTCACAAGCCGGATAGCGGTCACAACCGTAGAAAATACGATTGCGTTTGCTTTTACGCTCAATCACATTCCCCTCTTGGCATACTGGGCATTGCACACCAATTGATTTAACGATTTGCTTAGTATTGCGGCAATCCGGGAAGTTGCTACAAGCATAGAATTTACCAAATTTACCAAGTTTTATAACCATCTCATGACCACAAACCTCACAGTCAAATCCTGCTGGCTCATCCTTAATTTGGATTTTTTCCATTTCAGTTTCAGCCTTTGCCAATTCAACTTTAAAGGGTTGATAGAAACTATCAATGACTTTTTGCCATTGGGCTTTCCCAATTTCAACATCATCTAATCTCTGTTCCATGTCAGCCGTGAAGGCAACATTAACAATGTCTGGGAAGAATTCAACAATCAATTTATTGACAACTTCTCCGAGCTCTGTCGGTTCAAAACGTTTGGCCGCCAACTTCACATAATAGCGCTTTTGAATGGTTTCAATGGTTGGTGCATAAGTTGATGGCCGACCGACACCATTTTCTTCTAAAGTTTTAATCAGGGTCGCTTCAGAATAACGTGCAGGCGGTTGTGTAAAGTGCTGTTCTGGTTTGGTGAGGGTCCGTTGAACCGTATCTCCCTCTTCCATATCTGGCAACATCTTGCTCTTGTCAGCATCATTATAGACTGCCATGTATCCATCAAATTTGGTTTGGCTACCATTGGCAGAGAAGACAACACCATTTTGCGCTAGACGAACGTTCATGGTATCAAAGATAGCAGCCGTCATCTGACTAGCCACAAAGCGGTTCCAAATCAAGGTGTAGAGTTTTAATTGGTCCTTGTCCAAGTACTTAGCGATTGATTCAGGCGTATACTGAACATTTGATGGTCGAATCGCTTCGTGGGCATCTTGGGCACCACCAGCATTTTTAACACGGCTTCCATGTTTGGAATAGTTACTTCCAAATCGCTCTGTGATAAATGCTGCTGCTTGACCTTGAGCAACAGGGCTGATACGAGTCGAATCGGTACGCATATAGGTAATCAAACCTTGTGTGCCACCAGTACCAAGACTAACACCCTCATACAATTGTTGGGCGACCATCATGGTCTTACGGGTACGGAAATTGATTTTATTGGCCGCATCCATCTGCATCGTAGATGTGGTATATGGAAGTGGTGCATTGCGCTTTCGTTCCTTGCGTTCAACTTGTTGCACGGTAAAATCATCACCTTTTAAGCGGTCCAACACTTCTTTAACCTGGTCATTATTTTCCAGTTTTAACTTTTTACCATCTACACCATAAAAGTTAGCTTGGAATTTCTTTGTACCTTTTTTAAAGGTTGCATCAATGCTCCAGTACTCTTCAGGTTGGAATTGATTGATTTCATTTTCGCGGTCAATGATGAGCTTAAGAGCAACTGATTGAACCCGACCAGCAGATAAGCCTTTCTTAACTTTTTTCCAGAGAATAGGAGAAATGGAATAACCAACAATCCTGTCCAAAACACGACGAGCTTGCTGAGCGTCTACTAAAGATTGGTCAATGGTGCGTGGTTCTTTAAAGGCATTTTTGACGGCATCTTTGGTGATTTCATTAAAAACAACACGGTTTTCATCGGCTTCGTCTAGATTCAAGATATGAGCTAGATGCCAAGAAATAGCTTCTCCTTCTCTATCCGGGTCACTTGCCAAATAAACTTTTTTTGCATTCTTTGCTTCTTTTTTCAATGAATTGATCAAATCACCCTTACCACGAATATTGATATATTGTGGCTCGTAGTTATTCTCAAAATCAATGGACATGCTGGATTTTTTTAAATCCCGAATGTGACCAACTGAAGCCACTACTTTGTAATTTTTTCCAAGGTATTTTTCAATAGTTTTAGCTTTTGCTGGCGATTCGACAATGACCAAATTTTTCTTAGTCGCTGTCTTTTTCTTACTTGTTGTTTTTGTTACCATTCTGACACCCTTTTTGTTTCTTAGCTTCAAAAAGAATATACTATTTTTTTAAGTGTGTCAAGAAATTTCTTTTTCTTATAGGAAAAACAGCTTTAGTTTTGGTATTCCGAAAGGATATCAAAGCCTGATGTGACGCAGGTTGCACCTTCTTTTATCAAATGATGGCAGCCGTCTGATTTTCCATCTAAAATCGAGCCTGGTACAGCAAAAATATCTCGTCCTTCTTCCAAAGCTCGTTCACAGGTAATCAAACTACCAGAACGCATTTTAGCTTCTGCAACCAGAACGGCACGAGACAAGCCAGCAATTATTCGGTTACGCTCAGGGAAATGAAATTTACGAGGTGGCTCTCCAGCTGCATATTCTGTTAACAACAAGTGGTGTTTTGCGATATAATCTTGTAATTCTTTATTCTCTTTGGGATAATACTGATCCAATCCAGTGCCGATAATGGCAATGGTTTTACCGCCATTTTTTAGACTTGCAATATGGGCTGCAGTATCAATCCCTCGCGCTAATCCACTCACAATGTTGAAATGATTGCCCAATTCTTTGATGAGTTTTTGAATCGATTTCGTACCGTTTGTACTGGCATTTCTAGTCCCCACAACTGCTAACTTGGGTAGTTCTAACAATTCCAGATTTCCTTGGTAAAACAGGAGGACTGGGGGATTGTAGATTTGTTTTAAACTTTCTGGATAAATCCTATCTAAAATAGAAAAAGAGGGATAGCGGTTAAACTCTTCTCGACAGGACTTACTATCCAATTGTTTATAAGCTTCTAAAAATTGACTGGGCTTGCTGATTTCAGAGACGACCGCAATATTACGAACACTCAACGATTTACCGGTTTCTTTTTGGTACTGAATCACACGGTTTAGTTGAAGATTGGTTAAGCCAGCTTTTTTTAATTTAAATAGTTCAAAATTGTTCATATAGTTCCTCCACCTATACATTCGAAAAACCGCCTGGAAAATCCAGACGGCTTTAAATAGTAAAAATTTATTTTTTTACAAGTAATGACTTAATGGGTTCAAAACTTCTTCGGTGGATTGGAGTAACACCAAATTGTTCCAAACCTTTTAGGTGACTAGCGGTACCATAACCAGCATTTTGGGCAAATCCGTAGCCAGGATAGGTTTGGTCATATGCTGCCATCATCTTGTCCCTAGTTACCTTTGCGACGATAGAAGCCGCTGCAATAGATAGACTATTGGCATCACCTTTGATGATGGATTGTTGTGGCAACTTTACTCTTTCTAATGTCATGGCATCAATCAACAAAGTTTGTGGTTGAATAGACAACTGTCTCAGAGCCTCTTCCATAGCCAATTTAGTCGCTTCATAGATATTAACCTTATCGATAACATTATTGTCCATGACACCGATACCGACTGCAAGGGCCTGATTTAGAACCGCTTGATAAATAGTTTGGTGCTTGGATTTAGGAATTTTTTTTGAATCATTTAATCCTTTGATTCTGCAATTCTTGGGAAGAATAACTGCCGCAGCCACAACAGGACCAGCCAGAGGACCACGACCAACTTCATCAATTCCAGCAATCAATTCATACCCTTTTACATAAAGATCTTTTTCATAAGACAACATCTTCTCCAAACGGCATTCTTCATCCTGTTCAGCTTGAATAGCTTTGCGGCGTTGATTGATGGCGGTTTGAACACCACTTCTACTGTCTTCTTCAAAGCGTGCCCAAGCCTTGTCCTCTAAATCTGTCAGCAAGGCTAACGCTTCTTTAATTTGTTTAATCGTTGCCATCAATTGCTACCCGATCTAGTGTATATAAGCCTAGTTTGCCATCACGTACTTCTTTGACAAAAAGATTGTAAAAGCGATCATAGTCATCGCGAAAACCAAGTTTTCTAGTTAAATCCATAATGATTTCAGGAGCTTCCGCTTCCAAATCAATGCCCCTAAACCGCTCCTTCAGGCGTTCAGGGTAGTATTCTTTGAAATAATTTAATCCAAAGATAGTGACCTCATCCATCGGCAATAACTGGTCTTTGATGGCTCCTGTTAAGGCCAATTTCAGACCAACGACCTCATCTTCGAATTTCGGCCACAAGATACCTGGCGTATCTAATATTTCCAAATCCTTGTTGGACTTCAGCCATTGTTGTCCCTTTGTGACACCAGGCTTGTTGCCGACGACGGCAATTTTCTTACCAGCCAACCGGTTCATCAGCGTTGATTTTCCAGCATTGGGAATCCCAATAATCATGGTCCGCAGTGTTTCTTTTTGAATACCACGTTCCCGCAAGCGAACAATCTTATCTGCCATTAACTGTTTAGCAGCATCTGTTACTTTTTTGACAGTCGATTGTTCCTTGGAATTGATTCGGAGGGTTTTAATACCTTGGGCTTCAAAATACTGTTTCCACTCTTTGAGAAGGACTGGGTCTGCCAAATCCGCCTTGTTTAAAATCAATAACTTTGGTTTGTCCCCAACGATTTTTGTCAACATGGGATTTTGACTCGATAAGGGCAGACGAGCATCCACTAAAATCGTGACAAAATCCACGTGTTTGATATTTTCTTGTACCTGTCTCCGAGCTTTGGACATGTGCCCTGGAAACCATTGTATAGTAGCCATTTTCTCATCCTTTTTCTTTCTTATGTCTATTATAACATGAAATGAAAGAATTTTTTGAAGAGTGACTCTAAACAGTTAGAGAATAGCCAGAGTTTCAGTTAAAATTTTTTCGACAATATCTTTTCGAATTTCCTCACGTAAACTTTGCAAGTAAGGAGAAAAAGCCACTTTATCATGAGCATAGGTCAAATTTAATTCAAATTCGTTGGGAATCCAAGTTGATAAATCAGAAATATTATGTTGAATCAAGGCTTCTAGTCCATCCAAGGCCTTATACAATTTTGCTTCTGCTGTTTCTCTCTGATTCATTTCAGCATACAAATCTTGCATTTTGCGTCGAAGAGAATTTGGGAGCTGACTTAGCCAAGCCTGTAAATGATTTTCTTCTAATTTTTCATCTTCTTCATTTTTATCAAAAGTCGGAATATCCCCTATAAAAGCTTCTCCTAAATCATGAATCAAACACATCTGAATCACGTTGTTCATGTCTAAATCTGAAATTTCCTCTGTTAAAAAGAAAGCCATCAAGATCATCATCCAACTATGTTCTGCAACACTTTCATGCCTACCTTTACGCATATAGCAACGCCTCGTAGTATCTTTTAATTTAATATCTCTAATAATTTTCTAGGCTATAAGTTCAAACCTCCTTTTTCTCAAGTATATCCCTAATCAAAGCAGAATTCAAACATCTTTTTAAAAACTCACTTACTTTAGATTTTCTAATTCTTCCACTGAAAAACCAAGTGCTTCTGCCATTTCTTCATTAACTTGTAACGATAATTTTTTCGGTTGCTCAACTGCTAAATCAGCTGGTTTTGCTCCTTTTAAAATTTTAAGAGCCATTTCACCAGTTTGACGCCCTAATTCATGGTAATCAACACCGTAAGAAATTAAAGCGGCGGCATTCATTCCATTATCACTGGCCACAGCAGGCACTTTTTTCTCCTTCAGAACAGAACCAACTGTTTGTGCAGCAGAGGCAACTAGATTATCTGTTGGGATGTAAATAGCATCTACCTGACCTGCTAGACTTTCCAAATTCGTTTGGACATCATTTGTATTGGAAATGGTTTTAACAACAGCTTCTAGTCCTTTTTCTTTCAAAATCTTTTCTGCTTCCTTAGCTTGAACTTCCGCATTTATCTCACTAGAAGCATAGAAAATTCCGATTTTCTTAGCACCAGGAACAACTTTTAAAATTAAATCCAAACGGGCTTCAACTGAACTGGCATTGCTAGCACCTGTCATGTTTCCACCTGGCTTGTCCAAACTGTCCACCAATTGAGCTGCTTCAGGATCATAAACGGCTGTAAACAAAGATGACGTTTGGCTATCTGCAGTCAATAAGGATTGGGCAGCAGCGGTTGCAATCGCAAGATTAAGTGTATTTTCACCTGCTAACTGCTCGGACATGGTTTGCAACTGACTTTGGTCGCCTTGGGCATTTTTGTAGTTTACCGTTAAATTTTTCCCTTCAACATAGCCTGCATATGAAAGTGCTTCTAAAAAACCTTCTCGTGATGCTGTTAAAGCTTGGTGTTCAGCATATTGAAGAATACCGACAGAAACAGCATCAGAATCAGAATCAGATTCTGATTTCGTTTCTGATTGACAGGCCATAAGAATTAAGCTTCCCAAGACCAATGTGGTAGCAAGTAAAAGTGTTTTTTTCAATGGTTTTTTTAACATGATTTTCTCCTTAATGTATAAAAATAAGACCATTTATCTCTAAATGGTCTTACTGTACAGTAAAAGGAATCAGATTCCAGTTCGTATGGTAGGTCCACTTAGATTTCATCGTCTATGTGGACAGTCAACGCAAAGAACATAGCCCCATAGATACAAACATTGTTTGAAATGTGTTTGTATCCATATTTCTATGTCTACAAACACTATCTAAAGAAGCTATAGTAATAAGAAACTGCGTTCATTTGGATCGTGTTATGAGTTACCATACGAACCTCCTTTGTGTTATTTTTAAACAGTATACCGTAATTTTATGCAACTGTCAATCTCTTTTATAAAAAAAGTCCGAGAAATCGGACTTTTACTGTATTGGACTCTATTATTTAACATCACTAGTGCTATCTCCTTTTTTATAAGATAGCACTATCATAACAAGATGGACTTGAAAAAGTTATCACAAGAAAAAAGGACTACCTCATGTAGCCCTACAACCTTCGTATGCTGAAATGATATACTTTGAGCATATCAACTAAATCTCGAGTCTAATTCAGAAAAATATCCAACAAATCTGCATAGCTAGCAAATGAAGTTGGAAATACTAGGCCTGAATAAAATAACATAATAGTATTAAATAAATTTAATATGACCGAGATTCTTTTAAAACGTTCAGTTAACTTAATTGTCAAGACATAAATCACCAAAAATGAAATACAATTAAGTGCTGTAATTACTATCAGACCGACCATATCTAAAGAAGGAATAGTGAATTTCTTATAAAAAAATGGGTAAGATAATAAAATTGAAATTGAAAATATGAATGTTGACCAGATAAAATAGGTTAATGAACGGGTGATATAAATCATCATTGGTGTACGTTTTGTTGTGCTAATATTTGCATATTGATCTGTTCGAATTTCGTATTCTAACTCTTCATTCGCAAGTAAGATTATATTAGTCATCGAATAATAAATAAAAAAATTAATTAAGTTTATTGGTTTATCACTATCAAAAATAATAATGATACCTGTAATAAAAATTAAAGAGTATATGACTTCACAAATACTACCAAACAGATATCGAGCTTTATAATTAAAATATCTTCTCAATTCAAACATGGAAGAGACTACCTCTTTTCTTAGCTATTTTTAATAAAGCAATAAATAGAAAAGTTCCAACTAACCAATATAAAGCACCATAAATAATTATAAAAAATACATTCTGATATGATGGAGAGATAATAAAATTTCTCAAAGCATAATAGGGGAAGAATTTACCTATTATTCCAAATAGACCACCTAGTGGGGCTAGTATACCAGTAAAATATAGCATAAAATAAGAAATTAATGATGTGATACTAGATGTACGATTAAAAATAAAACAGAGACTGGATAAGCAAAAACCAAAGCCATACATGCAAATAATAGTTAGCATACATGCAGCGATACTCCCAACTAATTTAAAAAAATCATCTGGAAAATTAATATGATTAATCATGGATAAAACAATAAAGATAGGAATTGCTTTGACAAAATCTACCAATATTTGAACTATGATTTTAACCATTAATACATGTAAAATACTTTTACTGCTCTGAATGATGCTTATCAGAGTACGATCATAAAGGTCATCTTCAATAAAGAATGTTGGATGTGTAATAGCATGACTTGTAAAGTACCAAGTAAATAGTAAACATAATAACAAATACTTACTCTGTACATCTTTAAAGTATTGGAGATAAGCTGAAACCATTATTAGGATTCCAAAATTTGCAAAAAATAAATTAAATTTAAACTGTGTCATCTCTTGCAGCTGTCGCTTCAACTCCCTCCTTATTTCTTTAATCATGATTAATAACCTCATACAAAATTTCTTCAATACTTTCTTCAATTTCTTCAAAAAATATAATATTAAAATTATTGAAGATATGATTTTTTATATGACTTTCTTTCACTTCAACAATTAATCTCTCATTGTCTACATGATAAGATAGCTCGGGAAATTGTTTTTCAAAGGACTCTTTCTCAAAGTATGAAATACCAATTCTATATTTAGTCCACCTATTATTTTTTCCAAAAATTTCTGAGAAACTGCCTTCTTGCTTTATTTCTCCTCTATTCATCACGCAAACTCTTGTTGAAATCTCTTCTGCAAAATAAATGTCATGTGTAGTCATCAGAACTATGGTTCCTTTTTCTTGGCTTAGGGCCATTAATAATTTTGCAAATTGTTTTTTTGCAATGATATCTAAACCATTTGTAGGCTCATCTAAACACAAGACTTTTGGATTACAGAGAAGAGCAATAATCAGAGACAATTTTTGTCTCGTTCCTTGTGACAATTCGGATACCAATACATTGGTGTAGGCATTAAAGTCAAGTATTTCAAATAAATTCTCTAAATCCTTCTTAATCTGATTCCGTGAAATTCTATTCAAGTGCAAAAAATAGTCAATGTTTTGATTTGCAGTTAAATACTCATAGTACCCCCTACCGCTTTCTAAAACAAATTTGACATCCTGATGAACAGCTACTGAATCATTACTATTGCCAAAAACAAAAACATTACCTGAATCTTGTAACATTAGACCCGAGACAATCTTTATCAAAGTGGATTTACCTGCACCATTAGCACCTACTATAGATACGACTTCTCCTTTATCCACTTCAAATTTGGGGATATTCAGTACGTTTTTACCATGGAAACTTTTTTTGATGTTGTAAACTCCAACCTCACTCATTAATAATTACTCCTAGTGATATTAGATTTTTTAAAATCGTATTTTCAATCTCAAATACATCTTCTTTTTTGGTTTTATATTTTCTTAAGAGAAGCGTTTGAAAATTAGTTCCACTTCTTAATGAATCAATGAAATCATAATAAACTTCTGTCACTTCATACAATTCTCCATTTAATTTATTGAATAAAATTGTATTTTGTTCTGTTTGAAAATTAGGCTCAAACCTAATAAACCAATTTTTACTTATTTGCATGTATGATACACCTCTTATCATATTCTCGTTTCGAAACAAATGCCATGGCATAGCAACCTCCACCACAATCTTTAAAAAGTTTACAATCCTTACATTTGGTATCATTTGACCAAGTAGTTCTATTTAATCTATCTACGCCAGAACTCCATACTAATTCAAAATCATTAGTAAGCAAGTTTCCCATTAAATGAGTTTCATCATGCAAAAAAGGACATTGATATACATCTCCATGCATATCAATCTCAAATTCTGTTTTTTGAGCTGGACAATAAAGTGGTGAATTATATTCAACTCCGTTCTTAATTGCAAGTGACCATGGATGACAAAACGGTGATGTTAAAAATTTCATACCTTGATTGCTAAATTTCATTATTAAATTATTGTAATAATCAGCATAACTGGTAAAAATGATTATAGTTTGGAAATGTTTTGTACTCGTTCTTACGACTTTTCTATCACCAAACTTCCGTTAGCTATACGCCAAACTTGAGAAAATTTATTTAAAATCTCATCATTTTGGTGTATGGTTAAGATTACTGTACTATCCAAATCTAATACTTTTTTCAATTGTCTATCAAATTGAGTCCTGTCGAGAGCAGAAAAGGGCTCATCAATAATCAGTAACGGAGAGTTCCTGTTAATTTCTCGTTCAAGAAACATTATTTGTTTCTCCCCACCAGATAGAGTAGCACCATTTTTTGAAAAGAAAGTTTTAGTTGAAGCTTTCATTGAGTAAGACCCAAATAAGGAAATATTATCTTCATAGCTTGCCTTATAGGCGTGGTCTTTTTGGAGAATCTTACCAAACAGACCGTCTAAACTATTAATTCGTTTACCATCCAAAAAAATTTGACCAGAAAAATCTGCATCACTCCCATTAAAAATATTCAGCAACGAACTTTTTCCTACACCATTCTCACCAATCACTACAATTTTTTCTCCAAATGACACTGTTATCGAAGGGATTGTTAAAGTTTGACTACCAATGTCTTTCTTGATATCTTTCAATTCAAGAGTTTGAAAACTTTTTATCGGTTTCTTTTCACTTGGCTTCTGAGAAATGATTTCTAAAAAACTCATCTTAACTGGCTTTACCGACTCTAGCATTTGTATATCGTACAATATTTCTTGAAGCGGCTCTGAGAAGGCATTTATATAACTTAAACTTGCAACAATCTGAGCAATTGTTATATTGTTGTTGTAGATTGAAAGTGCCAAATAAATAAACAATATAATATCTGTAAACCTAATTGATAAACCTGTTAACGCAAGTCCTAATGACTTTGTCATACCATACTTGAAATAATTTTCTTGCAAAATAGCCAGAGAACCCCTTTGAACCAACTTGATATTAGCTACATTTTCAGCGTCCACTAAATGATGTCCAGACAACAAATTTTCAAGTTGATCATAGTATTCACCTTGCTTATTTAAGTATCGACTCCTTTTATTTGCGATTTTCTTTCCCAATATATTTGGAATCTGGAGTGAAATCAAGGAACAAACAAAAATAATTACTGCAACACTTAGATTTACAACTTTTCCAATGGCAACAGAAAATATAATGATCCGAATAATCTGTTTATATAAACTAACCAGTGGGGGAAGATAATCTTTTTCCAACGCATCTAAATCATTTGATTGGTAGGATAAATACTCTGGAATACTCTTCTTTTTAAACTCTTGATGAGAAAGACTCTGTAAAGCATCAAACCACTTATTCTTCAAAATACTAGAGAAAGTGATCGCTTGCTTCCACTCAATCACCATCTGAATGTAATTAAAGATAATAAATAAGAAAATACAACAAACATAGCCAATGACTGCTATTGTTAAATGACCATTTATTAGCTCTTGTATATAATAGGGCATTAACGCTAGTGCAATATTTGAGAACATACTAAATATGACATCTAATATAATATTAAGATGAATCGGCTTAATTAACTGCTTCATAATTTAACCTCCTAGCTATTGCTGTCTTTTGACATATTTTGGAACATGAAGTTGAGTTATTCCCTTCACTTAAAGCAATACCTGGACACTGAGTACAATACTTAGATAATGAACAAGTTGAACAATGGTCACTATCTTTTAAAGTATAGTTTGATAACTTCCTAATACAAAAATCATCCCAAATATCCTTTATATTATCAAAATTTACATTAGCGATACTATAATTGTAGAGAGAACAGGGTTGTACCCCTCCTATTGATGTAATATAGAGGGAAAGACGAAGAGATTTACACGTCAAATAATTCTCACTTTTTTCAATAATTTGTACGCCATTAATTTTATCTAATCTACTTTGAATTTTAACTAGCTCCTTTAGCGATAATGAGTAGTCTAGCCCATCTTTTTTTATCCGATTTGGAACAATCTGAGCATCAACCTTATATCTTATATTGTTGATTTTACAAAAATTATATATGTCTTCGAAACAATGTTTATTCCTTTTCATAATTGGAGTTTTAATCTCCACGTTGATATTTTTTTGTTTTAATAACTGTAAATTTTTTAGACTTCTATTCAATGAACCAGAAACTCCGGTAATATAATCGTGTATTTCAGATTTTAAAGAAAAAATTGTACACGTAATATAATCTATATTTAATTTTGATAATTCTTCTATCTTTTGTGAAGTTAACATTGAAATATTAGAATAAAGTATAACATTAAAAAACATTTCTCGAGCAATTCTTATCATCGAAAAACAGTCAGGATGGGCGAAAATTTCACCTCCTGTTAGTACTATCTCATAGGTACCCATTTTACGCAAATCTATCAGTAATTTTTTAAAATTATCTAATTCAAATCCTTTAAAACTATAATCACCAATATAACAATGCTTGCAATGCCAATTACAAAATGAAGTTAGTTCAATCGTAACAGAAAATAAATTTTGCTTTTGACGATATAAAGAAATAACATCATTAAGATTATTTATTTTATCTTTCATAATATTTTTTGCTCTCAACTATTTAATTTTAATTAAAAGTGCATGTAACATTATTTTAGCTACATGCACATATAAACCCAATAAATGTTATAAAAATAATTTGATTTTACCACCAATTATTTTTATTTATCAACATCTACAACAATATGAGAGCTACTACCGCTACACAAGGCACTTTTATTAGAGGCAACAAATGTTGTTGTCTTTTTTACCCGAAGCGTAGGTTTTAAAAACTTTTTAGCCATATGTATATACTCCTTAATTTTGTGGTATTATTACCCCTCCCCAGGGATGTTAACAATGATTTTTAACCTTTTGTATGGTTGAGTACCATTCTTTGTTATGAAATCTAGCATTAGCTACTTTTCTTTCAGATGATAAGCAACCCCAAAGATTTCCATCCTCTAACAAGGCAATCCCACTGCATCTATTACAATAACTCTGTAACGGGCACTGGGGGCAATTTTCTAGAGTATCAAAAGTTTTATTTTGAATAATATGTAAAGTTTCTGACCTCTTCCAAATTTCTTTAATTGATCGTTCATTAATATTAGCAATTGGAAGATTTAGATTGTTACAAGCTAAGTAAGTGCCATCCGCTTCAATTGTACAAGAATATCTTGTCGCGTTACATACATAAGTTGACTCATCCCTATCGTAACAATGAAAATTTCTGATTTTATCAATATGAATAATATTATTCTCCAAATACTCATTATCAACACTTAATTTTAATGGCGACTTATTACCGTCAGATTGAGCAAAAATATTTGTTGTAGCTAAATGTTTAAAACCCATTTTGGCACAATATTGAGCCACCTCATCAACACAATCTTTATTATTCTCCATTAAAATTTGCTTGACTTCTACCTTTATACCATATTTATTCAAAAGTTCTAAATTCTTAAGAGAATGTTTGAGGCTCCCCTTTACCGTAGTAATCCCATCATGTATTTTTTCATCTAAGGAAAATAATGTGCATGAAACCTCAGATACATTAAGTTTTGCTAGCTCCTCTATTTTACTCTCTGTTAAGAGTGACACATTAGTAAAAAGCTTGACGTCGAAAAAATATGACCTAGCATCTCTAATAATGTCGATAACATCTTTTCTAGTAAAGATTTCTCCCCCCGTAAAAATCAACTCAAAGGTTCCCATTTCTCGTAACTCTCGAAATAAATCATTGAGTTTTTCTCTTTTCAACCCCCTTTTTGTGTATGTTGGAATATAACAATGCTGACATCTCCAATTACAAACAGTTGTTAATTCAATTGTAACAGATAAAAGAGTTTTGTTTTCAGAAGCCAAAGTGTACAGATCTTTTTTATAGAAATCAGATTTCATAAATTAGCTCCTTTTCTAGTAATTCTGTAAAAAATTCTAATATTTCGTCTTGAATTTCTGAAACATCACATTCATAACTGATTGAAATTTTTTCAATAATATCTCTTAATGTTGATTCTTTGGATATTAGCAACCATATATCTCTACCTGAATCTTCAATGATGGTCATCTCGTTTGTTCTTTTGTCTAAAATAAATACAGTCTTAGTAGAAGGTTCAATCTGCCAAGCAAGATGGCTACAATAGTAATATATTTCATCCATAGTTAGTATCTTTCCTTGTTTGTCAATAACATCGAAATTTTATAAAAATTATATCACTTGGTTAAATCAGGCAATAATTTTTCCCATATCTGCTGACTAGTCATTTTCAGCTAAAATTTTTTCTAGATGTCCTTCATAAGTCTTTGCTAAGTGGTTACTTCCTGCTAATTTCATTGCTCCAATACATTTTCTCATTTCAATAATTGCTTTACAATCCTTCTCTTTTTTATGGTGATACAGATGTTGTGCATACTGAAACACCAATCGCTCATAAATTTCAGTCTCAGTGAAAAAGCATTGATTTAGTTGTTTTTCAAAATACAGAGCATCCAGAAATTTTCCTCTCTCAACACATGTGATATATCCATTTAATAACATTGATGAGATTAATCGTCTATTATTTGGAATTTCTTTATAGAAATCAGAACGTCTAGACATTTCCCTCGCTAAGACCATGAAAACATCGTGTTTTAGGACATCTAAAGTATTTGCAAAAATCAACAATTCATAATAACCCCAGTATTCCACACCAAAAAGATAGTCTGTTAATTCAATTAAATCTTGTTCTGTATAATAGTCTTCGCCAGACAAATCTTGCAAGCGTATTTTTAATAAAATAGTATTAATGTGATGAAATTTCTCTCTCTTAGTCCTTGACTCCATTTGAGAATAAAGTAACTTTTTCAATCCCTCAATATCATGATTAGACACAAAATGGCGTACCTTTGACAAGATTTCGTTAAGTTCATCACGGTGAAAATCATGAACTGCATACATAAATTCATCAATTGGCATGTTAATCTCATCCAAGATGAGCATAAATTTTGAAATGGTTAAATCAGTCTCCCCTTTCTCAAAGCGAGAGAGCTGGGAGATTGATATACCAGCCTTAGCGACATCTTTTAATCGTAATCCTCTAGATTCTCGAAACTTTTTAAAAATTTCTCCAATTTTTTTCATCATACACCTCCAATAAGCATATATGGGAATGTTTTTTGATTTTTAACATTTTAGCATAAAATAGAAAAAAATAAAAGTGAGGTATTTCACATGAAAAATCAAAAACTACTACCTTTATTGTTCCTACTCTTTGAGGGAATTATTATTATCGTTGTTGGCTAACACTAAAAACTTTGTCACTATAATGCTTATACATTCATGAAAATAGGGCTACCTGAACTCAGGTAACCCTATTTTTATCATGTCATCCTACTTCTAACAACTTTTCTAACAAGTCCAAAGACAAGTAAAAGATTAAAAATAATATAGAAAGTGGTAAAGCTGAGAATTCCATTGGTGGATAAATCTTCCACATAGAGGTATCTTTCTGTAAAAAAGAGGTAAATCCCATAGACTTCTGTAAAAGCTAAAAATCCGATTAATCCAATGACAAATAAGCTTCCAAGCATCTTCGCAATCTGGTAAAGGACAAGCAAAATCAGTCCTATCGCTGCGATAATCAAAAGACTTTGAATGATTTGTTCTAACATCTCTACACCTCTTTCTACCCTAATTGCTTACGATAATAATCTGCCTTCCCCTTGTCTAGGTCATCCAGTTGGCCATGATGATTGTAACTCTTAAAGACAAGGACTGATTCTTGAAAGGTCTTTGTCTGGTAATGAGCCTGTGCTAATAGACCTTGTCTGCCAAAAGCATTTATAGTCTCGTCACTTAAACCACGAATGTCATTCAGGTATATCTGTGCTTGGTCAAATGGTTCTTCCCTTAGATAATAACGAAAGGGTTGGTAGGTCTCTTCGACTACCTTAGCTTGTTCAAAGTCTCCAGTTTCAAGGTAAGACAGGGCTTCTTTAAAAGACACTCCTGTCATTAACTGAACGAAATCAATCACATCTCCCTGGATGTCACGTGAAAACCATTTAAAAGTATTGGTATCCGCAAATATCCTAAAAGAATCATGTTCTGGATGTTCATAGACTTGCCCTGATAGTCGTTTAAAAGAATAACCTAGACTTTCTGCCACCTCTAAAATCGCCTTTTGTTTCACTTTTTCAATTCTTGTCATCTCACTTTTTATTCAGCTTGAGAAGTTCTCGCCACTATAAGAGTGAAAATATGGTGCTTTTGTTCCCCTGAAAAATGTTTGTAAAAAACAGCAAGCTCTCCTGAACTTGCTGAACTATATTTTAATAAGTTTCTGTTTATACGTAACAATAAGATATTTTGCTATATAAGCAATGTAATACCTAGATAATCTATAATTTATTCTATGCGCGCTATTCTAAATTCATTATTAATCTCAACAGCTATGGTTCCTTCTTCTGCTAACAAATAAACTTCTCCGTAATCCCAAACTTCTCTTTTTCCATTAGAATTAGAACCAGAATAATCTATTTTATTTAGTTCTGATTTAGAAATTTCTTGTCCCGTATTCAAAATAAATGTTTTTGAATCTGCTATTACTCCTAGAAATTCTTTCAGTTTATCATCAGATACAATATCAGATGAAATACGAAATTTATTACTATTAAATTTAACTATCCTACAATCAGATGGATCAATTACAAGTTCCCCACCTTCTGAATTATTATTGAACTCTTCCAAGCTCAGCATTTCATTATTGGATTGCACATCCGAACTCAAAGAAACCTTATAATAAGAATCATTTATAGAAATAGCTAAACCATCACTAAAATTATAGAGCCCACTATATGCTAATGATACTGTATCACTATTACTTTTAGTAACAACTTTCTGGCTATTTCTATCAATTACTAATGTTTTAAAAAAAGATTCCTTCACAGTACCTAGATCATTTTCATCAACAATTTGATTCATGATTGTATAATCATTTCCTTTATATGTAAATTGATTAAATGATTGATCATAAAACTCTATTGTTTTATTGTCTACCAATCTACATGCAACTAAAGTGCAAATTCCAAAAAGAACAACTAAGCTAAATAAAATTTTCCTCATGCTACTTCACCTCCTTTATAACATCATCAAATAATAAGAGTGCCCTTTGCCAATTTGTTGTAACCTTTAAGTTATTTAGTTCGATCATTGTTAACAGAATTCCAATTATTCCATCTAAATAACCAAGATTATCTTTTGTTTTTATATTTTCAAATTCCTCGGCAGTATTAAAACCATATGTCATGTCTTCTCTAAAATCACTAATTAACTTTTCCTTAAGAGATTTTATACAGTCATCAAAATCAGTTGTTTTATAAATTTTTTTAAAAAATAGACAAATCTCAATTGCTCCAGAAAATCCGTGACATAAAATAGATTGTTCCAAACCATTACTTCTCCTGATGGATGCTTTCAAAATGTTACAAGCTTTAGATTTTAGTTTCTTATCTTCTAGAGCCAAACTTGAATACAGATATAGTAAACTAATTCCTGGGCTACCGTAGCACCACGCATCTCGAATAAATTCATACTGTAAATTGCTTTTTTCTGTTTTCTTTAGTTCAATATCGCTTAATCCCTCTTTCCACATATAATTTTTTAACTCGTGTTTTTCGTATAACAATATAATTTTTTTGATTGCTGCAATAGATTTTTCATTAGAATAGCCTTTTAATTTTGAATAAGACAACATTACGCCAACACCCGCAAGGCCGTGTGCTAAACCAAAATTTAGACATCCTAACGGATAAAGCTTAGACTCTGTCTTGGACATTTGATTCTTTGATTCCACATAGAAGCCTGTTAAAGTAGAATTTTTTAGTGAAAACTCAGATAAGAAATTGATAATTCTGTTTATTATATAATCATTTTCATCTTGCTCCTGAGATAAAAGATAAACTAATACTCCAGATACTCCTTCTATAATGTCATAATCTGTAGGAGAGATTTTCTTAATATCTATATTTTCAATCTTACTTAACGTATAGTACTTAATGTACTCATTAAAACTAATCAATAAGTTATGATATTCTGGGTGTTCTTCAACTAAATGAAGTATACTTATTCCAATTCCAGAAACTCCTGAAAATAAAGAATCCGATAAAACACCATAATTTCTCATTTGTTTAACCATAAAGTTAACATATTTACCCGTTCTAACAGAGTATTTTCTTTCACTAGTTAAACCTGTCAATTCTGAAGATAATAATATCAATCCAGGTAAACCAGAAGACAAGGTCAATAAATCATAATTCGGTTGTTCAGCATATATTTTTAACTGCTCATCAAATTTAGCAAATACTTTCTCAGATAAATCAATAATAACTTTATTTTCATCCATCAGACTCCTCCTCGTACTTTTCTGAATAGTAAAGTTCCCTATAATATTTAGATTTACTTATAAGGTCGTCATGTTTTCCTTCATCAATAATTCGTCCATCTTGCATAACTATAATTCGATCTGCTCTACTCGCAGCCATTAGATTATGTGACACAAACAAAGCAATCTTATCTTTAGAACGAGTTACAAATTCATCAAATATTTCTTTCTCTGAAACAGGATCAAGCGCTGAACTTGGTTCATCCAAAATGTATATGCTTGCATTCTTGAAGAAAGTCCTAGCCAATGCTACTTTTTGCCATTGTCCTCCTGAAATTTGTCTACTATCGTTAAACCAGGTCCCTAAACGTTGATTAAGGTTGAAATTGTTTTCTGCGGTTAAGAAATTTAATTTTAAGTTATCAATATGTTTCTTTATTTTGGAGTCAGATATACTGTTTACATCACTTAGGCCAATATTTTCTCTCACAGATAATTCAAACTTCACAAAGTCCTGAAAAAGAACAGAAACATTATTTTGATAATAACTCAAGTCTAGGACATCACTAGATTCGTTATTATAATATATTTGACCCTCCGAGGGTTGATATAATCCCGATAGTAATTTTACTAAGGTACTCTTACCAGAACCATTCTTCCCCACAATTGCTACAAGTTCACCCTTATTAAACTCAACATTAATATCCTCTAAAGTTTTTTTGACTCTTCCTGGATAGATAAAAGAGAGATTATTGACTTTTATTTTGTCAATGCGCTTTTCAATTGTTGAGATTTTACTATTCTGAATTGAAATATTACTTTCTTCCATATCAAAAAATTTAAATAATTGTTCCATGAATAAACTTGTGTTATAAATGATATAAGTATTTTGGATCATAGATTGTGAGTAGGTATTTACACGAGTTATTGCTTGAATAAGGCTTACAAAATTACCTACTAAAAGTTTACCGCTTCGAATTGACTGTATCATCATAAAAATAGCTATACCATTAATAAAATTCAATAAAATATCCAAACTTCCTCTGAAAAGAACTTTCTTTTTCGAAATATTCAAATCCTGATTCATAAAATTTCTTTTCAATGTTCCATATTTATCGATGAAATATTGACTAATACCATTTAGTTTAATCTCTTTAAATGAAAAATCATGAGTAAGAAGATAATTGATGTACCAAACTTCTCTCTCCGAATTTGCTCGCTCCCATTGAATCAAAAATTCTAGCTGGCCAACACGCATAAAAATTACTAAGGAAATAACAGGAATTATCAGTAAAAAAGTCGATACTGCCACATTCCAAGTGGACACATAAATAATACTTGTTAATAAAGATAGAAACCCTGTAATCACACCAATGATAGCATTGAAAAGTTGGAACGGCTTATATGTACTATCTTGTACAATATTTTCAATGAGATTGTATGTATCTGCTTGTTCAAAATCTATTAAATTTAGAGATGATGTTTTTTTCAATAACTTCAAATTGAGATTATAGGACAAGTTCATATTAAATTTCTCACTTATATTTGAGTTTAACTGACTTAGTATTGATAGCATCATTTGCATTAATATATAGACAATTAATACTGAAAAAATGTTACTTCCTTTTTTTGAAACAGCATTGATTAATTCTTGATAGATAAATAAGCTCGCTAAAGGTATTATTGATTGTAATATGTTTAAAATTATTAGATAGCTAGCATATTTTCTTTCTATTCGAAAAATTAATCTTATTGTTTTAGGAATTGTCAAAATTGTTTGAAAAAAATTTTTTAGTGTAAATTTATCCATGATTGTGCCCATTTCTAAATTCTTCACTGATTATCAATCCGCGAATTATAGCATAAATCTTAGTCTCATTTTCTCTCTTTATACCAAATAAGCGATTATTGTGTACATGAATGATACTATCATAAATGATATATGTATAGTCATTTGATAATTGAATACAACTGTCTGATAATTTCTTAAGTCTTTGACATAGTTTAGATAGTTCTGGAAGAAGATTTATTAAATATCCCTTTATTAAGTACAAATCAATTAATGCAGTATTCCTATTTTTATCTCTATTTTGGCTGTCTAAATGCTCTGGACAAGCAAATTCTAAAAATTGTATTATTTCTTTATTGTTATCTTTAAAAAATGATTTGAGATAAAAGTAGTTAAATATTATTGCTAAATCATCTAGGGTTAAATCTAATCTTTTCTGCCGAATTAAACTTAATGAATTGATGACTATTTCAGTATCTAGACAAAAAATTTCTTCTACCAAAGGAATTCTTTCTAGCCCCCCATACCTTTCGATTTCTCTGTCATACGTTGAAATATCTATATTTGATATTAACTTGTTTTGTATGCAGAGTTGAAAAATCTCTTGAATTTTTTCAAAACTTTTATATAAATTCTGCGTTCTTATCCTTAGTCGGATATGAAATTTTGGATCAGTATATCTGATATAGAAGCTCATCCCATCATCTAAATATACTAACTTCAAAATTTGAGGCATTATATCCGAAAGAAATTCCTCTTGCCTATCTGCCGACATATACAATTTAAAGTAGAGCCATTCATCAAATGGTATTTTCTGTCTAACATTTGTCGGAATAACCTCTGGTAATATTTCTTTTATGTTCCTAGGTTCCATAATTTCATCCTTAGCAAATACTGGAACAACTATATCAGAAATATGAGTTGTAGATTCCTTCTCTACAAGCTGTGAATCAAAAATACACTCTGATAGACATAATTCTTCATTTTTATTACTACTTTTTTTTACAATATCTTCAAAAAGTTGATTATCTAGTGGATTATTACGGTTAATTAATATTCGATTATCACTGTTATCAATATAAAATTTTGTCGGAAGATTGTTTTCAAGAATAATCTGATGAATATCCTTCGACAACATCCTTCCACTAAGCCTCCAACGTTCAGGAGCAACAATAATCTCCTTAAATACTATTCTAGGAATATGAGAAAATTTTTGATAAACTATCTCCCAAGGGAATATTCCGAAATGGTCTTCTTGAGCTATCTCACATAAAAACCGTAATTCATTGCTAAACATCATTTGGTTATACATATTTGTACTATAAAATTTTAAGAGTTCCTTAGTTTTGAAATTTCTAGCATAAAAACTATTCTTAGAATCAATACCAATATATATATCAGATAAAATTTGACTTCTCTTATCCATATTCGTAAAAAGTGATAATACTTTTTCTCTGACATTTGTTGTGCGCATAACATTAGCATGACGAAGATTCTCTGGTAAAAATGTTATCTCACAAGAGTTATACCCTGATACGTGATTATTGTTTTCAACAATTTGAGTGATAGTTTGATGATAATGTTCCAATTTATCTGATAGAATAGAAAACCTGCCTGAGCTAGCTCCTAAGTTCTTAGAACATCCTGTATTAGTTAAGCTTAGTACGCTTTTACCATCTACTTTATTAACATAAAAGAACAACTCAAATCCTACATTGATTTTATCTTTGTCTTGATTAAAAAAATCTTCTTCATTATAAAGTTGAATATTTCCACCTGTTTCTAAGGCTTTTTCAAAATTATTGAGATATTCTAATTCTTCTTTTTCACTAAAATATACAGTAGAAGGCGAAGATTCCCAGAAATCATTTTTGGGGTGCTGATATCCATATGGAGAACCAATTCCTAAATTAGAATCAAACAACTCCATCAACTGAACTTCTCTATTTACTCCGTACTTATCTAAAAATTTTTCTTTATAATCATCTAAATAAGTACGCTTTACATGATGTGAATTACTTACTAGAAACTCAGCAAATTCTACTATCTGAGTTTTATTTTCATTACCTAATTGGATTTGACCATCATTATAAAGATCAATTTGAAGAAAATTAGGGGTTTCAACTAACGATGACATTAACTTGTAGATTTCTTGAAGCTTTTCAATCCCATCCCCAATTTCCAATTCAGAATATTCAACAATTAAGTTGCTAATTGCTATTAGTTTAAAATAATAAAGATTTTGCTTATCGATTTCTTTGACTTTAGAAATGAATTCTTCAAACTTAAAATTCATTATTAATTCTGAATTAATATTTGAAATTAGAAAATGACTATCAATCAAACTCATGATATATGATGTTGCAATATCTCGATACTCTTCACCATAGGATTCAACAAGTTTTTCTATAATACAGTTAAAATATACATATTTATCACAACAAAACTCATCAATAAGTTGATAAACTTTAGTGAACTTTATGTTGACTTCTTCAATTTTAGTATCATTTATAGAAAACAATTGAACAACTCTATCTCCAAATTGATAGTTGGCTGTATTTATTTTATAGGCTAAGTCTCGAGAATATTCCTTCTCAATCTTAAAAACTAGACGTATTAACCACTCTGAATCCAAGAGTACTTTTTTCAATGTTTTTCCATCCAAGTTTAATTTCTCTGTAGAAGAAAATGAACCTATTGAAGTTTCACTAAATAAACCAAATGGTGTTGAGCGCTCCTTACTACGCTTATAATATTTATATACAGATTCTGATAATTGGTTGATTTTTTTCCTTTTCATTGAATCACCACTATAATATTTTTGAAGCGATTCATATAAACTCCTGCTGGCTACAAATAGTTGCTCCTGGAATATCTTATTCTCTCTTATAGTTTCTAAAAATGAATTATAATCACATTCCAACAATTCATGAATTCCAATGATTGCATTACGAACCAAAAAATTATTTGTAGTATATTTATGTTCCATTAGCAGCTCCAACTTCTAAATTATTTTTATAAATCTTCAAATATTATTTTGGAAATTTATAAAAATAAAGGTAGTAGACTACTATCCACTACCTTTATTTTAGCAATAGACATACTCGTCTAAAGAGTAATATCCTAAGCAAGTATTCTAATATTTAGAGGGACCTTACTTGAAAAGATATAGAGTCCCTTTCTTTCTTAGTCAAAATTGCAAAAAGATAGTTACTAAACAAATCAATTTTATCCAAAATGGCAACCACAAGTTGCGGTTTTGATTGCACAGGTCATCAAAATACCCGTCTTACATCCAGGAGTACATAATGATTTACTAGTTATCCGAGGTGAAGCTCCTGAGTTGTTTTCCTTTGAGATTGTGACAAGATCCAAATTGAAATCTTCATTGTTCATAATAAAATTCCTCCAATTATTTTTTCTTTGTTCGAACAAATATATTGTAAGATACCTAGTTCAGAATTTGTTCATAATTATAGAGAATGAACAATTTTTTTATTTAGAATGCATGAAATATTTATACTGATACTCTGGATAATTAAATAAAAAGATAGTTGACCGATGAAACTGCTGAAAAAGTCTGATTTTTTTAAAATATCATGAACAATACTATCTTGAAAAGATAATAAAACAGACATGAAAAGCGGATGACCTACAAGCTTTAGATTTCAAAATATGCTGTCATTCGCTTTTTATCTATTGAATTTTGTTGTATTCTACTTTTCCAGAGACCCCTAACCAATTTACCTCTTTTTACATAATTTTTTGAATTTTAACCTTATTTATAACAGCTAAATTACAGAAATACGATAATATGATAAAACCAATTAAGTACACTAGAATCATAAAAATTTCATTTTTCCCAATTTCTAGAATCAGATTAACTGGTAAAACGATAGGCAACCATAATATATTTAAAAATACTTTATTAGTTGCAAATATAATAAACAGACATTCGATAAAAGAAATTACTAGATTCCCTCCCTTGCCCATGATAAGACTAAGTAACATATGAAAATGGTTTAGTAAGACTAATAATAACCAAGTAATCATACCAACATAAGCAAAGTAAGAGAGTCTATTAAATTCAACTCCTACCACTATCCAAACCGGAACTCCCAGTAAAACCATGAGTAAGTCTGTCGAAATAAGCTTCATTCCCCAAATAATTCCACTATTTTTTTCACTTTTTATATTTTGAAAGAAATTTGCTTTTTTCTCCTGTTCATGAAGTAAGATAGACAAAATTGATGCTAGGATACAATAACCTAGCATAGGTAAAAAAATGATATTTTCAATGATAACTGGATTATTTGTAAAATGTAAATAGAGAGGAATTGTGAGTAGTTCAATGATTGCTAAAATCAAAATAAAATTGAAAGCAAAAGAGCCTTTCCACTTTAGTAACTCACTTTTTAAAATTTTGTTCATTCATTATCCTCCACTTCAACAAACCAAGGAAAGTCACAAAAACTAAGATTGAAAGAGTTGCTGATAATAAAATTGTCGATGTTTCAACTCCATTTAATGTTACATCTAAATTGCCTGATGGTTTCAAATGTAAAAGAGCATAAGCAATTTTATAATGATAAGTATAAGGAAATATGAACCAAACCGATGTCTGAGCTATTAGAGGAGCAACTAATAAGCAAATAAGAGAATTTGTAGCTAACAACAAGTAGGGATTTATCCACTTTGCTAGAAAATATAAAAGTGGTAATACCCAAGCAGAAGAAACACCAATAAGTAATAAACAAATCAAATCTTTACAAATGTCTACTGACATCACACCTGAAAAAAGAAATGAGATGAAATAAAATATTATCGTAAAAATAAAGGTTGAAATCAAAACATCCTTGAACTTCAACAGTATCTTCGCTAAATAAATCGTAAACGTATATCTACCCAAGCTAATATTTTGAAATGCACCTGCATTCTCCTCAGCACTATAATCAGCTAAAAATAACAATCCAATGAGAGTAAAAAGAAAGACACCTTCCCACCAATAAATTGAGAAACTTTCTAGATTAAATGGTCCTGCGAGTATGAAAGCTATAAAAATTGCTAGCAAAGGAATAAGGGTTAGTAATTTTTTATCAGAACTAGATTTTTGCTTCAACCACTCAGATTTAAAAATATTATTCATTTCCATCACCTCCATGGACAATTCTAAAGAATAGGTTTTCTAAATCATTTGAATTCCTATTAGTATCATCATAAAAAATCTTACCCTGATTCAGTATAACGATTTGATCTGCAATTTTGCTGACTTCACTTAGTTGATGGCTGGACAAGAGGACTGTCATTCCAGATTTTTTTAGATCCCTAATTAAATTTAGCAATTCTTTTATCCCATCTGGATCTAGACCATTAGTTGGCTCATCTAAAATTAATAAATCAGGATTGGTAATAATTGCCATTCCTAGTCCAAGTCGTTGCTTCATTCCTAATGAAAAGTGCCCTGCTTTCTTTCTTCCAGTATTAGATAAACCAACCAACTGAAGCACCTCATAAATTCTTTCATCTGGAACATCATGTAGCAATGCTCGTGTTTTTAAGTTGTCGAATGCAGAGAGATTCAAATAAATAGCAGGAGATTCAATCAACGCTCCAATACCAGATCTATTTTCTTCTACAATATCCTTGTGTTTTCCATTAAAAACAACTTCTCCACTATCAGCTCTTTCAATACCAAAAAGAATCTTCATAATAGTTGATTTTCCAGCACCATTTACTCCTAGAAGACCACAAATAGTACCTTCTTCAATTGTAAACGAAACACCTTTTAAAACCTCTTTGTCTTTATAGCTTTTTCTTAGATTTTGAATGATAACTTCCATATTTACTGCCTCCATTTCTTTAATTATAATATACAAAAGAAATTTCAGTATTTGTTCAGAAAAAGGGGGCTGGGTAAGACATCCATGATGGCTCCGCCCTCACCCACAGAATAATGAAAACGAACATAAAGCCCTCACTAGGTGTAACATCTTAGTGAGGGCTTTGTGGTTGACGAGTTAATGATGTTATTCATCGAGGGAAAAACTGATCCACTCTACTGACGAGCACCCCAAAATATGCGATAGGCATGAGTATAAAAATATAGTCGAATAAATGAGCTTTCAGACAAGGAACTGAGGTGCAGGCAGTACTAGAGTACGGCAAGCCGAAAGTGACGATGTATCAAAGTTAATTCAAATGACTATGCGACTAAAATTCGGTGGATAAGCTCTCTAATTTTTAGAAGGAGGGAATTATCATGGATGTTCTCTATCAATCTTTTGCAGGTATTGATGTCCATCAAGCCAATATTGTCGTCTGTATCCTACACGGACCACTCACCTCAACTTGTCCAAAGCGTGAGATGGCTACGTTTGATACAACGACTAAAGGCCTACGTGCTTGCCACGATTTTCTCAGTCAATTTCATGTGGAAGCTGTTGGTATGGAAAGCACAGGTGTTTATTGGCGACCTGTCTGGCATGCTCTATGTGATGACTTCAAGTTGATACTCGCTCAACCAGCCCACATGAAGGCTATTCTAGGTCAGAAAACCGACAAGAAGGACGCTCACTGGATTGCCAAATTAACACGGATTAGTCTGTTGCCTCGGAGTTTCGTCCCCGATAAAACCATTCAAGAAATGAGGGAGTTGACCAGACAACGAAAACATTATGTGGAAAGTCGTAATCTTCTTCAATTATTGTTTGATAAGATGCCAATCACACATCGTATTGTTCATCAATCAGTTTATACCAGTTTGAAGAAGAAAGTACCAAAACTTCTGGAAGCCTTGGATGGCTATTTCTCCAACCACCATCGTTTCATGTTAAAGCAGTCTTTGGAGATTTATGATTTTTACAAGAAGCAGATTGACTTGTTGGAAGAGCGAATTAATGTCTATCTATCACAATATGAAAACCATATAGAAATATTGGATTCTATCCCAGGTATTGATGTCATTACAGCTTCTGGTATCATTTCTGAAGTTAGTGTTGACATGAGTCAGTTTCCGACATCTGGACATTTAGCCTCTTGGGCGGGACTCTGTCCAGGTAATAATGAGAGTGCTGGTAAGAAACGAAGTACCAAGATTCGACATGGAAATTCTTATCTGAAGAAGTGCCTTTGTCATGCCGCTTTCGCTGTCAAAAAACAAAAAGGAAGTCCTTTAGCAGACCGATTTTATCAAATTCAAAGTCGACGTGGTTCACAAAAAGCTACTATTCAGTCGCACACCAACTATTAAAAATTGACTATATCCTCTTGAAATAACAGATAACCTATCTGAATTTTTAGCACAGAAAAAGACTACTAGAGACGAGCTAGTAGCCTAACATAAAAATTTTTCGCTTTAATTATATCATAGGGAGGGAATTTTTGCATTCTTTTTTGTTTTCGTATAAAAAGTCGAAATCTCATTGATTTTTTCAAATTTCCGAAATAAGAAACCGCATGAAATCAACGTTTGTAAACGAAAGATTTCATGCGGTTTTGTTTATATTAGGCTTTTTGCCTACCCCCCTGAAAATTTTTAATCAATAAAGTGACCTGCGCACCACCATTTTGTGGATTTGAGAGTACTAATTGACCTTGATGTCTCATAGCTATCTTTTGAGCAAACGAAAGTCCTATTCCGTAATGCTTATCATTTCTTCCTTTATTCTCTGTGTAAAAAAGTTTTCCTCCATCTTTAAGAGACTCTTCTGTAAATGGTAAACCATTATTCCAAATCTCAAAACTGATAAAGTTAGAACTTTCAGATATAGTAAGTACCACCTTGCCCTCTTCTGAACAAAATCTAGTCGCATTGGATAAGATATTTATCAAAGCTCTATCTAAGTTGAGACGATTTCCTTTAATCACTTTGGTATGAGATTCATTAACTATTTGAAAATTAATTCTTTTTGAAGACATAATTTCTCGACATTCTAATGACAGTTCATCAAGAAATTTTGATAATTCAATATTTTCCTGATAATTCTTATCTTCAATTAGCAACCTTGAATAATTAACCATTGAATTAAAATACTTTTCAAATATACCAACACTATGATTCATTGAGGACATAAAATCTAATTGTTTTTCATCTAGATTAGTCATCTCAAGCAACTCGATATTCCCCTTTAAAACAGTTAATGGTGTTTTAATATCATGTGCTAATGCAGCAACTTGAAATGACAAATCTTTTTTATCTTTTTTCTCTATTTCTAATAACTTTATCAACTCTTCGTCTTTTTGATAAAGCGTCAATAAAATGTTATTACATTCTAGCATTTCAGTTTCTTTACGTTCAATATCCATTCCTGGTATTCCCATATTCAGAGATATTTTTTCAATTAAACGAAAATTCTTTGTAAATTCTCTTAAGAGCCTGATAACGGAGATAGAGATAAGTAGTAATTCTAGCACTATAAAAAACAAATAAGAGACTAAATTATAGGAAATATGTCGAAAGTTTCGATTTACAAATTCGGGCATTGTTGGTCTTCTAATAACCAAAATAAAATCTGAGTTTTCATATTCTGTAAACAATATAGAATCCTCGCTAACCGAACTTCCAGTATCAAAAACTTCTTTATACTGTTGTAAATCCTGTTTTTGATATTTTCCAGAGACCAATTCGCCATTATCGCTATCAAACAATACATAATCAAAGACAGAGGAATCCATTTGATTCTTAATACTGCCAGCAGATTTACTATCACCAATTGATATATGATAGTCTGTTCCATATGTATTCAACTGACCTGTAAAAATAAGAATGTAGCTCAATACAAGCAACATAGTAACATTTGCAACTGTACCAATCACTATTTCAAGGACTGTCCTTAAAATCCGCTTATTAATTGAATATCTTTTCATCATTCCACTTATATCCCATCCCCCTTATTGTTTTAATGGGATTAATTCCATAGGGAACAAACTTGACTCTAATTTGATAAATGTATTCCGAAATTGAACGAAATAATGCATCTGCTTCATCATCATAGACACATTCATAGATTTCTTCTCTTGTATAAACCTTATTTGTCTTACTAGATAATAGCTCTAAAATATCATATTCCCTTTTAGTAAGAGAAATAGCTTTACCATTAACACACACGAGTTTTTCTTGAAGGTAAAATGTTAGTGGAAGTAATTCTCGAATAACAGATTCATTAGATTCAGCATTTCTATAACGTTCTTCTCGTTTTAAATGTGCTGCAACCTTGGCAACTAGTTGATTAACACTAAAGGGCTTTGTTATATAATCATCGCCACCAAGATTTAAGCCAGATACAATATCATCTTCAGAATCTTTTGCACTGACAAAAATAATTGGAGAGAGTACTGATTCACGAATATGTTTACAGATTTGCAGACCATCAACATTGGGCATCATAACATCAAGCAATATTAAATCAAATCCTTCAAAATCACTTATTTTTATAGGAAGCTTAACTTCTTGATAAGTCGTCACATTATAGTTTTTCATTTCTAAAATTGTTCGCATCAATTTTAAAATTTCAAAATCATCATCAACTACCAAAATCTTATACATACTAGGTACCTCTTTTATCTCATACAACTATTTTACACTATTATTGTACAAAATTTGTAATATTTAGTAGCCTAATTTGTCCATTGTTTCCATTATTACTAAGAAAACAATTATCATATAAAATTCGAATAGCTTCATCTGGTTGGTCCTTCAAATTATACTTTTCTATAATCAATCCTAAAGCTGCAGAGACTTTAGGAGTAGAAATTGAAGTCCCATATGCATATGTATACTTTCCTTCAAGCGTTGGAACAAGAATCCATTCTTTTTCATATAATTTATCAGCTACCCATTTATCATATCCTACTTTCGAAAGCGCTTGACTTCCACCCCCTGTCGCATAGATATCAATGTATTCATTCCCTTGATTTGAGAAACTAGATACAAGATCGTTATCATCTACTGAACCAACTGTAATAACATTGTCTAATTCAGCCGGAATATCTTGTACAGTTCCATCAACTTGACTATAATCTTTTCCTCTTAAACTACCAAGGTAGTTTTTTAATTCATCTTGATTCTGTAAATCCATCCCTTCATCACCTACTGAAGCAACGACAACGGAACCTTGATTATGAGCATAATTAATTGCCCGTTGATAGATATTGATCAAAGCTGTATCATCATCTTCATCAGTGGAATCTCTTAACAAATATTCTCCTAAACTAAGGTTAATAACATCAACATCATCTTTTGCTGCTTGAATGAGCGCTTTGAGAATCCATTGGTCTTGAGCATTCCCTTCATCAAAAACACGATACATTCGTATTTTCATGTCAGGTGCTATCCCTAAATATTCTCCATTTGATGAAATTTGTCCCACAACAGAGGTCCCATGCCCAATTTTATCTACAACATTTTGGTTATCAACTATTCCTGTTTCCAAATCTGATGTGAAATTTTGTACTGAAATAATGTGTGAATAAATATCTGGATTATCATATGTAATACCAGAATCTATTACACCAATTGTTGCTTTACCAGAGGACTTATGTTGAAATTTACTTCCAGTACTAATACTCTTTTGCATATCCCACTGATTTTCCCAAAAATCTAAATTAGTATTTGTATAAACCTTGTCCCCATACAAATAAGTAATATTAGGCTTTACAGTCATAGTATTATCTATAACTATGTCATCAATATAATTAGAGTTTTCTTTTTTTATTGTATCTTCACTTTTTTCGGTAGAAATAGTTAAAAAATTTATTTCAGGTATTTTATCAGTAACTTTAATTCCTTGGCTTTGTAAAACATCTTCTACATCCTCAATAGATTTATTTTCACTAACTAAAACATTATAACTAATTTCCTTATTTTCATTAGCACTTACTCCTGATGACACAGAACCGCTAGCTAATATAACAATAAACAATGATATAAAAACATTCGACAATAAGCCTATCTTTTTCATAATATCATCTCCTTAGTTTTTTATTCCTTTTTATCAATTTTATTTCAGAATTTCTTCAGAGTACTCAATATTTGGTATCAATAAATCCGAAAAATGCTATTCTTTCACATTTTTTCACTGTGTTCCAATTTTAGTTCATCCTTGCTTGAGTCTATTTCATTTAAAATTTTGACAAACTTTTCCAACCTCCTTATTAAATACTCATTGTCATCTATTGACTTATCTGATGGATGAGACGCTTAAAACTATCTTGATTATGCCTTTGCTTTTTGAATAACTTCATCTTCTCTCCCCATAAAAAGCAGCCCTTGTAAGGACTGCCTCACTTACAAGTCATCAATAGCTGCTGAAATGGCTTGTAATTTCTTATTTTGCTTATTTTTGTCATCAATCAACTGGTGCAACTCTTCAATTTTCTTCTGACTTTGACGAATGTCCTCATTGTTTTGATCCATCACATCGGCTAGGTGTTGCTTGTAGTCACTGGTAATAGTTGAGGAGGGCTTTACTTCTGGTATAGATTGCTTTTGAGGTTCTTGCTGTGGAGCCATCTGATTTTTAGCCTTTTGTTGTTCCATTTCAAAGGCTGCCACATAGTCAACATCTTCAGTGCCCTCTTGGTTTTCTTTATGAAATAGTGCCGCAATCTTCGCACGTTCTTCCGATGAAGATGTCGGTGTGTTATCATCTAAGGGTTGGTCAAAGGTCCAGTCTTTTGTCATGTGTTATTCCTCATTTCTATTATCTGATGGTATTGGTTTTTGTTCATACTGGCCAAAGGCTTGCGTCAATGCTTCATCAAATGTCCAGGGACTATTTTGTTGGCGTTTGATAAAGGCTTGATACATCGCTGTTTGTAATTGACTGCGATAAGTATCTAGTTTTTCCGTTTCTTTCGCAACTTTTTCCTCTTGCCTAGCCACTCTTTCAACTAGGCGTTCAATCAGACTCATAGGGTGTCCTCCTTATCACTTTCTAGATTAATCTAAGAAACTTGATTTTGTTATCACAACTCTAAAGCAGTATTTTTTCTAGGCGGAGGATTGCTTCGGATAACTTGTAACTTGGCCGATTGGATCACATCTTTTAGAGAATGATTACTATGACCTTTCACAATATCGTTCCAATCTGCTTTAGTTTCCAGTTCCTGTAATGATGGTAAGTCTATTTCAATGGGAAGTCCTTTCTCAGATAACTTCTGACAAAAGTCTCGCCCTGCTTCATCATTGTCAACAGCTAATGTTATCAAACCTGGGTGGTTCTGAAAAAAGATAGTTGTTTCTTGTATGATACGAAGAAAATGCGTTAATTTACTTGGCTTGATATTATCTAAAAAATTGAGCTTGTCATGTTCCTCTGCTGTTAACCTTAGTGTCTGATAAGCAATCACAGAGAGTTTTAAGCCCTCCATAGAAACCAAACGCACATCTGATAACTTCTTCTGATGGAGTTGATAATAACTCATCATATCAATCACCGATTCACAAAAGATAAGGCGTTTCGGTTTTCCTATATCAAAACTCATTCCTATATAACCATGAGAGTCTTTCATGATTTTTTTGAGATAACCTCGATCATGTCTCTGAGCATTTTTGACAAGCCCTTGAAGACTTGCCCCCTCTAGTTGTCCATGATGATTGTAACTCTTAAAGACAAGGACTGATTCTTGAAAGGTCTTTGTCTGGTAATGAGCCTGTGCTAATAGACCTTGTCTGCCAAAAGCATTGATAGTGTCATCACTTAAACCACGAATGTCATTCAGGTATATCCGTGCTTGGTCAAATGGTTCTTCCCTTAGATAATAACGAAAGGGTTGGTAGGTCTCTTCGACTACCTTAGCTTGTTCAAAGTCTCCAGTTTCAAGGTAAGACAGGGCTTCTTTAAAAGACACTCCTGTCATTAACTGAACGAAATCAATCACATCTCCCTGGATGTCACGTGAAAACCATTTAAAAGTATTGGTATCCGCAAATATCCTAAAAGAATCATGTTCTGGATGTTCATAGACTTGCCCTGATAGTCGTTTAAAAGAATAACCTAGACTTTCTGCCACCTCTAAAATCGCCTTTTGTTTCACTTTTTCAATTCTTGTCATCTCATCTCCTTATCAAAAAAGCAGAAGATAAACTCCTGCTAGTTGGTCTCACTTGTCGTAGTGCCTTGAATCTTTGGAATGCTTGAATTTACTTCATCAGAAGATTCTTTCAAGTCTCCTAGCTTCCCATTCCAAATGGTTACCTGATTGACAAGGAGTTTATCTGACAATTTGGCATAAGATAGTTTAAGAGAGGTCGTTTCTGTCTGTGTACTTTTCTGAGCCTTGTCACTGACATCTGACACGTAAACAACCTGATAAGACACTTCCACAAAAGCTTCATTTTCTTCTGTATTGACATAGATGTTGGCAGATTCAAAGCGATAATCCAACATATAGTCTTTATAGACTTGGTTGATAGAATCTTCTTGACGAGCTACCTCTTCCTTAAAGGCAGAATCTGTCATATAGGGCTTGATACGGTTGTTGTTCTCGCCCAGCTTTTCCTTGGTATAGTATTGGGTAAGGAATTCCTTGACTAACTCATCAGAGAGGACACTTGCCTTCTCTTTTTCTTTCTCTTTGATCAGCAGTTTATGAGCTTCAGTCTGAATCTGTTTCTGCGTGTGATTGGTTACAGACTGAGAACCAATGGTGTAGCCCATCATCACCATAAAGCTGGTGACTGCTAGACCACCAAAACCAATCAAAAATCTAGCCTTCATTTTATTTAACATCACTAGTGCTATCTCCTTTTTCCATAAGATAGCACCATCATAACAAGATGGACTTGGATAAGTTATCACAAGAAAAACTACCACTCACTAATGAGTGGTAGCTCCTCCTTAATTCTCATAATATGACAAATCAATCTCACTATCATAGATAAAGTCATCATCAATGTGATGGGCGATTTCAATAACAGTAACTGGTAAATTGAACAGTAGGTTTCGGATATTCTTAGCATTTTGAGCATCCAACGGAGCTGTCACTTCATCTGCAAGAAGCACATCTTTTTGTCTAATCAGATTTCGTGCAATTTCAAGGCGTACCTTTTGTCCCCCAGAAATATTTTCCCCATTATTAACAATTTGATAGTCTAAAATATTATCAAACTCAGCTGTCAAACCAACTTGCTCAAGCTTTTCTAATAATAGCTCATCAGAAAAATCAGCTCCCAATGTCAAATTAAAGCGAATGCTATCATTAAAGAGATAAGGTGACTGGGCAATGAGACCGATACACTGCTGATAGTCTGTCGTCACCTGACCATTATCAAGCACCATGTCAATAGCCCCCTCATCAGGACTTAATTCCTGTAAAATCAGTTTAAAAAGCGTTGATTTTCCAGAACCACTCGGACCCTTAATGAGGTATTTCTTCCCTTTGTCAAAGCGATAAGTGAGATTTGAAAAGAGTCTTCTGCCTGCAAAGGATTTCGCCAATTGATGGCATTCTAAAGCTTCAAAATCTTCATTTGTAAGAGACCGCTCCTGCTCTTTAGGAATAGGCTGAGCTAATATCTGGTCAAATGTGTCAGAAATGGATTTTGCTCCTTTGAGCCTAAAAATATCGTTAACAATATTCATCAATGGCTGCTCCAGACGTGTTGCTGCAATAAACATGGCAATTAAATCTGTCACTTGTATGCTAGTTCCTGCTGCTATGAGTACCAGACCTAAAAAGATTGGGAGAAACTGAGACACAAAGAGCATCAGATTGGCTAAAAAGGCAAAGAAAGATTGATAAATTCCAAATGTTTGTCGTGAATCTTCGTAGCGTGTTGACTGGTTTTGAACATTTTTAAGACCAGAAGAAAGGGCTTGATTCTGAACTAACGTTGGCCTTCCAACAACGGCATCGCTCACTAAACTCAGTAATTTCTGTCTCTCTGATGCTTGCTCGTCCCCTTTTCGCTCTGCTATTTTACTAATCCTCAGTTGAACAACTAAGAAAATAAAGGAACAGGCAATAAACAGCAAACCAATCGGTATATTTTTTACCAAGAGATAGATGCTAAGTAATAGGAAATTACTAATGTGTGCAACAAGGAGAATACTTGGACTAATATGATTCCAGAGATAATATTCAACATCTTGTGTTAAAAGGGAAATCTTCTGTTCATTCCCAATCTCCTGATGCCCCAATATCAAACGCTTGTAAAGATCAAGGCGAATGTTACCGCAGCCAATGGTCATAATCTGATTGATCAAGAGATTAGCGATAAACATGACAGCATATAAGAGCAAGTAGAGAGTCAATCCATAGACCAAAAACCCCCATGTTTCTTTACGACTATTTAACGCTGTAAGGTCAAAGATTTTATCTGTCATCAAGGGTTCAATGAGAAAGACAAAACTGTTTAAGATACAGGCGATAAGGGTTAAGGTCACTAAAAATTTATTAAAATACTTAAACATCTCATCACCTACAACTCTATCACAGCATCATAAACGATTGTTTCGTCCACATGATGAGCCACTTCAATAATGGTTATGGGCAGTGAAAAAATCAACTCTCTGACACGATGAGCATTCTCTTTATCAAGTGCTGCTGTCACTTCGTCAAGCAGTAAAACATCCTTCTGGCGCAGTAAAAAGCGTGCTAATTCTATGCGCACTCGCTGACCACCTGAAACATTGCTGCCGTTATTTTCAATGTTGGAGTCTAAGCCGTCTGGTAGCTCTTCAAGCAGGTGGACTTGATTTAACACCCTAATCATCTCGTCATGAGAAAAGGTCTGATTTAGACAGATATTTTCTTCCAAGGTGCCATTAAAGAGAAAGGGTGACTGACTGACCATACCAATATTCGCTTGATAAGAGTTAAATAACTGATTGTCATCCGTCACAAGAGCGACTTGTCCCGAATCGACAGCTTCACCTTTAATGATATTTAAGAGGGTGGTTTTTCCTCGTCCACTAGCTCCCGTGATGAGATATTTCTTCCCTTTTTCAAAGGTGTAGGAGAAATCTTTCAAAATAGTTTTGTCTCCATAGGATTTTGTGATATTTTGCAAAATCAGAGCTTTAAAATCTGGAATATAGGAGACTTCCTCCTCATTAACAACCTTATCCATTAGATTATAGATTTTTGTCTTGATAGAATGAGCAGCTTGCATGTCAAAAGTGGCATACATCATATTTTGAAGAGGACTTGACAGGCTATTTGAAGCGATAAACATGGCAACTAGAGATGATACTGGAATATGACCAAAAACATTTGGGAATAAAAAATAAATTCCAATTGGTAGCACACGTCCTAAAAACTGTGTCAAACCATTACAGAAAAAGAGGAAATTAGATAGGTAATAATAATTTCGGCGGGCAGTTTCATAAGTCAGTACCTGATGTTTCAATTTTCCATAGGTCGTTGCAAATGCTTGATGATGTAACAAGGTGCTTCCACCATTGACAAAGTCCATAATGAGAGCCATGGAACGCTCTCGCTCCTCGCTCTGCTTTTGTCCAAAAGCATCTGCCACTTTACTCAAAAACACTTGGGGTAGTGGGCGTAAGAGAGAGCCTAAGATAAACAGCAGCGCTAAAATGGGATTTAAGGTGATTAAATAGACCGACACAACCAAGAAAATCATGCCATTTTTGGGCAAACGCATGACCTGAGTCACGTAACTATCATAGAAAAATTCTAAATCTTGGCTGAGAAAATTCGTCGTCTCATGCTGATCTGTGAACGCGCTAGATAAAAGGAGCGTCCTCATCAACTTATCTCGTAAGACCAACATGATGCGTTTACAAGACACATCGTAAACGAAATCTGCACCAAACTCCAAACCATAAAAAAGCAGATAGGTCAAAAGTCCCACGACAAAAACTTTCCCGAGTGACTCAAAATCCGTTACCGTATCAATCGCAATGACTTTTTGAATCACTAACGATTGTAAAATACTAGAGAAAGCTCCTAATATAAAGACCACGAAGGCAACATAACGGAATTTCCCAAGATAAGATAATAATTTCATAGTAAGCTCCCATTAAATAAAATAGTCAGCTAGGAAAGGATAGCTAACTATTTTATATGCTAATTAGCAGTTTCCGTTTGTTCTTGGACAGCTAGCATTCAGCTCAATATTATATGCTGAATTGGGATCATATTTTTTATTTTCTTTTATAATCATTGTTACTTCCTCCAAAAAATTAATTTATATCAAGGATATCGTTATAGGACTTACTAAGGATAAAAAGTGAAAAATCTTTTTGTATGCGCTCTTTATATAGTCGACACAACCTTTCCCAAGATTTTTCTTGATTTATCCTTACCAAAGGACAATATCCTGATTTACAAAGCAATACATAAGGGCATTGGCTACATCTCTCAAACTCAATCTCTTTGAGCCAATCATTCCTTTTCTTTTCGTTAACAACACTTGTTAAAACGCTTCCAAAAATATTTTCTTTATGGTACAGAGCTACTGTGCAGCTTTGAATTACTCCTTTAACGTTGAACATATAGTGGTATTTACGATTAGCATAGCAATTTATACTGTTCGACATCATTATTTGAGGGGATTCTATATTATATCCTAAAGAAATTGCCTGTTGAGAACAATAATAACTGAAATCACCATTTGGAATATCAACACAATAATCATCAGCTCGCTCTCCTTGCCCCCAATCCCCAATGTTATGATAAGCAAGACTAAATCTGCTATCTTCCCTGAATACCAGACCATCTAATTTTAGAAAGTGCTCCATAGATTCAACATTCTCTTTTGAAATATTAAATCGAATAGTACAATGAAAATGTAACGAACTAGCCCCCATCATTTTTAAATTTGCAAAAATTCTATCATAAGAACCTACACCATTTTTAAGTAAACGTTGATTATCATGGAACTTCTTCTCACCATCAACCGTTATTTGATAACCAGTAACTTTACATTTTCCTACTAAGTTTTGAAACATACGTTTATTTAAGAAATAACCGTTAGTTGTAATTCCAGAAAAATATTCAATATCATATACCGAACATAGTTCTAAAAATCTCTCAGATAGCCGAACTATTGTTTTATAACCAAGCAAGGGCTCTCCACCAAACCATTGGACACTAAATCTCTCGAACTTTCCCTCGGATAATAGTTTATCCGCAAACGTTACAATAGCATCTTCTACTTCTGGAGACATTGAAATATTCTCAAACTTTTCATAACAATATTTACATCTAAAATTACAATCTCCATGAGTTAGAATTGTAAATTCTAGGAGCTTTTCATCAACATTTTTAATTTTCGCTAGGGTTTCTTCCAGCTCATTTTCTTCTTGATGATAATGCCAAGACTCTAGATAATCATTATACTGACTTCTTGTAGTATCATCACAATCAATTTTCCTTAATAATTCGTTGGTTATAAAAAAGGAGTGATTATTTTTGGTATTGAAATGTACCTCTCCTTCAGGAAGAGATTTACTTAAAACATAAGGTGACATTTCCATAATAGAACCTCCTTCATCACGCTTTAAGTATATCACTCTGAAAAAACTTTTAAATTTCTTTCCCATATCTGCTGACTAGTCATTTTCAGCTAAAATTTTTTCTAGATGTCCTTCATAAGTCTTTGCTAAATGGTCACTTCCTGCTAATTTCATTGCAGCGATACACTTTCTCATTTCAATAATAGCTTTACAATCCTTCTCTTTTTTATGGTGATACAGATGTTGTGCATACTGAAACACCAATCGCTCATAAATTTCAGTCTCAGTGAAAAAGCATTGATTTAGTTGTTTTTCAAAATACAGAGCATCCAGAAACTTTCCTCTCTCAACACATGTGATATATCCATTTAATAACATTGATGAGATTAATCGTCTATTATTTGGAATTTCTTTATAGAAATCAGAACGTCTTGACATCTCTCTGGCTAAAACCATGAAAACATCGTGTTTTAGGACATCTAAAGTATTTGCAAAAATCAACAATTCATAATAACCCCAGTATTCCACACCAAAAAGATAGTCTGTTAATTCAATTAAATCTTGTTCTGTATAATAGTCTTCGCCAGACAAATCTTGCAAGCGTATTTTTAATAAAATAGTATTAATGTGATGAAATTTCTCTCTCTTAGTCCTTGACTCCATTTGAGAATAAAGTAACTTTTTCAATCCCTCAATATCATGATTAGACACAAAATGGCGTACCTTTGATAGAAGTTCATTTAGTTCATCTCTATGAAAATCATGAGCCGCATACATAAATTCATCAATTGGCATGTTGATTTCATCTAAGATAAGCATGAACTTAGAAATGGTTAAATCAGTCTCTCCTTTCTCAAAGCGAGAGAGCTGAGACGTTGATATACCAGCCTTAGCGACATCTTTTAATCGTAATCCTCTAGATTCTCGAAACTTTTTAAAAATTTCTCCAAATTTTTTCATCATACACCTCCAATAAGCATATATGGGAATATTTTTTGATTTTTAACATTTTAGCATAAAATAAAAAAAATAAAAGTGAGGTATTTCACATGAAAAATCAAAAACTACTACCTTTATTGTTCCTACTCTTTGAGGGAATTATTATTATCGTTGTTGGCTAATACTAAAAAATTTGTCACTACAAGCAAAATCAGTCCTATCGCTGCGATAATCAAAAGACTTTGAATGATTTGTTCTAACATCTCTACACCTCTTTCTACCCTAATTGCTTACGATAATAATCTGCCTTCCCCTTGTCTAGGTCATCCAGTTGGCCAACCAGGTCTAGATACTCTCCTTTAGTCACTTCATCTAAGTCTGGAAAGTCATTCTCACGAGTCGTGATAATAACTTCTAATTGACCAATGATTTCTCGCTTTGAAAAGCTATAATCAAGGGTTTCATCTTCATATTGTTCCTTTAAGACTTGATAATTAGCTTGGTCTTCAAGGCTAGTAAATCCTTGTGATAGCCATTCTTCTAGTTGATAACGCATTTCTTCTACTGTTTGGCTCATTAGTTTGTTCTCCTTTGATGATTTCTTGACTTCATTTTATCGCGTTCACTATTTTTTGTCAGCCTTTTTCTTAAAAATCAAGCGAAAGTTGTTGGTCCTGTTGCGGTTGGGTCGTTTCATTGAATTTAGCTAGTGCTGCATCTATTTCTTCAACCTCTGCTTACTAGTGTCACTCGCAGAAGTCGTATTTCCCAAGTCCATAGGTTGGTCTTGAACAGTAGTAACTCCTTCAGCAGTTGCTTGATTGACAGCCTGTATCACAACATCATGAGGAACCGTAACCGTGATAGCCTCATCTGATTGACCAGTTGACGCAAGGCTATTCGTCTGTTCAACAACTGGAGTTGGCTGTGCTTCTGGTAAGTTGGTCGCAGGATTATCTGTCAACTGAACGGCTTTATCTTGCGAGGGTGTTACCACTTCGTCAGCTTGTGCTACTTGGCTACCCCAAGCGACAACAGCCGTCACCATAGTTCCAAGAGCTACCGAACAAAGTGTCCGATACTTCTTACTTTTACGGAAGAAGTGCTTTTCTGCTTTTTCCTGATTGACTAAAAAGTGATGATGACATTGTTTGGTCATAAAAAGTCCTTCTTTTCTTTTGATAAGTAGCAACAATCTGTCACTCTCTCCTCATCATAAAAAAGACGACTTGATTTTGGTATCACATCAAAAAAAGTACAAAGAAAAAAACTATCTGTAGCACTATTGATAACTTCTGAAACCCCCTATAAAAAAGGGGAGGACTGACGTATCAGACCCTCCCAGACGTGACTAGCACACCCCAATTCGATATAATTATACTACCACTAACTTTGTTTTTCATCAATAAGTTTACTTATTTGTCGAATCGACGGTTTTATATCGATATATATCGTTACAAAACTATTATAAAGCAATGAACCCAAGGCCTACAAAATCAGTAATACTAAACTTTTGGATTATACTATTTTTTAGCCACTCTATAACATCAAATTATTTGTTTCATTTGTCCGGCCATAAAGAATATCTTCTTCTACGAATTTGGCTTCTCCTGTCCAAACATGCATTACTAAATCCCTAAGTGTTTTAAAATAATTGCCACCACTTCTACCGACTTCTCAAAACTAATTTCACTGGCATACCTAAATGATTTTTGATAGCGAGACCAAAGCTGATTCTGATAGTCAGAGCTACGGATTACCTCTAATTGACTTTCCCAATTTATCAAAACATCTAAGCTTTCTCTTTTTTTACCAGTATTGTTTAGAGCAGTTTTCAATATTGGGATATCAATCTCATCTTTTCGAAGGTGATACAATGTGTAGAGGTCATAGCGATCACGAGGTCTAGTTGAAGCAGCTCCTCGACGAATAATCGTTTCTAATTTTTCAGCAAGAACAGTTTCTAAATTATAAGTCCAAACTTCTAGTTTATTCTCTGAAAAAACAGACTGCAATTGATAAGTAATTTCTCGTGGCGTTATCCGATCACCTGTTGTTATATCAATAAAGACAACTTCACGTAGGGTATCAAATGTCGCCCTGAGTTTGAGGGTAAAGCAACCATATTCGTCATCTTGTCGAATTGGCTCTAACATATCAACTTCAAATTGAAAACCTTCAGAAGGTTGACTTACAATTTCTTTGAAGATTGTTTGAATATTTTCCTCGCTAAGAGGTTGACCTTTCAAAGTAACATCTAAATCCATTGTTGTTCGTTTATCTAAGCCAATCATCTGTCCGATAAGGAATCCACCTTTCACAATGAAATAATCTTTATACCGACTTTCAGAGATGAGTTTTAAGATTTTTTCAATCAAATAGTTCTGCTGAACTTGTTGAGCAGATATCCTTTTTCTCTTGCGATATTCATAATTTTCGCTTTGAAGCTATTGGCATTTGAAAATTTCACGACAATACCTCCACATAAGATTGTAGCTTTTCAGTGACTTTAAATAGTTGTGCATAGTGGTACAACTTGGCATAATTCACAGCTCCTTTTTTAAAGTAAGCTTGAAACGCTGGAGCAACGACTTGAACATCAACATGATAAGCTGTTCTCAAACACTCTACCAAAGTTCGTTCCATATCATATACTGAGATAAACTGTCCAGCCTGTCGCTCTAGTTTTATAATACCGATTTCATGATGATTTCTAGCAACAATCGGCTTAACACCAGCTTCTTTCATTAGCCTCGTGTTCGTCCCAAAAGGAAAAGTCATCACAGGTTCAAATGGAACAGTGAGGGAAAGGCCATGTAACCATAGTGCTGTTTCTAAGGAATAAATTCCTTTTGGAAAACGATACTGTAAACTAAAGAAATCATCAATATAGGTATCAGGCAGATGATAAATCCCTCTTTCAATTGATTCCACTTTACCTTTTGAGACCAATTGATTCAGTTGTTGGTAAGAAAAGTTAAGCTCTTCTATATCACGAAAAGTTATAACTCCATGATTTTTTTTATATAATCATAAACAGGTTTCTCTAACAGATCCATATCGCCACCTCCTAAACAATAACAAAGAAAACAATATGCTAACAACTTAATCGTTTGTTAGCATATTGTTTTTTAATTCCCCGTAAAGGCAACTTGGTTTTGGTATCACATCAAAAATGGATAAAGAAAAAAGCCACCCACAAAAAAGTGGATGACCCAATGATTATCATATCAATTTTTACATTAAGACGGCCAATTAACCTTTCTAGCTTTAGCGGTCTTAAAGCGTTTCTTATCAACAAGTTTCAACTCTATTTCTCTACAATTTGTAATTAAGGTGTCGTTGATTTTAAGACTTCTTGGAAAGTATTGGTTCCCTTGTTCACGCGATAATTCAACGGTATAACTAATACCATTACTTAATTTGAAGACCACAAAATAAATATTATCTCTTCTAAATCGTTTGCCAACTTTTATATTCAAAATACCATCCGTTGTGTAGAATTTACATTCCATCACATGTAACATTTGATAAAGTAATAATGTTCCAACGATTTTGAATTTATTTTCGTTAAACCATCCATTATCAGCCTTATTTAGAGGCTGATAATGTCCAATCATCCTTTAATCCTTCAAAAATACTCCCTGCATTATTAGTTGGTAAATTGACATGATGATCACTTTATAATCCCAATAGATGGGGAATAGAGGAATTTGGGACGGAGAGAACAATTTCGGAGTAGTCTTCCATATTTGTCTGATAAACGTATTTGTACTGAGAAATATATTTCTCAATAGTATTGGCTAGACAAGACATATTGACATTGAGAATATCAATTTCTCCATCAAAGGTCTCGAGCCATTCCAAAGTATATGTCATTCTATTTTTCTCCTAAAAAAGAGAAGGAATCTGGTACTTCCTTCTCTTCCACGTATTGAGTTTCACCTCACGCTAGATATGCCCTATCTATTCCTCAAGGGTAGGCAGTCCTGCTATTCTTTTTCTCAACAAACAGTTTGAACTGAGTGCGGAGCCCACAGGCGGGTGCAGGCCATATCCACTAGCCCACAAGTAATTTATAATCTTTATTTGCTATTATTATACTGGATAATTCCTTATTTGTCAACACCTATGTTCACGCTTAAAGTTTAGATGAGATGATTACTTTGTCCCAAATATCGTACAACATTTGGGACAAGAAGACAAGTACTCTAATATTACCCAGATTGTCAAATTAAGCTAGACATTTTATGTAACTCAGAAAAACTTGATAAGGTGTTTGATAGTTTAGTGATTTCCTAGGAATGTTATTTCGTCTATCAGCTATAGCTGATAACACATTTTGAGACAAGTCATTAAAATCCATTTGTTTAGGCAATCCATGACGTCTTAATAACCCATTTGAGTGTTCATTTAATCCACGTTGACCAGGGCAACCTGGATTCGCAAAGAAAATATCAATATCGTGCTGGTTGGAAATCGTCTTCCAATTAGAGAACTCTTTTCCACAATCAAAGGTCATTGATTTAAAGAGGTGTTTTGGAAATCTTGAGAACCATCTAGTTAGTGCTTGTTCAACATCATTAGCTTTTCGCCCCTTTGTTTGAAGCGTGATAATAGCTTTAGACTGCTTCTCTACCAATGTGATAACAGCACTTTTATGGTTTTTACCAACAATAGTATCACCTTCAAGATGGCCAAACTCACTGTCAAATTCTAGATAGACTTTCGAACGTTCACGATTATCCCGACGAAAAGCTTGCTTGCCACGTTTTTCTGTCTTACCATTTGGCTTGCGCTTTCCCTTCCAGGGTAATCCTCTTTCTTGAAGATACCACGGTCAGCTAGGCGATAAAGAGTTCTCATAGAACAAGAGATTTTATCAGGATAAGTTCCTTTAACAACATCTAGACTCCAATCGCGATCTAAATGCATTTGGATAAATGTTTGTTCATTTTGAGTGAGTTGGGTTTTACGACGACCACAACGTTGCTTGTTAGCTTTGTAGTTTTCATAGTAATCATAGGCGGTATGTCCGGCTTTAAAATAAGCAATAAGCTTATAAATGGTTTGTTTTGATCTTTTGAGAGAGTGACAAATAGCACTAACTGCCATTCCTTCTTGGTAGTAAGCCTCTATCATTACAAGCTCGTTTGTGGTAAGATGAGTGTAGGTCATGTATGTTAGTTCCTCTCAGAAAAATGTGGTGTTTATCTGAGACTAACATAGATGGCTTTTTTCTGTCTAACTTAATTTGACAATCTGGGTATATAAAAAAAATCCTGCCAAAGATTTTTTGGCAGGATTTTTGGCAGGAAACCAAATCAATTTATCAGTTTCTCTAAATCGCTATAAGCTCTAAAAGACTGGTAAATCGGGCTTCCACTCTCAAATTGCTATGTGCTTCTTATTTAAGAGTAACATAAGCAAATCGCTTTTAAACCTTAGTATTATGCATTTTTTTAGTCAAATATTATTGATAGTGGTCCTTATCGGGGTGTTGATGAAACACCCTCCTTTTTCAATAATTCTGTTATCTCATTACCTACTGTCTGCTTTCTAGCATTGTAAAAATGAGAATAAGTATTTAGAGTTGTAGCTTTATCAATTCTACCTGAACGTTGAGAGACTGCTAAAACATCTTTTCCTAGGACATTGATCATAAATGAATCATGACTATGTCTCAATCCTTTACCAGTTATCTCAGGTACTCCTGCTAACTTAGCCTGTCTCTTCAACATTCTAGTTAAGGTACTCTTAACCATAGGTTCACCAAACTTAGATAAGATGTAGTTATCATCAGAATTAGCAATTTGAACTTTTCTCCAACGTTCTAAGACATTAATCGTTTCATCATCTAGATCAACAAATCGAACCCCTGCATCCGTTTTAGTCTGGTCTTTTATACGATAAATACCACCTTTTAACGCTTCTAAAGTTGAATGGACAAAAATTCGCTTATTCTCTTTATCATAGTCAGACCACAATAAAGCAAAACCTTCACTGACTCGCACCCCGGTCATGTAGTATAACCAAGTTGTTGTAAAGCGATGTAAATCTTCATAGTCTTCTATATCAAAGGTTGCAATAACTTTTTTGAACTCATCGAATGTCCAAAATTTTGTATCTGGTCGCTTCCCTTTTGGATTATCAAGATTCTTACATGGGAAAGTTTTAATATATTCCATTCTTTCCGCATATCCTACGCATTGTTTGAAACGAATCCAAACACATTTTGCATAATTAGGAGAATGGTTTGCTATAAGCTTTAGTCGAAATCTCTCGCAATCATGTGGCTTAATATCACGCAATTTCATTTTCCCGAATTCCTCTATAAATAACGTAAAATGAGTGATTGCAGTTCTATATGTTGAATCCTGTACCGTTTGTTTATAATACGGTAAGAAAATGTCTTCCATGTATTGAGCAAATGTTAAATTATAATCTGAATAATCAAATTTATCATAAAACTCAACTCTTGCTCGACAAAGCTCATTATAAGCTTCTTTCTCTGTCGTGAAAGATTTTCCCCACATATTGCGATAACGTTTAAAACGTTGACGTTTCCCAGTTGCAGATGCCTTAAATTCAGTTTGACAATATATCCTACCTTTTTCATCTCTAAATACACCTTTATATTTCTTAGACATTTATTTGTTTTCCTTTCTTTCATCAATGATTGGAAAACCGAGCAGCTCCTCTACGATAATTTTTGGAGCTAAGTCTAATCGTCTATTATCAAAAGGCGATTTTCTTAATTTTACCGCATTATTATCTAAATGACTACTATAAAATTGATTAACGGCTATTGCTTTAGCTTCTCTGATAATCAACTTTGAAGCTGTCTTAGAAAAACCAAGTTTCATAATATTTTTATGTGTAATAGTTTCCATTGGATACTCCTTCTATTTTATTCTGATAAACTCTCAGATAATAGTAAAGTACCAATTTATGTTTGAAAAAGTTATCACAGTACAGTCATTTCTAAAATACTACTTTAAAACTTTCATTACTTAAAATTAAAGTAAGTAAATCCCTAGGATTAAAACAGCTATACACTATAAAATTAAATCTACTAACCTATATACTTTTCACGAAACTCTCTACTCAATGGTTGCATCTGACTAACTTCGAAAATTAAATCTTGAACACAGGTCAATAAAATAGATACATGTTCCTGAGTCACTTGATTATTCACTCTTGCGACAGTCATAATTTCATGAACATCACGTCCAATCTGTTCTAACTTCTGAGTTTTCCAAAATGAAAACCACTCTTTAGCAGTTAACTGTTTATCATCAGTCATTAATAATTGATCTCTGACAAATGGTGAAAAGTGTCGATAACGCTTCTCCCTCATTAATTGTTCAATTTGTTTTAACTCATTGGCTGTTAAATTTATTTCTTTTCGAATATCTCTATATTGTTCAGACATGTTATTTTCTCCTTTTTATCCTTTCTCGGGTAATCCCCGACCCCGTATGTCATACGGGAAATTCCCTAAAGACCTTGTTGGGTCTTTGCGAGCTCAGATATTGTATCCACAATATCCCAAAAATCATATCGCCAGCCAACCAAAACTTTCCAGTTTTGACAGCCAACGATAAGATAACTTGGTAGCTTTGCCCCCAAACCCCCAACAAAAAATCAAGACTTGATTTTCTTAGGTATAATATTAGGATAACAAGGATGATTTGGAAAAGTTATCACATCACTCAATAAAGCATAATAAAAAGAGAACAGAATGCTCTCTTTAATACTTTATAATGAACTTATTTTTGTGGCTCTAAGAATGTTAGTTTCTAAGAAGATATATTAATTACAAAGCACCTACAATTTTATGAGGGAGATATTTTTCATCTAAATAAGCAATATCTTCATCTATCAATGTAACTTCAAAAGCTCCCATAAAATCATCTAAGTATTTTTCTTTTGTGACACCAACAATAGGAGAATCCATTCCCTTCTTCCACAACCAAGCAAGTGCTACTTGAGAACGAGTAACGTTATATTTTTCTGCAATTTCTGCTACCCTCATTACAATTGCTTTGTCCTGCTCCATCGTACTATCATATTTTGAAATAGCTACTGTATCTGTTTTACTTCTAGCAGTGTCAGCATCCCAGTCTCTAACGATACGACCTGATGCAAGTGGGCTATAAGGGGCAAGACCAACACCATAATCTTTACAAAATGGAATCATCTCTCGTTCATCTTCACGATAGAGCATATTGTAGTGATTTTGCATGACGGAAAACGGTGTCCAACCATTTTTCTCAGCAATATACTGCGCTTTTTGAAATTGCCAAGCGTACATCGCAGAAGCGCCTAGATAATGTACTTTTCCAGAACGGACCAGATCGTTTAACGCAGATATCGTTTCCTCAATTGGAGTGTTGTAATCCCAACGATGAATGTACAAAACGTCAATGTAATCCGTACCTAAGCGTTTTAAGCTTGCTTCAACTTGGCTAAAAATAGCCTTTCTAGATAAACCAGTTGTATTTCTTCCCTCATGGAGACCGTCTCCGAAAAACACTTTTGTTGCAATAACAACCTCTTCTCGATCTGCAAAATCGCGTAAGGCACGCCCCAGATATTCTTCACTAGTCCCTTTACCATAAACATTTGCAGTGTCAAAAAAGTTAATCCCCATATCCAAGGCTTTTTTGATAATCACACGTGATTTTTCTTCATCTAATAACCATCCTGAATGAAACTCTTGACTGGCATCTCCAAAACTCATGCCACCTAAACATAATTTTGAAACTTCGAGACCTGTGTTACCTAATCGTGTGTATTTCATATTGTCTTCCTTTCTATTTTGAAAATCTCAATAAGTCAGTCTGCCAAGACCAACTTTTTTGCTATTTGCTCAAGATGATATAGCTTAGAAGCTTTTCCCCACAAATCCAGCCAAGAGTTCAACAGTTGTAGCGTCGTGGTGGTCGGCAAAGACAGTAGTATCAGTGTTGAGAGTGGCAATTTGTGCCATATCGTCATCCGACAATTCAAAATCAAAGATTGCAAAGTTTTGACGAACACGTTCTGGATTAGCTGATTTAGACAGGCTTACGATACCACGTTGCAACTGCCAACGCAACATGACTTGGGCGGTTGTCTTGCCGTACTTGTCTGCAATAGCTTTCAAGACAGGATTGTTGAACACATCATTTTTACCTTCTGCAAAAGCACCCCAGCTCTCCATTTGAATCCCTTTTGAAGCGAGATAGTCTTGGTCAGCTTGTTTTTGGTGAAAAACATGGACTTCTACTTGGTTGACAGCTGGAATGACCTCATTAAAGAGTGACAGATTAGCAATCTGGTCATTTTTGAAGTTTGAAACGCCAATAGCACGGATTATTCCTGCCTTGTAAAGTTCTTCCAAAGCACGCCAGGCCCCAAAAGTATCACCGACAGGCTGATGTAAGAGATATAGGTCAATATAATCCAAATCCAATTTTTTCAAAGATTCAGCGAAGGCTTCCTTAGCCCCCTCGTAGCTCATATGCTGGATAAAGGCTTTGGTCGTAATAAAGAGCTCCTCACGTGGCACACCAGAGGCTTTAATGGCTTTTCCGACTGCCTCTTCATTACCATAGACTTCAGCCGTGTCAATAAGGCGGTAGCCTGTCTTGATGGCTTCTTCTACCACTTGTTGGGTCGTATCGGCATCTTGAATCTGGAAAACACCAAAACCAACTGCTGGCATTTTTACGCCGTTATTAAGGGTTACTGTAACTGTGTTTGTCATCATGTTTACCTCACTTGTTTTTCTTGATGATATTAGTATAACCTGCTTTAAAGGACTTGAAAATTGCTAGTTAGGCATGGTAGTATACTATTAACGTATACTTACGAAAGGAGATATTATGATTGACAATTACCTCTTAGAAGAATTGGTGGCTTTTGCTAAGTACGGGACGCTGGCCGCCACAGCAGAGCACCTCATGGTGACCCAACCTACCGTCACACGCGGCATGCAAAAGTTGGAAGATGACCTAGGTGTAGCCCTCTTTGACCGCAAGCCCAACCGCATCAACCTGACCGAAACAGGCCAACTGGCAGCCAAAGAAGCAGCCAAGCTTCTGAAAGCCCAAGACAACTTCATCCAGACTGTTCAAAATTTCGATCGCCACCACCGAAGTATTCAGATCGGCTTTACACTACCCGGACCACGCCTAGTTTTGAAAACTGAGGTAATTAAAAATACCACATTATTACCAGGCTTGCTAAAAACGTCTGACATCATACAGCGATTGTTCAATCGTAAAGCAACACTTATCCTCTCCGATCAGGAACTCCACTCCGACCAAATAGAGTCGCTTTACCTGGCAGATGAATATCTCTATGTCAATTTGGACGCCATGACGACAACCGCCGATAAAAGTGAGACAAGCTTTAACAATTTGGCTGGGCAGAGCTTCTTGGTACTAAGTGACATAGGGGTATGGCAAGAGATTATCGAGAAACATATTCCTCGTGCAAAATTCCTCTACCAACAGAATGACGATAGCTTTGAAGAAATCAATCGATATGCCAACTTCCCTGTCTTTACAACCAACCTAACCAACAAATTACGCAGTGAGAAAATCGACAATTTCGACCGTAGAATTGCCCTAAAAATCACTGACGAGGTTGCTACTGTTCCCATCTATGCCAATTATCTGATTGAAGACAAGCAGCGCCTAGCACCTTTACTTACAACTATCCGAGACAAGCTGAACCAAACAATCTCTTCAGAATGAAGCCTCTGAAGGGATTATTTTTACGTTTATGATTTAGGGACATATAAAAGTCAATATTTTCTCCATCTTCTGGGATAACCAATTGGTCGACAAAGCCTTTTTCGGTTGTAAAACGATCCAACTCTGAACGCGAAAGTACCCAACGGTTGACGGCTTCCATATGAACAGATAATAACTGGGCACCATGACCTCCTATAAAGTGGGTACGATTCTATTCCCAAAAACTCCTTGTCAATGGAAACAAACACGTACCCACAGGGTAAATGGAAATAGAAACTGATAATTTCTTGCTATCACTTCTACTTACTCCAAAAATTTACTCACTCTGATACTTCCCCACTATAAAGCAAAAAGCCTTGTAATCAAGGCTTTTCATTATCCCTTTCGTTCCAATGTTTCTAGGCTTTTACGGCCGCAAGTCCTGCCTTCTTCCCTGTCTTGGCCAAGTCATTGAGATAGGAAACACCTGGGATTAGGTCAAAGAGAGAAAAGACGCCACGAAGCACACGCTCTGTGTTATCCAACTCTCGGCCCGTTCCCCAGTCTTTCCCGACAGCTGCTGAGTACATATCAGCTCCTGCTAGAACGACACCTGCCGCAGCTCCTGCTGGTGGACAGAAGATAGTAAGGATAATGACACCCGCAGTCAGTGCAAGGTCACGCCACATCTCAATTCTTTCCTTCTGGTCATCAATAGAGTCATAGGTAAACGCCCTAGTATGATGCATGGCCATCAGGTAGTCGTCTTTGCTGAGTTTATTGTCCTTGTAGGCATCGCTATTTCTAAATTGCTCATAGCTTTTCTCAAGAGTGGCCTTATAGGGGCTATCCACCTTATATAGGTCAGAAAGACTGATTGTTGGAGGAGTCACCTCCCGGGACACAAATTGCATTCCAGTCGCATCTGGGACATACTCTGTCCTCTTAAATCCTACCGTATTACTTGTCGTATAACTCCTAATCGATACGGCTTCAAGTCTTGCACCAACTTTATCCATCTCTTCATAGAAAGGTTGGTCAATCTTCTCCTTGAGGTAGCGAGAGACATTGCTGGAGTAGCGTTCTAACTTGACCAAATTAACCTGCAAGTTTGTTGCAGTAGTTCGGTCATCGTGATAGTTAAAAGAGACTACACCGTCTGTATCTTTCTCGGCAATGAGACGCTTGGCTTTTTCAGAAATTTTAACCAAATCATCGATTCGTTTACTAAATCCCTGCTTTCCTGAACTGATGTCCATAGAGTAGCTTGAACCCATGTAAGACCCTCCATAGCTGGAGGAGGCTTCTGTAATGGCAGCTAAAGCTCCTTTCATCTTCGACCAGGTATTTGAACGATGGTTTACATTTTTATTTTTATTACTTCTAGCTCAGATTCCCAACTTTCATACACTTCCATAAAGCGTTTTTCTTCATCATCTTTATAGCCTTCAAATACAACCTTTTCAATATTTTCGTGGTTGAAGAAAATGGCATCTTCTGGATTGATCCCTTCTGGATAAATTACTCCTACATAATCACTATACACATTCTCCCCATCTGATTCAAAAATAGGACCTCTTCCTACAATCATCAACTTTGTTGTTGCTTCCTCTAAGTAAATCACACTTCCTAATGGTAATAATTCTTTAGTCATTATTTTACTCCTATTATTTATTTTTATTCATCTTTTTTGCACGCCATTTACCATACCATTGCTCGTTTGAGACTTTAAAGAACTGGCGATATTCTTTTTGGTACTTGAAAAAGTAAAATGCAGCTACAAAATTTTTCAGGGTCATGCCCGTAGTAAAAATCATGAGAGCCGCAACTAATAAGAAAGCCCAACCATACAAGAAACTGAAAATGTCTGGTTGCGTTTTGATCGCTTCCCCAAAATTGAAGGTCCAACGATTGACAATAGCTAGAAGTAATAGAACACCTCCATACTTCTTGATAAATGCCATTAGGCTCTCTCCCCAGTCTTTATTAGCTGGTTCCCCCTTATAAAGTTGTTTTTTAAGCTGTTCTACATTTGAGATTACTAGAGTCTTCCACAGATATACACATACTAACAGTTGAAGTAAAAAACCAATCCATCCAAAGGCACCTACTGTGAGACCGATTGTAAAGGGAAACAGCATCAAAAATACTGTGATTAAAAAAACAAGAAGAGTAATGGTTCCATAAAGCAATTGATGTGCATAATTTTTTTTTGGAAAAACATTTATGATAACCATTACTATTGAGCAATACATCAGTGCCAATAGCGGGATTCTAAAGATTGTTCCAATAGTGACAATTGATTGGGCAGTAGAGGTTGATATGTATCTAATTTTCTCTGTTGAGGTTAAGAGACTTTCTGGTAGATATACTCCTACTCCATATGACATAATAAAAAGTAATAAAATGACTAGCCCAGAAAACCTTTGAGATAGCTTCATAGAAGATAATACGCCAACCTGTGCACCTTCTTCTGTTAGTATCTTCTTACTAACAACCTTTTTTGATTGCTCAAAGGTTGCCGATAGTAACCTCTCTTTACGCATATTTAGCTCCTCCACCAAACCAACTAGTCACAGAATTCCATGTACCTTTAACCGCTTTCCCGACACCATCCGCAATGAAATCGTATCCATCGTCTAGTACATTCTGTACTCCAGAGTAAAACGCATTTTTTGTATCTGGTGACACAATACCCCAAACAGTATTTATAGTGCCTGCCGCAAAACCGGCAAGAGCGCCCCAGGGTCCAGCTTTAGCACCTATCAGAGCCCCTTCAATCGGTCCTGCGCTCTTCAGTTGTGCAACACCTGCATGAATTAAAGACTTTCCTACGCTACCGTAGGCTCGACTGTCCTTATTATTAAATTCTCTGACACTAGTGACAGTGACATCAACCCCAACAGCAACCCAACCCAGTACTTTTGCAGCCTTACCTACGAATTTAAGTTTACTTCCTATTTTAGACTTACTTACTGTCTCGATTAATTTTTTTCCATAGGTTTTTATTGGATCTGTCATTTTTCCAAGCACGGAATTAATATTTTTTACAGGATATTTACCAAATACTTTAAAGTTTGCAGCCTTTGAAGTGATGGAATGATGGAATGTACTCAAAAACTGATTGAAGCTTCCCTTTTTCCACTTCGAACCTAGTTTAGCATACCACTTCCAATTTTTCTCGTTTGCAAGCTTTTTCACACTACGCCATGCAGTCTGTAAATTCTCGTTGGCTTTTTTCCCCAACTTACCGTATTTCATAAAGCCAGATTTTTTGTAATCTTTTGAGACAGCTGACATATAACTCTTCCCCATTAAATATGCTGTTTTTGCATAAGGATGAATTGCACCTGCCCCTTTAGAAATAAAATCTGGTTTTATGAGGTAATCAATACCAGCTTCGACAAGGTCTATACGCTGCTCCCACTTCTTGTTCACACCTTCAGCCCAAGATAGCTTTTCCTTTTCAGGTATCACGAAACTTCGAGTGCTCGAATTCCAAGAATTTTTTACTTGCTTCAAGCCTTGTTGAACAGCATCTATCAAAGGTTCAATTGAAGAGAAGAGATGTGCAGACTGATTATTAAATATCAAAAGTTTTTGCAACTTTTCCTGCAACCTTCGCTCAACCTCCATATAGCGACTAGCTGTAAGAGATAGGTTGTAAGCATGCGATAGATTGGGAACTTTCTTGTTTCGCTCTAAAGACGCTAGGTAGTCGTACCGACTAGCCATGAGGCCTGCCCTCTGAATCTTATCACGCAACTCGTCCTCCCTCAAATCAATATTGTCTACTTGGCTACGATACTCTCTAGGTAGTTTAGCGCAGGCTTCTTTTATCGCTTCATCAAGCAAAATGGCTCCTTTAAGTAGCGGAATTAGGACTTGACTACTATAAGTTTTGGCTGTTTTATAGGTCTGTCCTTGCAAACTATTAGAACCAATAAAAATTCTCAGACTATCCCTAATAGACTGGTAAGCATTAATCCGATTAGATAAAATAGCCGACGCAGTTCCTGCTTGTTGTTCCGACTGACCTAAGTACATTTCAACGCCCATTTTTCTCCTCCTCTAATCTCCGTTTCTGTGACGCCATTTCATCCACTCGAGAACTTACAAAACGGTATTCACTTTGTAATTCGTCGTATTCTCGCTCAATATCACCTTTTAATTTTTTGTCAAGCGACACTAACTCATCATAGAATCCTTGAAAGATATGGCCTTCTGAAGAGCCTTGAAGAAGAGCCAGTGTCTCTTGAAAAAATCCTTGCCCTTCCTTAGACAATTGTTGAATTTCTTCTAGACTGGTTTTATTTTCTTTTAGTCTTTTTTGAATTTCAATTACTTGTTCAGTCAGATTTTTTTCATCACTAAGTAGTTTATTTTCTTCCATTTAAGCTAAACTCCAGACTATTGGCTTGATCTAACTTATTGAGTTGATTGCCCAATTGATTATCCATCGCTTCAAATTCACTAGAGACACTTCTGATATTTCGTGACATTTGTTCAATCGCCTGACCTATTGCTTTAGAAATATCGTAAGAGGCACTAATAGCACTCTTAGCTTTGTCATTTCCGCTGAGTCTGCTACGTTCGTCTCTGATAACCGTACCTGTACTAGCTAGAGACGACACACCTCGAGCTAGCGAGGTGGCATTCCTTCCTGCTACATGAACATCGTTTTGTAAGATTTCCATCATATTTCCTTTCTAAATCTCTAATAACTGAATAAACTCATAGCCCTCGGGATGCAAGATATAACCCTGATTTGGTCGAAGAGCTGGTTCATTATTGATATATGGGTAGCGTGTATGATTTTGATCACTGATACGTACGCCAAGGAAGACCTGCTCCACCAGTTGGTTGGCCAACTTAACAAAGCTGTCATAGGTATTAGAGACCAAATCTTGATAAGTTCCAATGAGAAGCACCGTCACCCCATGCTGGCTGCCTTCCACAAGCAAGAGCTTCAAGTCCGACTCGCTAATCCCGGCTGCCATTACAGTCGCCGCAAGGTCAGGAATTACAATCAACCATTTTGGATAATCTGGATTTGGTTCTGCCACTCGTTTTCTCAAATCTTCTAGAATGGTTTTCATGACATTTTCCACATCCAATGATTTATCAAACCGCTTAAGCCCTACAAACAGGTTGTTAGACAGGCGTTGGCTAGAATCCAGAATAACCGTATTGTAAACTCCTGCCAAGCGTTTCAAATGGAACTCAAGCAGTTTATAGTAATTGTTCACAAAAGCGGGACTGTCTGAGGCCATCAAAATTGGACGCTCAAAACTCATTATCGCTGGTACAACAGCTTCACGCTCCAATCCCAAGACAAAGTCTTGGCTGCTTGCTAGGACATCTGCCAGTACCTTTTCGCTGACTTTCTCTGGCAACATTGGGATACCCATAGGCAGTGAACCGATGTAGGCCTCTTTCATAGCCTCCACCTCATCTCTGACCTCAGAAATATAGTCAGTATAGTGTTCACTACTATAAGGCAGCGTCATTTGGAATTGGATAATTTCATCTAACTTGGTTATCGCCCGTCCCTTGATTTCATCTAGTGAAATATTGGAACGACCGACGACACCTGACAGGTCACTATTGTCAAATAAGAAGAGAGATAGCTTGGTCTTGAAGTTAGACTGTAGCTGCAAACGCATAGCATTAAGACGTGACAGAGTTACCACAAGATAGATGCCTAGGGAAACACCGTCACGGGCAATGACATTCAGGACATCATAGAAGGCGTCGGAGAATGGGGCATCTGCTACACTATCAAAACCGTCAATCTGGATAAAGAGAGTAGGAAAGCTATCAGAGGATAGCTGATTATACTGGGCTAGGTTGGTCGCCTTGACTTTGGATAAGGCTTTCTTACGTTTTTTTACTTCCTTGGTCAAGAAACGAAGGGATTTCATAATCTTCTCTGTCTCATCTAAAGCAAAATAATCAGCCACATGAGGAAAATCAGACAATGAAATCAAACCACTTGTCCCAAAGTCATAGAGGTAGAAATGAACCTGGGCTGGCGTCTGCTTCCGCATAACGTCTACTGCAAAATTCTGTAGGAAAGTGGATTTACCAAAACCTGGACTGGATACGAGGAGAATATGGCCTCGTTGTTCCATATCAAAGTAGAGAGGGGATTGTTCCTGTCTCTCAGGGATATCCTGATAACCTACCAAGATTGGTTGAAGGCTATCAGTCTGGTTCCAATAATCTCTAAAGTCTACAGACTGCAAGTCTTTGGCATAAATCTTTTCCTTCAAAGGAGGAAGCCATGGACTAGCTACTTTTGGAATCTGCAAGCCTTCAAACAGCTGATGTGCTTCTTCCACGATGGCATCCAACTCTGTTGGCACAGATTTGGTTTCTTTTTTCTTATCCAGGCCACTCAAGTCCTTGTTAATGGCGTTGTACTGACCATTTTCTGTAATTTCATAGACTGTCGTATCTCGCTGGATATGATTGCGACCTTCAGGATTATAGTCAGCACCTGACCAGGCACTCTGGAAGAGTTCATAGATCTCATTATTTCCGACCTGCAAATAGGCACGACCAGTCTGCGTGATTTCTGCTGCGTCCGGTGTCTTGATGACTTCACGAGAATCTGCGACATCTTGAACCTTCAGGGCGATTTTGAACTTGGAGTTAGACCAAATTTGGTCGTTTACCACACCACTTGGTTTCTGAGTCGCTAAAATCAATTTCACACCAAGTGAGCGACCGATACGAGCTGTGGAGACAAGCTCATCCATAAAGTCAGGTTGGTTGGCTTTCAATTCCGCAAATTCATCACTAATAATCAAGAGATGCGGAAGAGGTTCGCTCACTTTTCCTTCCTTGTAGAGCTTCATATACTGATTGATGTGGTTGACATCATTTTCAAGGAAAATTTGTTGGCGTTTTTTCAGTTCTGCCTTGATGGATACCAAAGCTCGGTTAGCTTGGTTTCCATCCAAGTTGGTAATTGTACCAACCACATGAGGAAGATCCGCAAAGAGATTGGCCATTCCCCCACCCTTATAGTCAATCAAAAGAAAGGCAACTTCATAGGGATGGTAGTTGACTGCAAGGGAAAGGATATAGGACTGGACCAGCTCAGATTTCCCTGAACCCGTCGTACCCGCAATCAGACCATGGGGCCCATGAGCCTTTTCGTGTAGGTTGAGATAGAGAATATCGTCTCGTCCCCGTACCCCAAGAGGCACAGCCATGGTTTGATAGGTTTCATTTTCCTGCCAACGATGTAAGAGGTCCAATTCTTCAACCTTATTGACACCATACATTTCTAGGAAAGTAATACTGTTTGGAATGGAATTGCGGAGCGTTTGAACATGGTTGATTCCTGCCAGATTTCTCGCAAAGTTTTCTTTCTCTGCCAAAGGAATATGCGGTAGCGGTGCAATTTCTTTGTTGGTATAGTCACCATCCTGCAGCAACAAAATCCCATTCTTATCCCCTCGGAAGTCGACAACTGTTGTCACATGTTCTGGGAGACTTTCAATCACTTCTTCCACAAACACATAGTGGATACCCAAGTGGGATAAATCCTCATTGATGTACTCCATGATATTGTGATCCAACATCAAGCTCATGTCTGTGATAAAGAGAATAAAGCGTGGCGCATACTGCTTCTCAGTCCCCTTATCTTGCTCGCTATCCAGCTTTCTCTCTTTGATGACTTGGTACAAAGAAGTTAACAACTGGTCACGAGTTCGCTGACTGTAGACAAAGCCCCGACTGTTTAAGGCCTTAATCTTTGTATGTGGCAACCAACGACTCCAATTCCAGATATCCAGCTCCTCTTCACGGAAAATCGGAATAAACTGAACATCATGGTAACTTTGGAAGGTCGCCAGCTGCATCATCATCTGTTGGACTTGCTCAATAACTACCTGACGTGCCCCAATATAGCCAATAGGTCCTGTTATGGTATGAGTAATAGGAACCTGATCAATGATACGGTAATAAGAAAGGAGTTCCTTTACCTTTTGATGAGCAGACAGATTATACTTGGTTAGTTCCGAATCTGAATATTCTACTTGGAAACTAGTCTGTACATTCCCCAGCCCCAAGCGGTAAGATAAGAAGTCAAAATGGTAAGGTGTCTTTTCATAGATTCGTCGATCTACTTTCTCGACCATCTCTAAAATCTTGTCAGTTCCTGGATAGTGATACACTAAGGCTTCTTGTTGTTCTTCTTTCAAGTCTGCCAGTTGAGAATACTTGGTGTCCAAGTACTCCATGTACTCATGAATTTTTTGTTCCTGATTTGCTTTTTGAGACTTCTTATCCGAGAAGTAAGAATGGATCGAGGTTCCGATCGTAATCACAGACATCCCCATCATCATCAGTACCATCCCACCACTTTGTGAAAAATAAGCAGTTAAGGCTGTAAAGACAATCATGGCTAATGGAGTCATGATATTTTTCAGTAGCGATTGTTTCGTCCCCTCATCATCTGTTGGAGCAGAAGCAATAACCACCTTGCCTTCTGGTTCTCTTAAAATAATTCTTGGGGAGCGATGGAATTCCTTTGAGCGGTCTCCAACTGCCACTTTAGAGAAAGGCAATAAACTTGTCTCTATTTCAAACAGCGACTGGATGGATAGCACTTGCCGTTGAAGGGATAATACAAGCCCTTGTTCAAATACAATTTGGTCCTTCTCCTGGATGCTTTGCTTGCCTGTTGTCTTTCGGCCATTGATAAAGTATGACGATGCACTATAGATGCTTCTTTCCTGAGGATCCAGGGAAAGTAAAATTTCTTTTCTAAAACCTCTTAATCGAATGGTCGCCTCTTCTTTATCTGCCAAGTATAGAACTTTTTCAGGAAGTAGGTAGTGGGCCTCCTCTGTCAGAAGCAAAAGAGTGGCAACTAGACCATCCTCAAACGAAACCGAATGATGCCCCAGACCATAGCTCTTCCCTAATACTTCTACTACCTCATCACCAACGTCTAGGCTTGCTTCTTCCTTAAGGGGGAGGTAGATGTCTGAATGTTCTCCCTCTCCTAATGAGTAACTCGCCCCTGAATAAAGCGGATAGACATTTTCCTTATAAATAAAGTACTTCATCCTAATCTCCTATTTTTAATCTGATGAATCTGTAGTTGAATCAGCAGTTTCTGGTGTTAGGTAAATTTTCTTCAATTCCTCTAATTTGCCCTTATAGCTGTTCAACTGATTGGTCCGTTCTTCCGAAGACAGGCTTGGGTCACGCTGCACCTCGTCAATTTTCTTGGTCAATCCATACATGAGTAGTTGCGGATCGTCCAAATAGCTGGCGATATCCATCGCTTCATCAACCTTGGCTTGTCCAATTAAAATCCAATAACGAAGGTAGTCCGCATTAGACTGGATAGATAGTTTAGACAGCTCTGTCTTTTGTACCTCTGTCAACGGCTCTGTCATAATGACCGAATAAGCGACCATATACTTATCATCCTGGCTCAGAGATTTCGAGTCTGTCTGTTTAGCCGTCTCTACAACACTAGAATAGTTTTCATGCACGAAAGCTAGACGCAGTTCGGAAATCATCTCCTGATTTGGCATGGCAAACAGTAAGAAGTAAAGAATACCAATCGTAGAGAGTACTCCGATGATAGATGTCACAATTGCTGTAATCTTCAGTCTGGACATCACCTTATTCGAGACACGAGAAAAATTCTCTAGGTTATTCTGTTTTTCCTCTTGGTATTTTTTCAATAATAGTTCAAGAATAGTAGCTAGGTTTTCTGACTTAATGACATTTTCACAGAAGAGATTTCCCTTGTAGAAAGGAAGTTTGCCATCTACCAAACTTTCATAACTCGCTCTCTTGTCAAAAAGTGATACGATCATTGCTTTGAATGCTTGAATAAACGATTCTTCCTCAATCGCTTCATAAGGAGGGATTTGACCTTTAATACCGCGGGAAACAAAGAGTGGTTCCGCATTTCTAGAGAATACTAGATGAGATGGTTCTAATTGATAGGTATAGACTGTATCCTTCAAAGTAGTAAATACCTGACCGATATTTAGAAGATGGCGTAGTTTCTCCTCATCAATCATCGTTGAAAGGGTAGCCCAGTCATAATAGGCATCCAATCCTAGACTCTCAACAACTACCTTCCCCTCTTCTTCCCTTACATTTTGGGTAACAAAAAGAGGATGCTCAGCCGTCAACAAGGCATAAGCAACCTCACGACTTCCTTTTACATCCTCAATAAGTAATTCTCGTTTTTGTGTTTCCATCTTTTTCTCCATATTAAACATTCTCCAACTCTAATAAGGCACCATCTCTTACCAGTCCCAAGAGACTTGTACTGGAGAGAATTTCACCTGTTTGCTTATTTCGAGCACTAGGATTTTGAACCTTAACATTTACTCCATATGCATCGATAACAATTTGTACCAACTCTCTGAGAGTCAAATCTATAGGAACTCGTAAGTCTAACTCCTTTGATAAAAACAACGGACAATAAAAACTAATATTTATATAGCCATCCATAGACCTATACCCCTCGTGCTTGTAATACTTTTATTATATCATGAAGAGCATGATTTTTGAAGTAACTTCATGAAGAAAAAAAAGAAAGTACTTGCGTACCTTCTTTAAGTTTTATTCTTGCTTGAGAGACTCAAATTTCTTACGAAAAATCGAATAAATCATAACTGCTCCACCTAAAATAGATAAGACAATTACTGGCCAAGATAAAGGCGTCTCTACCTGATTCAGGGATACTCCATAGTCTGATTTATTGACAACAATGGTCTGCGGAGTAAACAACAGGGATTGATAGCTATCAAGAATACTCTCCTTCTCCAATTCTGTAACAAATAAATTGGTCTTGGTTTCTCGATAGGTTTCTTCATCTGCTTTTAGTACAGTCTCAACCAGCTTTTCTGTCTCTGGTCGAAACAGCTTTACTAAGTCGCCTTCTTGTTCAAAATACTGTAATTCTGTCTTCTGGTTATTCTTGTCTAAAGATGTATCGATTTGCAAGGAACCGTCATTTGCAAATACCAGCGATGGACCTTGTATGATCCAAAATATAAGAGAGAATACAATAACTCGTTTTTTCATACTACTCCTTATGCTCAACCTGTCGATAAAGGAACATATTCCCCACTCCTAAGACACTAGCTAAAATGATTAACATAACCACAGACAATAGAAGATTTCCTTGCTGATTAATGAAACCTTTAACAAGTTCCTCTAGATAGGTTAATGGAGACAATCTTGCCAGAAGCTGAGTTGAATTGACATAGTAGGTGTCAAACAGCTGAGTCGCTGAAACAATATAAACCATTAACACACCAATGCTTAACAAGAAACCTAGACTTCTTAGATTATCCATCAATAGGTTCACTCCATAGGTCATAACCAGACTAATAAGAGAAAGGAGAACGATGAAGGAACCAATTTGCGGCATTGAGAACTCAAGTTTCAGTCCTGAAACCAGTGCGATAATGAGACCAGCAGTAGCTGATATCGCACTTAAGAACACCAGTGGACCTGTCGCATTTTTCCAAGATAGACGCTCTGTCAAGTTCAGACGCTTTTGTAATTCAGCTTTATCTGCATGCTGCATCAAGTAGGCTGCAACCAGACTAACAAGATAAGCAATCAGGATAATCAACAAACCTGAACGTTCATCTTGACGACTTGCTTGTGGTTGAGCGGATGTAGCTGCTGAGACAACATTTCCAATCTTTGCTGCATCGACTGGATTAGAAAGGTATTCATATACTGCCTCATTCTTTGTATTTCCAGTTCTAGTATTGCTCAAAACTGTAGAGAAATTTTTGAGGAACTCTTCATTGGAAGAATACTCACGAGACATAATTTGTTGCAATTCCGCAACACGGCCACTTAAGGCTTCTCCGTCTTTTTCCAAATTGGTAATGTCACCTGAAAGTTTATTTATGTTCCCTTCAATCATTTCCGACACCACTTGATTGGATTTCGTGTTGTTCATCAGATTCTGACTGGCTGCCATTAGTTTAGATAAGTCACTATTCAGATCCATGCTGACGGTGACCATATCTGTATTATCTATCTTCTCGGTAGTAGCAAAAATTGGCTTATCTTTCAGCGTTTTATCAACAGCTACTCCCTGCTCGATTAGGCTTGACAACTGTTCGAGTAATTGGCCTGTAGTCGCTCGTAAATCTGCAATATTGCCTGTTAATTGCTCTGAATTTACCAACCGACTCTCAATAGCTGCCAACTTCTCATCAGATGTCTTCAAGTCTGATTTCAAAGCTTCAACAGTGGTAGCCTTGATAAGATTGGTCACAATAGATTGCAAGTCATTACTATTAGCCAGAGCGACTAGTGAGCCCTCGGCAGGTAAAATAGAACTTTGCGAATAAGTGCCATTCGTTAGATCTAATCCATAATAGGCAGTCACAATACCAGACAGCTGCAAGTAGGCATTCACATCTTGATAGATAGCCTGAGACAGAATCAGCGGATTGTATGTCCAGCTAGTGACGATATCCTGTTTTTCATAATGGCGTCTCAAAACTTTTGTTTCTGTCTGATTGGTTCTCGTTATGGTGATTGTTTTTGTGACAGTCACAACTTCTTTCTCACCAGTCTGTGTGGTTCCTTCTCCTTCTGCCCCCTCGCCTTCCGAACCTTCATCTTCTGAACCTGTCCCATCTGTACTAGTACCAGTTGTATCTGAGGAACCTCCTGATGTAGAGGTCGTTTCCGTCTCTTCCCTCTCTTCGTTAAACGGAGCACCTTCCTTAATAACTGAGACTTCCTCAGTCGTATCAATCGACATCTTCACCACAACCGGTGAAAAAATACTTACAGACTCTTTGTCTTGAATATTGAGTGAGTAAGGAATTTTTGTTCCACCTGCAATATCTTCTGGCAGGGATACTTGATAATTTCCATTTCCTAAATCAGTCAATGGATAGTCTGCCAAACTTAAAGAGTAACCTTCGGGAACGGTTAGCGTCATAGATTCGACTTTTCCCTCAAATGTTGGAATCGTCAACGTACGGGCTGACTCAATCTTAGAGGCCACTTCTTCCCTTAATTTTGTTAACTCTTCCTTCTCAACAGTCACTTCTTTAGAGGTTGGCAGTTCTTGACCTTTTTCTTGACTATACCACTGAATAAAGGCATTGATATTCTTCAAATGTATCTTATCTGCCTCAGATAAAGACAAGCTAGCAATCGTTGCTGCATCATAATAAACAGTAGGCCATTTAGAAGCAACTTGACGATCCATGCTAGCATTCAAGCTATCAATATAGCCTCCTAGAGTCTTGCTGGCATTATTAACGACACCTTCCTTAGTAGCCAGAGACGCTGCTACAGCTTCTTTTATTTTAGTATCGTAGTCAGACAAGGTCGTATCAATCTCACCATTAAGTAATCTCAATTCCTCAAGGAGACTAATGATATCTTGATTGTAGGCAATTACCTTATTTTCAGTTTCTTGCCAAACTGCAGGCTCTGATAGATTTGTCCCCAGATGAGTATTTATTTCTGCTAATTTAGCTAATTGTTCTTCAACTGATAAAGAAGAGAAGCCTTCGTCAAAATTAGCTAAATTTTGTTCCCTAGTAGCTAATGAAAGCTGCCATGCTTCCTGTTGTGATTTGATTTGGTCAATCACGCTTTCATAGGTCTTATCGACAGAGATAATCGAAGTGAACGCATCATTACTATTTAACAGGTCCTTATTAAACGATGAGTAGGCAGACAGCAAATCTGACGGGGACGACCCTACTCCTGCAAACTGTTGAGAGTATAGGTTCAGTGGATTAACCAAATTGTTATTAAAGGAGGCTAGGGAGGTTTCTTCATTAGCAACAACATCCGCAACCTGAACTTGAGCAGTCCTTAAGTTTCCGATAATACTGGTGAAGTAAATATTAATTAGATCTTTATTAAAAAGTTCTTTGAATTCAAGTACAGCTTGCTCAGCCTGTTTTACTGTCAACTGCTTATCGGAGACAATCTGATATTGGAAATTCGCTTTGATAGGTGAAGCTGACTCTAAAGCCAGTGTCTCTTCTGAGAACTTACTAGGTAAGACAATCATCAACTGATAAGTATCATTTTTCAAGCCGTTCTCAGCAATGGCCCGTGAAACAACTTCAATGTCATAATTGTTTTGGGCAATAAAGGAGTTGACCAATGTCGTAGCGATATTGACAGGCTGACCATTATATACTTTACCAGCGTCCTCATTTACAACCGCAACTCTGATAGTAGCTTGTTGGGCTGGGGTAGTCGAAGCCGTTCGACTAAGGGGTGTTGGTTTTACAATGGCGACAAAAGACACCAATGTCGTAACCAACAGTAATAATGTTCCTAGATAAAATAAAATTTTTTTCTTCACTGTTTCATAATCTCCGTAAAAATAAAAAGGTTAGGGACACCGCCCCAACCTTGCCATAGACTAATTATTGAAGACCAAAGTTACGAGACAAATCTTGGTCATTTTGTTGCATTGCTTGAGCAGTCTTATCAAGCTGGGTGTTGATTTGTTGCATCAATTCCGCAAAATTTTGTACCTTCGGTTTCAATTCATTGAATTGATTATCAAAACCTTGGAAGGCAGCACCTTCCCACTCCGTACGAAGTGTGTCTTGCAAACGTTGAAGGCTGTTCAAGATTGCTGTGATGTCATTTGAAGCTTTACCGTATTCACGAGCACGTGATTGTAGCGTTTCTGGGGATACACGGATTTGTCCTGACATAAGATTGTCTCCTTTAAATTTTATTGATTCTATTTTAGCACGATTTTAGATGAATTACAAGCATTTTATCAAAATTGTAATCTGAAAAAATTGTATCAATTACTGAACTCACACTTCCATCGACCATATTGGTGACACTATTAATAAAAAGGGGGGGTGCAAAACTATTCCCACAAACACCCTACCTGTTGGAACATTTTGCACCCCCTCTGCGTATGTGGGAATAAATTTCATACTTTACCACTATCAATCCTACTACATCACTTCAGAGTGTTGGATTGATACTTCACTCAAAAATTCAAAAAAGGCTTAGTATCAAGCCTTTTCTAAACCCTGAAACGGTGGGCTTTATCCCTTTCTCTCCAGCAGTCCTACAACCTCGATATGTGTTGTCTGTCCCTTGAGAATACAATTTTTTGTCCTCGTCACAGTTTTGAGGACACAATTTATCTGGTTCTAGTTTAGCATTTTTACGTTTACTTTTAAATTGTTTACCGTCCTTATTTTGAGTTTCTCCTGTTTTGAAAATAATGGTTAACATTGCAGGATCAATTTCACCATCGCTATTAACACCACCTACAATAATTTTCTCAACGATGCTCTCAAAAACTGTACGATCAAACTCAGTGAGCATTTTCTGTGAAGACAGTAATTGTTTAAATTCTGTTAGTCTTTTCTTAACATCAATTTCTGACTTCAATATTGTTTCAACATTTACTTTTTCTTCTGCAAGATATTCTTTTTCTGAGGAGAGCTCATTATATTTTTCATTATAAATAGAATCACTTATTTTCCCTTCTAGTTTTAAATTTACAAGATTCTCCTCTTTTTTTAGTAAAGTACGAAGCTTATTAGTAATCTTTTTTAGTTCCTTGTTGAGGCTATTGTCATTTAATTCAGATTCAATCGTTTCAAGTAAATCTGACACTATATTTTCATTCGAATGATATAGTTGTCTGTAAGCTTCCATGAAAGCTCCCTCAATAGCCAGTTCCTCTAATCCTTTACTATGTTTACAGTATTTTTTCCCTTTTTTTATCGAAGTAACACAATGCCACACAACTTTTCGATAATCTGAACGACAGTGCCAACTTCTCCTAGACAATAATGAACCACAAAAGCCACATTCTAACATACTACTAAAAGCATACATTTTTGAATAGCGTTCACGTTTTCCATTTACATTCGCAACTGTCTTTTTATTTCCTGCCCTACGCAACCTAATCTCCTGAGCTTTCTCAAAGTCTTCTTTAGATATTATAGGTTCATGGTTATCTTTGATGTAGTACTTATCTTCTTCACCAAAATTACTTAAACGTCTCTTGCTTATTGGATCCACTGTAAAAGTTTTTCCCATTAGAATATCGCCTTTATATTTTTCATTCTTTATGATTCCTAAGACTGTTGTATCATTCCAATGATCTAATCCTCTCGGAGATTTGTAACCTAGTTCATCAAGTTCCCTTGCTATAACTTTCCCTCCAATACCTTCCAAGTACCTTTTAAAGATATAACGTACTATTTTTGCTTCTTTTTTATTGATAGAAAGTTGTTTGGTTTCTACATCATAGTCATACCCCAAGCACCCTTGAAACCCTATCAGTTCACCACGTTGCATCTTCATTTTTAATCCCTTTTTCACATGTGCAGATGTATTTTCTACTTCTTGCTGTGCAACAGAGCTAAGAATGGTTAGAAGTAATTCTCCATCCATAGTAAGGGTATCAATGTTCTCTTCCTCAAAATAAACTCCAATTTGCATATCCTTTAACATTCTGACATACTTCAAAGTATCTAAGGTGTTTCTTGCAAATCTAGCAATTGCTTTTGTTACAATATAATCAATTTCTCCATTAACACAATCATTGATTAAGCGTTGAAAATCTTGTCTCTTTCCTACTTGAGTTCCTGAAATCCCCTCATCTGCATAGATATCAGCAAGTTCCCAATCTGAACGCTGAGAAATGTAATCTTTATAATGTCTCACCTGAGATTCATAACTGTTCTTCTGATCCTCACTATCAGAACTCACTCGGCAATAAGCAGCAACCCTTTTTAAATGTCTTTCTACACCGACACCTCTACGTCGAACTAAAGAATCAGCTTTTATTATTTCAACATTATTTTTTTTCATACTGAAATTCCTCCTTTTGATTCTATATTACCGCGTTCAAATAAAAAGGTCAGCTATTTTGTGTACTTAGTACGCAGTCTATTTCTGATTTTTTCATATTCATTTTTAGATAACAATTCTTTAGAGTATAAAAAATTAAGCATTGATAACTGCAGACTATATTTTACAATTGTTTGTTCCAAAATTTTTCCTCCTGATAACGTGATACTCTATATTTTCCTCAGTAGGTATGATTGGTTAAATCGTGCATGGGCATCTCACCCGCTGTCCTTTTACGATGGCAGCCTGAACGTTCAGAAGTATCATTGTCCTTATTTGTGGTCATGGCAGATAGAGAACCACTCTATTTTATAGCAAATAATTTTCGCTCCTATCACGGCGTATCTCACTAAATTGCTCGACAAATAAGAAAGTCCCACCTCGGTTTATTCAATTGTCAATGAACAAAGCAAGGAGAGACTATTTTATTTTTTGTTTAATTCTTTGAGGACAATCTGATAGTCCAAGAATGTAATCCGTACTAACGTTATAGAGTGCAGAGAGTTTTATAAGTATTTCAGCTGTCAGAACTACCTCACCTCTCTCAATCTTTGCATAATTTGTGGAAGAGAACGATAGTTTTTCAGCTACAAATTTCTGAGTGAAGTCACTGTCTTCTCTCAAGTCCCTTATACGTTGGTACATATAGCTTTCTCCTATGAAAAGTATAGAATACTTTTAGAAGAAAACTTGGAAATTGTCATAATATGACAGCTGATATATTACCTCAATATTACTGAAGTTTATTGATAAATTTTAAATCAATAAATCATAATTTCATGATATAAGTAAAAATATTAAAGTAAATATTATTAAGCTAATTGCCAAATTCATTAACAAATTTCAATTGTAAATGCTTTGCGAGATACTTCGCCTTTTTCAACATAAGTGACATGAGTTTTATCGATAAAGTTGTCCGTTTCTGTCAAAGAGGTAGATAAGCCACTCCACGGTTCCAGAGCAATAAATGGCCCTTTATTAGTTGTTGTCCAAACAACTAAGAAAGGAAAATCTTCAAATGATACCTTTAATCCTTTTTGATGGTTTTTGGATTTCAAAGTAACCTTCCGAGATTTAAGGTTATCAAACGTCAACGCATCATGTTGAAACAGTTCATAATTCAATTCTAAAATTCTTGTTTTAGATAGCATTGGTTGACGTTTGGAAAAATCAAGAAGTCCCGTATCTGGGAAACTTTCTGGAATCGTGCAATCTTCTTCCAATTCGAATTCTAGGTAATAGTCATCAAATGCTTCATCCTCTAATAATGGACAATTAAATCCTGGATGTCCTCCAATAAAGAATGGCATCGCATCTAACTCACCTAAATATCGAACTGCATATTCTGTTTCCAACTTCTTACCGTCCAAGCGATAGGTTAATTGGAGTTCAAATGGAAATGGGTATTGCTTTAACATCTCGTCGTCAGATAAAATACGAAACTGTATCTCATTTTCGGTATGTTTTACTAAATCAAAAGTGCGTTTTCTGACAATCCCATGGCGAGGCATGGATCCAGAAATTGTTTTTTCACCAACCTGAAACGTGGCCCCATCATTTCTTAGACTACCACAGATAGGAAATAGAACTGGTGCCTGACCACCCCAGTACTCTGGATTACCTTGCCAAAGATATTCCACACCATCTCGATCTTTAATCGAACTGATGGTCGCCCCCTCCGGTTTAAATTCAACCGTTAATTCATCATTTTTTAATTTCATTAGTTGATTCCCCAATTATAGTCTATGATTGCTGAAAAGGCATATAGTCCATTTCATATCTAACATTCCCTTTTAAAGAATCTTCTAAGAGATTGTTAAACAATATTTTGAATTCATCTAATTCTAAATCTGAATGACAAATCCATTCTCCTCCAGTAGAGACATACCATTTCCCTAAAGATTTTAAAACATCTTGATCGATGTACGGAATATAGGGACATTTTTCAAAATTAACAATATAAACTTTTTCATAGGCAGAAGTTAAAACACCGTCTGCCACTCTTTTTAATGTTTTAAACATAGGTACACACTTTCATAGTAAGGATTAATCAATGACTTGAGTTTCAGCAACTTTCTTGTACCAATGCGCTGATTTTTTAGGATAACGTTCTTGTGTCTCAAAATCAACATAGAAGAGACCGTAACGTTTCTCATATCCATTTGACCATGAGAAGACATCCATCAGAGACCAGATAAAGTATCCGTTAACGTTAGCACCATCTGAAATCGCATCAGAAATCACTTCCAAATGTTTTTTTACGTAGTCAATACGACCATCATCATAAACTGTTCCGTCTACAAATTCATCCTTATAACCAAGACCATTTTCAGTAATGTAAATCTTTTTATAATTAGGATAGTCTGTTTTTACCCGCATAATTTGATCATATAGACCTTGAGGGTAAATAATCCAATCCCAATCTGTTTTCGGAACATTCACTGGTGCTTCTCGTCTACCAACACCTTTAATTTGGTATTTTGAACTTCCTTTTTCCCCTTTACCGTTATGAATGATTTCAGTCTCACCATCAAAAGCTTGCATCCAATCACTCATGTAGTAGTTAATTCCAAGGAAATCATTCAAATCTTTAGCCGCTTCGAGGATGGCAAAGTCTTCTTCACGAAGATCTAATTCCCCTCCATTTGCTGCCAAAATGTGCTGAACACCTTCCATTGTTTTCTCAGAATAACGGCCAAGGTAAGTCGCATCCAAGATAAATTTGTTGTGAATAATATCTTCTAATTCTGCAGCTCGCACGTCATCTGGATTAGCTGGATCATAAGGGTATTTGGTTGGTAAAGCATGAACGACACCGATTTCCCCTTTGTAACCTTTATCTTTATAAAGCTTAACTGCACGTGCATGGGAAACCATCATATTATGATGAGATTGAAAAACTTTTGCCAAATCATATTGGATACCTGGAGGGAACTTACCAACTAAGTATTGCCCGTCACCGATAGGTCCAATTTCATTGAAGGTAGTCCAGTAGTTCACTTCCGGAAACTCTTCGAAACAGAAGGCAGCATAGGCAACAAAATGGTCAATATTGTCACGATTTAAAAAATCACCGTTTGAATGCAAGGCTTCTGGTGTATCAAAATGATGCAAAGTAACGAATGGTTCTACACCACGCTTATGACATTCTGCAAATAAATTATGATAGTACTCAACTCCTTTGCGATTGACCTCACCATATCCAGTAGGGAATACACGAGACCAAGCAATCGAAATACGGATTCCATTGACACCGTATTCTTCAGCCAGCTTTAAGTCGACAGGATAACGATTATAAAAATCACTTGCAGGTTCTGCTGTGTACCAATAATTGTCTTCTAAATATTTATCCCATGCAACCGGGCCTTTACCATCTGTTTTAGTTGCTCCTTCTGCTTGGTAAGCTGCTGTTGCTCCACCGAAAATAAAGTCTTTTGGTAATGTTTTAGTCATTTCAATTCCTCTTTCTAATGAAAAAAAGAAAGGGAAGAGCAGATTATTCTCGGATAAGCTACTCCGTTAATCTCACTATTCCCTTACATGTATAGCATTAGCCTTCGATTTGTTGTGTTACAAAGTCCAAAGCACCTTGACCATCACGGGTCAATCCGATATATTGTGCACCCTCAGTTTTAGCTAACTTAATACCGAGTTTGTCAGTTTCTAATTTCATATCTTCATAGTTAGATGCCACTTGAGGCGCCAAGATAACTAATTGATATTGAGGTAAAATTTCACGGTGAGCACCATAGCTACCAGCCGCAGCTGTTACTGGAGCTCCGTATTCTTTAGCAGCCTTGTTCAAGGCATTCGCTAGAAGACCACTTGTGCCACCACCTGCACAAAGGACGAGAACGTTGGTTTGTTCTTTAATTTCTTTAGCAGTAACGCCAGCATTTTCAAGAATAGCATCTGCTTTTGCTGTGTTGAAGTTTGCAGCAACTTTTTCTTTCAAACTATCAGATGTCTTACCTGAACGTTCTTCTTCCAAAATTTGTTGGTCATAGACCTTCAAGAATGGGTAGTAAATAAGTACGTCTACAACAATCAAAGTCAAAGCAAGAACAAATGACCAGAGACCAAAACCAGTACCCATGATAATACCTATAGGACCAGGTGTTATCCATGGCAAGTTCACACTAAAGCTGTTCATACCAAGAACATCAACGAAGAATTTGAAAATCCAAACATTTGCAATAGGTGCAAAGACAAATGGAATAAAGAATGTTGGATTCAAAACAAGTGGTGCACCAAATAAGATTGGTTCATTAACACCGAAAAATGTTGGAACAACTGCCGCTCGACCAATTGCTTGATTACGTTTTGATTTTGTCAGCCACATGAACATGAATGGCACCACAAGAGTTGCACCTGTACCACCCATCGTTACAATAAACATTTGAGTTCCTGAAGTCAAAATTTTATCAGCGTGTTGTCCTGCTTGAAGTAACTGCAAGTTTACTTCTACATTAGCATAAGTAATGGCAGCAATAGCAGGTTCAACGATTGATGGCCCATGAATACCAACGAACCAGAAAAGAGCATAGGCACCAAAAATAATCGTGATTCCAAGATAACCATCAGCTGCTGTAAAGAGTGGCGCAAGTAATGTACCAATCGCTTCAGCAACGCTTGTGCCAACAGTATTACGAACAATAATATCAAGAGCATATAGAGTTACAATTGATAATGTGAATGGGATTAAGTCTTTGAATACTTGCGAAATGTTCGGTGGAACTTCGTCTGGCATACGAATTGTTACATTGTTTTTCACACAGACTTTATAGATATTTACAATGACAAAAGCTGAAACAAAGGCAGAAAGAAGACCTTTTGTCCCTAAGAAGCCACTTGCAAAGCCACCTTCAATCGCATCTGATGCTAAAATCAAGAAGCCAGTGATAGAGGCAAGCATAGTAGATAGGAAGTTAATCTGATTTGTACTTTCTAATTTACGGTTTACAGAATCAGTTAATGATTTTGCTGTTGTACCTGCGATCAAGAGAGCTACAACTCCCATTGTATAATTATAAGGTTTCATTAACATTCCAACTACTTCTTCACTCCAATTAAATCCGAAGATGTTTGGAACAAAAGCAATCAGAAGGAAAATACTTGAGAATAAGATAACTGGCATGCTGGCAATAAAGCCATCACGGATAGCACGTAAGTAGATATTACGTGAGATTTTCTCAAAAAAAGGTTTCCCTTTTTCAATTTGAGCAATTAGTTTATTCATTAGTTCGTACCTCTCTTATAAAGTTCAATCATATGTTTCATCATATCTTTCAATAGAAGAGTTGTCATCAAGTGGTCTTGCCCGTGCATCAAAGTTACGCTAAAGGCTAGCTCTTCACCTGCTGCTTCTTTTTGAAGTAGACTTGTTTGAGCATGGTGTGCTTCAACAATACTTGAATTAGCAGATTCCACCAACTCTTCCGCTTTTTCAAAGTCGCTATTTTGTGCTGCTTTTAAAGCATCTAATAATTTTGAACGTGCTTCACCAGCATAAGATACAATTTCAAATCCCAAGAGGGTAATTTCTTCTCTATTCATTTTTTAAGCTCCTTTATTAATTTTTTGGTTTAGTGATTAGAGTAAGCGTTGTACATGTAATACAATATAAAACTTTTCACTTTCATGAATCGCAACACCTGTTTCTGAGGCTATGATTTGATAAATTTTATCACCAACATCATAAGCTTCAGGGTAGGCTATCTGAATATGTTTTCCCATATCCATGAGAGGCCCATTATCATTTGGACTTCTATCCAAATATTGAAGGAAGTATGTTAGATGGATCATTAAGCGATCGTAAAAGTTACTATTTTCTTTTGTTCGCTTAATTCCTAACCTTTCTAACTCTTCTTGAACTTTTGACAACACCGAACGTGTTAAGTCTACTTTAGGTGATTTTTCAACAGCTGTTACCCCTTTTGCATTGATGAAATGTAAGGCTATCCTTCCAATCTCATCATCAGGTAAATCGTTCAAGAGTTTCTGACGAAACATCCCCAAAGCTTCTTTTGCAATGACATACTCTATGCTGTATTCTTGTGAAATATTCGGCAACTTACTTTCTTGATAATTATCTTCAAGAACCGCCTTATAGGCACAATGAATATGGTCCGTTAAGGTAACATAGAGATATTCTTGAACGGGATAGGAATATTTGCTTGACAAGGTTTCAATCACATCATAGGTTACTGTGATAAAGTCCAATGGCACATCTTTTAGCAAGGTCATGAAATTTTCTTGCGATTCCGTGCTTTTTAAGGAAAAGACTTTTTCAATCTTCTCAGCAATAACGAGATCTCCTTTTCGTTTCTGAAAAGTAATCCCAAGTCCCATCACTACAAACTGTTGATCATGCTCATCTTTTACTAAAGCGACATTATTATTAAGCGCTTGTAAAACACGATACATTTATTACCTCCCCCTCTTAATTTATAATTGGATAGAAAAAGAGACCACAAATAAACTAAAGATAGCAAAGGCTTACCTTCCATTCATTTGTAGTCTCGCCTATTCGTAATAGTTACGATCTACCCGTATTCGATTTATGAACTTATTATAACACAGGACAAGAGGTTTGTAAACCCTTTCTGTTTAAAAAAATAACATTTTTTTATTTTTTTGTTTGCTTTATGTTGTTATAATGTTTAAATGCGTTGTGTCCAGGGTGTTGCTGTTTCTTTCAAGACCTTGTTCAATTCATCAATATTTTGGAATCCAGTAGTGCGTAACCACTCACGAGCAGCTGCTTCACCTTGTTCAATATAGTCTTTGACACTACCAGCCCAAGTTGCACGGCCACAAAGGACACCGTTAAAGTTTGCACCAGATTCTTTGGCAAACACTAAAGTGTCTTGGAAGAGCTTAGCTGATACACCTGCGCTCAGGTAGATATATGGAAGGTGAGTCGCTTCATCCTGTTGTTTGAAATAAGAAGCAGCTTCTTCCTTAGTATAGACCACCTCGTCTTGACCAAAACCTTCTACGAAATTCATATTAACTGGAACTTCTACCTTCAAGACATCAATACCAAAACGGTCATCCGAAAATACTTTCATCGCTTCAATAACCTTGCGTGGTTTAACTTTGGCATATTCTGCACTTGAAGCATCAGCGATTTTCTCATCATAAGCTAGGATTTCAAGATAAAACGGTATATCTTCAGCTGTACATTCTGAGCCAATACGTTCGATATAAGCTTTTTTCTGACGATTTGTCGCTTCATCACTATCGACATCATAGTAAAGCAAGAATTTAATGGCATCTGCCCCTTCTTCTTTCAAACGCTTTACAGACCAATCAACCAAGCAATCCGGTAAGCGTTTCGTGCTAGTGGTGTCATAGCCTGTTTTTTCATAAGCGAGAAGCAACCCTGCGTCTTTATGAAGTACCTTGGTGGCAGGCAAACCGTATTCAGGATCCAAAAGCATAGATGAAGCAAATGGCGTCAATTCTTCAGAAACCAATACTTTAAGCTCTTCCATTTGAGCAACTGTTGGTTCATCAGTTTGATGTTGTGCCATCAAACGTTTTAGAGCACCACGTTGGTCAAATGCTAATGCTGAAATAATACCATTTTCATCACTTAATTTTTCCATGTAACGACGTTTTTGTTCTGTTAATACCATGATTATACCTCTTCTACTTTAATACGTTCAAATAATGCTGAATAGTTTGCCATATTAACATGGCCGGTTTGTTTTTCTTGGGCATTTAACATCCCCAAACAATTGGCTTTTTTCAATAGCTCTTCATCTGATTCTGCATGGTAAAGAGCTGATGTAATTCCTGCTACCGTTGAATCACCCGAACCTACTGGGTTGACTACTTCTATTTTGGGAATCGTCACCTGATAATACGAATCAATATGTTTGGCAAAAGCACCCTTAGAACCTAGTGATACAATCACCCATTCTACTCCGTCAAATAAATCTTGATCAAGAGCTGCTTTTAAGACACTAGTATCACTCGTAACTTCCATATTTAAGAGCTGAGACAATTCTTCTGTATTGGGCTTGATGACTGTCGGTTTTGCATGTCCTTTCAAAACTTCTAATAAGGCTTGGCCGGAACAATCTAAAACCACAGGTTTCTGATAACGCTCACAAATCTCAATCATTTTAGAGTAAAAGTCCACAGGCAATCCCTTTGGCAGGCTACCTGAAACAGAGATAATACTTACTTGCTTAACCAGTCTTTCAAAGTGCTCTAAAAAAGCTTTGCCTTCTTCATCAGAAATAGTTGGACCTGACTCTAAAATCTCTGTTTGCTGACCTTCATGTAAAACTGCAATACAGTTGCGTGTTTCTCCTGATATTGGTGAAAAATCATGCTGAATACCAACTTGATCTAATTCCTTCTGAATAAATTCACCGATTTTGCCACCCAATAAACCAGTAGCAAGAACATCATCATCGACTTGAGAAAGAACTCGTGTAACATTTAAGCCCTTTCCTCCAGGGGTTTTGTGTGTTTCAGCAACACGGTTAACCGTATCTAGATTAAAGACATCCAGTTGATAAGCAATATCAACCGACGGATTCATAGTGACTGTTAAAATCATGATTCACCTCTTAGTCGTGGTATTCTCCGCGATCCCATTTTTCTAAAAACTCATCGAAGAAATGCGGATCGGCTTGTCCTTGATTCAAACTTTCAACTTTCGCAATTTTTTCAATCAATGCTTTGTTTTCTTCAGTTGGTTTATATTCTGCATGGATAAATGCTTCAATAATATCTGTCATTAATAAGCCACCAGTGATTTTACCACCAAAGCCAATGACATTAGCATTCAACTCTTCTTTAGCGTAGATTGCAGAGGTCATATCACGAACCAAAGCTGAACGAATTCCTGGTACTTTGTTTACAGCATTATTGATTCCAACGCCAGTTCCACAAATACAAACGCCTAAATCTGCTTCACCACTCGCAACAGCTTCACCAACTTTTTTCCCAAAAATTGGATAGTGAGTCCGAACATTGTCATAAGTTCCACAATCAATGACTTCATAACCTTGAGTCTTCAAGTAGTCAACAACAGCAATTTTATCGTTTGTTACAATATGGTCACAGCCAACAGCAATTTTCATCTTATTTTACCTCTTGATTATATTATTTTTTATTAGCACATTTTGTTAAGCATGTCGACACGGATTTGGTGACGACCACCGTCATACTCACCTTCGACAAATCCTTTAGCAATGTTTTTTGCAACGCCAGGACCAACAATTTCAGACCCCATTGTAATAATGCGAGAATTATTGTGTCCGCGGGTCATATAAGCTGAACGTTCATCTGAGACTTCAGCAGCAATCATGCCTTTAATTTTAGTAGCCGTCATAAATGAGCCAACACCGTATGCATCAATTACAATTCCTAGGTTAACATCGTTAGCAGTTACTTCTTTAGCTACTGCTAGTGTTGTATCAACAAAATCACGACCTTCAGCAGAGACATCTTGGACATCATGACCAAGTTCTACCAAATAAGATTTAACGATTTCTTTCAATTCTAAGCCTGCTTTATCAGCACCAATAATAACTGTCATCTGTTTTCTCCTGTTTAAAAATGTTGTTTTGTTTGATTTACAATTATATTATAAACATTAAAAAACATCTTGTCAACCCTTTTTGTTTATTTTTTGTTTGTTTTTGTTTATTTGTTTCTAAAAAAAAGAACATCCATCATAGAATGTTCTTTTAAATCATGACCAAACTAGCTGCGAAGACGATAATGTTAACATTATTTATGCCTGGCAAGAATTTAAGCCTTGTTAATTAATTATTTCCGTCCATTTCGCGAGTTGACTGACCTTTTCCTCGTCTTTTTTATCGGTTATAACACCTGTTAACTGTGAAAGTTGGCAAAAGACTGAAAAATCCTCTTTGCCTATCTTTGAACTATCTAGCAGAAGATATTGTTCAACCGATCGGCTAATCGCTAAACGTTGGGTATAGGCCTCTTCAACTGTTGAAGTCATAACATCATCTTCACGATTACCATTTGCACTAAAAAACATTTTACTAAAGTGCATTTTTTCTAGACTTGTATTTGTCACTTCTCCTACAAATGATTCCGTGACCTGCCGCATCTCACCTCCTAAGAGAAAAACTTTAAATGTCTCTGATTTTTTCTTAAGTAAGATATTAAATACAGGCAAACAGTTTGTTACGACACTCAATCGTTGATTATTGATTTCTTCTGCAAAACTCTCAACCGTAGTACCAGGACCTAAAAAGATAGTATCCCCTTCTTCAATGATATTTGCAGCTAATTTAGCAATATGGCGTTTTTCTTCTATATTTAATGTATGTTTTTCTTTATGTGAAATCTCTCGGTATTGGAAAGCTGAATTACTTCTTGCTCCACCATGGATTTTTTTTAGCAAACCTTGTTCTTCCAGTTCGATTAAGTCTCTACGAACGGTCATATCTGTTACACCAAAAGATTCCATAATTTCAGAAATACGAACAGTCCCTTTTTTGTTAACTAATTTCGTAATCTCTTCTAAACGTTGAAATTTATTCATTTTACAGCCTCCTTTATTTTATTATATCTCTTCCTTAAACATTATTCAACATTTTTTGTTTGTTTTTTAAACAAAACTCATAAATAAATTATTATTACTATTTTCTTATTAAGCTGTGAACAATTAAGTCAAAATCTGAATATTAAGCGCTCGCTTCTGATAAATCTTGAATATCTTTATACTATAACGAAATCTCCTCATCAAACTGTTTGTCAAATCCGTTATCAAAATTCAAGATTTTTACAAATTTTACCAGTTTTTTTGTACTCTTCTCATAGTCATTCATATAAAGTTTGAAATCCTGTTGAACCATGACAATCTCTTTATTCACTTGTTCTATTGAAATTGATTCTGTCATATTCAGTTTTGAAAAATCATACCTTGCTAATTTTCGACTATTCGGATCATCACTCTTTAGATTGATAAGCACTTCCGCCATCTTGTTTAAGGTGGCGTTTTTTTCATTTGTTTGAGTCAGTTTGATATCTAGCTCTGCTATTTCTGCGATCAGTTCGTCTTTGATGTCCTGGTATTTTTTGTCTGTCTCAGTTAGCTCAATCAAGAGGTTAATCTCAGAAATCTTTTCTTGAAGTCGTTCAACAGTTGGTCTTCTGTATGGTATCACTCGACTATCGTTGGTTAGCTGTCTAATCAAGGTTCGCCCTTTTATATACTGATTCTTATCCGAATATTCTTTGTTATAGATAAAGTATGAGGTTGTCTCACGGATATAGACTTTAAATTTTTTCCGATTCTCTTCTTCAAGAATATCTAATTGATAGTTGGGAATGAAAATAAGACCGCTCTGTTTGACACCGAAAGACACCTTGATATAAACGCCCTTATCAGCTAGCTTCTCTATTTGGTGCTCTGCAAGTTCCACTTCAAATTCATGAACGGCATCTCGTTTTTCCTTAAATGTCTCAAAGGCTTCTTCAATCTCTTCAGTGGATACCTTATCCTTATCTCGTTCTTCTTGAAAAGCATGGTACTGTTCCTGTAAATTTTCTAATCCTTCTGAATCACCGACCTCCTTATTTTTAAAGTAATCTTGAAAAAAATTAACATCATATAATTTCTTGTCACTTATTTTTTTATGACCCAAACTTATCTTTTGAGTATCTTCTTCTAGTATAAAAGTTACATTTTTTTGTTTTAAGTCAATGGTTAGATTCAATTCTTTTGCTTTTGTCAGTAACTCTTCTAAAGAATTGACACGGTTCAACAAAAATTCTAAACGACTTTCAATCTCTTGCTTAGCAAAATGCGTTCTAAAAAATTCTTCATCATAGAAATTTCGTTTGCTGAGTTGGCGTCCTCGAATTGGTTTTGTCATTGCTCTATCCGTCATCATGAATCGACTATGCTTCTGACTAAAATCAATATAAACATGTAACTGCACCGCTTTTTCTAAAAAATCATCAAAGGACTTTGACTGTTGCATCAAAAAATACAGACGTTGTTTCAATTCAAATTTATGATTAGACTGCCTATATTTTTGATAATCACAGTAGGAGTAACGCTTCTCGATAATTTTTGCCCCCGCCATTTTAGAAATACGGTCTGAAATCATACGTAAATTTCGTTCTAAGGCATAATTCCATATCAATTTTTTATCTGAATTACTGTCTATGGCATTGACTAAGATATGGTTGTGGACATGGTCTTTGTCTGTATGGGTTGCCACGATAAATTTAAAGCGACCTCCAGTCAATTCCTTCATAGTCTCATAACCAATGAGGTTAATTTCTTCAGGTGTCAGATTATCTTCAGGAGAAAATGATTGAATGAGGTGATGGGCATGAATATTTTGTTGGTGTTTTTCCTGTCGGTCATTTCTAGATTCGTACAACTTGTCGTTATTGGTAAAGTTGACATTGTACATTTCTACCATTTCTTCATAGCTAGGGAAGTCTAAATAATTGCTCATGCCAAAATCAGATACCAATTTCAAATTGTCTGTTTTATCAGGATTGAGAATATACTTAATTAAACGCCTACGATATTTTTTTCCATGTGTCGCAAAGTGTTTAGTGACTACCATGAAACTCCTTTAATTTTTTAATCTTTACTTGAAATTCTTTTTCGACTTCTGTAACTAACTCACCAATCCCCTTACGCAATTCATTCAGCTGTTCTTGAGAAATAAGATGACTGTAATTAATAACACGCGCAATTTGATTGATGTTATTTCCAATCCGTCTCAATTCAAAAACTAACTGGTCATAAGTATCCGTGTTAATTGTGACAAAAGATATATTGGGATTAAGCAACACTTTTCTGGCATAGACCGAGAAATTTTGACAGTGACTCTTAGCAATACGCTCATTTAATTGATGTAATTCTGAATCAGTCAGAAATACTTTTTTAAGATTGGTACGATAACGATAAACCATAGTAGCCCCCTATCTCATATATTTTTCACGAAACTCACGACTGAGTGGCTGTACTTGATTGACTTCCGCTATCAATTCTTGAACGCAGCTCAATAAGATTGAAACGTGTTCTTGAGTCACTTGGTGATTTTCTCTTGCAATAATCAAAACTTCATACACATCTCGACTAATCTGCTCAAACTTTTGAGATTGCCAAAGGGAGAACCAACTTTCAAAAATTCTATCCTGATAATTCTTTTTCAACAAATTTTGACGAAGAAATTCTGAGAAACTATCCAGTTTTTGTTCCCTCATCATTTCTTTTATCTGTTTTTCTTCTTGTCTCGTGATTCTAAATTGCTTACGAATCAACTTAATTTCTTGTCCCATCCTACTATCCTTTCAACATTATACTTGTCTGACAATGTCAGGCTGCCTCACATTGTCAGTACGCTTCCTAAAGACCTCACTCTCTTCTTGTTCGGTCTTTGCGAGCTCAGGCATTGTGGTCACAATACCCAAAAAATCATATCGTCAGCCGTCCAAAAACTTCCAGTTTTGACAGCCAACGATAAGATAACTTGGTGGCTTCGCCCCCAAACCCCCAGTAGAAAATCAAGACTTGATTTTCTTAGGAATGATATTAGGATAACAAGGATGATTTGGAAAAGTTATCACATTACTGTAGAAGGTAAGAAAAAAGAGAGCTGGATAGCTCTCGGAAAAATTTAGATTATATTAAATTTTGGATCTTACCAAAAATACTCTCAATATTTGCCAATATGTTTTCTTGTATTTCAGCAATATAAACCACATGAAGATTTATTTTTGCTCTTGAACATGCTACATAAAGAAGATTACGAATTTCAATAAACCGATTAACATCATCAGTTCGATTATCATAATTTTCAAAAAAATATTTACAATAATCCTTTTTCTTAGCAAAATTATCCTGTAACACAACAACTACATTATCAAATTCTAAGCCTTTTGAACCATGTAATGTATAGTAGCTAATCCCCTCATCTTTAAGGTCATCAAAAATATATTTATACCACTTGATAAATTGAGAAACATCTAAGCTAAAAAATTCATCAATAACTGTCATTTCTGGTTCGGAGTCCTCCTCCGAATCTTGAGAATAGTAAAAATAATCATACGCTCTATTTTTGATGTTCAATAAAATGTTGTCAGCAGTTTCGTCAATCGAGAATATTTTTCTTAAAATCTCTACACCTGAAATTCGTCCTAAGATTTTTGCAATTTTATTAATATATTCATCAATTGTCAGTGGTGACAAGTTAATTTCTCTAAAACTACTAATAAACTGTTTCATGTCTGCAAATGTTAGTGTTGATTTAGACGATGCTATAAACTGAACAATTTCCTTAACGGTTGAATCACTATCTGAGGACTTTTGAATAAAGTCTATTAAAGTTAAACTCTCTCTTAAAAACCATCCCATGTGCTGTAAATTCTTCTGTAAAAACTCATTGGTTACGTTTTCATAGTTAGAACCTCTAAATCTAGGAAATTTTTTCAAAACCAATAATAGTTCCTCAAATCCTCGAGCCTTGGAAATATCATCATTTTTCATTAAAAGACATGCTGTATTATCGGTCAGACTATTTTCCCGTAAAAAATTATCTAAATTAAAATCATCACTAGCAATATAAAATTTATATGAGCCTTTATCAAAATCAGTATATATCGATTGTTGTCCAAAATTATCATTTCTGATTTTCTCAATTAGCTCTACTATTTGCTTAGAGGAACGTCGATTAAAGATTTTTTCAATACTTTTGTACTCTCCCTTATTAGGGAGAATCCCTACTCCTGAACCATAAATATTTTGTAAGGAATCACCAAAAAAACCTACCACAAAGTTTTTTTTAGAATTTGAATATTCTCTGATACTATCAATAATCTCAATAACTTTTTCATCCGTATCTTGATACTCATCAACTAATACATATGGATATCTATCTGAAAGCAATCTCTTTAATAAATTCTGACTCGTGATGATATTCTTACAATAAAGCAATAACGTATCATGGCTAATAACATAGTTTTCAAGCTTATCACGATTTTGAACTGGGTTATAGATAATTTTTTTAGATATTTTATCTTCAATCTCCTTCAGTGTCATTTCCAACTTATACCTTTTATTAGTATTCTTAACTAAATCGCTAAAGTTCTTGACACTACTTAAATATGGTCTAAAGTATTCATTGTAGCCAATAATCACTTCTTTGAAATTTTGTGCTGGATTAGCGGGGGTGCTATAAAATACATTGAGAAACTCTTCATCACAGATACGCTCTCGAAATTCATTCTGTTCCACATTGCTGGAAAGAGAATTTCCATTTATTTTTTGTTCAATTTTTTCGAGTTCAGCTTTTATTTTATTTTTATGTTCTTCAGTCAGTAGTTCTTGCTGAATCGCAATAAATCCCCAAAGAAATTCATGAATGGTAGATACTACCACCGAAGAATTTTTTCCAAGTCGATCAAGAATCTCATTTTTTGCAGCATTAGTATATGTGATACATAATATTTTTTGATTACTTAGCTTTAAATTGTCTCCCTCCGTCTTTAAAAGATGCTCAATTGATTTTTGAAGAGCATAGGTTTTCCCTGCACCAGCACCCGCATCAAAACAAAAACTCTCAAAATCATCCAAACATTTATTAATTTTTTTCTGAATGTCTAACTCTAATTGTCTATTTTCTGGACTAATCGTATATGTCATCGTTTACTCCTTAAAATAATCACAAAGCGACTCTAAACCTGACTCAATATACTTAGGAATCTTGAGATTAAAGGTATTATCAGTTACAGATAGATATACTAACCCTGTAGAAAATCTTGATTTCCCATCAGATAGTTTCACTTGATACATATAAGACTTTTCTGCAATCTCAGAACTTTCGTCAATATCTTTAAAATGCTTCATCCTTGGATGAACATATTTTAGAAGTTTAACCAAAGATTTCTTGTGTCCGTTTTCATCATCTATCGCATTTGTTAAAACAATTGACTCCTCAAAACTAGTGGCATAGAATCCATTTATTTTCCCTTGAGAATACATTAAAATGTTATTATGTTTAAAAATCAACTCCTCTTTATTCGTAAGCATCTCAATTAACTGAGAGTTGATTCTATCATATGTCGCACTATCATCATTCAGCACTTTTTTTACAAAGTACTGTATGGTTCCATTGGTAGTCAAAGAACTTCCTATACTGCTATACTTTTCCTCTAAATCAGAAATATTTGAAGGAATAATATCAGGATCACCGTTTTCTTTTATATCAACCTTCTTTTCAGATTCTGATCTTTTTAAATCTAAATCAGAAATATTTGAAGGAATAATATCAGGATCACTGTTTTCTTTTATATCAACCTTCTTTTCAGATTCTGATCTTTTTAAATCTAAATCTGTAAAAATAACAGTTTTAATTCCTAACAAATCTAATAAGCTAATAAACTGATGGGCATATGCTCCATCAATCCTATAAACCTTAATATGATGATTTTTCAAAGTAGGATGCCTATCAATTTCAAACCTAAGATAAGTTTCTTCAGAAACTCCTTCAACCAAAATAACTGCATCAGCAAAGAAAATATCTGAAACCTCTAGTCTTAAATATTTTTTGATATATTCATAAGCTTTTTTGTCAATATCTCTACCAGATACTATTTTGTCATCACTTATGTTTTCTATAATATTATTTGTATTTGCTTGCCCCAGATAACAAATATTATTCAGAGTATTTCCTGATTGAATCTTACTGTTTAAGATATGCGTTGAGTGAGTCGTGATGATAATTTGAAAAGTATCTAATTGCTGTTTTTTACCAAGTAAGGTAGCAATTGCTTTTGAAATATTTTTTATAAATAATTCTTGCATCTGAGGATGCATAAATGACTCTGGTTCCTCAATACAAAGAATATTTACTGAACCATTAATATCCTTCTCACTATATAATTCAATATAATCAACAATCTTTGCAATAATGACCATCAAATTTGTATATCCCATACCAAACTGACTTTCGGGTATGTTATTATTTCCTTCTTGGTACTCATAAATAATACTATTTGCAAAAATTTTCTCTAAAGTTACATCTGGATGTAAATTCATCTTTAAATTCTTTGTTGACTCAATACTAGAAACTGCAGTTTGAAGAATATCCTTTATATTGGTATCAACCATAGCCTTGACTTGAGAATTAATATTATCAACTAAACCATCAATTGCTGTTATATCATTGTTTTTTATGTAAGTTGAAACTATTTTATTATATGCTTGTGAAAGTGTCTTGTCACTTTTTACTGTATTTGCTTCTATTGTTTCTACCTTTAGTAATGAAGATAGAGAAAATTCTTTAGCAGGCTCCTCTCTTCCTAGTGGATAGCAATTTAATACAAAGTAATTACTACTGAATAAACCTAAAAATTGTCGGTACTGAATCTCTTTTTTATAGTCTAAAATTTTTTCATCCTGCTGAACTTCTTCTAAATAACTACTCTTAAGTTTAACAAGCTCTTCTGAAAAAGACTTAACATCAGCAACTTCATACTTAATATTGATAGTTACTTCTGCAATCTCTTCATTTTCATGAGTTCCAACTGTTTCTATACCACCTAAAATTAAGATATCTTCGAAACTTGAAATCAGATCATTTTGATCATCAATTCCTAATACCAGTTGAAACTCCATACTAGGAAACTTATCAATACTTTTTACCTCTTCGTCAGATTTACTATCAATATTTAAACGATACCAATCCGATAACATTTTTAAATTGAAGTCTGTATGCTTGAAAATATTTCTACTACCTGACTTGGTATTTTGTAGTGTACTTAATAACTTGACAATTGTACTTTTACCAGAATTATTTTTTCCTACAATTAATGATGAACTTTTTGATATATACTCTTCTGTTATATCTATCTTTTCCGATTCATCTTCAACACCTGACGTTTCTGGCCATTTACTATGAGCAAAGTTAATAGTCTGAACTTCTTCGCCATATTTTCTATAATTTTTTATTGATAAACTTTTTAAATACATTCCATATTCTCCTCTTAATTTTCGTTCATTATAGAGAGCTCCCTCAACTGTTCCTGTCCCATTTTCATCATCTCCTCCTCTACCTTGCTCCATTTTCCGAAGAGGCATTCTTGTAGGACATCGGCTACTGAACCTTTATCTGTTTCAGAATCATAGACACAACGTCTGTCTCTTTGATAAATTTGAATCTGTTCAAAGAGTTTATCAGTTTCTAACTCTCGTAAGTTATCAACTAAATGTTCTACAATACCATCGTGATGCTCTTTCGGAGTTGCTCTAGCTTGGTTAGGATTCACCACATAGACTTCTTCGTAACGGATTAAGGTGCTAATATAGGATAATTCAGGCTTGGTTGCTATCAAAGCTAATGAGACTTGATAGCCTCGTGATTTCAATAGCCGAGCAGTTTTTCGCGGGACTTCTGTCGTTCTCAAAGTTCCTTCGATTAACAAATGATACCCCTGCTTACTTAGCTCATCTACAAGATGTTCCACCATTTTTCCTGCAAAACCTTTGGTATAATCCACGCTATTTTTACCGTATTCATCTTGTAAAACTAGATAATTCGGGTGTAAAGAACGATAGCTGTCGCCGTCAATAATAATGATATTGCCTTGGAACTCTTTCTGCTTAATACGGTGTATCGTTGTCTTACCCGCTCCGCTTTGTCCGCCAAGTAAAATGGCATTTGGATTAACTGATGTCCTTTTACCACGAGTTAAGGAACGAAGGGTCCGTTTTAAGGCTAAGTCAAAGTCATCTTTGCTAAATTCTTCTAACCGCATTAAGCCACCACCTGATGATGAGCAAGCTCCAACATTCGCTCAATACCATCCAAATAACCATTGTAGCGCTCCACTTCATCAAACGATTGAACAAGATAAATCTTGGTATTGATAAGATCAGACAAATCATCACTCATCAAAATCCAAGGATTGATTTCATCGTCAAATGCAATTTCTTGGCTATCTTGATAGCGATACAGTTGGGATAAAATCGCTGCGCCTCGCTCTTTAATGACTTCTATTTTTAACGTTAATTGATAATCTTCTACTGGTGTTAGCATTTTTTCTTCTCCTACAATATCGACATAAGACACGTTGAATTTCTGACAAATACGGTCTATCAGTTCTGTCGAAACAGAGCTTGTTCCATTTTCATAGCGACTAAGGCTATTTCGTGAAATTCCAACAATCTTTGCGAATTCTGGTTGTGTTAAATCATGGGTTTTACGTAACGATTTGATATTCTCTCCAATCATGAGCGTCCTCCTCTGTTACTTTCATTATAACACAAAAAACGGATAACGCACCAAAAATGGTGCGTTATCCGTTTTTATGTTTCTTCGCCTGCCTAAATTGCTCTATCCGCTTTTCAAGTTGCTCAGTCTTCAATTTATTCTTAGCTTCAGTTATGGTCTCATCTAATATAGGCTCCTTTAGCAATATTTCAGGAGACTTTTTTTCATCTTGGATAGTTTGACGTGTAGCGTCAAAAACGACATCTAATAATTGGTTGACCTTCTGTAAGTCAGCTTCAGACATTCCTGATAAGCGATGAATGAGACGTTTAAAACTATCTTGATTTTGCGTTTGCTTTTTGAATAACTTCATCTTATCTCCTTATAAAAAGCAGCCCATTTAAGGACTGCTCGTTCTTACAAGTCATCAATAGCCGCTGAAATGGCTTGTAATTTTTTATTGTGCTTATTCTTTTCGTCAATCAACTGGTGCAGCTCTTCGATTTTCTTCTGACTTTGACGAATGTCCTCATTGTTTTGAGCCATCCCATCGGCTAGGTGTTCCTTGTAGTCACTGGTAATAGTTGAGGAGGGCTTACTTTCTGGTCTGGATTGCTCTTGAGGTTTTTGCTGTGGAGCCATCTGATTTTTAGATTTTTGTTGTTCCATTTCAAAGGCTGCAACATAATCAACGTCTTCAGTGCCCTCTTGGTTTTCTTTATGAAATAGCGCCGCAATCTTCGCACGTTCTTCCGATGAAGATGTCGGTGTGTTATCATCTAAGGGTTGGTCAAAGGTCCAGTCTTTTGTCATGTGTTATTCCTCATTTCTATTATCTGATGGTATTGGTTTTTGTTCATCTTGGCCAAAGGCTTGCGTCAATGCTTCATCAAATGTCCAGGGACTATTTTGTTGGTGTTTGATAAAGGCTTGATACATCGCTGTTTGTAATTGACTGCGATAAGTTTCTAGTTTTTCCGTTTCTTTCGCAACTTTTTCCTCTTGCCTAGCCACTCTTTCTGCTAGACGTTCAATCACACTCATAGGGGATCCTCCTTATTCCTTTCTAGCTTATGATAAGAGACTTGATTTTGCTATCACAACTCTAAAGCGGTATTTTTTCTAGGCGGAGGATTGCTTCTTAAAACTTGTAACTTGGCCGATTGGATCACATCTCTCAAAGAAAGATTTCTCTGACTTTTCACGACATCATTCCAATCTGCTTTAGTTTCCAGTTCCTGTAATGGTGGTAAGTCAGTTTCAGTAGGAAGTCCTTTCTCAGATAACTTCTGACAAAAGTCTCGCCCTGCTTCATCATTGTCAACAGCTAATGTTATCAAACCTGGGTGGTTCTGAAAAAAGATAGTTGTTTCTTGTATGATACGAAGAAAATGCGTTAATTTACTTGGCTTGATATTATCTAAAAAATTGAGCTTGTCATGTTCCTCTGCTGTTAACCTTAGTGTCTGATAAGCAATCACAGAGAGTTTTAAGCCCTCCATAGAAACTAAACGCACATCTGATAACTGCTTCTGATGGAGTTGATAATAACTCATCATATCAATTACCGATTCACAAAAGATAAGGCGTTTCGGTTTTCCAATATCAAAGCTCATTCCTACATATCCATGAGAGTCTTTCATGATTTTCTTGAGGTAACCTCGATCATGTCTCTGATTATCTTTGACAAGCCCTTGAAGACTTGCCCCTCCTAGTTGGCCATGATGATTGTAACTCTTAAAGACAAGGACTGATTCCTGAAAGATCTTTGTCTGGTAATGAGCCTGTGCTAATAGACCTTGTCTGCCAAAAGCATTGATGGTCTCATCACTCAAACCACGGATCTGCTTCAAATAAGTTCGTGCTTGGTCAAATGGTTCTTCTCTTAGATAATAACGAAAGGGTTGATAGGTCTCTTCGACTACCTTAGCTTGTTCAAAGTCTCCAGTTTCAAGGTAAGACAGGGCTTCTTTAAAAGACACTCCTGTCATTAACTGAACGAAATCAATCACATCTCCCTGGATGTCACGTGAAAACCATTTAAAAGTATTGGTATCCGCAAAAATCCTAAAGGAATCATGTTCTGGGTGTTCATAGACTTGCCCTGATAGTCGTTTAAAAGAATAACCTAGACTTTCTGCCACCTCTAGAATCGCCTTTTGTTTCACTTTTTCAATTCTTATCATCTCATCTCCTTATCAAAAAAGCAGAAGATATACTCCTGCTAGTTAGTCTCACTTGTAGTAGTCCCTTGAATCTTTGGAATGCTTGAATTTATTTCATCAGAAGACTCTTTCAAGTCCTCTAGCTTGCCTTTCCAAATGGTTACCTGATTGACAAGGAGTTTATCTGACAATTTGGCATAAGATAGTTTAAGAGAGGTGGTTTCTGTCTGTGTGCTTTTCTGAGCCTTATCACTGACATCTGACACGTAAACAACCTGATAAGATACTTCTGCAAAAGCTTCATTTTCTTCTGTATTGACATAGATGTTGGCAGATTCAAAGCGGTAATCCAGCATATAGTCCTTATATACCTGAGTGATGGAATCTTCTTGACGAGCTACTTCTTCCTTAAAGGCAGAATCTGTCATATAGGGCTTGATACGGTTGTTGTTCTCGCCCAGCTTTTCCTTGGTGTAGTATTGCGTGAGGAATTCCTTGACTAACTCATCAGAGAGGACACTTGCCTTCTCTTTTTCTTTCTCTTTGGTCAGTAATTTTTGAGCCTCAGATTGGATTTGTTTCTGCGTGTGATTGGTGACAGACTGAGAACCAATGGTGTAACCCATCATCACCATAAAGCTGGTGACTGCTAGACCACCAAAACCAATCAAAAATCTAGCCTTCATTTTATTTAACATCACTAGTGCTATCTCCTTTTTCCATAAGATAGCACTATGATAACAAGATGAACTTGAAAAAGTTATCACAAAAAAGAAAAAGACTACCTAATTTAGGTAATCCGATAATCCTTAGCATAAATTTTCTCTATTTATAGTAGACCATTTCTGAGCCATCTTTTATTAGAAATGACTCCAACAAATAAACTTAGAAAAATTAGAATTAATATATAAGGGATTACAACAACAAAGTCGTGCATTTGAATAATTTCCCCTTTAGAAAATATTTTTTCAACTAAAACATATAAAGAATTGGAAGCATCAAAAATTGCAACAAGTTTAAAAAAACCTCCTACTGCAACAAGAATGATAGACAGTATCCAATAAACAAGTGATACTCCTAATGAGATTAACAAATTTGAAAATATTAAACTAATGGTGCCAACAATCAAGATATATTGAAGAACAATTAATGAAAACATTAATAAAGAAAACATAAAATGAAAACTATTAAAACGAAGAAAAAATGCCGTTAAAATATTAGAAATAAAAATTGAAAAAACAAATTCAAATAGAAGTACTGTCACTTTTGTAAAAAGAAATTTCAGTGAATTAATACCTGAGAAGAAGCTGAATAATATTGTTTTATCAGCATAGTCCTTGTTAAAAAAATAGACAATTACAAAACCAAATAACAAAAAACCAAACTGGGTAAAAACTGTGTATGTACTGAAATAAAAATCACCTATACTAAGTTTACTAACTTTATCAATTCCAACAGGCAAAATATAGCCCAAAATATAAGATAAAATAACAGAAGAAAAAATATAAAGTAATGTCTTATTTCTAAACGACTTAATAAATTCCATTTTTAACATATCAAATTTCTCCTAAATACCATTTTATTGCTTCGTCCGCTGTCGAAATTTGGTATAATCTTTGATTATCGATTATAAAATAATTTCCATGTAATGTTCGAATGTCACTCAAATCATGAGAAATATTTATAATAATTTTTTCTGGATGTTTTTTACTATATTTTTGTAAAAAAATATGAATTTCATTAACAGTAACTTTATCAAGCGCATTAGTAATTTCATCAAGAATAATAATTTCTTTATTCCTAGATAATAAAATATATAATTTTATTTTCTGATTTTGTCCATCACTTAATTTTTTTAATGGAATATTATTTGGCACATTTTCTAAACCCAGTAATCTATAAATCTCAGCAGATAAAGACCAGCTTACTGTTTTTATCACATCATTTAGCGTCAATTCTTTGGGTAAATTTGAATAACTCGAAATGACTAATGTTCGATCCGGAATATTCCTTGAAAAATATCCTCCCCTATTTAAAATAAAATCTTTGGCAAGTTGAGATTTCCCCGAACCATTTCGTCCTATTACATGATTTATTATTCCTTCCTCGAAATATAACTCTGAGTCTTTCAATAAAACTTTTTTCCCAATTACCAGGTTATAATTTTTTACTATCATCACTCATCCTCCAAACCATTACTTGCTTCAGAAAGCAACCTGTCCCAAAATTAATAATTAGTTAATGGGCAGAACCTGCAATCCATCTATTTTTTGAACTTTTAACAAAATACCATAAATCATTTACATTATCTAACTCATTTTTTTTGGTTAAAACTTTTTCAAAATTCATGTCGCTAAGGACAGGTTTCATTTCACGTTTGATATTTTCTGATTGTTTCATAATATTTTCCTCCACACTGTGCAGGACAGGTCACTCACTGAAACAAGTAAAACTTTTTTACAAACTCCAAATAAACCAAATAGTATATACGATAACGAATAAAATATTTACTACTTTTATTATTTGAATTAAGCGCCTATTTTCTTCAAAATTTTTCTTTTCTTCCATTCCTTTCAACGATAAAATAACTTTATACCCATCTGAATTCATCATCGGTAAAGAATTAAACATAATATCAATTGACATATATTTTGCTAAATATACCAAAAGAACATTATTTAACATAACACCTAATAGAAATACAAACGTATTTATCAAAAGACTAAACATCATCCCTCCTGAGTGGACTATTAAACGCTCTTTTTTACTCAGTAAATATGTATCATTCATTCGTACAAAGAAAGAGGGAAAAATATAATTAAATTTGAAGCCAACTTTATCAATTTTTTTATCAAATAGATGAAAAAATGAAATATGACCTAGCTCATGTAAAATTATGAACATAGGTAAATATATGCATAGAGAGTATATAAAATCAATCTCATCTATCTCTCCAACAACAGATTTTAGGACGATATATATATTAAAAATTTCTAAAGAAAATAGTATAATAAAGAAAATAAATAAGTTTAAACTGGAAATTTTTTCATCTCTATTTTTAAATTTTAAATTGAAATTTTTTATCTCAGTAGCAGTAAGTTTATAGTACTTGTGCTCCTGTATATCTTTTACAATATACTGGTCATCTTCTCCAAAAATTTCATAATTATCATCTTTATATACTTTCAAAGTTTTCATCATAATATAATTTCATGTCGTCTGTAATAGAGTTAATACGATCAATATCTGAGAAAATATATTTACATATTTCACATGTTGACACAAACTTCATATCTGAAATATCTAAATTCATTTTTTCAATAAACCAGCTTAACCCTTCCTCCTTCAAAATATAAAGTAAAATATTGGAATAAAATTTTTTCTCAAGAGTTTCTATAGAAGAATCAGCAATATTTCCAAGTCTGAGTTCACTCTCGAAAACAGACGGTGAACAACAAGGGTAAATATAGCCATCATGATGTACTACAAATTCCCAACCAGTTGCTGGACAAGATAAATCTAACTCAGAAATATTCTTAACGTACAAATCATCTTTATTTATTCCATTTGCACGTCCAACTGGTGAAGCTGGTACAACTGTAATTTGAACCCCAAAAATACTCTCTCCTAATTGCTCCAGTAAACCAATCCCATTATTAGTCTTATCAGCAACCATATTCATTGCTACTTCCATCTCGAACTCCCTAACAATTGTAAGTAGTCTTCTAATATTTTCGACTGGAATATACTTAGCATGGTAATCATCAAAACTAACCGTTAGATATTTTAACCCTGCTTCAGTTAATTCCGTAAGAATTCTTCGAGTAGTGCGATCATTAGTAGCCCAAAAGCCATTTGAAATCAATGTAACTTCTTTGCCAGCTGAAGAAAGTCTTTTTGTAATTTCTAATACTTTCGCTTTCCTTAATAAAGCTTCTCCACCTGTTAATGATACTACTTTTACATCTTCATGACTCTCGGCATACTGAACAATTTTTTTAATTTCAAAATCAGTTAGATAATTTTCAGAATTTGGTAAACAACCAAAACAACAATGAGCACATTTTGCATTACATTTCTGTGTTAAATTTAAAACTATACTTTTCATAAGAATATCCTTCTTTTTCATTACTTAGTTATAGGAATAATAGTAATAACCACATAGATTTTCCCTCCACTTATTTATGCAACTATATTACTACTGGTATAAATCAAATTGATTTTTTGTTGCAAATCATATATAATGGTTACAAATATGTTACACGAGGGTCATTATGAATTTTGGTCAAACTGTAGAGTTTATTCGGCATCAAAAAAATTTTTCTATAAAACAAATCTGTGGAGATTATCTTTCTAGGCAAACGTATTACAGATTTGTAAAAGATGAAATAGATATTTCAGCAAAAAAGTTGTTTTATATTTTAGACAGTCTTAATGTAAACGTTGATGAATTCCTCTTTATAAATAATAACTTTCAAGTATCTAAAGAATTCTCTGATATGGAGAAAGTTAAATTTCATTTTGAAAATAATGACATTAAAGAATTGAATAATTTGCTAACTAATTATTCTTCCAAATCATCGAGTAAAGAGCAGGTTCTATCCTCACTTATTTCCAGTTTGATTGGTCGATTAACTGGAGAAAAAGCTCCTAATGAAGAAAAATTACTACGTGAATATCTGATAAATATCGAAACGTGGACTCACTATGAAACAGTACTTTTTAATAACTCAATGTTTATTTTTGATAACGAATTCATTGAGCTCGTTTTTGCTAAAATTAATTACAATATCGAGAAGTATTCTACCTTGAGATACTATGGTAACGAGTCTATACGAATGTTCATAAACATGGTAATTTTATACATTGACAGACAAGATTTAATAAGAGCTCAACAAACCCTGGATACTGTACAAACTTTCAAATTAAATGATGATTGTCTCTATGAAAAAAGCTGCATATTATTTTTTAGTGAGGTGCTCAACTACTTGACTAGAAAAACAAGTACTTTAAATAATTGTTTCTCAGTTATTACTTATTTCAAAATGGTCGGGAGTACCTCTATTGCTTCAATGTTTGAACTTTACCTTGAAAATCTAGTGAAAAATTATCCCTATCAAATATAGCTCATTCATCTTACAATAAAGTAAATAACCAGCATCATTAAAATACCTGATGCTGGTTATTTACTTTATTTGTCAAAAATTGGATAACCATTTTTATTATGCCATCCGACTTCTAACAACTTTTCTAACAAGTCCAAAGACAAGTAAAAGATTAAAAATAATATAGAAAGTGGTAAAGCTCAATATACCATTAGTCGCTAAATCTTCCACATAGAGGTATCGTTCTGTAAAAAAGAGGTAAATTCCATAGACTTCTGTGAAAGCTAAAAATCCGATTAAACCAATGATAAATAAGCTTCCAAGCATTTTCGCAATCTGAAACAAGACAAGTAAAATCAGTCCGACCGCTGCGATAATCAAAAGACTTTGAATAATTTGTTCAATCATATCTGTACCTCTTTCTACGTTAATTGCTTGCGATAGTAGTCAGCCTGTTCCTTGTCTAGGTCATCCAGTTGTGCCACTAGGTTAAGATACTCTCCTTTAGTCACTTCATCTAAGTCTGGAAAGTCATTCTCACGAGTGGTGATGATAACTTCTAATTGACCAATAATTTCTCGCTTTGAAAAGCTATAATCAAGCATTTCATCTTCATATTGTTCCTTTAAAGCTTGGTAATTAGCTCGGTCTTCAGGGCTTGTAAAGCCTTGTGCTAACCAGTCTTCTAATTGGTATCTTAATTCTTCTACTGTTTGACTCATGGAATCTGTTCTCCTTTGGTGATTTCTTGACTTCATTTTACCGCGTTCATTATTTTTTGTCAGCTTTTTTATTAAAAATCAAGCGAAAGTTGTTGGTCGTGTTGCGGTTGGATCGTTTCATTGAACTTAGCTAGTGCTGCATCAATTTCCTCAACCTCTGCTTCTTGTTCAACCAAAGGGGCAAGGATGTCATATTTGGCTTTAACCAGCTGATAATCTTCTTCTTTAGGAAAGACCTTCTCTACTTCAACCCTTGCGACTGCTAGCTTGTCTTTGAGGTTATTAGCCATTTCTTCTGTCTTTTCTTGGTCTTCTAAGATATGGTCAATGGCATTGGTAATGCGTTGGATGGTTCCCACGTCTGATTTCAAGTCTAAAGAGACAGAATACTGGTTGCTGCCTGAAATGGTTAAAGACACCATATCTGGCAAGGGCTCACTAGGACTTCTGGTTGCCATTTTAAGCTCAAACCCTCTAAAATTAGCCAGTGTTCTCACTTCTTTGGTTTCAGAACGGTTATAGGTAATGAGTTTACGTAGATAGTCTCCAGCTTCTGCACGGTTATCCATCATTTGATTGTCAAACCGCATGATAAAATCTTGTGACTTAGTTGCCAAAGATTGGGCAATATCACGGTCATATTTGCTAAGGCGATTCTCTAATACAGGGAGGTTCTGCTCACAGTAAGAAATGGTATGGCGATACTCATCTTTGGAGCGATGAAAGGCACGCTTTTGATTGTCCAATACCGTCAACTCATTCTCTAGTTCCATTTTCAGTTTGAGATAAGGATTACCTGTCGCTAAAGCCTTAAAGTCTGAAGCAGTCATGGTTTGTTCATCAATGTCTTCTGCCGACCGTACTGGGTCTTTAGAGGTCATGATTTGCGTGATATATTTGAGTTTATTCTCCTGAGTTTGCCAGAGGTAGTTATCGAAGCTCCCTTTCGTAATGTAATGATAAATATCTACCTCTTGGTGCATATTACCTTGACGAATTAACCTACCATTGCGTTGGACAATATCACTTGGTCTCCAGGGAACGTCTAAATGATGAACAGCTTTCATGCGAGACTGCACGTTTAATCCTGTCCCACCTTTTTCCGTAGAAGCCATGAGAATCCGTACTTCTCCACTGTTGACTTTGCGTGACAGAGAGTTCTTTTTCTCATCCGTATTAGCGTCATGGACAAAGGCAATTGCTTCTTTGGGAATCCCTCTATCCACCAAGAGGTCTTTCAATTCATTGTAAACATCAAACCCTTCTTCCTTACTTTTAGGTGTGCCAATATCTGAGAAAATCATCTGGGTAGCTTTATCATGTTCTCCCTCACGATAAATGCGTTCCACATTGTCCACTACTTGAAGAATCTTCTGATTGTCAGATAAGGTATAAGCTGGGTCAATAAGGCGCATGTCAATGGCTAATTTTCTAGCTTCTCCAGTAATCTTTAACATGTTATCAACACTAGGGTCAACGCTGCCTGACTTGATAGCGTCTGAACGGTCAACCAACTCTTCAAGATAATATTTCTGAGCTTCTGTCAGTTCGCTCTCCACCGCAATGACTTTAGCTTCAGGAACAGGTAAATCAAGCATATCTGAGGTCTGAATATCAGCTGTTTCCTTATAAATCCGCATGAGTTCAGGCAGATTCACAAATTTCTTAAAGCGTTTCTTGGGTTGGTATTTATCCCCTGTCGGTGCTAGTTCCATGGAATTTTCGATATTTCCAAAAGCACCCACCCACGAGTCAAAGTTAGATACTTGATACCGTTCTAAGACATCTGGTTGAATATAGCTCATCATGGTATAGAGTTCACTAATAGAGTTAGAGACTGGTGTTCCTGTCGCAAAAACCACATTACGATAGTCGTGTTCTCCTTGAACCTGTCTCACTTTCATTTCCATATCCACGTTCTTTTTTGAGGTAGTGTTGGTAATCCCTGCCACATTTCCTAATCCAGTAATGGGGCGAATATTCTTGAAATGGTGAGCTTCGTCCACAAAGAGAAAATCAATGCCAAGGTTTTCAAATTCAATAAAGGTATCTCGCTCCAGTTTTTGGAGTTCTTCCAATTGGTGTTCCAAACCTTTGATGGAACGCTCTGCTTCTTTGACCGTATAATCACTATCACTGCCTTGCTTGATGTCACGAAGTTGTTGTAACTTATCTTGGATATAAGTCACCTGCTTTTCATGGCTCATGGGGATTTTTTCAAACTGGGAATCCCCAATGACAATGGCATCGTAGTCCCCTGTGATGATCCGTGACACAAATTGCTTGCGTTTAGCTTTCGCAAAATCTTTCTTGGTCGTCACATAAACATTCTTGGTTGGGAAGAACTTCATGATTTCTTGGCCAAACTGAGCGGTCAGACTAGACGGCACCACATAAAGAGGTTTATGCACCATTCCGAGTTCTTTCAGTTTGAATCCTGCCCCAAGCATGGTTAAGGTCTTACCTGAACCCACTTCATGAGCTAGAAGCGCTCTTTTTTCTTCCACAATCCGTTGAATAGCATTCTTCTGGTGAGGGCGTAAGGAAATATTCTGGGCAAGCCCATCAATGGTTAAATGACTGCCATCATAAACTTTTGAGACTGTACGATTATAAAGGCTATTATAGGTCTCTTCAATCATCTGTTGCACCTCTGGGTACCTCGCCACAAAATCTTGGAAGAGTTCTTGAAGTTGTGTTTCCTTAGCACGAAGAACCGTTGTCTTCTCCACGTCCGTCACATGCTTTTTCTTATCCCCATCTTCAACTTGTTTGGTAATGGTTGGTTGATTGGAATTAAGCAGGTTTTCAAAGATTTTTCGGCCACTATCATAGCGTGACCCAGGCACACCTAAACTTCTATCCGTTGCGGTAGAATACCTAAAGGCAAACTTGGATTGATAAGACATCGTCCCATCAATCGGACTGACTTCAAGAACAGTTGATACTTCTTGGTCAGTCAGGTCAAAAGTTTGTCCCATAAAGGTTTCTTGGGCAAATTTCCCATAAACGGCTAGAGGAATCCAACGTGAGCCAATCCGATAATCAATATCAGCTAAGGTCACACGTGGCGGTTTCACGTCTTCTAAGAGGTTTTGATAGTGTTGCCACGGAAAATCAGAATTGTCTTCTTTAATGAGTAAGTCCACGACCTCTAACTTAGTCATCACATCCCCTGATAAGAAATCCTGCCGAGATACATAGACCACTTCCCTATCGTTTAGATAGCGTTCTGGGTCTGGAATAATAGCGTCTCCTAATTCCTCAATCAAAGACGCTTTAGAATCCGTCTGATAAATAGACATCATGTAATCCAAATCGACCCCACGACCATCTGCTAGACTAGAATTGAGAGCGTCAAGGGCAGAAGAAACTGCCGTTACTTCCTTTTCAGGACGAACTAGGGCTTTCTCAAAAGCCAGAGACTTGGTATAAATAACTGTCTTCCCACTTGAGTCAAGACTTTCATCTTCTAAACTCGCAAGGAGCGAATACTTATCATCACTATCAAAAAGGTTACGATTCACAGCACTATTGACATAACCAAAGCGTTTCACAAAAGTATCATAGGTGCGATTGAGATGTCCTAACAAGTGGTTAAACTCATCTCTGTCGTAATCATAGTAGCGCTGAATGGCAATCACCTCTTGGTAGGCGTTCCGAATATCAACCATCCCTTTAATCCGTGCCACTTCTTTCTCTGACAAAGGCGCTTCATAGAAAACCGTCTTTTTGAAATAGCCCTTAAACTGCCCACGTTTAGTGGCTTCTTCGGTCACATACACATCAAGAGCGGTGCTATCAGTCACTTCTAAAGCATTAAAACGGTCAATTTGCTTTTGAGAATGCTTAGTGTCCCAAGCCTTAAAGGTCCCCTCCTCATCCACATAATAGCTAATCTCCTCGGTCTTAGTCCCTACACGAATGCCCTTATGATCTCGGTAGTAAACCGTAGAATCTTTATAGCCAAAACTATAACGAGCTAAGCTTTCTCTGATGTCAGAAGGAATCGAGGTATCAATGACCTGTCTTCTCATCACATCAGGAGTGATGAAGATGTCAGAGTTATCCACCACTCTAGGGGCTTTAACCTGTTTAAGAGCAGTCTGAACATCTGCTAGCAAATGATCAGAATTGCCTTTCACAGAAAGTGTCCCACCGTTAAAGTTTCTAACCTCATAGGTCCCAAGAACCTGGCTATTGTAGTCCCCATCAAAGTAAGGATTGAGCCAAATACGGTCATCCTTGTCATAGCGAATAGAACCTGAAAAAGCTAAATCATCTGCCACATATCCCTTATCCATATGTTTCTGGAAGAACAACATATCTGTTGTGACATTGGTACCTGCAATTGCCTTAAAGGCGTTATCTGGTAGGCGCACACCACCAAGAAAATCAGTCGTCTCGCGAATGTCCTGGAGAATGTTTTCCGTCCGTTTGTCCATGGTTCCTGTGGAGGAAATGATAGCGACTTGCCCACCATCATGCACCAAATCTAATGATTTTTTGACAAAGTAATCATGAATCATATAGGGTTTGTCATAGCGACTATCCGCAATCCTGATATTGGCAAAAGGCACATTTGAGAGAACCAAATCAAAGCTATTGTCATTAAAGGCAATGGTCTCAAAGCCCTTTACTTCAATGTGACTATTCGGATGAAGGTGTTTGGCAATAACCCCTGTAATCGTGTCTAGCTCTACACCATACAACTCACTATTTTCTCTCAGGTGTTTAGGCATTGCCGCAAAGAAATTTCCCGTTCCCATAGACGGGTCTAGGATTTTACCACCTGTAAAGCCATCACGTTCTAACTTCTCCCACATCTGACGAATCAAGTGAGGATCTGTGTAATAAGCTGTCAGAGAAGATTGTTTCATATCGGAATATTCTTTATTGGTGACTAGCGTTTTTAATGCCCCACGTTCCTTAGAAAACTTTGGGTTATACTCATCAAAGAACTCGTTAGCTAAGCCTCCCCAGCCCACGTATTTAGCAAGGAGTTCTTGTTCAATTGGTGTGGCTTGACGGTGTTCAGATTCAAGACTTTTCACCAAACGAACAGCAGCCACGTTGGTTTCAACCTTATCCCTTGTTGTCTTAGGGTAGAAGTCTGTCAAATCTTCTGGGAAGTGAAAATCTGTAGCTGGTGGCGTCTTAATGACTTTTGGTTCCAACCCATCTTCTGACAATGCTTCTTCTTGTTTAGCCTCTCTCTTATTTGATGATAGAGATGTCATCACTTGAGAAACCGACTCTTTTTGTTCTTCCATATCCATGAAGGAAAAGAGGTCTAATTCCTGATGAGATTCTTTCACTTCCTCTTTTTCTTCGACAGAAGGAACATGAAGAGCTTGAGTGATGTCTTCTAGTGTCCGTAAGAAAAGAACTGGATTTTGTTCAATCACATCGGTGAAATCATTTTGTAATTCAATCCGAATCAGGTTATTAACGCCTGACTCCTCAATGGCCATTACCTGAAACTCTTGCCCCTTATAAGTTACTCTAGAATCAATCGGGTAGCGTTTAAGGGCTTCTTCTACGATAGGATTTGGTAGTTTTTCTTGAGTCACAATGATTTCAGGTTCTGTTTGCGGTAGGTATTCTCGCCATTCCCTAAAGGATAGATCTGGTTGGGACAGTTTGTCCCTTTCAAAGGTTCTTGCTTCTTCAAGAGTGAGGTCTTCATGCAAGAAGGCGTAGGCAATGGTTCTTGCTTCTTCTAAATCTAGCTGACCGGTCAAGAAAAATTCTGCCTTGTCATGAGCAAGTCCCATCTGAAGCAATTCTGTCGTAAGGGCTAATTGAGTAACGGTTGCTTTGGGATAGCCCCCTAGTAAGGCTAGGTCGGCATTCTTCAAATGAAAACGCCCTGCAGCATCTATCAGTATCCCACGTTGTTGCTCGTCAACGTCAGCTAAGTCTATTCCTAAACGAGTCAGTTTTTCGGTATTTTCACCCAAAATGGTTTGACCCATTTCAGTTAAGATCACTTCTTCTTGAGGTGTTAGAGGACGTTGTAAGTCATAGACTGTCCCATCAGCTTCTAAATAGGTTAATAGCTCATTGTCCGCATAGATTGGCGTCATTTCCATCTCATGATCAAACTCCCCACGTCTCAGGTTTGGTAGCTTTGGACGGCTATTTCGCACTTGGTCAAAGTGACTTAGTATCTCAAATTTTTGGGACAAGTTTAGATATTCATAAGCTGGTAAATGTTCTGTTTGCCCTGTTCGTAAATCCAGTTGTGATAACTCGTCCTCATCAAGACTTGCGATTATCGCAAAATCTTCTTCTCGGAAGGTGATCTCTTGACGAGACTCTGATATTACTATATTCTCAACAACCTCCTTTTTTTCCTCCAACGTTTCCTGGGGACTTTCTATTTCAGGTTCATAAGTGAGAAGAAATTGTTCAATATCACGGCTAATACGGTCAGACAAATTATTGGCCACTCGGTAGACATTAACCAAATTAGCAGCTTTGCTTTTATCAAAAAGAGAAGCTACCGAAATGGATTGATAGGCGCCCTCTTGGTCTAAGAGCTGAAAGCGAGTGGCTAGGTTAAAGAGGGCTACCTCAATCACCAAGGCTTTCTCATCACTGTTTAATTGAGGTAACTTCTTTAAGCCAGCCTGACCAAAGGTCTGTGTGTAGCTGCTTAGGTCTGTTGCCTCGTCAAAGGGGCTTGCCTCTACAAAAGCAGAAACTTCTGTTTCAAAGCGAACCACTTGAACAGGTGAGGTGACTACTCCTCTTTGAGTTGTAAAATTTTGGATAAGGCTATCCCAATCCTCATCAAAATGGGTTGCTTGATAGCGTAAAAAGGATTCCAAAAGAATCTGGTCACGTGGCAATCTTGCCCGCAACATCTCAAGTAATTGTTCTTGATTCATACGTTCCTCCAATTAAAAAAGGAGCTGAGAGGTATTCTCAGCCCACTGCTTTAGTCTAGGACCAAGGCTCTTTGGTCTTTTTCTTGTGGCAACTTATCCATCAAAGTTGTCACATACTGTTGTAAGAAATGGCTTTTCTGGTCTAACAAATCCTTCTGCAAGGCAAGATAGGTCACATCTCCAAAATAATCTTGACTCGTTAAAGACAACTCCTGTTGGATAATGTCTTCCAAGGTTTCTAAGGTAAGAGACGAATAATCCTCCTCATCCAAAATATCATATTGTGCAAGGGACTCAGAAATATTGTTGGACGCTAACACTCCCATGATGAAACTGGCTCCCTCCCCTGTTCGGTAGAGTTTATCCAAGAGGTCCGTCATTTCTTCTTGAATCTGTCCCTGATAACCGTCTGCTCTTAGGCGCATGTCATTACTGACTAAAGACAAGTCATCAATGCCCATAAAGTCTTGATAAAGCCTGTCAAGAAGTGGCTTGTTTTGAATGTTTAGCTCCATGGCTAAAAAGGCTTTAACCATGTCTTCATAATTTTCTCGTGCCATCTCAGAAAGGGCTCTAGAAATTGTGTCATAATTCCAAGCCATAGTTTCTCTCCTTACGCTGTTGAATTGGATTCAAGTCTTGTTGGACTTCTTCAAGGTCTGTCAGTCCGTCACTATCCGAATCGCTACTAAAAGGATTGGTGCCTAGAGCTAACTCCTGAGCATCCGTTAGACCATCTTGGTCTGAATCCATTGTGTAAATGTTTTTGGGTTCCATTTAGTTGTCCTCCATTTTGCGTTTAGAAAGTCCGTAAGCCAAGCCAAGAAGAAGTCCTCCACCGACAAGCGCCAAGAGGGAGTGACTCTCTCCTGTATTCGGTAAGACACTTGCTGGAACTGGTGGTTCTTGTGTTGGAATAGGTGGTTGGGGTGGTGTTGGTTGATTTGGAGTAGGTGACTCTGGTTCAGGGGTAGTCGTTTTAACCGTATTTGAACTGATGGTGTAGCCATTGACAATATGTAATACGGTATTTTCCACCTCACCTGAAGCAATCCGTTTCATCTGCAAGTAAACATCAGCCTGAAACTCGGATTCTTCTGCTAGTTTTTCAAGGAATTCCTGATCAAAACTGATGGTAACCGTTCCTTTTGACGTGTCGACCTGTTGTAGCGTGTACTTGGTCACTTCTGTCCCTTTTGGTAAAACCGTTCCATCTTTTAGGGTGACATCTACCACAGTATAAGCCTTGTAAACACCATTATAGTCGTCATGGCTTTCATCGTAATCATCGTCAAAGCGGTATTCGATGAGTGGTGTCGCACGATTGCCTGGAATGAGTGCTCCCACCAAACGGTAGTTAAAGACCTGATTCAAGGCAACTTCTTTTCCATCAAGGCTTTTCTCCTTTTGCGACAAATCAATCACCACATCTTTTTGTGGGTCTAGTTTTGGCACATTATTGACCACTGTCTCTGTCACATAAGCCAAACCAAAGTCAATCTGATAAGCGGTGTTTTCATACTTCCCACCAGTCTTTGTCAGCTCATTCTTAATGGTCATTGGAAGGGTCACCACTAAGGTTTGACCAGTTTTAACATAAGTTTCGTAAAAGGCTTGTGGATCATCAGCGCTTAAAACTTGAATGGCTCCTTTTGGTGTGAACTGACGTTTGGCCATAGCATCTTGAACCACTTTAGGCGCTTCTGACAATGAAGCATAGGCTTTCACCGAAATCCCTTTGACAAGATTTCCTGCCTTATCCATCACTTGGATACCATCTGCATTGAGGCTAAGCGCTTCTTCAGGGTAATCATCCACCATGTAAAAACCTTTGGCAAGAACATCCTCCGTCACCACCAAGTCCTTGTACTGACTGTAATCCAGAACAATCTTATAGTAATTGACGGTATTTGGAAGAACAGTCTTCCCATCAATAGACACGCCCTCTTTATTGGTATTGGACTTATGAGGGTTTACTTTTGGCACGTGATTCGTTACCGTATTGGTTTCATAGGCTTGTCCAAAGTCTACTTGATAAGCTACATTGTCATAAGACTTTCCTGAATTAAGCATAGACTCACGGACAGTCATAGGAGTAACGATGGTGATGTTTTGACCTTGCGTTACATAAGAATCATAAAAGGCTTGCGGATCTTCTGCCATAAAGACTTGGAAAGCTCCTTTAGGAGAAATCTTGCGTTTTGATAGGGCTGCTTGTAGGGTTTCCGGAACTTCTGATAGGCTCGTATAAGTTTTTACTGTAACTCCTGTGACAGCTTTACCATCAGATGTAATGAGTTGAATCGCTGTTTCATCTGGTAATAGAGCTTCTTCGGGATAGTCATCCACAAAGTAAAACCCTTGTGCAATCTGAGCCTTATCGGCCTTAGTGCCTCGGTATTGGTCTAAGTCCCATGACAAGGTATAGTAGTTTTGTGAACCCACTATCATCGGTTTTCCGTCAATGTCCACCTTATCCTTATTAAGGTTTTGTTTTTTAGGTGTTGGGCTAACGAGGGTATTGATCACCTCATCGGTTTCATAGCCATTGCCAAAATCCACTTGGTAGGCTTTGTTTCGATAAGTCTTCGTCTGACCATAAAGGCTGTCTTTGACGGTCATTTTGGTGAGAAGGTTTAAAGAAGTTCCTGTTTTGACATACTGGTCATAAAAGTCTTGATTGTCATTAGGCATAAAGACTTGGAAAGCCCCTTTAGGAGAAATCTTGGCATGAGTGAGTTTATCTTGAAGGTCTTTAGGAGCTTCTGACAGCGACGCATAAGCCTTAACAGTAATCCCTGATACGGCTTTGCCATCAGGAGTGGTGATACCTGTCCCATTGTCTACTAAGTCCAACACTTCTTCTGGGTAGTCATCTACAAAGAAGAAACCACGAGCAATTGTCTCTTTAGAAGACCTATCGCCTTTATATTGATCTAAATCCCAGGTCAAACGGTAATGATTAGTTGTTCCTAAAGCCACTACCGTATCGTTAATGACCACACCATCTTCATTTTCATTTTTCTTCTGCGGCTCAATACGGCTAGTGGTCGTTCCATCACCAGGCGTACGCACTGTCACAACATTAGAAGTCACTGTATAGGCATTTGGGGTCCCCTTATTGATGAGGAGCTTATAACTGTTGGAATAGCTTGCTCCATCATTTTGAAGGCTACCATAAAGTTTCGGAGTCACCAGTTGGTAAGACTTGGTGAGGTCTTGGTTGACCTCTTGAAGCAAGGCTTCCTTGGCGGTCAAGGTCACAAAGTTCTTAGCAGCATCAAAGGTAAGGGTATAATTTCCATTTTCTGCCTGCGTTTTTTCCTTGTCAAAAGCATAGCCTGCTGGAAGGTAATCTTCAAAGGTGAGGCTTGTGGTTTTGGCTCGATTTGGAGAAAAAGCGTCTACGGTTAAAGGGTAAATGACCGTTGAATCTTTTGCGACCGTTTTGTCATGAAGGTTCACTTGGTCGGTATTGATAACTTCCTTAACAATTTCAGGAGTCGTTGTCAGACGATAGTCGTGATAATGAACCGTTGGCACTTGTGGTGCTTTTGGTAACGGTTCTGGCGTAGGGTCTTTAGGCAAGGTGACCTTGGTAAGTGTTAGGCTAGGCTGAGTGACTTTCTCTAATGGTTTTTCCTTAAAGCTCACAGATGGCTCTGGCGTAAAGGTCTTTGGGGTAAAGGTTTTTGGCACAACCTTAACGGGTTCTGGAATTGGCTCTAACTTTGGTGTCACATGAGGTTTTGGACTATAAGGTTTAACCGTCCGTGCAACTGGAAGGGTGTTTAAGGCAAACCAATAAGAGAGACCAACATTTTGGGGCATATCCCCTTGACCAAAGGTCACCGTATAGGTGTTGCCTGATGTAACCGTTGAGACAATTGCTCCTTTATAGGCATACTTACTATATGACGTATCCCATTCTTCAGGAAGATTTAAATCACTGGCACGGTTTGACCCAAGTGAACGAGCCAAACCTTCGTTAGTCACTTGAATGGTTGAGCCATTGATAGGAACAAACTTACCTGATGTGTCTTTTACATACTCTAAACCGATGTCATTGTGGTTGAGTGAGGAATGAGTAAAGACACCTGGTTTTTCCTTGGTGAAGCTGACTTGTGAGCCATCTTCTAAGAAATACTTGGCCTTGACACGAAACTCCATCTTGTCTGTTCGCCAATTGCCTGTCCCATCATTACGGTAAGCGATAAAGCCTTCTGTTGGGTCATTTGGCACGACTAACTGCACGGCATTAGTTCCAGTTGGAGAAACAAGGTTTGTAATGTCATAGGCTACTTTTGTGATTTTCTTACCATCAAAGCGAGCATTTTGAAGATTTTGATAGGTAAAGGAAAGGGTTTCTCCCGTTTTGAAAGTATCATAGACAAAGAAACCAGTAGAATCTAGAATTTTAGAATAGCCCCCAAGCATGGCGTCACCCTTAGCAATGATGCGATTAGGGTTTCTGGTATCAGCTGAATGACGAGCTTGCGGTTCTCCATTATTCAAATTGAGAGCCTGAGCAAGAGCTTGAGAGATATAGCCTTCCTCACCTTTTGAAATCTCAGCTAAATCACGTTTATAGCGCTCCATTTCTTTGGCGTTGTAGGCATCAATGGCATCATTTTCTTTCTTGGCGGCTTCTTCTTTTTCCTTATTGCGTTTCGTGATAGCAGCAATCTCAGCTTCACGGTCTTTCACTAATTTCTGTTGGTCTTTATTATAGGTATCAACAGCAGCTTGACCTGCCTTGTTTTCGTCATCCACTGCTTTTTGTCCGGCTTGATTACGTTTATCAATTGCTTCATTATCAGCCTTTGCCTTAGCAAGACCCGCTTCATTTTCCTTTTGAATCTGAAGGTTCTTTGCGACAATGGCGTCTGCGGCTTTTTTCTTCGATTCATACTCAGCTAGATTATCCTTATTTTGCTTATCAATAGCAGTTACCGCAGAGGTATAATCCTGATAGCCTGAAACAGTTGAGCCATCTCCTGATGGTACTGTTTGAGTGGTAACGGTCACATTAGCCGACTGATCTTGACCTTTGATTTTTGAAACTGTGCTATCCACTGAATGATTCAAGGCTTTTCCTGCTTGAGTGGCGTCTTTATGACTAGCAGCCAACGCAGTATTCCCTTGTTCAACACGAGTTTTATCTTGTTCATAGGCGGCTTTATCTGCTTTATAGGTATTGGTCACCTGAGTGATGGCTTCAGCCTGCTTAGCAGCATCCGCTTCCGCTTTATCTAATTGCTTACTGGTATCACTCGCAGAAGTCGTATTTCCCAAGTCCATAGGTTGGTCTTGAACAGTAGTAACTCCTTCAGCAGTTGCTTGATTGACAGCCTGTGTCACAACATCATGAGGAACGGTGACTGTAATAGCCCCATCTGATTGACCAGTTGAGGCAAGGCTATTCGTTTGTTCAGCAACTGGAGTTGGCTGAGCTTCTGGTAAGTTGGTCGCAGGATTATCTGTCAACTGAACGGTCTTATCTTGCGAAGGTGTTACCACTTCGTCAGCTTGTGCTACTTGGCCACCCCAAGCGACAACAGCTGTCACCATGGTTCCAAGAGCTACCGAACAGAGCGTACGGTACTTCTTACTTTTACGGAAGACATGCTTTTCTGCTTTTTCCTGATTGACTAAAAAGTGATGATGACATTGTTTGGTCATAAAAAGTCCTTCTTTTCTTTTGATAAGTAGTAACATTCTGTCACTCTCTCCCCATCATAAAAAAGACGACTTGATTTTGGTATCACATCGAAGAAGGACAAAGAAAAAAGCTATCGGTAGCACTACCGATAACTTCTGAAATTCCCTACAAAAAAGAGGAGAACTGACGTATCAGACCCTCCCAGAGCCACTCTATAATGCCAAATTATGGTGAAATACTTCATTTATAATTTTTTGGATTTCTATCTCATCTATTCCAAAATATTGGAGTTGCATAGCTAGGACAATTTGTTCAAGGAACACCACATCTAGCAAAGACTCATTTATAAATTCTTTATCTAAATTTCCGTGGGCAAAATTATTTCTTTGCTTGCCAATCCTCTCTCCGATTTTAGAATGATCATAAGAGATATTGTTTATTTTATACATATAACAACCAAATATATCTAGTATTCTAGCCCCGTATTCTTCAAATATTTGATGAATCTTTTGAGAAAGAGATAGATAAGAAATAACTGATTTTTTCAAATCTTTGTAAATTTTTTTCTTTTTACCTGTTGAGGTTTCAATTAAACACTCCAATTCTTTGCTGACTTCCTCTTCCAGTCTTTTTCTTTGATCACTTTTCCATTTATCTTCTGAAAATAGTTTGCTAAACTCCCATTCAAAGGCAGCAGTTCTTAGCACAAAACTGGCAGCATCAATTATCAGACTATCCCTAAAACTATTACCTAGATGTCTGAGATATAGATTATTTTCAGCTATGTCATTTAATACCTTCCCCTCATAACCAGCAATATATTTTTGTTGAATATATCTTCCATCTCTCAATGGCTTCATCTCAATCTCAATACTTTCTTCAATCACATTGAATTCCCCAACCTTTCCTTGATTATTTGACAACCGAATATCAGTAAAATTAACATTTCTTCGATTACAAAGAAATTGGATAAACTCCTTTGCGATACGATATAACTCTCGTACAAAAGAATAATCTTGAGTTTCTTCAAAATGAAAAACCATTGACGATGATAACGCTAGAGGTGGCTTTTCGATAGATAAACTTGTTGTTCTAGTGACGCCGAAATAAACTTGAACTTCTTTTCTAAAAACATTAAACTTCTGTTCTTCTGTCGTTGTTGAGTCAAAATCATAGGTACTAATATTTATTTTTCCATCATGTTCATCAGGTTTATACGAAATTTCAAAAGCATGATTGATTGGATGAATATAGTTTAGTTCTAACCCGCTGAAAGATATCCGACTAATCATCGGTCTTTCAGAATAACTAAAAAAATAGGCCAAAAACGGTACAGTAATAACACCATTGTTTTCATGAAGTTGAATGTGTTTATTTATTAAAAATGTAATAACTTGATTTGTTTCATTTGTACGTCCATAAAGAAAGTCTTCTTCTACAAATTTAGGCTCTCCAGGCCAAGCATAGCTCCCATTTCCCAATTTTTTATAAAACCAAGAATGCCTAATCTCGTCTTTTTCCCCTTCTTTGGGAATCAAGGATAATTTTTCTTCAGCGAACGTAAAGAAAAATTCATAACCCATCATCTGCAAAGTTCCTGTCAGCATACACTACTAACCCCCTAATTGATTTAAAATAATTGCCACCACTTCCACTGATTCCTCAAAACTAATTTCACTGGCATACCTAAATGATTTTTGATAGCGAGACCAAAGCTGATTCTGATAGTCAGAGCTACGGATTACCTCTAATTGACTTTCCCAATTTATCAAAACATCTAAGCTTTCTCTTTTTTTAGCAGTATTGTTTAGAGCAGTTTTCAATATTGGGATATCAATCTCATCTTTTCGAAGGTGATACAATGTGTAGAGGTCATAGCGATCACGAGGTCTAGTTGAAGCAGCTCCTCGACGAATAATCGTTTCTAATTTTTCAGCAAGAACAGTTTCTAAATTATAAGTCCAAACTTCTAGCTTATTCTCTGAAAAAACAGACTGCAATTGATAAGTAATTTCTCGTGGCGTTATCCGATCACCTGTTGTTATATCAATAAAGACAACTTCACGTAGGGTATCGAATGTTGCCTTGAGTTTGAGGGTAAAGCCACCATATTCGTCATCTTGTCGAATTGGCTCTAACACATCAACTTCAAATTGAAAACCTTCAGAAGGTTGACTTACAATTTCTTTGAAGATTTTTTGAATATTTTCCTCACTAAGAGGTTGACCTTTCAAAGTAACATCTAAATCCATTGTTGTTCGTTTATCTAAGCCAATCATCTGTCCGATAAGGAAACCACCTTTCACAATGAAGGAATCTTTATACTGACTCCCAGAGATCAGTTTTAGTACTTGCTCAATCAAATAGTTCTGCTGAACTTGTTGAGCAGGTATCCCTTTTTCTCTTGCAATATTCTTAATTTTCGCTTTGAAGCTATTGGCATTTGAAAATTTCACGACAATACCTCCACATAAGATTGTAGCTTTTCAGTAACTTTAAATAGTTGTGCATAGTGGTACAACTTGGCATAATTCACAGCTCCTTTTTTAAAGTAAGCTTGAAACGCTGGAGCAACGACTTGAACATCAACATGATAAGCTGTTCTCAAACACTCTACCAAAGTTCGTTCCATATCATATACTGAGATAAACTGTCCAGCCTGTCGCTCTAGTTTTATAATACCGATTTCATGATGATTTCTAGCAACAATCGGCTTAACACCAGCTTCTTTCATTAGCCTCGTGTTCGTCCCAAAAGGAAAAGTCAGCACAGGTTCAAATGGAACAGTGAGGGAAAGGCCATGTAACCATAGTGCTGTTTCTAAGGAATAAATTCCTTTTGGAAAACGATACTGTAAACTAAAGAAATCATCAATATAGGTATCAGGCAGATGATAAATCCCTCTTTCAATTGATTCCACTTTACCTTTTAAGACCAATTGATTCAGTTGTTGGTAAGAAAAGTTAAGCTCTTCTATATCACGAAAAGTTATAACTCCATGATTTTTTTTTATGTAATTATAGACAGGTTTCTCTAACAAATCCACATTACCACCTCCTAAATAATATGCTAACATTTCACTACAATGTTAGCATATTATTTAGAAAAAATCAATCACAAATAAAACAATATGCTAACAACCTGACGATTTGTTAGCATATCATTTTCTATTTCGTCGTAAAGACGACTTGATTTTGGTATCACATCAAAGAAGAACAAAGAAAAAAGCCACCCATAAAAAGTGGATGCCCCAATGATTATCATATCAATATTTCCATTAAGACGGCCAATTAACCTTTCTAGCTTTAGCAGTCTTAAAGCGTTTCTTATCAACAAGTTTTAGCTCTATTTCTCTACAATTTGTAATTAAGGTGTCGTTGATTTTAAGACTTCTTGGAAAGTATTGGTTCCCTTGTTCACGCGATAATTCAACGGTATAACTAATACCATTACTTAATTTAAAGACCACAAAATAAATATTATCTCTTCTAAATCGTTTGCCAACTTTTCTATTCAAAATACCATCCGTTGTGTAGAATTTACATTCCATCACATGTAACATTTGATAAAGTAATAATGTTCCAACGATTTTGAATTTATTTTCGTTAAACCAACCATTATCAGCCTTATTTAGACGCTCCAATGTCCAATCATCCTTTAATCCTTCAAAAATACTCCCTGCGTTATTAGTTGGTAAATTAACATGATGATCTCTTGATAATCCTAATAAATGGGGAATAGAGGAATTTGGGACAGAAAGAACAATTTCGGGATAGTCCTCCATATTTGTCTGATAAACGTATTTGTAATGAGAAACATATTTCTCAATAGTATTGGCTAGACGAGACATATCGACATTGAGAATATCAATTTCTCCATCAAAGGTCTCGAGCCATTCCAAAGTATATGTCATTCTATTTTTCTCCTAAAAAAGAGAAGGAAGCAGATGCTTCCTTCTCTTCCACGTATTGAGTTTCACCTCACGCTAGATATGCCCTATCTATTCCTCAAGGGTAGGCAGTCCTGCTATTCTTTTTCTCAACAAACAGTTTGAACTGAGTGCGGAGCCCACAGGCGGGTGCAGACCATATCCACTAGCCCACAAATAATTTATAACCTTTATTTACTATTATTATACGGGATAATTCCTTATTTGTCAACACCTATGTTCACGCTTAAAGTTTAGATGAGATGATTACTTTGTCCCAAATATCATACAACATTTGGGACAAAAAGACAAGTATTCTAATATTTTTTTATTTCGTCGTATAGGCAAAACTAATCGTACCATCGACTCCTGATAACTTACGGAAGATATAGTTAGGATTGCCATTATAGTTGGTTTCTGAGATAAGGAAAGATTCATCTGGATAAACTTTCTCGACAAAGGCGACATGACCGTATTCTGTTGGCGATCCATGGCCTCCTCCCGCAAAGGAAATAATCGCTCCTGCTTTTGGTATCTTACCTGTTTCTCCACCAAGGCGTGCTGCTGTTGCCACCCAATCTTGACCATTCCCCATGGTACTGATAATTGGAATTTTTTCACCGTTTCGGCCTTTGAGTTTCAAGCCCAATTGGTTAATCCGAGCGGCCACTCCCCAAGTACATTGTCCATAAGCATAACCCATACCGTCACCCCCACCTGGAACGGAGTTGTCATAAAGGTCTCCTCGAACAGCCCCAAGTGCTTTTGGATCACTCTGGGCGGTTCCACCATTTGGTTGGCTAAAGCCTTTCTCAATTTGGTAATACCACTCGGTGGCTCTGGTTTGACGTTCTAAGAGCTTATCACCACTATTTCCCTCCCAATAAATGAGAAAGAGTTGGGCAAGACTAGCTGGGCTTCCTGAGTTTTTGAAGAAATCTTTTAACCAGTTGGTATAGTAAGGATTATCCCCATGCAACATGAAATCCAGTTGTAAGCCTAAGTCATACCACTTCTGCTTTTTTCGTTTGGCATACTCTAATAATAAGGTATGTCTGCGTGACCCATCTGCTGTATCTGTCCACTGCCCTAAGCCTAAGCCACGTCTTAAAATATTTGGGTACCTGCCATTATAGATAGCTGGACCATTTAGAGACAACCAGCCCTCATTGTCCCAAGAACTATCCGTTGCCCCAACAGGAGGTGATAAGTAGTCGCCTTCAGCTCGTTTAGGATTGATAGAGGATTCTACTGACCAGTTTCCTAAAATTGCCGCAATGGCTTGATTGGTCGCTCCTTGACTCTTAAAATACTCATAGATAGCTTTGGCTCTCGCAAACTCATCACCTCCAAATTGACCAATGGTAGGTAGAATGGTCGTTTGGAGTTGAATGACTTTAGGAAAGTAAAAGGCTGGATTGACGTAAACCAGTTTCTCTGAATCATCGTCAACCTTTTGATAGGTCACTTTAAGACCAGTACCATCCTTGGTTTGACCAATCACTTCCCCTGCTTGGACTTTCTGACCGTCTGTCACTCGACCACTATGACTATTAAATAGGGTCAGCTGAGCTTTATTCAGTCCCTTACCTGACGTAATGATAATGTTCTCTCCCTCTAGGGAAACCTTACCATCCATGGGAGCCACAATCACTTGATTCTCTTTAGCTTCTAGAATGATATGGTGATGAAGTGTTGGCTTGTCATCAATCACCTCATAGCCATAGCGGACCGTCATGGTTAGCGCATCGTCTTCAGTCTGTCCCTGAAATGGATTATCCAATTCTTGGAGGGCAAGGTAGGTGCCTTCCTCACTTAATTCCTTTAAGTCTTCTCTATCGTCATCAGAGAGCTTATAGGCAGGCTCCTTACTTAACTCAAGCATAGATTTTAAAGAATCCCCACTGTTTAAGTCCTGCCAAAGCTGACTGAGATAGGCTTGATAAGTTTTATCCCCTTCTTCCATGACCTCATCTAAAGCATAATCTTGATACTTGAGATTCATAAAGCCCATGACGTCATCAATCTTGGTGTAGTAGGTAATGCCAGTGGGGTTGGTTCGAGTGTTTTCCGCATCTTCCCACGTCATGTGTGTATAGGCTTTTGTCAGTTCACTCTCATCCTGTTGAATGAGAGTGGTTCCTGAAATTCCTATGACAAAACTCATCATCAGAAGCAAGAAAAACAAGAGGCCTGATACGACCCAAGTCATAGGATTAAGGGCAATCGATGAAAAGAAGGTCAGGCTATTCTTAATTGCTTGAATAACCCTTGTTATTCCTGACACACTGTGCCTTCTGGCTTGCTTGAGAAAGGTGTGGTATCGCCTTTTGGGCTTTAAGGGCTTCTGACGGGTGAACCCTTTCCCCTTTTTAAAGTTCTGATACCACTCCTTACTATGAGCGGCTTTCGTCTTAGTAAACCGAAGACCTGTCTGCCCACTTTTGACAAGGAGTTTTCCTGACTGATAAGTAAATCTCCCATAGCGTCTTCCTTTAATCACAGACTCTTTTAGGGTTCTGATTCCCTCTAAGTCATCATCTTGAGCGACTACATCCAGTGATTCTGAAACGACAAAGCGTAACCCTCGTTTGACCTTAGTCGAGGGGTTCTTAAACTGATGTGCTTTTTTCAGTTGTTTCACGTCACGCTTAGCTGATTTCACCTCTTTTTCTGCCTGAAGGCGTTCAAGAGGTTTTTCCTTTTGAAACTGAAACCGTGATGTTTTTGATTCTGTTGGCTTTTTCTGATCGATAAACTTAGAGGTAACAGCCTCCTCTTTTTCGGCCATCTTGACCTCTGCCAAGTGTTTTCTCGCTACTGCTAGGCGCTGTCTGGCTTGAGGAAGCCGATACTTCTTAATTTCCCTAGCCTTTAGCCATCTGGGAGACACATAGGCAATCGCTTCCTTAAAGGTATCTGTCGCTAGGTCTTTTTCCTCCTTATAGGTTTGCTTCAGAGTCTGACGTTGTTCCCTTGTTTCAGCTCTCTCAGCTCGGCGCATGATAAAGCGTCGTTTCGGAAAAGAGCGTTTTAACCCCTTCTTCTCCCTGCGGTAATGGATACGACTAGCCTTTAAACTACTCTGAAAGGTTTTACGGGCCTCCTTGACCTTCTGTTGCTCTCTTGTCATGATTCACCCCTCATCTTTTCTGGATCGGTACTCATGATGTCAAAGAGTTGGGTTTGAAGTGGGATTTTATTTCTAAAGGGAACAACCGTTGAGCCTGCCTTAATCAATCCAGCTCCCTTTTCTGGGTTAACCAAATATTTCTCAAGCTCCTTAGATAAGCCCAAAAGATGAACCAACTCTTCTCGGTCACTCTTAGCTTGTTTTAGAAGTATCATGAACTCGCTATTAGCGATAATACGTCTCCCGTTGGCATCAAGCAATAAGGTTTCTACGTTTTGAGTAATGCCTGTTGGAATGGCCCCATACTTACGGACACGGCTCCATAATTTGAAGAAGAAATCAGAAGCGTACTTATCCATCAACAGAAGCTGCATTTCATCAAAGTAAATCCAGGTCTTCTTGCCAAGTTTTTGGTTTTTAACCACGCGATTCCAAATCTGGTCAAAGATGACCATGAGGGCAATCTGCTTCAATTCATCCCCTAATTTTTTGACATTGTAAATGAGGAAATGGCTATCGGTTTTGATGTTGGTGCGGTGTGAGAAAATGTCGAGTGACCCTTCCACATAGAGTTCCATGTCAAGGGCTAAGTCCTTGGCTTCTTGTTCAGGTTGTTTAGAGAGAACAAAGACCCATTCCACGAGAGATGGTGTGTCAAAATGTTTATAGGTTAGCCGTGTTACACGGTCAATTAGGGACTTTTCTCGACCGTCCATTTTCCGGTCTAAGAGTTTCCCAATCCAAGACAATAGAAATTCAGATTTGACCTTAATAGGGTCTTCATCCATATTGTCATCGGATAAGTCTAAAACGTTTAAGAAAGTGGTAGAGTCAGGCGCAATGTCAATACTTTCCCCACCAAAGGCTTGACCAATGATACTGTACTCATTTTCGGGATCAACGATGATGATTTCGGTATCAGTCTCTGCTTCTTTTAACTTGGTTGAGATGATTTCATGCTTAGTCGCCATCCCCTTACCTGCACCTGAAGTTCCTAGAATCAATCCTGATGGGGTATTTAGTTTCCCACGGTCAATGGTGATGATATTACTTGAAATCTGGTTTATCCCATAAAATTTCCCTCCCTTATCTTGTAGGTCAACAGAGGTCCAGGGGGAATTAACGGCAATGTTTGAGGTCAAAAGAGACCGTGACACACCATCAAGGTAGTTCTTGCCAAATGGCAATAAGCTATTAAAGGCAGCTTCTTGCATATAGGTCAGATTATCAATCACAAGGTCATTAGAACCTGCCACTTGTTTGATAATATCAAGGGAGTGCTTCAATTGGTCTTCGTTATCCGCAAAGACCCCAATCAAAAAAAGAGTGTCAAAGAGCTTATCGCCTGTTTGCGTCATGGTTTTAATCAACTCATCGGCTTCATCAATATTACTTTCTAAGACTTGACTAACCTTTTCAAGATAAACGCCAGAACGTGCCATCTTTTGTTGCTCCCCAATTTTTTGCGATTCCATCAAAGTCTTCTTGGTGCGGAGCTTGGTCATGGCTTCTGACTTGGCTGCTCCTTTGGCATGAAGACTAATCATCACTTCTAAATCCGACTGCATGAGTTCTCGTAAGAACTTATCTCCCAACTCCATCCCATAGTCACGAACATAGACAATCTGAAGCAGTTTATCATCCATTTCAATATGATTTTTGTGCTTAAAGGACAGACTGGTTGGGGCAATAAAGTGCTTAGTTGTTTGTCCTGAATGCACCAGGTCTTGATAAGTAAAGGGCAAATGATTTTCCCCTCGCAACATATCAGCTAAGTGATTCACACGGCTTTCTCCACTGAGGAGAGTAAAGTTCGCATCTATTTCCGAAAAACCACTCTTGAAGTATTCCCCAATCTGAGACAGAGAGCGATAAGCGAGTTTCGGATTTTGGTCTGACTTCCCAAAAGAAATGAGCTTAACCGCTGAAAAGTTATTTTCTCCAGCTTCAAGGTTATTTTCCATAATACGATTGAGTTCTTCACGATAGGTATCGTAGCCATCCTCATGAAAAGGATACAAGACACCCTTTCTAAACTTATCCAAGTTGACCCTCTGGTTAAAAATAGTAAGTTGGAAATTGGTCTTGTCATCCAAACTGTTAATCAAGTCCGAATAGGTTTCCATAATGGCTCCCTTATCCTCCAAACCAACCGTTTGGTAATTGACATCTCCTAGAAGATAGGACTGGGAAAAATAATCTGGGGTGACTTGCATGAGACCATTAGGAAAAAGCCCTTGGTAAAAAAGCGTATTAACAGTTGTTGGCAGCACTTCTTCTTTTGGTTTACGTGTCTTCTTGTGTTTAGAAGAGGTCTTTGGTTTCATTGAGCGATTTGTTTTTTTCACGTTGTATTCCTTTCTGTCCAGTTAGTGTACGGTCTGGTATGGTCATTTCATAATGCCATCTATAATTAAGATACGTTTCAAAAGGTAAGTCATTAGGGCGATAGACCCCAAAAAGCATAAGAGGAATGGTAAAGGTAAAGATAAGACCATAGACAAACCAATCCCCAAATTGCCAATAAAAGAGGTTTAACCCTAAAATCAGGATGGTAATGGCAATGGCTGGCAAGACAAAGATGACTTGTCGTGTGGTAAAGCCTAGCCAAGCCCTATGTTGGACTTTTGTGATGTCCTTAAAAACACGTGTATTCATAAGACTCCAATCTAAGATGAATATGAAAAAAGATTGGAAGGAACGTCCTTCCCAATCCTCCTTACATGCCTAGGATACTCCTGGCAGTCCGTTGACTGCCCACCAAGGCAATGATCAATAAAATAGCCTGAACTAAACCACCAAAGGCGGTCGCTAGCGTCTCCATCACTCCCGCCCCATTTGAGAGAGCCAATTTCCCAGCTGATTCAAAGAGGGGAACAAGGGAGATGATTAAGAAAATCAAGACACCTTGGAGAGCATAGACTATGATGTTTTTCAGGTAGCCAATCCCAACGCTTCGCCAGTCATCACTAAGGAAAGTCGGAATCGTTAAAGGTGCAAACGGAATCATGAGATAAAGTTGAATAAAGCGAATGGAAATGAGGAGATTCACCACCATCACACTGACCAATCGCACTAACCATATCAGAATGGCAAAAAATCCAACAATCAGTTTTCCAATAATTCCTGAGCCTTTAAGTCCTGAAATAGTCTCATAAGTCGTTCCCCCATGAGAAACGACACCAGCTACGCCTTCAATGATGTGAGAAGCAACGGCTAGAATGGCTTCCACAATAACGGTGGTGTTTGTAATGACCACAGCCACCATGATATAAGAGACAATCATAGGAGCAATGGCTTCAAAGGTCATGGCACCACCTGAGTTGGCGATTTTCTTAGCCATCTTAGAAAACTCAAGGACTAACACAACGGCTAAAATAGCCACTCCCAAGGGCTGCATCACTCCTTTTGTGATCGCTGACATATAAGACCAAACGGTTGGGTTATAATCCGCAAGGGATTTGACCAAGTTGGCCGTCGATTCCAAGTCAACGTTAAAGCCTTCAAAAAGGCTATCGATTGAAATCTTCTCCGAGGCTAAAAAGGCAAAAGCTGAAGGTAATGTGTTGTTCATGTCATACCTAGTCCTCCTAAATAGTAATTTGGGTGATGAAGGCACCTGCGGCACCTACCATAACACCACCCACAATTTCTAAGATGGCATTGCGGACACCAGGTCCACCATCTTTGATATTGGTTGATAGGTTAATAATGCCCATGACGACAAGAAAGGCGCCTGTCGCAACCATTCCTTTTTGTAAGAGCGCCATGGCTTGGGCAAACATGGAACTAGCGTCCACGCCATAAACAAATCCTGGAAATTTTTGGTTCATACGATTCCTCTTTTCTATTAGTGTAGTGTGCTTTCTGTACTTAAATCCCTAACCTTGTGGTCTGATGGTTCAAACGGAACTTCCTCTGTTTTGAGGGGGTCAATGTGGTAATGCCACCAACGCTCATCCGTCTCATTGTCCGCCAGGTATTGCCAGTTCTTGTGTTTCAAGGGGAAATACTTCTTTTCCTTAAAGACTGGAACCCCTGCAATTCTCACCAAGCATTCATCACGTTTCATGTTTCCGACTTCATCAGGGGTCATGAGATCCCTTGCGATTTTTTGATGAGACGTTGACCCAGACCCTGTTTGGCCATACGACCGACTGGTACTTCTCACATCAATGGTTTGTTTGCCTAAGAGACCACTCATAAACTTAAAGGTCTCTTCATCATTGCCTCCAAGATAAAGCAAGCTATCACAGTTTCCTAGAATGGTTTTCCAAGCCTCCTTCTCCTTATAGAGCCCTTGAAGTTGGGCGATGTTTTGAAGAATGGGTACGAGACTCATGTTCCGTGAGCGAACTGTTGAGGTTTGTTCCGCAAAGTCTGGAATTTCGCCGACATTGGCAAATTCATCTAAATAACTTCTGACGTGGATAGGCAGTTGTCCCTTAAAGTCCACATCAGCTTGTCTCGTTAAGGTTGAAAAAACCGTGGAGAAAAAAAGGGCTGAGAGAAAGCGATAGGTGGTGTCATTATCTGGAATAACGAGATAGACCATGGTTTTCTGCGTTCCCCATGTTTTTAAGTCCAAGGTGTCACGTTTGGTTAAATCAATGACGGATTGGATATTAAAGAGGGCAAACTTAGCCGTTGTTACGGCAATTACTGAATCCAAGGTCTTATCCTTGTAGTTTTGGAAGTCTGCCCAGTTACGCATGGTGAAGTTTTCTGTCCCATATGTCTTGGCATAGGTCTCAAACATCACTTCTAAGACACTCTTATCTTGATTTTCTCCTTTGGATAAGAGCTTGATGAGTTTTCCAATTTCAGAAAAAGAGGGGTAACACCCACGCTTACGACGACTGTCTGCTTCTTCCTTTGGACTACCTGGAGGATTGTAAAAATCCACCAAGTAAGAGGAAATGGCTCTCACTAAGGTCATGGAAGCTTCATCCCAAAAAGGATCACTGCGACTGCCATTGCCTTTGGTATTATTGAAATAGACCGTAAGCATACGGTTCAAATCATTCTCCGTTTCCACATAGCGAAAAGGATTAAAGCCATCTGAGTTTGTCATGTTTACGAGGTCTAAGACCTTGACCTGATAGCCATTCTCTAAAAAGAGCTTCCCTGTCTTTTCAGCTAAGTGATCCTTAGGGTCAACGACAATATTGGAACAGTTTAGCTGAATCAGATTGGGTTTGACAAACCGAAAGGTCTTCCCTGCCCCTGACCCACCAATGACCACAAGGTTCTTGTTTCGGTCAAACTGTGGGGCTTTCTTTTCTAACAGGGTTAGCCTAACATTACGTGACAAAATAGAGTCATTAAAGGGATCTTTACTGATAAAGGCTTTACGCTCACGATTGTTTCCAAAGCGAGCAGAGCCATATTCAGCCCCTTCTCGATAAACCTTTTGACCAGTTGAGACGTAAAGATAGACTAGCCCCATCGTCACAATCCCAAAGCAATAGCCTAAAAACGATCTTCCAGTGAAGTTGCCATTCCACAAGGGATTTAAGACCTGATTCTGTCCCTCTCCTAAGAGATAGGCAAGGCGTTCCAAGGGCGGTTGATTAGGTAGACTATCGTAAAGCAAGACTAGTCTATGGCAGAAATAGCCAAAGGCAAGTCCTAATACGCCAAAAATAAAGGCTTTTTTCCCTGAGACCATTAGAGAATGACCTCCTTTGTTTTCACAGCAGAGGGTTCTGACATCACAATCTGTTCCTTGGCTTGTGCGATTTCCTCATCAAGAGTTTTATCCATAGTTAGCCCTTTCAGTTTTTCTGGATTGGAAACCAACTTCTGAAGCAACTCATCTAAGTGCTTGTCTAAGAGCGACTTATCCTTAGCATAGAAATGCAGGTAGTCTCCTTGCCAACTAATGGCAATAGGAAGGTTATCCGATTCCACCAATTCCTTGAATTTCTCGACATCAACGGGTTTATCCAAGATGTCTTTTGAGATATTAAGCGACTCAATGGCATAAGGACTTTGAAGGAGTTCTTCTAACTTTTGAACCCCAATCTTATAAGCCGAGTCTTGTGCTAGGGCGTGTCTAGCTGACCACTCTAAGAGTTTGAGAAGGACCTTTACCGTAAACATAGCACTCCGTTCTGCATATTGAATAGCTTGGCGTTCCTGTTGTTCAGATGACATCATTCCCTCCTTTATGTGATTCCCTTATCAAAACAATAGGGTGCTTTCATGATACGAAAGCACCCTTGATTTTGGTATCACAATAAAGATAGAAAAAAGACGATTCCATTCCAAGACAGATGAACGAGAGTTGAGCTCAAACAGTCTGTTTGCCCTCTCACCACACCAAGTGTGAGACCTAAACTCCCATAAAGCACCCAAGTGAATAGACTAGAGGGGTGGTGGGCTAAGGCAAAGAGGAAACTCGTTAACAAAACTTGAACCACTGGTTGAGACAAGACTTCCCACAACACTTCACGGTAAAAGACTTCTTCCACGACACTAGCATTAAGGAGAAAAAGAATAAAGGACAGAACAGGAATCTGGTTTTGAACAGTCACTAACGTTTCTTGGTTTGGTTCGCTTCCTGAAAATAGAGCACTCATAATAAGAGCAATACTTACCATGACACCAAGACTACCAAGTAACCAAATTCCTCTCTCCTTCAAGGATAGGTTTCTTTTCGGTATCTTAAGCCTTTTCCAGCTCCACAATAGCAGGGCTAGAAACGTCACTTGTAAAACTGTTAACCATGCCCCGTTTAGCCAACCAACTAGGTACACACTCACTAGGAGTACATTGACATGAATGGCTCCGTACATGACTACTAAACGTTTCATCTCTACCTCCTAAACAAATCTTCATAGTCAATCTCTAAGACGGTCACTATCGTCTCCACCCATTTGACTTGTGGCATGAGACGATGAGATTTGTAGTGACGAAAGGTTTGGTAGAGGCGCTTAAACTCACTAGGATAAACATATTGCCCCTTAAACATCTGTCGAGCAAGGTCAGCCCATGACAGTCCTTTTTCCATAACGATAATTTCCAAATTTTCCCAAAAACGATCGTTCATAACTCCTCCTTATGTCACCAGGTCCTTAAAAAGATGTTCACGAAAGGAAACCACTTTTTGACTTCTCGGAAGAAACGTTCTCGCTTCTTCTAAACTCATATCGGGATACACGTTGTCCTCACAAACCACAATTGGGAGACGAAGATTCTGGTCAGGTTTCCGTAGAACCAACTTCACTAACTCACTCAATTTCATCTCTCTATGACCTTTAAACCGGTGTAGCGAGGGGGATAAGAGCGTAAAACAATCACTGCTTTTGGTAAACAAGCCCAATAAGTCTTCACGTGACAGGTTACTTACTTCTTTACTGGAGTAGGAAATACCATGTGAGTCACAAAAAGACAGGAGTTTTTGATTCCGACTGGTATTTCGACTTAAATAGATTTCTAACATCGCTTCCTCCTACACAGATAGCTCCTTCTCTAATGATTGAGTTGGTGGGGTAAACACTTTACTCATATCGATGGGTGACCGACCTTCACCGAAGCACTTCACTGTTATTAATGTGGTGACGACATCATTCTTATCATTCCAAGAATAGCCTTGCCCATATGCCCTAAAGGCGAGATCGTTATCATCCGTTAGATAAGTATCAACACCATTTTTGATGTCTTGGGTTTCAATAAACTCAAAAATACGGTGTAAGTTGGACTCATAAGCTAACGGATAATTCATTTCTTTGTGGTAGTCATCTTCAAAAGTAACATCAATATCACAATCATAATTGGGTAAAGAAGCAATCATCTCCGAAAATCTCTCCACTTCTGCTTGATGTATGGCTTCTTCTAGATCCGTGCAGTTCCTAATACTTTTACTATGTAATAATTTCATGTTTTTCTTCCTCTTCAATCTTTCTAAATTCTCTAGCAATGGCCTCGATAACGGTGACGGTCACGCTATTGCCTACCTGTTTATATAACTGACTTTTACTTGAAACACTTTCTGCCCTCTCAAAAGCCCAGTCAGGAAATCCTTGTAACCTAAAACACTCTCTTGGGGTTAGGCGTCTGATTCTCAAACGATACAGTTTTCCATCTAGGATTATTCCAGTCACTTCATACCACTTGTCCTTACGGTACTCCAAAGCCGCAACAACCACTCCCATATTGTCAGAAGTGGTCAAAGTATTTGAAATCCCCTTTCCCACTCGACCTCTACGTTTGGTAGACTCTGGGTAAGCAAGGTTGATAGAATCTCCCACTATTGCCTTGGCATAGCCTAGTTTGGTCGCTTCCCTAATTTTCAAATGTGGCGCTTCTTCACGACAAAGAATCTTAGGAACTTTATCCCCTCCTTGCATCGTGGTCAGTGTTGGAGAAAGCCCTGAAAGGTCATAAACTCGTCCAGTTTGGATAAAAGAAGTTGGTAAAGTTCCTGCGACAACTACACCATGTCGATCTTGGCTAGTTAAAGTAAACATCGGATCATTGTTCCCCTTAAAGCGTCTCCCATGTTGGCATTTTTCTAGCCTATCAGGGGTTAAAACTGGAATGGCAATTTCAGTTCCCTCGCCTTTTCCTCTGGTTAAGGTTGGTGCTAGCCCACGTGGTAAATAGACTTCTCCATTCATTCCTTTGCCTGACGGATTAACATTACCTAATCGTTCAAGACTAGCTGAGCTGTTTTCTCCTCTGAGAGGAAATAGGAATCGGGGACGGTATCTTCTAGAATGTCCGATAATAAAAATTCTTTCACGGTTTTGCGGCACTTGGAAATCTTTACTGTTAAGCACCTGCCATTCGACATCATACCCCAACTCATCCAATGTGGCGAGGATTGTTCGAAATGTCTCTCCCTTGTCGTGACTGAGTAAGCCCTTGACATTTTCGAGGAATAAAAAACGTGGTTGGATCTGTTTGGCCGCTCGAGCAATCTCAAAGAACAAAGTTCCTCTAGTATCCTCAAATCCCAATCGTCTGCCTGCGAGTGAAAATGCCTGGCAAGGGAATCCCCCACAGATGATGTCCACTTGCCCTCTAAGTTGTCTAAAGTCCTGATCTGTGACTTGTCTAATATCATGAAATTCTATTTCTCCTTTGGTCTCATAGATGGCCTTGTAAGATTTCCTCGCAAACTTGTCAATCTCACAAAAGCCAATACACTCATGGCCCTGACGGGTTAACCCCAGTCGAAAGCCTCCAATTCCTGCAAACAAATCTAAAAACTTCATGTCTCTCATTCCTTTCTGACAAAACTAAAAAGGACCTTACTTCTTGCGTAACGTCCTTTCTTAACAATGCTCTTCCATTTCTGGGGCAGTGATAAGTTCAAAAATAAACCAAATCATTCCTAATCCCCAAATACCTAATAATATCCACCAAAACATCTTACTCACCCCCTTTTAGTTCTTTTAAGCGTTGGACCTTGGTCCATTCGGATAAGACGCCATTAAAGACGTATTCCGCTATCGTTTCTGCCCTGTCCGCAAACCTCATATTCTCTAAAGAGTACTTATAACGATGATCAAAATAGATCATGGCATAATCACTAGCAGCCTGTGAAAGACCAACTTGTCTCAACTGGTCATGAACCAAACCCCAAATGTAATCTTTGTCGTATCTTGTGACTCGGTCTACTTTACGTTGAAAATTGTCATTGTCACTTTTCTTACTTGTTAGACTTTCTTTCTCCTCCTCGTCCTCAATGACTGACTCACTCCCTTTAGTTTCACTCATATCAGTCTCACTAACTTCAGTCTCACTAGTGGCTGAATTTAAGACTGGCCCCGGCTGATTTTGATACCCCCCTAGTGTTTTTTGAACACTACCCCCGTCTGAATTTGAGACTGGGGTAGGTTCATGTTCCAACTCCCCTAAGTAAATCTTATTAGCCATTCGTCCTTTTTCACTGGAAGACTGTTGGACTTCATCTATCAAGCCATACTCTCGTAAGGTTTTCTTAATCGTTAGCAATTTTGACTTAGAACAACCAAGAAGTGTCATGAGTTTTGAGTTGGAATAAACCAAATAAATAGCCCCATCCTCATCTATCCACCCTCTACTCAAAGATAACTCCAAACGGTCTTTTAAGACAGCATAGGCTACCTTAACTTCAAGTTTCATGTCCTTATATCGGTCACTCTCAAACAAAAGTTTTGGGAGCTTATAGTAACGCTCTGATGTTTGGTAGTGATTTGCGGTGATACGTTTCATGATTGTCCCTCCAACTCTAATAAACCAACATTTCCTAACTCATCAAATTGAATGAGTCCTTTCTCCTCCATTTCAGCAACTATCCGCTTCGCTTTATTGATATCGATTCTCATGATAGCCATGAGATGACACATCACAATTTGTCGTGATGACTGTTCATTCTTTTGCATGATTTTCCTCCTGAAACTAAAAAAAGCGAGAACACTTATTAAAATGTTCTCGCTGAACTATTATATTTTATGACGTATCTATTTTTTATCTACGCAGTCGACATTCAAACAGACGTTCACATCAATGTACTTTTTTTGCACCTTTTTTATGTCAAAATCACTCTTTTCAATAAAGACAAAATGCTTGAAAAAGTGCTTAAAATAAAGGATTTTTACCCTTTGCTTCGTTGTAGCAACACTACGCACTCCACGTGATGTGTAATTGGGAACAAATCAACAAAATAATTTTTTTCTATAAGAAAGAATAATTGCAACTTCATACATCTCTCAGTCATAAGATAAACTGATATATTTTCCAGCTATATTACAATCTAATCTTTTTAATTCATTAACTAAATACAAATATTCTCCATGTAAGCATTCATCTAAATTAGGAAAATCATTTTCTTTGGTATTGATAATAACTTCAAGTTGATTAGTTAATTCTCTGATTGAAAAACTATAATCTAAAGTTTCTTCTTCATATGAGTCCTTAAGTTCTATATATCTTTCATAATCACCATTATTTTTAATACCAAGAGTTAACATTTCTTCTAACTCATAATATAAATCTTCACTAAACATAAGTTCCCTCCTCTGTATTTGTCATTAGTTTACCGCAACAAATATAGAATGTCAGCTAGAAACAAAACACCCCCACAAAAATTTGTGGGGGTGTTTGTGGGGAAATTTCAATTGAAATTATCCCTTCTTAATCACCTTGACATTAGCGAAAAGGCTTTAAAACTCGGCTTTCAGCCTTAAACAATCAATAATTGATTATTTAAGAGTAACTGAAGCACCAGCTTCTTCCAATTTAGCTTTGATTTCTTCAGCTTCAGCAGCAGCAACACCTTCTTTAAGGATTGATGGTGCACCGTCAACAAGAGCTTTCGCTTCTTTAAGGCCTTCGCCTGTGATTTCACGAACAACTTTGATAACGCCAACTTTTTTGTCGCCAGCAGCAGTCAATTCGATATCGAATGAATCTTTAGCAGCGCCAGCATCAGCAGCACCAGCAGCAGCAACTGCAACAGGAGCAGCCGCAGTTACACCAAATTCTTCTTCGATAGCTTTTACAAGGTCGTTAAGCTCAAGGATTGTAGCTTCTTTAATTTCAGCAATAATGTTTTCAATGTTCAATGCCATTGTTATTTCCTCCAATTTAGGTTTTAAAATATAATTTGTAGCTTTAAGCTGCTACGAGCTGACGCATTAAGCAGCGTCTTCTTTGTTTTCTGCAACAGCTTTGACAGCGTATGCAACGTTGCGAACTGGTGCTTGAAGTACAGAAAGCAACATAGAAAGCATGCCTTCGCGGTTTGGCAATGTTGCAAGTGCTTCGATTTCTTCTTTAGAAGAAACTTTACCTTCAACAGCTCCACCTTTGATTTCAAGTGCTTCAGCAGTTTTCGCAAAATCGTAGATAATTTTCGCTGGGGCAACTGCATCGTTAGAGAATGCAACTGCTGATGGTCCTACGAACAATTCTTCAAGTCCATTTAAGCCAGCTTGAACAGCAGCACGACGCAAGATTGAGTTTTTGATTACTTTGTACTCAACTTCTTCACCACGCAAGTTACGACGAAGAACTGTATCTTGTTCAACTGTCAAACCACGTGCGTCTACAACAACGATAGATGTTGCAGCTTTCATTTGCTCGGCAACTGCGTCTACTAATTCCGCTTTTTTAGCGATGATAGCTTCACTCATTTCTTTACCTCCGTAATTATTTTGGTTGGATACGAAAAAAATCGCATCCAAACCTAGACACGAAAGTACAAATACGTTCTTAAAAAGTTACGTTTTGTGCCTCGGTAGGATTTTTATGAGTCTAGCTCCCCTACTGTCTTAGGTCAGTTTTTTCAAACCTTTAATAGAATACCACTTCTCTCAGGGTTTGTCAACGATTTTTATCTTATTTTTAAAAAAAGTTGGAATAAGTTTATTCCAACTAGATCATATCCAAAATTGTATTCCAAGCTTGCTCAAATCCGTGTCTAGTTTCAGATGAGAAAATAATAAAAGAGTCTGTTGAGTCAAACTGCAATTTCTTTTTAATAGCTGCTTCGTGCTTGTTCCATTTTCCACGAGGAATTTTGTCCGCCTTAGTAGCCACTACAATGACTGGAATTTCATAGTACTTAAGAAATTCATACATTTGAACATCTTCAGCTGAAGGATCATGACGAAGGTCCACTAAACTGACAACAGCTCGAAGGTTATCGCGATTGGTCAGGTATTCTTCAATCATTTTTCCCCACTTAGCCCGTTCTGTTTTAGAAACTTTAGCGTAGCCATAACCTGGTACGTCGACAAAACGAAGTTTGTCATCAATGTTGTAGAAATTCAATTGTTGTGTTTTACCAGGTTTACTCGATGTTCGCGCTAAATTTTTACGCCCTAAAAGAGTATTGATGAAGCTAGATTTTCCGACATTTGATCGCCCAGCTAAAGCAATTTCGGGCATATCATCATCAGGATACTGAGCCTTTGAAACTGCGCTCAAAACAATGGAGGCATTATTGGTATTGATTTCCATACTATCCCCTTTCTTGTTTTAAGCCGTCTCTAACAGTGGCTTTTCTTTGCCAGCGACAGCATCTTTGGTAATTCGAACGCGTTTGATATCCTCTTGCCCTGGCACTTCAAACATAACATCCAACATGGTCTCTTCGATAATGGAGCGAAGCCCACGAGCACCTGTTTTTCGTTCGATGGCTTTTTTCGCAATTTCTAGAAGAGCTTCCTCGTCAAATTCCAACTCAACATCATCATAGGAGAGCAAGGTTTGGTATTGTTTTACTAAGGCATTGCGAGGCTCTGTTAAAATACGCACTAGATCGGCTTCTGTCAATTGGTTCAAAGCTGCAAAGACTGGTAAACGACCAATCAATTCAGGTATGATTCCAAATTTTTGGATATCATCTGAAATAATCTGTTGCATATAGGAATCTTCTTCCTTGATAGCCTTATTATTGTGGCCAAAACCGATGATTTTTTCACCAAGTCGCTGTTTAACAATTTCTTCAATCCCATCAAAGGCTCCGCCTACAATGAAGAGAATATTTTTTGTATCAATTTGAATCATCTCTTGCTGTGGGTGTTTGCGACCGCCTTGTGGTGGAACACTGGCTACTGTTCCTTCGATAATTTTTAGAAGCGCTTGTTGGACACCTTCTCCTGAAACATCCCGCGTAATGGAGACATTTTCTCCTTTTTTGGCAATCTTATCAATCTCATCGACATAGATGATACCACGTTCGGCACGGTCAATGTTAAAATCAGCAGCTTGCAACAATTTCAACAAGATATTCTCAACATCTTCCCCCACATACCCAGCTTCTGTCAAAGCTGTCGCATCTGCAATGGCAAAAGGGACATTGAGACTTTTAGCTAATGTTTGGGCTAAAAAGGTCTTACCTGATCCTGTCGGGCCAATCATAAGGATATTGGACTTTTGCAAATCAACATCGTCCTCACCACGGGTATCTTGAAAGTTAATCCGTTTGTAATGGTTGTATACTGCTACTGCTAAGGCCCGTTTTGCACGATCTTGTCCAATGACATAATGATTCAAAATATTTAATAGCTCTTGCGGTTTAGGGGTATCGGCTAAGTCCGTCAAGACTTCTTCTGCCAATTCCTCACGAATAATCTCTTGTGCTAGTTCTACACATTCATCACAAATAAAAACGTTATTTCCTGCAATGATTTTTTTAACTTCTTCTTGATTCTTGCCACAAAATGAGCAATAAACCAATTCTTTTTGATTTCTTCCAGGCATTTCCTTACCTCGTTCTCCTCATACTCTTAAAATAAAAATCCATAAAATGCATGAATACTATTGACCAAATTGGTAAAAGCATTCAGCAAAAAAAGGATAGCTAAACCATAGCGTTTCTTATGGAAGGCTTGGGTAGCACTAATAATACAGATTCCACACAAAAAAGCTGTAAATAGACCGAATAAACTTTTTTCCACTTTTAGTTCTCTTTCTTTTCAAATATACGTACTGTAAAAGCAGCTTCATTTTCTGAATCTTTATCATGGAAAACCGCTTCTTTTTCTTCCCAGTTGCTCCAGTTAAACTCAGATGGGAAATAGGTGTCGCCATCATATTGCTTATGGATGTCTGTTCTAATCAATCGATCTAGGTGCGACTCAAATAGTTGAAATAATTGTTTGCCCCCAATGACAAAAAGATGCTTATCTTGTTGGGCATACCAGCTTAAGATTTCTTCTACACTATTAAAAACCAATACACGATCATGATCAACAGTATAAGAGGTATCTCGTGTTAGGACCAGGGATAAGCGATTTGGTAACGCGCGTTTTCCCATACCATCAAAGGTGATGCGACCCATAAGAATATTGTGACCTACTGTTGTTTTTTTGAAATGTTGCAATTCAGCAGGAAGGTGCCAAGGGAGAATATGATTTTTCCCAATCACTGCATTTTCATCCTGTGCCCATATACCAATGATTTTTTTTGTCATATTCTTTGCATCTCCTTCATTTCATTTTATCAAATAATCAATAAAAATGCACTTGCTAGGTATCTAGCAAGTACGTGTTTAAATTGCTAAGTCAAATGTTAATTGTGGCTTAACAGGTGTATAATCGACTAATTCAAAGTCTTCTGGTTTCATGTCGAAGAAATTGGTACCGTCTGGAACATTTAAAACCAAACGTGGCTGGCAATTTGTCGGCTCCCGTCTCAACAATTCTTCCGCATTGTCAAACTGATTGTCGTAAATGTGAAGGTTATTGATAAAATAGAAGAATTTTCCAACCTTCCAACCAAAATGTTTGGCAACCATCATCTGTAAGGCTACATATTGCATGGCATTGATATGGTGCGCCACCAACATATCATTTGAACGTTGGGTCAAGGTTGCATCTAGGTAAATATCGTCTCCAACTTTACGGACATCAAACATAGTCTGAAAGGCACATGGCAAGAGACCATCTGTTTTTTCAAAAGCTTCATAATCCCAAAGAGAGATAACGTTTCGTCTGTTCCATGGATTTTCTTCTAGCTGTTTGAGAAGTTTATCCATTATCGCATGTTTTTTGACGATGGCGCCATATCGTTCTCCGATAGTACCCGTTTCTCCTACTTCCCAATCGTTCCAGTATTTAACACCATATTTATCTTGTAAAACGGACAAATCATTGGTCTGGTCTTGGTAAATCCAAAAAATTTCCTTAATCGCTGATTTGATTGCAATCGGCCGCAATGTCGTAATCGGAAATTCTCCCTTACTTAAATCATAGCTTGCAAAACTACCAGTAATATATTTAGAATTAGCTGTTTGGCCATTTTTATACTTTGGACGAGCCTGTTCTGACCAGACACCTTCTTCTAAAATCGTGCGAATATTTTTCTTAAAAATTACATCTGCTTTCGTCATGGTTTCATTATACCATTGCAACAGGATTTTGTCTTAAAAGGAGTGGCCTTGAGCAAAAAAAGATTGGCAGAGCCAATCTCAATTCCTTAGTTTAATACCAATGACGCAGCCCCAATAACGCCTGCATCATTTCCTAGTGTAGCTAAAGACAAGGTCGTTGATGTCCGAATTTGTGGGAAAGAATGTTCTTCAAATACTTCTTTTACTCCTCTGAGTAAGAATTCCCCTGCTGCAGAAACACCACCTCCGATAACAATGAAGGCTGGGTTTAAAACACTAGCAATATTGGCACAGGCTGTTCCAAGGTACTCTGAAAAGTGCTTGTAGACAATCAAGGCAAGGTCATCATCGTCTTTTGCCAAATCAAAGACATCTTTTGCTGTTACATCTTGTCCATCATCAATCATTTTCTTCAATTGGGAGTCACCGGCATACTGATCAGCATACCGACGCGTTAAATTCACGATACCGGTTGCAGAAGCCACTGTTTCAAGGCAACCTTTTTTGCCACACGTACAAGCAAATGGTTGGTCAAAATCAACGGTTATATGACCTAATTCGCCACCTGCACCCGCGATACCATGAATCAGGTTTCCGCCAGCTATAACACCGCCACCAACACCTGTTCCAAGAGTCATAAAGACCACATCGGGATTGTTTTCACCAGCTCCAACCCAGCGTTCACCAAGTGCTGCTACGTTGGCATCGTTGTCAATGTAAAATGGAATTTCTAGACTACCTTCAATTTGTTCTTTGATTGGTTGAATGGTTTTCCAGTTGAGGTTATAGGCACCTACTACTGTTCCTTTTTGGCGGTCAACAACCCCTGGTGATCCCATACCGATTCCTAGGAAATCTTCTTTTGAAAGTCCATATGTCTCCAAACGGTGTTTGATGGAATCAATAATATCTGGAACAATATGGCTACCCTCATCTAAAATATTGGTTTTGATAGACCACTTTTCTTGAATTGTCCCATCTTGTGTCAAAATAGCTAATTTGACAGATGTTCCACCTAAGTCAATTCCGATAATTTTTTTTGACATGATTTACTCCTAAATAGATGATTTGTTCACATTATACCATAAATGAAAAGGATTTCATACAGATTTCATAATTTGTTGATTTTTTTGAATAGTTTGTTAGCGAAAGAAATAAAGAAATCCTAGCAACTGCAAATGCACTAATAATCTGACCATACTCAAGGCAAATACAAGAGTAAATTTATCTTCTGCTCTTACGCCATTATAAAAGAAAATACTGGATATGGAAGTAAATGAAAGCGCAAAGGCTACCATTTGAATGGGGTGGTAGCCTTTGCCGTAGAAAAAAAGACTAACGGAAACAATCAGTAAAAAAATAAGAGTCAGCGCCAGGCGGAGTTTGGACATTTTCTTGGTCTTCCAGACACTATATATCGCCGAGGCTGCTACAACAAGCACATATACTCCCATATAGAACATAATGATGTTTTTCACTGGGTTTTATTCCTCCAATTCACTCAGGTACTCATAGCGATCGTATTTGTCTAACAATTCCTCATTTTTTTGCTCCAATTCTTTTTGCAAATCGGATAAACGGGTAAAATCACTGCCACAAGTTAGCATTTCTTCTTCGATCTGGGCAATCTTTTCTTCTAGCTCCGCAATGTCTGTCTCCATACTAGCCCACTCTTGCTTTTCTTTGTAGCTCATACGTTGTTTGGTTGGTGAGTTTACTTCGACTGTTTTTTCTTCTACTTTTTTTGTACTTTCCTGATGAACTTGAGTGTCTAAGAATTTTTTTTCATCCAAGTAATCTGTGTAATTTCCGTAAAAGACTGTGACACCTGTTTCTTCAAAAGCAAGAATTTTGGTAGCCACTTTATCCAAGAAATAACGGTCATGACTGACTGTTATAACCGGTCCAGCAAACTGTTGTAAAAAGTTTTCCAGTATCGTCAAGGTAGCAATATCTAGGTCATTCGTTGGCTCATCCAAGAGTAAAACATTGGGACGCTGCAAGAGAATTTTTAAGAGAAAGAGTCGCTTCTTTTCTCCTCCGGATAGCTTTTCAATCAGGGTTCCGTGGGTATTTCTTGGGAAAAGAAACTGTTCCAACAATTCGGTAATGGAAACCATGCCAGATGTAGTCTGAGCTTCTTCTGCCACTTCTTGTAGAAAATTGATTACACGCTTTGATTCGTCTAGACCTTTGATTTGCTGAGAAAAATAACCAATGCGCACCGTTTCTCCGATACTGAGCTGTCCATCATCAACTTCAAGCTCACCTGAAATCAGGTTTAGGAGGGTTGATTTTCCCTTACCATTGTCACCAACGATTCCAATACGATCCTTATTTTGAATGAGGAGATTGAAATCTTTTAGAATTGGTTTTTCAGGGTATGAAAAAGAGACATTTTCAAATGAAATAACCTTCTTACCAATTCGACTGGTTTCAAAATTGATTTCTAATTGGCTGTCGTCAACAGTATGAGACAAATCTTTTTTTAAGTCATGGAAACGATTGATCCGTGCTTCTTGCTTGGTTGCTCGGGCTTGCGGTTGGCGACGCATCCATTCCAATTCTTTCTTGTACAGTTGTTCTTTCTTATGTCGCAGTGCAGCATCACGTTCATCTTGCTCTGCTTTTAGACGGACATAATCTTGGTAATTTCCTTGGTATTCGGTCAAACTGGCTCGGTCCAATTCAAAAATCCGCGTGGAAACATTGTCTAAAAAATAGCGATCATGGGTGACAAAGAGTACTGTTTTTTTAGAGTTTTTTAGAAATTGTTGCAACCAGTCAATGGTATCAATATCCAAATGGTTGGTCGGCTCATCCAAGAGCAACAAATCGTCATTTCCAAGCAAGGTTTGGGCCAACTGCACCCGACGACGAAGCCCGCCAGACAAATCGCCAACTAGTTGATGAAAATTGTGCAAACCTAGCTTTCCCAATACCGTCTTGACTTGACTTTCGATTTCCCAGGCGTTGAGGGCATCCATTTCTGCCATGACCTTTTCCAAACGAGATTGGTTGGTATCACTGTAATTGGATAAAAGCTTCTCGTATTCAGCGATGACCTGCATTTCACGTAAATCACTGGACAAGACAGTTTCTAAGATTGTTTTGTTGCGGTCAAAAGTTGGTTCCTGCGTTAGATAAGAAATTCGGTAGTCATTTTTTACGATAAAGGGAGAACGATCTCCGTCATAGCCGATTCTGCCTGAAAGGATATCTAATAAGGTCGTTTTTCCTGTTCCATTGACACCGATAATTCCGATTCGATCTCCTTGGTGTAAGATAAAGGAAATATCTTGAAAGACTGTCTTATCTCCGACAGACTTTGTTAAGTGCTCTACGATAAAATCGCTCATAAGAGGTTCTTCTCCTTGATAAATGAAAAAATAGCATGAGGTCGATTCTCCAGTTGATTGGTCACAATGGCTTTTTCAATTTGATTAAGAATAGTTCCCAAGTGCGGACCTGGTTTGGCATTAAATTCTTGCATTAGTATGCCACCATTCACGCATATTTCATGACGATCATGAATTTGCAACTGCATGTGAATCTTCTGAATGGCTGCTACTTCTGTTTGTAATCCCGCAGCTGCCCGTAATTCCTCTACCAGTAACAAACATGCTAAACCATACTGATAGACAAACCATTCGTCGGGCTGACCTGTCAATCGTTTTTGATAGGCAGAAACAATTCGGTCCACCATCTTTTGAAAGTCTCTGGAGGTTTTCCATTTTTTACAAAAAGCATTGGTATCTGAAACGTTTAAGAATAAAAGCAGCGCAGCCCAAGCTTGTTCTGAAGTTTGAAATTGAAAATCAGGGTTGACGGTCTCTAAGAAAGCATAGAGCTCTGCTTTTTTCCCTGAAAGGCCGGGTAAATAGTCATACGCACCTGAAGAAATCAAATCTTCTAACCCTTTTCGCCAGCCTTTTGCTAACAACAACTTATCAGATTCAATGAAAATTCGTTCAACTGATATTTTTTTCAATAGCGGTGCTAATTCCGTCATGGCTTTAAAGGTTTCATTTTCTATCGTAAAACCTAAGCTGGCCGCAAAGCGAAAGCCACGCATAATCCGAAGAGCATCTTCATTAAATCGTTCCCTAGCCACACCGACTGCGCGGAGCGTTTTATTTTGAAGATCAGCTAGGCCATTAAACTTATCAATGACTTGTGCTTGATTGTCTAAAGCAAAAGCATTTACGGTGAAGTCTCTTCGCTTTAGATCTTCTTCTAAGGAGCGCACAAAAGACACCTGACTCGGACGGCGAAAATCAACATAGACATCTTCTGTCCGAAAGGTGGTAATTTCATATTCACCTTGTTCGTGCAAGACAAGAACTGTCCCGTGTTCAATTCCAATATCAACGGTTCTAGGAAAAACAGCCTTTGTTTCTTCAGGATAAGCACTGGTTGCAATATCCACATCGTGAATAGGACGCTCCAAAATGGCATCACGAACAGAACCGCCTACAAAATAGGCTTCATAACCGGCTTCTTGTAATTTCTCTAAAATCGGCAAAGCCTCCTGAAATTCAGAAGGCAAATGAGTTAATTTCATAATAAATGTTCCAAACCATATACTAGCTGTTGGCGTTTAACAACTTCTTTGATACCTAAATTAACACCACTCATAAAGGAAATGCGGTCATAAGAATCGTGGCGAATGGTCAAACCTTCTCCCTGAGCCCCAAAAATCACTTCCTGATGGGCTACTAAACCTGGCAAACGGACACTGTGAATACGGAAACCGTCAAAGTCAGCACCACGTGCTCCTTCTAGTAGCTCCTCTTCATCTGCTGCTCCTTGTTGTAAACTGGTGCGTGTTTGCGCTACCAGTTCTGCAGTTTTGATCGCCGTTCCGCTTGGAGCATCTTTTTTCTTATCATGGTGGAGCTCAATGATTTCTAAATTAGGGAAGTATTTCGCTGCTTGAGCTGCAAATTGCATCAGTAAAATCGCACCGATTGCAAAGTTTGGCGCAATTAAGCCACCCAATTTTTTTTCAGCAGATAAAGCCATTAATTCATCGATTTCTTCTGGTGTAAAGCCAGTTGTTCCAACAACAGGAGCAAAGCCATTTTCTAGGGCAAACCGTGTATTTTCATAGGCAAATTTTGGCGTTGTGAAATCAACCCAAACATCTGCCTCAAAACCAATCAGTTCTTCCTTGGTTTTAAAAACAGGAACACCGTCAAAAGCTTCTTCTGTTGCAAATGGGTCAAGCACCGCAACAAGTTGCAGTTCCTTGTCCTCCTGGACCATCTGAACAGCTGTTGAGCCCATTTTACCCTTAAAACCTGCAATAATTACCTTTACTGTCATATTTACTCCCTATCCATAATTGGTGTGTAGCCAAACGCAATGCCACCACTTCCTAAATGTGTTCCAATAACAGCTCCTAAACTCACTATCGGCAACTCATCTCTTATTCCATTTTCTTGCAAGAGCTCCTTAAAAGAATGTGCTTTTTCTAGAGCATTTGAATGTAGAATGAGTAGTTGGAATGAATCTTGCCCCGTTTCTTTCTTTAACAACTCTACCAAACGTTTTACTGCTTTTTTCTCTGTTCGTACTTTTTCGTAGACCTCTATTTTCCCTTGATCACTAAAATATAGAATTGGTTTAATGCTCAAGAGATTACCAAGTAAAGCAGCGCCATTTGATAAGCGACCACCTTTTACCAAGTGATTTAAGTCATCAACCAAGATAAAAGCGGATGTATGGGCAATTTGGTAGTCTAGCTTTTCTAAAATGGCATCAAAAGAAACACCTGCCTTATACCAATTGATGGTATTTTCCACCATTATACCAAGCGGCGCAGAGGTAATCTTACTATCCGGAAAAGCAATTGTCAAGTTAGGAAATTCGTCTTTCAAAAACTGGATATTTTGATAAAAACCAGAAATACCAGCTGCTAAAAACAATCCGATAACATGTGTATAACCATTTTGTGCTAAGTATTGTAAAGTGGATTCTAATTCAGCTAAGCTTGGTTGACTCGTTTTAGGCAGTTCATAACTAGCTGCCATTTTCTCATAAAATTCTTGCTCTGTCAGATTTTTTCCTTCAACATAGCTTGTTCCTTCGATAATGACAGGAATATCCAACACATAGAGATTTTCCTCAGCCACAACTGATGATGAAAGAACTGCAGATGAATCCGTAATGACTGCTAATTTCATTTAAATCTCCAATTTAATACCTGGTGCATCAAATGCTACCTCGGTCACTTCATAAGTCAAGCGTTTTAACATGTCAATCAACGGTGATACTAAAGAACGCTTCTCTTCTTCTGTTAAATCAGCTGGTTTATCAATATAGCGATTGGTTACCGTCACCAATTGAGTCATGGCTCCTGACACTACAAATTGGTCTAAAACAATCATATAGCGCATGATGACAACCATTTTAGTCATGGTTTGCTCTTCATTTTTTTCAACTAGTTGAAACTCAACAGATATTTTTGTTTCAGGTACACCATTTGCTTCTTCCCATTTAGGGTTTCTAGCGTCAAAATGAAACTGATTGACAAATTCTTTTTCACGAACGATTTCCATAGTTTTCTCCTTCAAATACTAGATAGTCTATTATACCACAGTTTGGACAAAGAGACTATTTTTCACCGTCATACAACTACTTTTAAAAATCCAAAAGTCTAAAAAAATAAACCTGAACAGGCCAGGTTTATGAAATACTATTTTTTAAAAATACCAAACGGCTTTCCAAGTGGTAAAAATGAATACCCGAAATGGCCATTCAAGATATTACCGGCAAAACCATAAAAAGACACAACCGCAATAGCCAGTTCACTGTAAGCAGCTAAAGTGTGCATTGCATGTGTTGCAATTCCCAATGTTGAAAACGTTAATCCAACAAACAAGAAATCAATTAAGACAAAAATAATAAACAACACTTTGTTGGTTTCCATCGCAGCGACAGTCATAACCAAAGTGAAAATCAAATAGCCTAAAAACGCAAAACCAAGTTGCTTCACATCGGCTGATTGTGCCATTTCTTTTCCAAAGACGCCATTTTGGATCAACCAGCTAGTTGCCACACCAAACCAAAATAAAGCATAAGCACCAAAGGCAGTTGTTCCAAAAAGATTTTGTCTCTTTGAATCATTGATACAAGCAAATAATTGAGCAAATGCACCTAAAAAAATAGCCCAAGGAATAACCATGGAGGTTCCAGAAGTTAATCCAAGTTTTTGCGAGGAAGCAACCAGAGTTACCATGGCAAGCCCAAATAGTCCTAATGCAGACGGATCTGCATTAGCGATTTTAATCGTTTTGTGATTCATCATATCATCTCCTAAAAATATAATCCTCGAATATTCTATCAGAAGTCTTTCTAAATAACAAATTGAACACCTTAAAAAAGAAAAAGCTGAGAGCACTCAGCTTTTATCAGCTTATTTTGTTTTGCGTAAGTATCCAAATAAGATACCAGAAACAACCGCACCAACCAAGATACATGCAAAGTACAAGAGCCAGTTGCTAGTCAATAAGAAGACGAAGATACCACCGTGTGGAGCCATCAATTTGATTTCAAATAATCCTACTAAAGCACCTGCCAAGGCAGAACCTGCCATAAAGCTTGGGATTGCACGAGCTGGGTCAGCCGCACCAAATGGAATCGCACCTTCTGTGATAAAGGATAAGCCCATGATGATGTTTGTTAAACCTGAATCGCGTTCTTCTTGGGTGAATTTATCTTTAAATAAGAGAGTTGCAATGAAGACTGCAAGAGGTGGAACCATACCACCAGCCATAACGGCTGCCATCACAACCGATCCACCGCTAGTAACTGTTGCTGCAAGTGTACCTGTACCAAATACATAAGCTGCTTTGTTGACAGGGCCACCCATGTCAACCGCCATCATACCACCAACAAGGAGGCCAAGAAGAACAGCTGAACTACCGGAAAGACTGGTTAGGAAGTTATTCAAGGCTGTATTGATTGCAGACATTGGAATATTAACTGCCAACATCAAGAAACCAGTGATGATTACACCAAACAACGGTAAGATAAGAATGGATTTTGCACCTTCAAGCGAACGTGGTACCTTGATGTATTTCTTAAGGGCATTGACTACAAATCCTGCCAAGAAACCACCAACAAGAGCCCCAAGGAATCCAGAAGGAACACCCGCAAGCGCAAGCGTTTTTTCACCACCAGCAGCATATGGAATCGCACCGAATGCAAGACCGCTAGAGGCAATGCTACCCGCTACAAAACCAGAAACCAAACCTGGTTTTTCAGCGATAGAGTATGCTACATAACCTGCAAATACAGGAAGCATGAAGGCAAAGGCTGCACCACCAATCTTCATGAACATTGCAGAAATTTCATGGTAAGATCCAAGGCTACCCAATTGATCTTTCGGAACACCCATAAATTGGTCAAACAAGAAAGCAAGGGCAATCATAATACCACCACCGATAACGAATGGCAACATTTGAGAAACACCACTCATCAAGTGTTTGTAGAAAGCACCACCAAGACTTGTTTTTTCTTCAGACGCTGCAACACTTGCACCATCTTTAGCAACATATACATCTGCTTGGTTATTCAAAACAAGGTTGATTAACTCTTCTGTCTTTTTGATACCATCTGCAACTGGACGATTCACAAGAGGTTTTCCGTTGAAGCGAGCCATTTCAACTGCTTTATCTGCTGCAATGATAACACCTTTTGCACGGTTGATATCTTCGGCAGTTAATTTATTACCGACGCCAGAAGCACCATTTGTTTCAACTTTAATGCCAACACCCATCTCAGCAGCAACTTTCTTCAAGCTTTCTTCTGCCATATATGTATGAGCAATACCAGTTGTACAAGCCGTAACAGCTACGATAAAGTCTTGATTTTCGCTTGTCGCTACTGGAACAACAGCTTCTTCAACTTTTGCTTCTTCTGCTGCATCAAACACCGCTAATACTTCATCAGCTGTGTTTGCTTGACGCAATTTCGCAGCAAAACCATCTTTTAACAAGTATTGTGACAATTCAGCCAATGCTGACAAATGAGTGTCGTTAGCCCCCTCTGGAGCTGCAATCATAAAGAAGAGATCCGTTGGCTGACCATCTAATGAAGCATAATCAACACCATTAACTGATTTGGCAAACAATACTGCTGCATCACGGACAGCAGTATTTTTACTGTGCGGCATAGCAATACCATCACCAAGACCAGTTGTCATTTGTTCTTCACGGTTCATAATACCTGTTTTAAAAGTATCAAAATCGCTAACAACATTTTTGGCAACGAGACTTGAAATCATCTCATCAATCGCTGCTTCTTTTGTAGTCGCTTGTAAATCAAGCAACATGAGTTCTTTTTTCAGTAAATCCTGAATTTTCATAGGTTTTCTACCTCCACTTTTTCATAAATCCCTTTAATGAATGCAATGTTAGCCAAATCATCGGAAAAGGCTGTTGCGGTGCCACAAGCTACGCCCCATTTAAGGGCTTCAATTGGGTCACCAGTCTGGACAAATTTTCCTGTAAATCCAGCGACCATTGAGTCGCCGGCACCAACAGAGTTTTTAACTTGTCCCTTAATTGGTTTGGCAAAATAAGCCTGCTCATTGGTCACAAGAAGTGCCCCGTCACCAGCCATGGAAATAATGACATTCTTGGCCCCCTTGGCTAAAATTTCTCGACCATATTTTTCTACATCAGAAAGACCGTTCAATTCTACACCAAAGATAGCTTCCAATTCATGGTTATTCGGCTTCACCAACAAAGGTTCGTATGCCAAACTATCTAAGAGTGTTTGGCCTTCAAAATCACAAACCACTTCGGCCCCTGTTTGTTTTACGAGTGGGATTAAGCGATTGTATACATGATTGCCAAGACTGACAGGAGCCGATCCTGCAAAGACAACCACATCTTCTTTTGTCAATTGTGACAAGATACTTTCCAAAGCAACAAGCTGTTCTTCAGAAACGATTGGACCTTGTCCATTGATCTCTGTTTCTTGGTCTGCTTTCACCTTAACGTTAATGCGAGTATCCTGATTGACACGAACAAAGGAACTGTCAATCCCTTCATCTCTTAATCCGTCTTTGATAAATTCGCCTGTAAAACCACCGATAAAGCCAGTTGCTACATTCTCAATATCAAGACGTTTCAGGATACGACTCACGTTTATTCCTTTTCCTCCGACGTACTTATCATCGCTATCCATTCGATTGACAGCCCCCATTTCAAGCTGGTCCAAACGAACAATATAGTCGATAGAAGGATTCAAGGTTACCGTATAAATCATACTTCTATTACCTCTGTTTTTTCCTTTATTTGTTGCAGTAATGGCGAATCAGATGAAGAAGTTATTAAACTAACCTTTTCAACTTTTTCTACCTTAGCAAACGAAACCTGTCCAATTTTAGTGGCATCTAATAACACAAACGCTTTTTTGGCATTGTCAATAATAGCTTTTTTGACAGCTGCTTCTTCTGGATCAGGAGTTGTCAAAAATGCTGTATCAACACCATTCATTCCAAGAAAAGCCTTGTCGAAATTCAACTGCGAAATTTGCCGAACACTCTCATAACCAACACTAGCATCAGTTGAGTGCTTGACCGAACCGCCGATAATGATTGTTCGAATCCCTTTTTCAACCAATTTCGCTGCATGATGAATAGAATTCGTTACCACTGTCAACTGCTTTTGATCTAGTAGTTCAACTAATCGCTCTGTCGTTGTGCCTGCATCAACAAAAATCACATCATTATCCCGAATCAAGGAATGCGCTTTTTGGGCCACCAAACTTTTCTCTTGAATGTTTTTGATAGATTTTTCTTGAATGGTTTCTTCTGTCTGTAAATGGGAGAGGACTTCAGCACCACCGTGAACTCTTCTCAAATGGCCTTCTTGTTCTAACTCATCTAAGTCTCTTCGGACTGTTGATTCAGAAGTATCGAGCAATTTAACAATTTCGTCTAAATGAAGAAATTGTTTAACTTTTATTTCCTGCAAGATCCATTTTTTACGCTCGGATTTTAAGATTGTTACCACCTCCTGCAACCGATTACAGATACCATTATACTCTAAAAACCTTCATTGTCAATCAAAATCTATCATTTTCTGTCACTTTCAATCATTTTCATGCTTACATTTTTAATTTTCATAAAAAAATAAAAAAACATGGTTAAAACCATGTTTTTCAAGTTCGTTAATTGTATATTTAGACTTTAGATTGCTTGACAATTTCAGTGATGATTTCTTTCATTAATTTCATCTCTTCTTCGGTACCAACGCCCATCCGAATAAAGTTTGTTAACGGGCCTTCTTGATAATACTTAAAAGCCAGATCTTTCTCTTGGGCTTTTTGGAATATAATTTCGGCATAAGGGGCTGTATAGGTCACAAAATTTGTTTGACTTTGCAACACTTCCACTTCTGGCAAGTTTCTTAAAAATGCAATGAAATCCTCTCGAAGAGTAATGATTTCTTTAACTGATGTTTCAACACGTTCAATCTCTTGCAGTGCTAAGGTTCCAATTTTTCCGACAATATTGGGCATACTATAAGGTGCCAATACCTTATCAATTTCTGTCGCTAACAGTTCACAAGAGATTGAAAAACCGAGACGAAGTCCAGCCAGGCCAAAGGATTTCGACATGGTCCGCAGTACAATCAGGTTATCATACTGATCAACCAAATCAATCATGGAATCAACAGAGGAAAATTCAATGTAGGCTTCATCAATAACGACTAATCCAGTGAAACCAGACACAATTTCTTGGATGATTGTTTTGTCAAAAGCAATGGATAAGGGATTATTTGGATTAGATAAAATAATGGCTTTCGCATGAGTAGCTTTTGCAAAGTCCAAAAACTTCCCAACGTCCAAAAATGGCACACCTTCCCGCCATTCAAGCTTATATTCTTTCACAGAAACTCCATGTACTTGAGAAAAAATGTGATACATGAAAAAATCTGGCGATACTGTTAGGAGCACCTCATCAGCCTGTAAAAATCCAGTGATAATCGTATGAATTAACTGGTCAGAACCTACTCCTTGAACCAATTGACTTGGTCGAACTCCAAGATAGTTGGCATAGGCATGCAGAATCTCAGAATACCGGTTATCGCCATAAAAAGACAGGTCATTAGGAGTTAGGTTTTGTGTCAAATTGGGCAATAAATCCGACCAATCAATCAAACGATTTTCATTGTCTCCTAAGTTATGTTTTGCTATTTTCTTTATTTTATAGGGCTCCAATGAGCTTAAATCACTTCTAAAATCTACCATTTTCCTCACTTCTTTCCATCATCATTGTATAATTATACAATCATTTAGAAAATAAATCAATAAAAACACAATCAATCGATTGTGTTTTCTGCTAACTCTAATTTGATTCGATTTAAGACAAGCTCTTCTTCTTTTGAAAGTATATAATAATCCAATAAATCTGGTCTGCGTAGATAGGTCTTGCGCAAGCTTTCTTCCATCCGCCACTTTCGAATATTCTCATGATGACCACTCATCAAAACATCAGGTACTGTCATACCACGAAAGTCATAAGGACGAGTGTATTGTGGAAATTCTAAGAGACCAGATGAAAAACTGTCATCTTGGTGACTGGCTTCTTTTCCGATTACATCAGGAATAAGTCGAACAGTCGCATCAATCATGGTCATGGCGGCTAATTCGCCACCTGTTAGGACAAAATCACCTAAAGACACTTCATCTGTTACCAGGGTTTTAATTCGTTCATCATAGCCTTCGTAATGCCCACAAATAAAAATCAATTCTTCTTCTTGGGCCAATTCTTCGGCAAATGTCTGGTCAAATTTGCGACCAGCAGGATCCAGCAAAATTACACGGGGATTCTTTTTGTTAATAGCATCCATAGCATCAAAAATCGGTTGAGCCCGTAACAACATGCCTTGCCCACCCCCGTATGGTTCATCATCTACGTGGCGTGATTTTTCTGCATGTTCGCGAAAGTTGTGATAGATGATGGACAAGAGGCCTTTTTCACGAGCCTTACCAACAATGGAATGTTCCAAGGGAGCAAACATATCAGGGAAAAGGGTTAATACATCAATTTTCATCGTCTAATCCTTCTAACAATTCCACATCCACTCGCTTCGCAGCAACATCAACATTTAAAATAACAGGCGGAATATAAGGAAGCAGCAAATCACGTTTGCCTTTTCGTTCAACCACCCAGACATCATTGGCACCGGGCTGCAGGATTTCTTTGATGTGGCCAATTAAGATGTCATTCTCATAAACTGCTAAACCGATGATTTCATGGTAGTAAAACTCATCTTCTTCTAAATCAGAAAGCTTGTCTTCCGCTACTTTTAAAGTACACTCCTTGTACTTTTCTACATCATTGATGTGGTACAGACCCTTAAATTTTACAATATCAAAATTCTTCTGTTTGCGGTGGCTCGCAATCTCTACTTCTGTGACTAATTGGTCTTTGTCATTGAAAATGGCTAATTGACTACCTTTTTTAAAGCGTTCTTCTGTAAAATCTGTTACAGATAAAATACGTAATTCTCCCTGTAATCCTTGAGTATTCACAATTTTACCGACATTAAAGTATTCCATAGAAACTCCATTTCTTTCTAAACTTACTTTTATCATTCTATCATGTTCTTGTGCTTTTCTCAATTCAGGCGACAAAAAAGAGCTAAAAAGCTCTTTTTTTATTTAGTCTTTAACGTTTTCTTTTTTAAATAAGAAAATTGCTACGGCTGCAAGTGCCACACCAATTACAGTCATTACCTTGTATTCTTTGGAACCTGTTGCTGGTAAAACTTTTCGCGTTTGATTCCCTGTATCTGCTGATTCTAGAGGTGTAGTTTTTTGACTTGTTGATGCCAAAGCTGAAGAACTACTTTGGGATGTGCCAGAAGAACTTTCTACCGGATTTGATGAACTTGGACCTGTAGGGGTGTTTTGTTTTCTAATTTGATATGATGTGAGATAAGCACTGATATCATTTCCTGGTGTAACTGCATGCATTTTAATACCATTCACAGAAAAATCATAAAACATTCCTTCCATCAACTTATCCGCAAACACTGCTTTACCTTGATGGTCAGTTACCACAGTTGAAACAAGTTGACCAAGTGCGTTTGTGAGGGATACTTCTTGATTAGCCAATGGTTCACCTTCTTCATTTCGAACAGTAATGACGAGTGGTATATCAGTGTAAGAAGGTTCTTTTGTTCCTGTCCCTTCAGCAAAGAAACTAGCAGCTTTTGTTGTTTTGGCTTGACCAGCTCGAACAGTATAGCCTTTTGATTCTCCCTCAACTGATACGCTGATATTTCTCAAAATAGGAAGATGTTCAAAAATAGCTTGGCCGTCAGCATTTGAGACTTGATTCCCTAAGTCAATCGGACTACCATCTGTGATATCAGTTAATGAGACTGATTTTCCTTCTAAAACTTTTCCGTTCTTGTCTAAAATCGTTACAACAAAACGAAATGTTCCTGTTTCAGGAATTGATGGAGCTGGTTGAGTTGGATCATCAGAAAAAGACGCAGTATTGATATAGGCACTCAATGAATTTCCAGGCATAATCTGACCTGTAATTTCCCCATTGATGATGTAAGTGTACATCATTCCGTCCATTAGATTGCCTACGAATGAAGCTACTCCATCAGAACCCGTCATGATTTTGCCAACCTCTCGTCCTTCCTTTGTTTTAAGAACAACTTCTTGTTTGGCAAGAGGTTCGCCTTCTTCATCACGAACGACAATCACTGCTGGCTTTTCTGTAAAGGTCGGTTCGAGCGTTCCTGTTCCAGGAGTAGTAAAACTAGCCGCAAGTTTTGAACCACTCACTCCTGTTCGCACTGTGTAACCTTGATTGATTCCTTCAACAATCACGTTAAAATTACGATTTAAAGGCAGTTTTGGAAAAACAACTTGGCCTTTATCGTTTGTTTCAATTTCAGGTAGTGTTTGAGTATGATTAGCATCTGTTACATCTCTGAGTGAAACTTTTTTTCCTGGTAAAACTTTTCCGTTTGTATCCACAACAGTCACTGTAAATGAAAATGATTCTGAATGTGTTTCAAAAGAATAATTTGTTTCAGCAGTAACAACTTTATTATCAAACACAAGAAAGCCTGCTCCTGTTATGGCAAGAACAGTCATTAAACGAATTGGATATTTTGATATTTTTTTCATAATTCCTCCATTTTTGGTTAACCGGTTAAGTATAATAGATAATAACAAATTAAAAAAAAGATGTCAATAAAAAACTGGAGAGAATAAAAAATAATGAATGACAAATAAAAGTGTGAACAGGTAACATCACTCAAGCACTCGTTCAAAAAAAGAAAGCAAGAAAAAAACAGCCCGAAGGCTGCTTGATTATTTCTCGTCAATTACAAGACGAACTTTTTTATCACTTGTTGGAACTGAATAAACAATCGTACGGATTGCAGAGATTGTGCGACCTTTACGGCCAATCACACGTCCAATATCAGCTTGGTCCAAATCCAAATGATATTCTAAGAATTCTGGTGTGTCAACGATTTTAATCGTTAAGCTATCTGGCTGTGAAATCAAAGGTTTCACAATTGCAATAATAAGATTTTCAATCATGTCCATAAGTGTCTCGTTTCGTCAAATGCTTATTTTGAGAATTTTGCTTCGTGGAATTTCTTCAACACGCCTTCTTTTGAAAGGATGTTTCGAACTGTATCAGAAGGTTGTGCACCTTTAGACAACCAGTCAAGAACACGGTCTTCTTTTAATGTTACTTGGTTTTCAGCAACAAGTGGGTTGTAAGTACCAACTGTTTCGATGAAACGTCCATCACGTGGCGCACGTGAATCAGCTACGTTGATACGGTAGAAAGGTTTTTTCTTAGAACCCATACGAGTTAAACGAATTTTTACTGCCATTTTGAGTATATCTCTTTTCTTTATTTAATGTCGTTTGGTAATAGCAGAGCTATTTACCTTAACTATTATAACACAAATCAAAAGACTGTCAAGAAAAAAACTTGACAGCTCATAAATTATTTTTCAAGCCTTATGTCTCCAAAATGAAATTTTTGGTAAGGACGAACATGTCGGGTAAAGCCGAAGCGTTCAAAAGCGTCATCACGAAAATGAGCTTTCAAAATAATCTTCTTACGAGCTACCCGCTTGGCCTCAGAAAGAAATTCTGAGTTTAAGGGTGTGCTATTAGCAATCTGTTTCATCCCAGAAAGATTTTGTGACTCGCTGATTTCTTCCGAAAACATGGGATCACAATAGACCACATCAACTGATTGTTTTGGAAGTTTCTGCAAATAAGCTAGGCTGTCGACACAAGTCGTCTGAATACGACGCATGGCTTGATCAATTTCAGTATTTCCAGTTGAAAAAGTTTGCAAGCCACGCGCAACAATAAGATGAATCAGCTCCTGGCTTTCAAGGGCATGAACAGAGTGACCAGCATAAGACATAACAATACTGTCGCTAGCAAGACCCATCGTCGTATCTAAAATGGTTAACGGCTCCTGTCCCAACAACTCCAACAAAGGATCCCGCGGAGCTTTTATCCGCAACATAGCTGTATCTGGATGGAACACAAACCGCTCCCCACTCTGATATTCTAAAGATAATCCTTCTTGCGTTAGTAAGAGAAGATCGCCATAAATATCTTGCAAGGCCGCCAAAGACCGTTTCCTACGCTCCACATATTCCAAATTGTACTGTGCAGCCATCTCTTTTGCTTCTCTTTCCAAAACTGATGTCACTCTTGAACTGGTTGTAATGATCATAGGGGTATTATAGCACAAAAACTAGTTCATTTCTGAACTAGTTTTACTTTTTAGATAGCTTGTGTTGTAAAGCCACGGCTTTCGAGTACGCGTAGCATGGCATTAGCGGTATCCAGAGCTGTAAAGAGTGGGACACCTTGTTCAATAGCTGAGCTACGAATAATTTGTCCATGTTCATCAGCTGTTCGTTTGGTACCAACCGTGTTGATGATGGCTTGAATATGTCCGGAACGAACCAAGCTTGGAATATCATTGCCATCTTGGCCGATTTTACCAACAAGTCGAGGGTTAAGGCCATTTTCTTCAAAGAATTTCGCCGTTCCTTCTGTTGCAAAAATGGAATACCCAATTTGATCAAAACGTTTGGCCAATGCTAAGGCTTCTTCTTTGGTATCATTTGCAATGGTAAAGACTACATTTCCAAATTCTGGTAAGTGGAAATAGGAGGCTTCAAAGGCTTTGTAAAGTGCTTTTTCTAAGGTAACATCAGAACCCATTACCTCACCAGTTGATTTCATCTCAGGCCCCAACAAGCTGTCCACTTTTGCCAGTTTGGTAAAGGAGAAGACAGGCGCCTTCACATGGACTTGTTGACTCTCTGGATACAATCCATCTTCGTAGCCTTGTTCAGCCAATGATTTTCCAAGAATTAAATTGGTCGCCACCTGAGCCATTGGGATATCGGTCACTTTCGATAAGAATGGCACGGTACGGCTGGCACGAGGATTCACTTCGATGACGTAAACCGTCTCGTCTTTAATGACAAACTGAATGTTCATCATACCGATACAGTTTAAGCCGAGAGCCAAGCGTTTGGTGTAATCCGCAATCGTATCTTGTATTTCCTTAGAAAGGGTTTGTGGAGGGTAAACCGCCATAGAGTCTCCTGAGTGAACACCTGCCCGCTCAATGTGTTCCATGATTCCTGGAATTAAGACATCTTTACCATCTGAAATGGCATCGACTTCACACTCACGACCAACTAGATAAGAGTCGACTAATACTGGGTGTTCCGGACTTGCCTTGACGGCAGTTCGCATGTAGCTGCGCAAATCTTCTTCGTTTTCAACGATTTCCATTGCCCGGCCACCCAATACATAGGATGGGCGAACCAATACAGGGAAGCCAATCTTGCGGGCAGCTTCTACTGCCTCTTCTTCATTAGTTGCGGTTTGTCCAGGAGGTTGTGGAATGTCTAATTCTTTCAAAGCCTTTTCAAACAACTTACGGTCTTCAGCTCGATCTAAGTCTTCCACTTGTGTTCCAAGAATTTGGACACCTGCATTTGACAAACTTTCTGCCAAATTGATAGCTGTCTGTCCACCAAATTGGACAACAACACCTTTTGGTTGCTCCAAATCAATCACATTCATGACATCTTCAAATGTTAGCGGTTCAAAATACAATTTGTCTGATACAGAGAAGTCCGTTGAAACCGTTTCTGGATTCGAGTTCATGATGATGGCTTCATAGCCAGCAGCCTGAATGGCTTTAACCGAATGAACGGTTGCATAGTCAAACTCAACACCTTGTCCAATTCGGATTGGACCAGATCCCAAGACCAAAACAGATTCTTTGTCGGAACGAATAGATTCATTTTCCCATTCATAAGTAGAATAGAAATAAGGTGTTGCACTTTCAAATTCTGCCGCACAGGTATCCACCATTTTGTAGACTGGAATGAGGTTGTTTTCTAGACGAAGTTTACGGATTTCATCAGCAGTTTGGTTCCACAATGCTGCGATTTTCTTATCTGAAAAACCATTACGCTTGGCTTCTTTTAAAAGATCCAAGTTACCAACATTTTCAGCTAATTCTTTTTCAATTTCAACAATGTGAAGCAATTTGTCTAAGAAGAAAAGATCAATTTTTGTCAGCTCAGCAATTTCTTCAATAGTAAAGCCACGACGAATCGCTTCTGAAACGTAGAAGAGACGATCATCTTGTGGTTTCACCATTTTCTCGATAACCAGGTCATCACTAGCCTGTGCTAATTCAGGAATTTCATTATGAGAAACACCAATTTCAAGCGAACGGCAGGCCTTGAGAAGACTTTCTTCAATGTTACGACCGATGGCCATAACTTCACCGGTCGCCTTCATTTGGGTTCCAAGACGGCGCTCCCCTTTTTCAAATTTATCAAATGGGAAACGAGGAATTTTAGCCACCACATAATCAAGAGCCGGCTCAAACATGGCATAAGTTGTTCCTGTTACAGGATTGATCATCTCATCCAAGGTCAAACCAACCGCAATCTTAGCAGCTAATTTTGCAATCGGGTAACCTGTCGCTTTTGAGGCAAGGGCAGATGAACGGGAAACACGTGGGTTTACTTCAATCACATAATATTTAAAACTATGTGGATCCAAGGCCAACTGCACATTACATCCCCCTTCAATTTTAAGGGCACGGATGATTTTCAAGCTGGCATCCCGCAGCATTTGGTTTTCAATATCAGATAATGTTTGTGTTGGTGCAAATACAATGGAATCCCCTGTATGAATCCCAACTGGGTCAAAGTTTTCCATGTTACAAACAACAAGAGCATTGTCTGCCGCATCCCGCATCACTTCGTACTCAATTTCCTTGAAACCGGCAATTGAACGTTCAATCAAACATTGGGTAACTGGTGACAATTTTAAGCCGTTTTTAGCAATTTCACGAAGTTCTTCTTCGTTGGCACACATGCCACCACCTGTACCACCAAGGGTAAATGCAGGGCGAACGATAACAGGGTAGCCAATGCTATTGGCAAAGGCAAGGGCCTCTTCAACTGTATTGACAATTTCAGATTCCGGAATCGGTTGCTCTAGGTCTTCCATGAGATGTTTGAACAAGTCACGGTCTTCTGCTTGGTCGATCGCAGACAGCTTTGTCCCCAATAATTCAACCCCTAATTCATCTAAAATACCTGCTTTAGACAACTGCATGGCCATATTTAGACCTGTTTGTCCACCAAGGGTTGGTAAAAGGGCATCTGGACGTTCTTTGCGCAAGATACGTGTCACAAATTCAAGTGTAATTGGCTCAATGTACACTTTATCCGCAATTTCCTTATCCGTCATAATGGTTGCAGGATTGGAATTGACCAAAACGACACTGTAACCTTCTTCTTTTAAGGCCAAGCAAGCCTGTGTTCCTGCATAGTCAAATTCAGCAGCCTGACCAATAATAATTGGACCAGAACCGATCACCATAATTTTCTTAATATCCGTACGTTTTGGCATAATAATAAGATACAAAGGGTGTCTAAAAATCCGTAAGAAAATAGAAAGCTGACGCTGTGTGCTCGCACACAAGGAAAGGTTCTCTTTTTCACTAGGATTTTAGCCCGTGTTCATTTCGAGAAGCACGAAACCTTTGTTTTCTCCTTTCTATTCGCCGTCTCTCTGGACGGCATTAAATCAGTAACTCCGACATGAGAAAACAACTGCGATTATTCCGTTGTTTTGCGCTAGTGCATCCCCTAGACAAGACACCACAGCGATTGGTGTAGGACAAGGCGCTACTTCAGTACCCCTTCGAACTGGGCAGGGATTTCTATTTATCGTCTTTCGGAGACGACATTGCGTTTTACTTCTTAGTTTGTTTTACCTGAAAAGCATCAATCATTTCTAAGAATTCATCGAATAAATAACTAGCATCATGTGGACCAGGCGCAGCGTCTGGGTGATACTGGACTGAAAAGGCTGGATAGTGACGGTGTCTCACTCCTTCAACCGATTTATCATTAATTTCTTCATGGGTAATCATCAAATCTTCTGGGAAGTTTTCTCTAGAAACTGCGAATCCATGGTTTTGGCTAGTAAAGTCCACTCTGCCTGTTGCAATTTCTCGCACTGCATGGTTAAATCCACGGTGCCCAAATTTCATTTTGTAGGTTTCAGCCCCATTTGCTTTGGCAAACAATTGATGCCCCATACAAATCCCAAAGATTGGAATTTTACCTAAGATACCACGGATCATATCCAAAGCTTCTGGTACATCATCTGGATCCCCAGGTCCATTTGACAACATAACACCATCAGGATTTAAGGTCAAAATTTCTTCTGCTGTTACATTGTAAGGAACGACGGTAATGTTGCAATCGCGCTTGGATAATTCCCGTAAAATAGAGTGCTTCAAGCCAAAGTCAACTAAAACAATATTTTTCCCAATTCCAGGCGCGGGATAGGCTGTTTTGGTTGAAACTTGTTCAATATTATTGGTTGGCAAAACAGTCGCCCGCAGTTGATCTGTTAAATGCTCGACTGAATCACCGACATCAGCAATCGTTGCCCGCATAGTCCCATGTTGTCGAATGATTTTAGTCAAGGCACGGGTATCAATACCAGAAATCCCTGGAATTTTTTTAGCCTTTAAAAATTCATCTAAGGTCATTTGGTTGCGCCAGTTGCTCGCTCGCCTCGCAGCTTCTGCTACAACTACCCCTTTACAGGTTGGGAAAATAGACTCGTAGTCATCACGGTTGACACCATAATTTCCAACTAAAGGATAGGTAAAAGTCAGTATTTGGCCATTATAAGATTGGTCTGTAATCGACTCTTGGTAACCGGTCATACCAGTATTAAAAACAAGCTCTCCTGTTACATCTATATCAGCTCCAAAAGCTTCTCCTTCAAAGATTGTTCCATCTTCTAAAATCAATAATCGTTTTGACATATTTCTCTCCCTAGACTATCTCTTGCTTGTTCATTACTGGACTGTTTTTATGCTTTGCCATTTAAAACAGCTTCTAAAATTGCCATTCGTACAAAAACACCATTTTGCATTTGGCGAACAATACGGGCTTTTGGAGCCTCAACCAAACTATCATCAATTTCAACATCGCGGTTCACTGGAGCTGGGTGCATCACAATAGCAGTTTCTTTCATGCGATTGTAACGATCAACTGTCAATCCAAATTGTTGGTTGTATTCTTCTTTTGAAAAACTCTCTTGTCCATCATGGCGTTCATGCTGAACACGCAAGAGCATCAATACATCAACTTCTTCTACAATATCATCGATTCCAATGTGTTGACCATAGACATCAAACTCACTAGAATACCATTGCTCTGGACCAGCAAAAAAGATTTCAGCTCCAAGACGTTTTAGAATTTGCATGTTGGATTTTGCAACACGTGAATGGGTAATGTCACCAGCAATCACAATTTTCAGATTTTCAAACGTACCAAACTCTTCATAAATAGTCATCAAATCTAACAAGGATTGGCTTGGGTGTTGACCAGAGCCATCTCCACCGTTGACAATGGAGGTTTGAATCGTTGGGCTATCAATTAACTGTTTGTAGTAATCAACTTCAGGGTGACGAACCACACAAATATCAACTCCTAGTGCACTCATAGTTAGAATCGTGTCATACAAAGTCTCTCCCTTATTGACCGAACTAGTTCGTGCATCAAAATCAATCATGCCCATACCAAGTCGTAACTCCGCCATTTCAAAAGATTTGTGTGTTCGTGTTGAATCTTCAAAGAAAAGATTAGACGCATAATAAGTTCGATCGAACGCAATATCCACTTCGCCATTTTTAAATTGCAAACCACGTTCAATGAGACCAAGCACCTCTTCGTTTGAAAGTGTCTCCATAGTAACCAAGTGCTTTAATGAAACTTTACCATTTGTGATTGTCATGATTCTTACCCTATGCCTTTTTGATGTGTTTGATTCTATTTTGTGATTAGTTATTTTCTACTAGAAGAATACTATCTGTTCCATCTACTTCTGAAACATGGACGATAATTTCTTCTGAACGACTTGTCGGAATGTTTTTTCCAACATAATCAGCTCGAATTGGCAATTCTCTATGGCCACGGTCGACCAATACTGCTAAGCTAACACGAGCTGGTCTTCCAAGACTAACAATATTATCAATTGCTGCCCGAATCGTTCTTCCTGTATACAAAACATCATCAACTAAAATCACATCACGGTCATTGATATCAGCTGTCATAGAAGTTGTATCTTCTTCAACTTTTATATCATCTCGAAATGGCTTGGTATCCAATTCTCCAATCGGAACATCTAATCCTTCCAATTGTTTGAGTCGCTCTTGGATGCGTTGAGCAATATAAACTCCTCTGGTCTTAATACCAGCAAGTACAATCTTATCCAAATGCTTGTTTCGTTCGATGATTTCATAAGTAATCCGTGTAATGGCACGTTTCATTGTTACATCATCAACAATTTCTTTTGTTTTCATGAAAGCCTCCAAAATTATGCAATAGAAAAAATCTCCTTTTTCAAGGAGATTTCAGAAAATCTAGGTACTGCAAAAATACAGTCCTATCTCTACATGATTCTCCTTGTTTGCCTCACGGGACAATACTTAAAGGATTTTTATTTCTTGTAGTATATCAAAAAAAAATCAGCCTAGCAATCTTTTTCTATTAATTTCTCAAAAATCAGTTAAAAATCGAACGATTCAATCCTTTATTTTTAAAAGGGATTGATTTAAGCGCCAATAGGAAAAAACCAGCTACTAAATAAGCACAGAAAATCACGGCAGCATAGGTTAGAACATATTTCCAGCCATACTTTGTCATATTCAGGAAGAAATAAGCAAAGGGACTATCTTTAGCGTCCGGAATTGGGATTTTCAAAACCAAGCCATTTAGTAAGGCAAAGGCCATATAAACTAAAGGCATAACAGTCCAACGAATTGGATCCGTTCGTTTGTATTGTCCTTGTTTGTCAACCAACAAGGTATCCATTAAAAAGTAGAGCGGGACAATATAATGGCAAAGAAGATTTTCAACCCGCCAAAAGTTGTCCGCAATAGGAGCCAACATAAAATGATAAATCACACAGGTAATCATGATTGACATCGTTATACCAGCTTTTAAGCGTAAAAAATGTTGTTCCTGCAAATCCTTTTTTCTCATCATGGCATAGACCATATACAAACTAAAGCCAGAGACAAGTAAATTCGACAAAACAGTATAGTACATGAGCATACCAATACCATATTTGATGATTTCCAATGCCGTCCCCAGTACAGCTAAAAAGGCCATAAAACATCTGGAATAAAATAAAAATTTGTTATTTGTTTGTATCATATCTTTTCCTATTAAAAAAAGCTGAGTCGCCTCAGCTCGCCCTTAAATTTTCTTGACAAATTCTGATTTGAGTTTCATAGCGCCAAAACCATCAATTTTGCAATCGATATTATGGTCACCTTCAACAATGCGAATATTTTTCACGCGCGTGCCCTGTTTCAAATCTTTTGGAGCACCTTTGACTTTCAAATCCTTAATCAAGGTTACTGTATCACCATCTGCTAATGGATTGCCATTGACATCGCGGGCAACTAAACCTGTTTCTTCCGCAATTTCTTCTGGATTCCATTCATAGGCACACTCAGGACAAACCAACAAAGCTCCATCTTCGTAGACATACTCTGATTGGCATTTCAAGCAATTTGGTAAAGTTTCCATCTTTTCCCCTTTCATTTTTCCACTGACTAGTATAGCATGTTAGGACAGCATGGGCAAGATGATAGGGTTTTCACTTCTCAAATTACTGTGGATTATTTTTTCGCAATTTCTCAAGGGTTTCCTGAAAAATAGCTGGCGCTTCTGCCGTAAATGTGACTAATTCTCCAGTCGTCGGATGAGTAAAACCAAGTGTTTGCGCATGTAAGAATTGACCGTGCCCCTTTAAAGTCTTACGCGGTCCGTAGACTTCATCGCCAGCTACGGGATGCCCAATGTAGGCCATGTGAACCCGAATTTGGTGCGTACGCCCCGTTTCCAGACTAACCTCCACTAAGGTATAATCTCCGAAACGTTCTAGAACTTGAAAACGGGTAAGGGCATCTTTTCCTTTAGCAGTAACAGCTTGCTTTTTACGGTCTTTTTCAGAACGACCAATCGGAGCCTCAATGACTCCTCGATCATTCGGCAAATTGCCATGAACAATAGTGATGTATTTTCGAAGCGATTTTTTATCCTTTAATTCCTCAGCTAACTTAGCATGGGCCGGATCATTTTTAGCAATCATCAACAAACCAGAAGTATCCTTGTCAATCCGATGAACAATCCCTGGCCGCATCACACCGTTAATGCCCGACAAATCTTTTATATGGTATAAAAGAGCATTTACCAAGGTACCAGAAGTATGTCCCGCAGAGGGATGCACTACCATTCCTTGCGGTTTATTAACAACTACTACATCACTATCTTCATAGACAATATCTAGGGCAATATTCTCAGGGAGGTAGTCCACTTCTTCTACTTCAGGTAAGTTATAAGTAATAACATCCCCTACTTGAACAGTGTATTTGGCCTTTTTGGCAATACCATTTACCAAAACTTGTCCAGATTTAATTTGCTCATTAGCAAGGGTACGGGACAAGTCCGTCATATCAGCCAAGGCTTTATCCAAACGAATGCCGCCTGTTTCAATCTTAATTTCCATTTTCCTCTTCTCTCATGATACAAATAAATAAAATCAGGACACCAACTGTCAGGTAACTATCAGCCACATTAAACACTGGAAAATCAATAAAGTCCAAGTGAAACATGTCTACCACATAGCCCAAACGCAAGCGGTCAATAAAGTTTCCCAAACCACCCGCAATCACTAAAGACAAGGCCGATAATAACCACAAGCTTCCTTTGATGTGCTTGACCATATACCAAACAGCCACTGACATCACTACTATCGTTACAATGGTAAAAAACCATTGTTGATTCTGGAGAATGGAGTAGGCTGCTCCATAATTACGGACATAGGCTAGACTCATTATATTCGGTAGGAAATCACGCACACTATCCAGTGCGATATTCTCAACAGTCCACCATTTTACCACCTGGTCCAATAGTATTAAGAGCAAAATAGAAATAGAGATGATAATTTTTCTCATACTAACCTTTCTTCTTATCAAAGTAACGATGCATCACTGCAATAAAGTCTTTGGCACATTGGCTCAATTCTGCATCTTCCCGTTTGACATAGACCATTCGGTTGCCCGTTTCTTCTTTTAAGGGAACGACCGTAATCCCATGCACACTCTCACTGTCCAAAAAACCTGATCCAGTTGCATAGGCATCTGTCCGCTCTAAAATTCCATTTAGGGTAGCACGGTCAGTTACATCAAAGGTCACCGACGAATCCGAAGTAACAAAGAAGTTTTCAGAGTAATAGAGGTATTCATCTTTTTCCTGGGTAAATCGAACTGTCGGCAAACCTACCAAATCACTCAATTCAATCTCGTTTTTACTAGCCAAGGGGTGCCCCTTACGAATATAAAGATGTGTCTGGAAAGAGATTAAATCTGCTACTTCAAGGTGCAATTTAGAGAGTTTTTGCATAATACCTTTGGTATTGCGGTCATTTAAGTAAATAATCCCCAACTCACTGTGGCCTTGGGCAACTTCATCTAAAATCTGGACCGTTGTAGACTCAAAAATACGAAAATTCGGATATTCTGGATGAATGGCCGAAAATTCTGTAATCAAAGGTGGCAGAAAATCGTAGTGTTGACTGGAAATAGAAAATTCGATATGCTCTTCCTCTGGCTGCAAATAGAGATTTTCAAATGAATCAAAGCCCTTAACCAATTGCTGGGCTTTTTCATAAAATTCCAAACCACGACGGGTCAAAAAAGCACCTGAACTCGTTCGATTGAAGATTTTAAATCCCAACTCTTTTTCTAAGTCACGAACAGAGATAGATAGACTTGGTTGAGAGACAAACATTTTTTCAGCTGCTTCACGAAAAGTACCACTATTGGCAATTGCTACGACATAACGTAATTGTTGAATATTCATAAACACATTCCTTCACATTCTTCCTTCTATTATACCATAAAGCCAATAAATAGGCTTTTTACGCTATTTATTCATTGCAATCAGTCTATTAGATTCTAACCAACTTAGTAAAAATTCCTGGGCGATACTATTTGGATAAATGGCCTCTTTAGCTTCTTCTTTGGTAAACCACATTGCCCGATCCACTTCGTGATTTAAAGAGAGTTTTTTCTTATCCAAGATATGGCATGCAAAATTCACCATTAAAACATTATTTTTAGCATAAAAACGGCTGGCATTAAAGCACAAATCGGTCACTTCGAGGTTGGTTTCTTCAAAAACCTCACGTTTAACAGTAGCTTCTAAGGTCTCTCCTTGTGAAACATAGCCTGCCACCAAAATATTTCGAGTATGACCGTATTGCTGAATCAGGAGTATTTCTTCTTCTTTTTTATCAAAAACTAAGGCTGAAATGGCTACGTTATACTGAGGAAAGCGATATGTGTTGCACATTTGGCAATAAGGAACGAGCCCCTCATGCTCCAATTCTTGTTTTACGAGTTCTCTACCGCATTCAATACAATATTTCATATTGTCTCCTTTTATGAGGAAATACCCCCTCTAATTACTTCTATACTATAAAGAAAAGCTTTCTGATTTCTCAGAAAGCTCTCAATGCTATACCAGCATTATTTTGCGATTGGGTAAACAGAAACTTGTTTTTTATCGCGACCTTTACGTTCAAAGCGTACAACGCCTTCAACTTTAGCGTAAAGAGTATCATCTCCCCCACGACCAACGTTTGTTCCTGGGTAGATTTTAGTACCACGTTGGCGGTAAAGAATAGAACCACCAGATACTGTTTGACCGTCAGCAGCTTTCGCACCAAGGCGTTTTGCTTGTGAATCACGGCCGTTAGATGTTGAACCTCCACCTTTTTTGTGGGCGAAGAGGTTTAATTGAGCAAGATTCAAGTTTAACATAATGTTATTCCTCCAATTATTCTGTAATGACAGTTGTTCAGCAAGACGCAATTAAGCGTTGATTGCAGAGATAACAACTTTTGTGTAAGGTTGACGGTGACCTTGTTTACGGTGGCTACCTTTTTTAGGTTTGTATTTGTACGATACAACTTTCTTTTGTTTGCCTTGTTTTTCAACAGTACCAACAACAGTAGCTCCTTCAACAAGTGGCGTTCCGACAACAGTTTTGTCACCACCAACAAGAACAACTTCGTTAAAAGTAACTTCTTGACCTGCTTCTGCGTTCAATTTTTCAACGTAGATAGCTTGACCAGCTTCAACTTTAACTTGTTTTCCACCAGTTTTAATGATTGCATATGTGCTCATTATGCACCTCCTATGTTTTTAGGGTTTCCCCAATTTTTGTGAAGACTCGCCTAGCACCGTGGGACAAACCACTTAAGACGGCGTTCGTGCGGTTGCACAGGTGTGCATAGTCAACATTCTTATTTTATCACTTCTATCAAGGGTTTTCAAGTATTTTGTGTCTAATTCTGAGATTTTTTCTCATTTTTTACTTCTAAAACTTGAATGTTCATGCCCGATCCCGCTACTTCCATAGCCAGATTCTTAAAATCTGTTTGATCATGGTTAGGTTGATTGGTCATAACTTGGTAGGCTTCTTGATCTTCGTAATAATAAAGTTCCGTTAGATGAAAGCCATTTTTTTCATAAAAAGCTAACCGCTTTACTCGTTGCGGATAATTCTCTGCATTCTCATTCATTGGCTCGATTGCCAGATAGATTGGACGCTCTCCAGCCTGCTTTGCGATTTCCTCTAAAATGAGTGACCCAAATCCCATCGAATGCATCGAAGGAGCGACTGCTATAAAGAGAAGATAAAAGGCTTTTTCAGAAGCCAGACTATAAGTAAAACCACAGTACCGACCACGGCTAAAATAAGCCCTGAAATCGGCCTTTTTGAAAAGAACCATTTTTGTCATCCAAGAAAATGACACCTGCTCCACTACTGGAAAACTACTTTCATACAAAGCTTTGCTTTTCCAATACAGTGGGCTATAAGGAAAAATAGTTTTTGAGTAAAATTCATAAGCATTATTCACCGATAAAGTCACTAATCATCATTTCCTTTCCGTCCTTGTCGAGATACAGAGTAGCCCGATAGCTGATTTGGTCGCGGTCCTCAATCCGATTTGCCAAGCGTTTGTTTCCATTAACCAGATACAGGTGATGAACCTTCTCCCCACCGTCTTCCAAAAAAGCCAAATCAATTGAATCTCTCGAACTCTTGCTTGAGCCCTTTTTGATGTTTAGTACAACATCTGTTCCTTCAATGCTTTGAGTCATTTGGGGCCTATACTGGCTGTAAATGCGGATCATATCCCCGATTTCAAATATTTTACTGGACACTAAGATACTCGCAAATAAAATCGCAATCACTAAAGTGGCACGAGCTCTATGCTTTCTTTTCTACATGGTTTCCACCAAAGAACAAATACTTAGCTTTTCAGGTTGATACAGTCTCATTCTATTGAATGTTTAAAAAACCAAAAAACAATGGCAAGACTAAGCACAATTCCAAATGGATAAGCCGGACTCGGTAGCTCTTTATACAGAACATTTGAGACGCCACTTCTGAAATTGTAAGTACCAATCAGCCCATCAAAGAAATATGAAAGGTGTGGATTCATAAACAACTCCTACAACAAACTATCGATGAGATTATCCACTTCATCCACCTGCTCTTCCACTGGAGAAATTTCAGTCACCATAATACCAGCTACTGCACGCTCAACCAAACCTTCCACATCCAATCGTGCTTCATATTGTTCGGCATTTTTTAGTTTAGGATTGGTTTTTGGTTTGTCAGGTGCAAAAATGGTACAACAATCTTCAAATGGTTGAATCGAAATATTAAATGTATCAATTTTTTCAGCAAGCTCAATGATTTCTAACTTATCCATAGTCACAACAGGGCGAATAACAGGTGTGGTTGTGACCGCATTGATGGCCTGCATGGACTCCAGGGTTTGACTGGCAACTTGGCCGAGACTTTCTCCATTGATGATGACCAGGCCTTTTCTTTCTTCACGAATGCGGTCCGTAATCCGCATCATAAAGCGGCGCGTCAAGGTCATGAGATAGGCTTCTGGGGCTTTGGCTTTGATTTCTTCCTGGATTTCGGTAAATGGTACTTCAATAAATTGGATATTACCGCCAAAAGCCGTTAATTTTCTGGTTAAATCTTTGGCTTTTTTCAAGGCACCAGGACTAGTGTAAGGCGGACTAGCAAAATGCACCGCTTCAATATCAACTCCCCGTTTTAAGGCCAGATAGCCAGCAACAGGGGAATCGATCCCCCCCGATAACATGAGCATCCCTTTTCCGGCTGTTCCAACAGGTAATCCACCAGCTCCACGAACTTCTTCATGGGAAATATAAGCCGCATCAGATCGAATCTCAACCCGCAAGTTGATATCAGGCGATTTCATTTGCACTTGTACGTTTGGAATGGCTTCAAAAACTGCTCCACCCAGAACTTGATTTAAGTCACGACTATCCAGCTCAAAACTATGATCACTTCGACGAGCTGACACCTTGAAAGTCATCCCTTCTTTATAGATTGATGTCATGATATCCTGCACAGCTTGTTTCAAAGCAGGAACGGATTTTTCAACACGGTAAGAAGGCGCAAAACTTTGGATACCAAAAATCTTCTTTAGAGAAACAGCCACTTCCTCGTATTGTGCTCCATGCATATAAACATGTCCTCGGTCACGATCACAAAAAACGGTCACCTCTGGGTAGATAGACAAGGCTTCTTTGATATTGTTCCGAAGAGTATTGATAAACCGCATCCGGTTTTTTCCTTTTGTTGACAATTCGCCATAACGAATCATAATTTCTGAGTAACGCATATTTTTCCCTATTTTTATTGATTTAATGAAAGATAATCTTTTACAACCTGAACCATTTCTTCCGGCCTATCTTGTGCAATCACTTTATCTGTAATCTCAGCACGTTTTACCACATTTTCAAAGGCAAAAATGGGTTTCTGTCTTGCTTTTATTTCATCTAACACATGATGAGATTCCCACAGATGATTGATATCCAAATAAATATCACACTGTTCTGCAAAATCAATCACTTGATCTTGACGTGAGATATTCGGATAAATTGTAACATTCTTTAGTTTGTTGAACTTCATTAAATGCTCTGAAACATTGGTCGGAGCAGCAATATGAAATTCGACTGCTTCTAGTTGTTCCGCTAGATAAGCTAAATGCTCAATATTGGCTGACAAAGTATACGTAAAGGCATGGTATTGAGCTTGTTTTCTCGGCCGAATGGTTAAGCTTTGACCAGCTGTTACAATCGAATCTGACGGAATATCCTGATAGACCACACTTCCCGCTCCAACAATGACATTGTCTCCAATCGTAACCCCTTTTAATATGACACAATTGGCACCAAACCAACAATTTTTTCCAATCGTAATCGGAGCACTTGTATAGTTATTTTTATCTGTATGGTATGCGGAATACAGATGATTGTGATCAAAAATACGGCAACCATCACCGAACATAGTATCTTTTCCAATACGAATCTGATGGCGACAAGTGATACTGCAATAATCATTAAAAAATACATTATGGCCAATTGTTAAATGAGCATTTTCCAAGAGTTTGATGCTAGTATATTCACCTAAAATAACCTTTGAATCTACTGTTAGTAAAGCAGATTTATTGATTCGAATTTGATGATGATTTCCATCAAAATGAAAATAATTCATATAATCTTCTAGTTGCATACTTGGTATCTAACCTCTTACTTTCTCTGTCTGATCATATATCTTCCTTAAAATAACCAAAAATTGTTCCACTTCAGCCATATTATTTTCCTCATCTAAGCTAATTCGAACTGCTGTCTCAGCTATCTTTTGTGGAATTCCCATCGCTAATAAGGTTCCTGCTGGTTTCCCTGCTTTAGAAGAACAAGCAGAGGTTGTCGAGATATAAATTTGATGTTCTTCAAATGCATGCACCAAGACTTCACCACGAAGATTTTTGATTCCAAATGTCAGAATATGGGGTGCAAAGTCATCTATATCTGAAAAAACAGAAATATCTGTATAATCTTTTAAAGCATTAAAAATGACTTGCTTCATAGCCAATATGATTTCACTAGATCTTGCATGCTTTTCCATTGTCAAACGAAGTGCTTTTGCCGTCGCCGCAATTCCTGCAAGATTTTCAGTTGTTGAACGCTTATCTGATTCCTGACCTCCCCCTGTCAGTAAAGGTGAAATTTTTTTCCCTTCTTTGATGTATAACATCCCAACACCCCTAACAGAATGGAATTTATGGCCTGAAAAGCTAGCAAAATCAACACGATCTGTTAAAAATTCAGAGACAGGAATTTTCCCGATAGCTTGGACAGCATCCACATGAAACGAAATACCAGGTTTGTCACGCAACAACTGAGAAATTTCCTTAATCGGCTGCATACTTCCGATTTCATTGTTAACAGCCATCACTGAGACTAAAATAGTATCCGAACGAATGAGCGACCCTAAAGCCTCAAGATCGACAAAACCTGTATTTGTTACAGGGATAAAATCTACTTCAAATCCTTGTGTTGTTAACCACAAAGCAGATTCTTTAACAGCTGGATGTTCGATAGTTGAAACAATAATATGCCGACCTAAATGTGATTTTTCAAATGCGATTCCTTTAATAGCCCAATTATCACTTTCAGTACCACCAGATGTAAAGAAAATTTCGTTTGATTTTTTCCCTAATAGTTCTGCGATCTGTTTTCGAGAAGCATCTAAAATACGAGTTGCTTTTGTGCCCAAATCATGTAAACTAGAGGGATTTCCCCAAATTTTTGTTGCTACTTCTGTATAAGTCGCAAGCGCTTCTGGATAAACTTTTGTTGTCGCAGCATTGTCAAAATAAATCATAACTATCTCTTTCTATTATCACATTATTCCTATTTTATCACTTTTTTAGGGCTTATGCCAATCTTCTTTATTTTAAAAAGACTTGTTCCAACCAAGTCTTTTATTAAATCTTATTCAATAGAAATGGCTAACTAAACGTTAGTTTAGCTGATATTTTTTTATATACTTCACTATGAGATAGATCTGCCTGTTCCAATTTGTTTTTCAATTCGATTAGTTGCTTCTTATAATATACATTAACACTCGGCATAGGCTGTGAACTGAATACAAGATCCATAAAAAACTGATCATATCCAGACAATAAATCCTGTGCCTTCTTTTCATTGATTGCTTGGTGAATAAGATTTGCTGAATGATTTCTCCAACAATAGAGAGCCTTATCAATATAAAGAATGGAATGAGCTTTTAAAAATAATCGATGAATCAGGTAGGACTCTTCAGATTCAGATCCAAATGGGAAACGAAAGCCACCCTCACCCTCAAATAATGTTCGAGAATACACTTTACCAATACTGGATAAAAATAACAAAAACCAATCAGACATAACTTGTTCGAAGTAGTCTTCAATAGTAATCATTCTTGTTGAAAATTCAGATGAGTATGTTTGAAAAACGCCATCACTTTCAACATAGGAATAGTGAGGCGAGAGTGCTATATCTGCACTATACTTTTTCATAAGGCTTAAGTGTTCTTCAATAAAGTTTGGATCAATCCAATCGTCACTATCGACAAAAGTGAGATAGTGTCCATGGCTATTTTCAATACCAATATTACGTGAATCAGCAACTCCAGTATGTTCATATTTATTAATCAATCTGATTTCGTCATATTGATTAGCATAGGCTTTACAGACACGCAAAGATTGATCTGTCGAAGCATCGTTAACCAAAATAACTTCAATATTTCGATATGTTTGTTGAACCAGACTCTCTAAACATTTTTCTAAATGTGCCTGAGCGTTATAGATAGGAACAATAATGCTGACTGTTTGGGAATCAATATACCTTCTTTTAAATTCTGCTTGAATTAGATTGATCATATCAGTTTCAGAGTGTGCTAACTTGGGTTCAAAACGAATGACAGAATGATTAAATTTTTCGAAAGCAAATATCGGAAGATGTTTCGCTTGAACAAATTCCAAAATATTATCAACTTCTACACCAGCATTGATATCTAAATAAAAATCTGATTCTTCCAATAAAAAGTCAATATCTTCAAACTCCGTACATTTTTCATAAATATAAAGATTTGAATATTTTGTTAATGCTTTTAGTTTTTGTGAGCAACTTGTTGGTGCAGCAACATGAATCGTTACATTCGGCAAATTTTTTAGTAATTCTTCTAGATAAAAAATGTCATCAGACAGAGTATAAATGAAAGCATTTAATCGTTTTCCAGAAAGAAGTTCCCAGCAATTTTTGCGAATCTGGTAATAAAAACGATCCTTGGTCAATTGATTCCACGGTTTACTAAATCCGTTAAAATGTCTGAGTAGAAAAGATGTTTCATTATCTGAAACCATCTGATTAAATTTGGAAGGAAGCAATCGAATGCTATTTTTAAAGACAAAATTTATAGCACATTGATCATCGTACTTTAATTCAAATTTAGAGCAATAATCAAGCAATTCATTAGAACTATTTTGAGAACGCCAATAATCAAGGTTTAAAACTAAAACCCCAGCATTGATATATTCATCAGCATTCTTATGGTGTTCTTTTAAATAAGGAAGATTGGAAGATGTCACATATGCATCATGAACTCCAGCAACTGCTTCATTTTTGGTTAAATTAATAGATAACAATTCAGAAATATCACCATAGCACACAATATCTACATCCAGATAGATACATTGAGATAAATCTGGAAACAATTCTGCAATAAAAAATCTATAATAGGTTTCAAGCGTAATATAATGACTTGTTTTAAATGATTGAAAAAGTGAAGAATCAATCGTGTAAAACGAAATATTAGCAAAAGGATAGTGGTCAAATAATTTTTCGATTTGTCTTTTTTTCTTAATACCGATATCACTTTCAAGTATAACAAACGAGAGGGCTTCATTTGAATGAAATTGTAAGATAGAATAGATTGATACTAAGGCATGATAGGCGTAAGCATCATTACTGGCATAAACAATTGTAGTTTTTTTCGTATTCATAAATAACCTCTGATTTCCAATAAACAAGAAAATCATATCATCTATTTTAACACGTTATCAATAAATTCCGCAAACTGATTGCCTCATAGTAAATGTCTTAATTCTTCTATCTCTTCGCTTGTTGTCGACCAACTGGTTGCCAATCGAATCACGGTATGCTTCTCATCTAATTTTTCCCAAAAACTATACAAGATACCATTTTCAGAAAAACGTTTGAGCTGATCATTTGTTACAATAATAAATTGTTGATTTGTCAGTGACTGTAAATAAAAGGGATACCCTTTTTCTTGTAAAACTTCAACCAACTCATTGGCTAATTGGATACCATGTTGCCCAAGCTTCAGGTATAAATCATCCGTAAACAAACGATCAAATTGCACACCAATTAGGCGACCTTTAGCCAGTAAAGCGCCATGTTGTTTCACAATTGGTACAAAATTTTTAGGTTGATTCTTTTTAGTAAAGACAATTGCTTCCCCAATCAATGTCCCAACCTTTGTCCCACCAAAATAAAAGACATCTGTTAATCGGGCAATATCTACCAATGTTACATCCGTATCAGCAGCCAAAGCATAAGCTAAGCGAGCGCCGTCAAGATATAGGGGAATCTTGTAGTGTTGGCAAATCGTGGCTAATTCTGTTAATTCATCTTTTGTATAGAGCGTTCCATATTCTGTTGGATGGGAAATGTAGACCATTCCAGGAAAAACCATATGGGCATGATTGCCATCAGCATAAAATGTATCTAGATAGGTTGCTACATCCTCAGCCTTTAATTTCCCTTCAAAGTGGGGCAATGTCAAGACTTTATGTCCAGAAAACTCAATCGCGCCAGCTTCATGAGTTGCTATATGTCCCGTATCAGCTGCCAAAACACCTTCATAAGAAGCGAGAAGTGAATCAATTACTAATTGATTGGTCTGAGTTCCACCAGCAACAAAGGTCACTTGGGCCTCCGGACAATGACATGCCTGACGAATTTTCTCAATTGCAGACTCTGTATAAGAATCTGTACCATATCCAGATAAACCTTCGTCGTTTGTTTCCAACAATGCTTGGAGCAAAAGAGGATGTGCCCCTTTGTTGTAATCATTTTCAAAATGTAAGGCCATACAATTTCCTTTCAGAATATAAAAATAGAAAAACCAAATGGTTTTTCTATCGAGATATAGTCCGTCCTGAGGGAATCGAACCCCCATCTCAAGAACCGGAATCTTACGTGATATCCATTACACTAAGGACGGATAGGAAGCCCGTATCGGCTTCACAAAATATAAAATAAGAATGAAAGGCTGGTTCAAAACCAGTCTTTCAATTGTTATTATAATTCAATATCACCGAACAAGTCAGCCATTGAGAATCCAGTTTGTGTTTCTGGCAATTCGTAGTCACGTTTTGCAGATTCACGTTTTGGACGACGTGCTGGACGCGATTGGCGTTTTTCGCCTTCTTCACCAGCATTTTCTTCACGAGCTGGACGCTCTTCCAATGCTTTGATAGAAAGTGATACACGCTCATCAGCAGCGTTCACTTCAAGAACTTTAACAGTTACATCTTGACCAACAGACAAAGCATCTTTTGGATTTTCAACACGTTTGTGTGAAATTTGTGAGATATGAACCAAACCATCGATACCAGACAATACTTCAACGAATGCACCGAAATCAGTCAAGCGTTTCACTTTACCTTCGATAACATCACCTTGAGCTAATTTTTGCTCAACGCCATCCCATGGTCCAGGTGTTGTTGCTTTCAATGACAATGATACACGGCCTTCTTCTTCGTCGATAGCCAACACTTTAACGTCAACTTCTTCGCCAACAGTTACAACTGATTTAGGAGAAACGTTACGGTCATGTGATAATTCAGTTAAGTGAACCAAACCATCTACACCGCCAAGGTCGATGAAGGCACCGAAGCTAGTGATACGTGCAACTTTACCAGTTACAACTTCACCAACTGCTAATTTAGAAAAGACTTCTTGACGAGCAGCTGCTGCAGTTTCCTCAACAACATCACGACGTGAAAGGATAAAGCGGTTTTCTGCTGGATCAACTTCTTTTATTTTTGCGTCAAACTCTTGACCAACAAAACGTTCAGTATTACGAGTGAAACGGCTGTCGATCATTGAAGCTGGAATAAATCCACGAAGACCTTCAAACTCAACTGACAAACCACCTTTAACGGCACGAGTAACTTTAACAGTTACGACTTCGTCTTCACGGCCAACAAGTTTGTCCCAAGCTTTGCGTGCTTCCAAACGTTTTTTAGATACAAGATAGGTAACAGTGTCTGTGTCCTTACCAACAACTTGGCGAAGAACAAGCAATTCAAGTGTTTCACCAACTTTTACAAGTTCGTTGATATCTGCATCGCGGTCGTTTGTCAACTCACGAAGAGTCAACACACCTTCAACACCAGTACCAGCAATTGCAACGTTCGCTTGACCAGCATCTACTGTCAATACTTCTGCTGTAACCACATCACCAGGTGTAACCTCGTTTACACTGTTCAACAAATCTTCAAATTCGTTCATTAAAAAAACCTCCGACGTCAGCCAGCCCCATTGCTAACTGACAAAATATATTTTATTTAAGGCACACGCAAGGACAACATTATGTAGCTTCTTTGACGAATTAGGAAAACCTAATACCTTGACTGGGGTAGCTGGATTCGAACCAACGCATGAGGGAGTCAAAGTCCCTTGCCTTACCGCTTGGCTATACCCCAATGAATAGATACTTTTTCAGTTGGATAACAACTGAACTCGTGCTAAATCTCTAGTGAAAAAGATAAATCAATTTGTGTCTATAAGACACTGCATTGATTTCCTATTTTCATACGGGATTTTTAACGCACTCGTATCTTGATGGAGAGAGAGGGATTCGAACCCCCGAACCCGAAGGAGCGGATTTACAGTCCGCCGCGTTTAGCCTCTTCGCTATCTCTCCAACACTAACAGTCACTATTCTACCATAAAATAGCGACTAATACAAGCCTTTTAATGGCTTAAATTGTAATTTTCAATAATATTTCCGACCGCTTTTTCGAGTTTTTTATAAAAACTTTCAGCATTTCCGTTTTTTAGGACAGCATAATTATTTTCTGAGAATTCTGCGATTTCCCCGATAACTTTTTTACCAATAACCAAGCGGTATCCGTCATATTTTTGTCCGTTAGATGTTACTGTACTTTCTTCAATCTGAATTTCAATTTTTTTGTCTTTTTTACTCATGCTTTCACCTCACTTTTTCCATTGTACCGAAAAAGAAAAGAGCTTGCAAGTGCAAGCCATCTCTTTCTTAGTTAACTGGAACAATCCAGCCCTCAGGTGCTTCAATATCGCCAAATTGAATACCTGTTAGTTCATCATAGAGACGTTTGGTAACAGGACCTACTTCTGTTTCGCTATAAAATACATGGAGCTTATCACCGTGTTGTACCCCACCGATTGGTGCGATGACAGCTGCTGTTCCACAGGCACCAGCTTCTGTAAACTTGTCCAACTCTGTCACAAAGACATCACCTTCAATCGGCGTTAAACCAAGTCGATGTTCTGCTAAATACAAGAGAGAATACTTGGTAATGGATGGCAAAATTGATGGACTAATCGGTGTGACAAATTCATTATTTTTGGTAATACCAAAGAAATTGGCCGATCCAACTTCTTCAATTTTGGTGTGAGTCGCTGGATCTAGATAAATCACATCTGAAAAACCTGCAGCTTTGGCTGCCTTACCAGGAAGAAGACTGGCTGCATAGTTACCGCCTACTTTAGCAGCACCTGTCCCATTTGGTGCAGCACGGTCGTACTGGTCTTGTATAAGGAAATTGGTTGGTTGTAAACCACCTTTAAAATAATTCCCCACAGGCATGGCAAAGACTGTAAAGATGTATTCCTGAGCTGGTTGCACACCAATAATATCTCCCACTCCAATCAAGAGCGGTCTTAGATAGAGTGTGCCACCAGTTCCGTACGGAGGAACATAGTCTTCATTGGCCTTGGTAACTAGCTTACAAGCATCTACAAACATTTCTACTGAAACTTGTGGCATCAAGAGTCGGTCCGCTGTCCGCTGCAAACGCTTGGCATTTTCATCTGGACGAAAGAGTTGAATCGTCCCCGATTTTGTTCGGTAAGCTTTTAGGCCTTCAAAGGCTTGTTGTCCATAGTGAAGGGCGGGTGAACTTTCAGATATATGCAACTGACTATCTTCTGTTAATTTCCCCTCGTGCCACTGACCATTCTTAAAGCGAGCAATGTAGCGGTAGGGTAACTTCATATATGAAAACCCTAAGTTTTCCCAATTCATATTTACTGTCATAGTTTAAACCTCGAAAATCTTTACTTTCTTTATTTTACATTATTTTTCAGAACTTTCCAACTATTTTTTAAGAAAATACAATTTAACTCGATTTTACCTATTCAAAAAAGGCGAAGAACGCTTTCGTTCTCAGCCTCATAACGATGTTATTTCATTCGAGCAGCGAAAACACCTTGATCAGAAATGGTATCCGATACAAAGGAACCGTTGCTGGTGCGTTCTGATATTCCCAGATTGATCAAATTGATTTCTTCTGTTTGGCCTGTTGTAGAAATAATTTCAAGAATTTCCTGTTTTTCTTCGACTTCAGTTGCAAACAAATCAAGTTCAGCACCACTGGTTTCTGCAAAGACTGGGCCTGCTAAAAAGACACGGTGTGGTTTAGTCTTAAGCTCACGTAAGATTTGCAAGCCACGTCCTGCCCGCTTGGCAAGTGGAAGATCTCCAACTGCCATCCGCTTCAAGCTTCCCCGTTGGGTCAAGACAAACATGGACTTGGTATTGGCGATAAAGGCTGATACAACCACATCTCCATCCTTGAGATTGATCGCCTTGACCCCTGCTGCCTTAGCCCCAATGACTGGCACTTCTTCAATGGCAAAATGAAGGGCGTATCCGTTTTGGGTTACTATCATTACCTCGTCCAATAGGATTGGGGAGACGGTCACAATTTCATCACGATCGTCTTTTAATTTGGCATATTTCAAGGATTTGGACTTGTAGGTCCGCCATGGCGAGAATTCCTTTCGCTCAAAGCGTTTGATTTGACCGTATTTTGTCACTGCAAAATAGGTTTCACCACCAAATTCATCGACAATTTCAGCAAAGAGAATCTGCTCCTCATTTCCAAAGCTGGTAATGGTTTGAGATAGATGTTCTCCAACGTCTTTCCAACGAATATCGGTGATTTCGTGGATTGGCCGGTAAATGACATTTCCAAGATTAGTAAAAATCAGGAGGTGTTGAGTGGTCTTTGCCTGCTGAATAAAGACAAGTTCATCCTCATCACGTTTTCCAATTTCCTCAATCGAGGACGAATTAAAGGAACGTAGACTGGTCCGCTTGATGTAACCACCACGTGTGACGCTGACCATGGTTTCTTCTTCTTCGATTAAGCTGGCCGTGTCAATTTCAATGGTTTCTGCTTCATCTTGCAACTCAGACAAACGTGGATGTGCAAACTGCTTTTTAACGTCCCGCAACTCTTTTTTCATCAAGTTGTACATAGTTCGCTCATCACCAATGATAGCAGCCAACGTTGCAATCTTGTCACGGAGCTCCGCTTCTTCTTCTTGCAAGGTCACAATGTCGGTATTGGTCAAACGATACAATTGCAAGGTCACAATAGCTTCTGCCTGTTCTTCTGAAAACTCATAGCTGACTTTCAGATTTTCCTTGGCGTCAGCCTTATTTTCTGAAGCCCGTATCAAGGCAATCACTTCGTCCAAAATCGAAATAACACGAATCAAGCCTTCTACAATATGAAGACGCTTCTCCGCTTTTTCCTTATCAAACTTAGAACGAGCAATGATAATGTCCTTGCGGTGGGCAATGTAGCTCGACAACATCGGAATAATACCAACCTGGCGAGGGGTATAGTTGTCAATGGCCACCATGTTAAAGTTGTAATTGACCTGTAAGTCCGTGTATTTGAAAAGGTAGTTTAAAATGGTTTGGGCATCGGCATCTTTTTTCAACTCAATGGCAATCCGCAATCCATCACGGTCCGACTCATCACGGACTTCCGCAATACCTGGGACCTTGTTATTGACACGCACATCGTCAATCTTCTTAACCAGAACTGCCTTGTTGACTTCATAAGGAATTTCTGTTGCAACAATTTGCTTCTTGCCACCTTTTAAGGATTCGATTTCTGTCCGCGAACGCACTACTACACGGCCTTTACCCGTTTCGTAGGCTTTTCTGATTTCATCACGCCCTTGGATAATGGCACCTGTCGGAAAATCAGGCCCCGGCAAGAATTCCATGAGCTTGTCCAACTTGGCAGACGGGTGGTCAATCATGTAGACAACCGCATCAATAACCTCTGATAAATTGTGAGGTGGAATATCAGTCGCATAACCGGCTGAAATACCAGTTGCCCCATTGATCAAGAGATTTGGAAAGGCAGCTGGTAGTACCGTAGGTTCTTTTTCGGTATCGTCAAAGTTCCAGGCAAAAGGCACAGTATTTTTGTCGATATCTTGTAGGAGAAAACCTGCAATTTCAGACAAGCGGGCTTCCGTGTACCGCATCGCAGCGGCAGGGTCGCCGTCCATAGAACCGTTGTTTCCGTGCATTTCAATCAAGGTTTCGCGATTTTTCCAATCCTGAGACATCCGTACCATGGCGTCATAGATGGAGCTGTCACCATGCGGGTGAAAATTACCCATGACATTCCCGACAGACTTGGCGGACTTCCGAAATCCTTTTTCAAAGGTATTGCCATCCTTATTCATGGAATAAAGAATCCGGCGTTGAACAGGTTTCAGACCATCCCGTATATCCGGTAAGGCCCGCTCCTGTATGATGTATTTGGAGTAGCGACCAAAGCGCTCTCCCATGATATCCTCAAGGGATATATTTTGAATGTTTGACATAATATAAGATACAAAGCCCGTTGAAAAAGCAAGGTCAAAATAGGAATCGTAGAAAATCCTGATTTTCTAGACGATTTATCTTTTTGATACAGCCTTTAGGGCGCGTTCAGTTAGAGTGACTAACCAACAGTCCTTTCTAATTTCTTCGTATAGGAAAGAATGATTACTTCTTTTGTTTTTATTAGTACTTACCTTAAGGGTTGGAAACACCAGTAGCCTGTTTATCTGATTCTTTTGCCTTCTTCCACTGACGATAGGCTGCAATATCCTTATGTACCATGCGCCAGCAAGTGCTGATGACCAGTGCATCGTCCAACTGACCAAGAACTGGAATCCAGTCTGGTACTACATCAATCGGAGATAGGAAATACAACAATGCACTCACAATGGCCACCATTGTCCTAAAAGGAACTTTGGTATACTCTTTTTTCCAGTAACTACGAAGCATACTCATTAAAATTGGAATGGATTTTAATTCTTGACTAAGAAAAGGAATCCATTTCATTTTACGTTCTAGTTTGTTTAAAAAAGTTTCGACCTTTGCATCATCGTTTAGGATATTTTCAGCTTTTTTATAGCCCTTTTGCAATTGAGCAAGAGCATCTTTTGATGACATTTTCTTTTTCATATTGACCTACTTTTAAAACAATGTATTTTCTTCCAAGGTAAACTTAACATTGTCCTCAATCCATTTCCGGCGTGGTTCAACCTTGTCACCCATGAGGACATTGACCCGGCGTTCGGCACGAGCTAAGTCTTCGATGGTAACACGAATGAGTGTACGTGTCTCTGGATTCATGGTTGTTTCCCAGAGCTGGTCTGCATTCATCTCACCGAGACCCTTGTATCGTTGCAAGATGGCACCTTTTCCAAAATCTTTTCGAATATCTTCTAATTCACCATCGGTCCAAGCATAGGCAACCTTTTCAGACTTGCCTTTTCCTTTAGACATCTTGTAAAGAGGTGGCAAGGCGATATAGACTTGACCTGCTTCAACCAAGGGACGCATGTAGCGGTAAAAGAAGGTCAAGAGCAAGGTTTGGATATGGGCCCCATCAGTATCCGCATCGGTCATGATGATGATTTTGTCATAGTTGGCATCTTCGATGTTAAAGTCAGCCCCAACACCTGCACCAATGGTGTAAATCATGGTGTTGATTTCTTCGTTTTTCATGATGTCGCTCATCTTGGCCTTGGCAGTGTTTAAGACCTTACCACGAAGCGGTAAAATAGCTTGGAACTTGCGGTCACGACCTTGCTTGGCAGAGCCACCGGCAGAATCCCCCTCGACGAGGTACAATTCATTTTTCTTAGGGTTTTTGGATTGGGCCGGAGTTAATTTCCCAGACAGAAGCCCCTTGTCTTTTTTATTCTTCTTGCCGTTACGGCTTTCATCACGCGCTTTGCGGGCTGCTTCTCTGGCATCTCTAGCCTTGATGGCCTTACGAATCAAGTTAGAAGCCATCTCTCCATTTTCCAAAAGGAAATAGGTCAACTTCTCTGAAACAATGCCATCCACAATCGGACGGGCCAAAGGGGAGCCCAGTTTGTCCTTGGTTTGGCCTTCAAATTGCAAGTGTTCTTCAGGCACCAAAATGGAGAGGATGGCTGACAAGCCCTCCCGGTAGTCTGATCCTTCTAGGTTCTTGTCCTTTTCTTTGAGCAAACCAGTTTTTCGAGCGTAGTCGTTCATGGCCTTGGTGATGGCAGTTTTTAGTCCCGTCTCATGGGTCCCACCATCCTTGGTACGAACATTGTTAACAAAAGAAAGGATATTGTCAGAGAAACCGTCATTGTATTGGAGGGCTACTTCCACTTGGAAGCTCTGCTCTTCTCCAGAAAAGAAAATAACCGGCGTCAAGGTCTCCTTGTCTTCATTGAGGTACTCAACAAAATCTTGGACACCATTTTCATAATGGAACGCTTCTTGTACCACTTCTTCTGGACGCAGGTCTGTCAAGGACATGGTCACATTTTTTAGAAGGAAGGCTGATTCTTTGAGACGCTCTGAAATGGTATTAAATTTGAAATCCGTTGTCGAAAAGATGGTCTCATCTGGCATAAAAGTGACTTTTGTACCAGATTTAGACTTAGGTGCTGTACCTATCTTTTGCAAGGTTGTCACGGGTTTGCCACCATTTTCAAAGCGTTGTTTGTAAATGGTCCCTTCCCGAGTTATTTCCACTTCTAGCCAGCTAGACAGGGCGTTTACAACTGATGAACCGACACCGTGAAGACCACCAGAAGTTTTATAACCGCCTTGGCCAAACTTACCACCCGCATGCAAAATGGTAAAGATGACTTCTACAGTTGGAATTCCCATAGCATGTTTCCCGACAGGCATCCCACGTCCGCGGTCCGCAACGGTCAAACTTCCGTCCTTATTGATGGTAACATCGATGCGATCACCAAATCCAGACAAGGCTTCATCGACGGCATTGTCGACGATTTCCCAGACCAGATGATGCAGCCCAGTACCATCTGTTGATCCGATATACATCCCTGGACGTTTACGGACAGCATCCAGCCCTTCTAATACCTGAATGGCATCGTCATTGTAATTATTGATTGTTATTTCTTTCTTAGACATTCTTACCTCTAAAAATCTTTATCTTACCTATTTTACCAAAAAAGCTGGAATGACGCTAATAGAAACGGGTTATTTTATATTCAACACTCTTTTTTCGGATGTAGCAACTGGAGCATTAAAAAGAGTTGGAGTTGTTACCGAGAATAGAGAGCTTATGGTATAATAGAAGCATGTTAAAAACGATTTTATTACTAATTGTCGCCTATTTACTCGGCTCCATCCCATCAGGTTTGTGGATTGGACAGGTCTTTTTTAAGAAAAATATCCGTGAACATGGTTCTGGAAATACCGGAGCAACCAATACGTTTCGTGTCTTAGGAACGCCAGCTGGTATCGTTGTTTTGTTATTGGATATTTTCAAAGGGACCTTGGCTGTCTTATTACCGATTTATCTACAAGCACAGGGAATTTCACCAATTGTATTTGGACTAGTGGCTGTCCTCGGGCATACTTTTCCTATCTTTGCCAATTTTAAGGGTGGAAAGGCAGTTGCCACTTCTGCCGGTATGCTACTTGGATTTGCGCCAGCCTTCTGCCTGTACTTGATTATTATCTTTACGATTACCCTATTCTTGACATCCATGGTATCTTTGTCCAGTATAGTGGCTGGTACCTTTGCAATCATTGGTGTCCTAAGCTTTCCGGCACTTGGCTTTATTCTACCAGAATACGATTTGCTCTTTACTCTCGTCATCGTTTTCTTAGGTAGCTTTGTCATTATTCGACATAAAGACAATATCAAACGCATCCGCTCCAAAAAAGAAAACCTTGTGCCATTCGGTTTAAACATCACCAAACAAAAAAAATAAACTGAGACCTATTGGTCTCAGTTTTTTATACTTTGTAAACAACTTCGCCTTTGCAAATCGTGTAATGAATGACACCTTTCATCACATCACCAACAAAGGGTGAGTTGCTGGCTTTGGAAGCAAATGTAGCAGATACAGTGCGTTCTTCATTTGGATCAAAGATGACGAGATCAGCTGGACCATTTTCCGTTACATAACCAGCATCCAAACCATACAATTCAGCAGGTTTATAGGTCATTTTTTCCAATAATTGAGAAAGGGATAAATGGCCTTCGTGTACCAAATGGGTCACGCCCAAGGACAGGGAGGTTTCCAGACCAGTCATACCAGACGGTGCCTTGGCAATTTCAGCCACATTTTTTTCATCAGCGTGGTGTGGCGCATGGTCGGTTGCAATCACCGAAATCACACCAGATTTTAATCCTTCGATCACAGCCAGACGATCGGATTCCAAGCGTAAAGGCGGGTTCATCTTGGCGTTTGTTCCTTTGGTCAAAAGAAGATCTTCTGTCCGTGAGAAATGCTGTGGAGTAGCTTCAGCAGTCACCTTAGCGCCTAACGATTGGGCAAATTCCACTACTTTTACGGATTCTGCTTTTGACAGATGCTGGATGTGAACCTTGGCACCAGTTTCATAAGCAATCATCACATCACGCGCTACCATGCTGTATTCTGCAACTCCTGTCGCGCCACAGACATGGAAATGTTTGTCAGCAATATGTTCGTTCAAGCCAAGAACACCGTTTAAATCAGGATCTTCCTCATGTAGACTGAGCAAGACATCGTGTTCTTTAGCTAGCTTCATAGCGTCACGCAAGATAGCCGCATTGGTCAATGGAATCCCGTCATCAGAAAGCGCAACCGCCCCATTTTCCAACAAGGCTTGAAAATCAGTCAGGTTTTGACCATCAAATTCCTTTGTAATGGTTGCGACTGTATGGATGTTGATTTTCTCTTTGGCTGCTGAGTCTAAGACTTCTTTCAAGGTCTCCACCGTTGAAATCGTCGGATTTGTATTGGCCATCATGACTACGGAGGTCACACCTCCAGCAGCGGCAGCAAGGGCCCCCGTGTGAATATCTTCTTTGTGCGTTTGGCCTGGCTCACGAAAATGCACATGGACATCAACCAAACCTGGTGCAACAACCATACCTGTCGCGTCAATGACTTTGGCACCGACAACATCAATGGATGCGGCAATCTTCGTAATTTTCCCATCTTCTATTAAAAGATCCAATTCTTGGTCCGTATTGGACTTTGGATCAATCAAGCGACCGTTTTGAATTAAAAGCATCGTCTTCTCCCTGTACTCTTAGTTTTGAGATTGTTTTAAAAATTCTTCTAAGTTTATCTCGTGTTGATACTTGATAGCAGCTCGTTTATCTTTTTCAAGAATCGTCTGTGTCAAATCAATGCCATGCACTGCTGCGATTGCCACTGTATAATGAATTAAATCGGCTAATTCTGCTGCCAATGCTTCGTCTAAGTCATCTTTATTGCAAACTTTCCGTCCAACTTTTTGATTTAAAACTTCGGCGATTTCTCCCACTTCTTCTACCAGCTTCGTAAAAAAGCCTTGAGTATCACGGTCACCTTGATAATGTCTGGTCAAATAAGCTTGCAAGTCCGCAATTGTCAATGAAGTTAATGAATTACTCATAAAACACCACTTCCTGTTCTATTAATGTATCACCTTTATAGGCAAATTTTGCAGAGAAAAAGGATTTGTTTTCAAGGAGCCACTTCATAAAGACATAGTCTCCTTCCCAAGTCGGCAGGTCTCTAATGTCTTTGTAAGGAACCCACTCTAGTGTGCCTTCTTCACAATCAATCACTTCCCCTTCAAAATCCGTTACCTTAAAAACGTAGGTATACCAATCATTGTCCGGTGTAAATTCTGGAAAGGTGATGATGCCTTTTAGGGACAGAGCTTTGACATCTAGGCCAGTTTCTTCCTTGATTTCACGAATGGCGCATTCCTCGGGTGTTTCACCTGCCTCTATCTTGCCACCAACCCCAATCCATTTTCCAGCATGGACATCGTTTGGTTTCTTGTTGCGGTGGAGCATGAGCCATTCTTTCCCATTGTCCACATAACAAATCGTTGCTAACTTAACCATATTTCTCCTAGTCTAGCCAGTTTATTTCAGTCCGACCTTGTTCCCGTAAAAAAGCGTTGGTCTTGGAAAAGGGCTTGCTACCAAAGAATCCTCTGTAAGAAGACAGCGGACTTGGATGTGCTGATTCCAGTATTAGATGGTGCGGATTGGTAATTAGTGTTTTTTTCTTTCTAGCATAAGCTCCCCAGAGGATAAAGACAACTGGCTGTTCCAAATCATTGACCACTTGTATAGCAGCATCCGTAAAGGGCTCCCAAATCAGACCAGCATGGCCATTGGCATTTCCAGCAGGAACTGTTAAACAAGCGTTGAGCAAAAGCACTCCTTGCTTAGCCCAAGAAATCAAATCATGATGGGTACGCGGACCAATATCTTCTGCTAATTCTTTCAAGATATTTTGAAGAGAAGGCGGAGCCGGCAAATCATTTGGAACAGAGAAAGATAAACCTTGTGCTTGATAAGGACCATGATAGGGATCCTGACCCAAGATAAGAACACGGACATCCTTTAAATTCGTCTCCTGAAAGGCAGCAAACACCTTGTCTCTTGGAGGATAAACGGTCCCCTTTGCATATATTTCGTCTAGAAAAGCATTAATTTTCCCATAGTAATGATCTGGTAAATGAGCCTTTATAGCTTCATGCCATGCTGAATGTTCCATAACTATTCCTTCGGTTGATTTTCTTCTTTTACAATATAAATAGGGCGTTTTTTAGTTTCCAAAAAGACTTTTGATAAGTATTTACCTAGTATTCCAATGGTCATTAGTTGCAATCCACCAAGAAAGAGGATAACACAAATGGTTGATGGCCAACCGATTGTCGGATCCCCAAAGACCAAGGTTTTGACAACAATGAAAATCATCATCAAAAGCGATAAGAAAAAGGATAAGACCCCAAAATACGACGCTAAATTCAATGGTAATTCTGAAAAGTTAACCATTCCTTCGATGGAATAAGACAAGAGTTGCCAAAATGACCAACTAGTTTGTCCTGCTACCCGCTCCACATTGTGATAGGGAAGATAGGCTGTATTATAGCCAACCCAAGCAAAAATACCTTTTGAGAAACGATTGTATTCGCTGATTTCAAGAATACTGTCTACCATCTTGCGACGCATTAATCGAAAATCTCGTGCACCGTCGACAACCTCTACTTGACTAATCTTATTCATCAATTTATAAAACAACTTAGCAAAGAGCGAGCGCACCCAGGGTTCTCCCTTACGATTGTCCCTTCGAGTTCCGACACAATCCAATTCAGCATCTGCTTCTAGCATTTGTTTCATCTGAATAAGCATCTCAGGTGGGTCTTGCAAATCAACATCCATAACAGCAACCAAATCACCTCTTGCAGCTTCTAATCCTGCATAGAGCGCCGCTTCTTTTCCAAAATTACGAGAAAAAGAAAGGTAGCGTACTGCTGGTTGCTCGCTGGCTAACTGACGCAAAACAGATAAGGTAGCGTCCTTTGAGCCATCGTTTATAAAAATGTATTCAAAGAACTCTCCCATCTCTTTTCTGACTTTTTCTGTTTCATGAAAAAAAATAGGAATCGTTTCTTCTTCATTAAAACAGGGCACAATAATCGAAATCATGTATTCTCCTTCATCTTCAAACTAGTACTATGTTCATTATACCATAGTTCAGCTAGTCAGTTGAACAATCAGGATAAAAAAACAAGGGGCTTGTAGCCCCGTTTTTAATCTTGCCAAGTTTCTTGGTTTTCTTTGAATTTCTTCAAAAGCTGAAGGCCGTCCGCGTTGATATATCCTTGTACTTTTGCTACTTTAATCAACTCAGAATAAGTCGATAAGGTCACCAAATCAACACCCGCTTTTTCAAAGTTTTCAGTTGCTTTTGGCAATTCGTAAGTGAAGATAGCTGCCACTCCAAGCACATCTGCTCCTTCGCGTTTTGCTGCTTCAACCGCATCTAGAACTGAACCACCTGTTGAAATCAAGTCCTCGATAACCACCATTTTTTGGCCTTTGACAACACGACCTTCGATTTGGTTCCCAGCACCGTGGTCTTTTGGTTTGTTGCGGATATAAGCAAATGGCAAATTCATACGGTCTGCAATAATGGCACCGTGTGGGATACCAGCAGTTGCTGTACCTGCAATCACCTCTACATCTGGATAGGCTTCTTTGATTGTTTCCACAAACCCATCTTCAATCAAGGTACGGGTATCTGGAAAGGATAGAGTAATGCGGTTATCGGTATAGATTGGAGATTTAATACCGGAAGCCCATGTAAACGGCTCTTCTGGCTTCAGATAAACAGCCTTGATATCCAAAAGGTGTGATGCAATTTGAGTTCCTAATGTCACGATTTTTTCCTACTCACCGGTAACCGGTGCCTTTCTTCCTTATGCGTAAACTTATTGGTTTGACCACTCGGCCTTGATGGCCAGGTAACTTGCGACTGGATCATCAGCTTGTGTAATGGGACGTCCCACAACAATATAATCCGAGCCAATCTCTCTTGCCAAACGCGGTGTCACAACCCGTTTTTGGTCTCCTACTGCTGCACCTGTTGGACGAATACCTGGTGTCAAGCAGACAAAGTTATTATTTGTTGCTTTTTTAATGGCTTGAGCCTCCTGAGCCGAACAAACGATACCGTCCAAACCTGCTTCTTGGGCCTTCTTTGCATAATGCACTACTGACTCCTGTAAACTGGTTTGGATATTTTGGAAATCCTTCATTTGTTCTTCAGATGTTGAGGTTAATTGTGTCACAGCAATAAGAATTGGGCCTTCACCCAGCCCTTTTCTGGCTGCTTTCATCATCTCAACTCCTCCTGCCGCATGGACATTGGTCATATCGACACCCAGTTTTGCCAAGACAGCCATGGCAGACTGCACAGTATTGGGAATATCATGAAGTTTTAAATCTAAGAAGATACTGTGGCCTAACTCCTTAATGTAGGAAATAATCTCCGGACCAACAGCATAATAGAGCTCCATGCCCACTTTCACATACAGCTTTTCCTCTTGGGGAAAATGGGCTAAGAAGGATTTTACCGCATCGAAACTCGGAAAATCCAGGGCAATAATGGGACGATTCTCTTTCATATCTTCCTTTCTCGGTCAAAAAAAGCCTCACCAAAGAAGGCGAGGCTACACAAAATATGGGCACAATCATCCCTTTTTCTTGGTAGACCTTTGATGCCTCTCTGGACATGATTAAAGGTTATAAACTTAATTTATTTTAGCATTCTTAGTCTGTCCTTGTCAAGAATGAACTTAGCTCTCTCAGCAGTCGATTATGGTGATAGCATGATTAAGTTCTTCCAGTATTCTCTCAAAGTCTGTGAATCCAATATTCAAGGTCGTTGAATTCACAAAAGGATGAAAGCCAACTGTCAAAGTGCGATCCACATCTGAATCAATAATGACTTTTATCTTATTTTCTGAGTCAAATAATAGCCCAAAAGGAGTAACTGTCCCTGCCGGAACATGTAGCATCTCTTCTAATTGTTCCTTACTTGCAAAAGACAACCGTTTTTCGGACAAACGCTCTGCCAATTTGGCTAAATCAGCTTGTTTTTCATCATGCAAAATCACAAGATAAAACTTTTTTCCTTTTTTATTTTTCAAAAATAAATTCTTGACTTGTTGACCCGGTAATTCAAAATCTAAATCTTTTACAGAGATAATGGGGCGGTGGTCTAACCGATCATAAGAAATGGACAATCGATCCAGTAATTCATAGGCCTCTTTTTCAGTTGCAAACACCATATCATCTCCTTAGCAATTGACGGACTTCTGTTCGAAAGGTTTCCAAATCTGAAATTCCATATTTGTCCATCACTTTTGGCAGATTATCAATGATTGTCGGACAGGCATATGGATCAGTAAAGTTGATGGTGCCAACACCAATTGCTGAAGCACCGGCCAACATCATTTCAAGCACAGCCTCAGCTGAATCTACTCCTCCCATTCCAATGATGGGAAGGTCAGATACCAGAGCAACCTGGCGAATCAATTTCAAGGCAACTGGAAAAATGGCCGGTCCAGACATGCCTCCTTGACCATTTGCGATGATGGGTTGTCTTGTTTTTAGATCATAGCGCGTGCCGACCAAGGTATTGATCATAGTAAAACCTGTTGCCCCTGCAGCTTCAACGGCTTTGGCAACTGTTGTGATATCGGCTACACTTGGAGTTAACTTGACATAGACAGGGACTTCAGAGACGTCTACAGCTGCTTTAACAGCATCATAGGCCAATTCTGGCACCTGCCCAATCAAGAGCCCAGCATTCCCATGGTCAACGTTGGGGCAAGAAATATTTAATTCAATAGCTTTAACATTTGGTGCCGTTGAGATTTTTCCAGCTACATGAGCATATTCTTCATTCGAGAAACCAGCAACATTGGCAATAATCGGTAAGTTAGGAAAATGCTGCGCCAACCACGGTAATTTTTCAGCAAGAACAGCGTCCACTCCTGGATTCTGAAGACCGATGGCATTGAGCATACCAGATGGAGTTTCCGCTACACGAGGAGTTGGATTGCCAAAACGTGGATGTTGAGTGGTCGCCTTGATCATGATGGAACCTAAACAATCCAAGTCATAATACTTGGCATACTCTTGACCAAAACCAAAACAACCCGAAGCAGGAATAATAGGGTTTTTTAAGTCTAAACCAGGAAGTGAAATCTGTAAGCGATTATTTGTCATGCCAACCTCCTATAAAACAATGCTGCCTGTATCAAAGACAGGACCATCTTCACACACCCGCTTATTGGCCGCATCTCCTTGATCTTTCAAATGCACCACACAGGCATAGCATGCTCCCATCCCACAAGCCATACGGGATTCCATTGACAAGTAGGCATGAGGGTGGTTCGCAAAGCGTTGGTCCACATATTTTAACATGCCAGGTGCCCCACAGGAATAAATGGCATCAAATTCACCCTCAAGTCCGTCTACTACTGTAGAGACATAGCCTGCTATCCCGTATGAGCCATCATCCGTTGTCACGTATACCTCACTGTACCGATTTAGCTCTTCTTCCAAAATCACCGCATCCCGATTGGCGAATCCAATGACAGAAATAACGTCAACGCCTTTTTCCTTTAGTTGCTTAGCTGTTTCCAGCAAGGGAGGAACCCCAATTCCTCCACCAATCAAAAGAGCCCTTTGACCTGAACCAATAACGGATAGATCAAAACCGTTGCCTTGAGGGCCCATGGTATCAACGATATCCCCTGCTTTCAGCCGAGACAAAATGGCTGTCCCTTCTCTCTCCACCCGGTAAATAATAGTTGCCTGTTGCTTTTCTTGGTCAATAAAGGCAATCGAAATCGGACGACGAAGCAACTTACTCGGATCTGGAACCCGCAAATGCAAAAATTGCCCTGCTTTCATATCCTTGGCCATTTGACCGGATAAGACCATCTCAAAAATAGCGGGTGCAATTTCTCTTTGAGCCACTACTCGTAAATCTTCTTTTAAGACCTGAAGCTTTTTGTTGCAACGTGGATCCATCTCTTCTCCTCACTCTTTACACAATAAAAACCCTGCCCGAGGGCAAGGTTACACGAAAATACAGAGAGATCTGACAGACTGACACTCTTGTTTTACCGGAACCTTGGCAGCCTCTCTGGACTGAATTAAAGGAATAGTTTAAATCATTATAGTCTGAAACGGTGAATAAGTCAAGGAAAATTAAAAAGCTCTCAAAAGAGCTTTCATTAGTCACGACCAAACAAATCACGCGTATACACTTTGTCTGCGACATCATCCAATTCATTATCGTAACGATTGGCGATGATAGCTTGTGATTTTTCTTTAAAAAGGGATAAATCATTGACCACTTCGCTTCCAAAGAAAGTTGTTCCATTCTCCAAAGCAGGTTCAAAAATAATCACCTTGGCACCTTTGGCTTTGATTCGTTTCATGACACCTTGGATAGAAGATTGACGGAAATTATCTGAATTGGCCTTCATCGTAAGACGATACACACCAATTACTACTTCTTTTTCCTTAGAGGGGTCATACTGACTACTTCCAACATAGGTATCTGCAATTTCTAACACCCTGTCTGCAATAAAATCTTTTCGTGTACGATTGCTTTCCACAATCGCTGACATCATATTTTGTGGCACAGCATCATAGTTAGCAAGCAATTGTTTCGTATCTTTGGGCAGGCAGTAACCACCATAGCCAAATGACGGATTATTGTAATGATCACCGATTCGTGGATCAAGTCCAACACCATTGATAATATCCTGTGTATTTAATCCCTTCATCTCTGCATAGGTATCCAATTCATTAAAATAGGAAACACGCAATGCAAGATAGGTATTAGCAAATAATTTTACAGCTTCTGCTTCTGTAAAGCCCATTATCAATACAGGAGTATCCTCATCAAGTGATTCCGCTTTTAGCAAACTAGCAAAGCCTTCTGCTTTTTGAGTCAAAGTCTCATCGGCAAGATTAGAACTAACAATAATCCGAGACGGATGTAAATTATCATAGAGAGCTTTTGATTCACGTAAAAATTCTGGACTAAAAATAATGCGGTCACAATTAAATTTTTTCCGAACTTGTTCTGTATAGCCAACAGGAATCGTCGACTTAATGACAATAATGGCAGCATCATTAACAGCCAATACTTGTTCAATAACAGATTCCACAGCTGATGTATCAAAAAAGTTTTTCTTACTATCATAATTAGTTGGTGCTGCAACCACAACATAGTCAGCACCACGATAAGCTGAGTCACCATCAAGAGTGGCAACTAACTGTAATGTTTTAGAGGCAAAATATTCCTCAATTTTATCGTCTTGAATAGGTGATTGACGCTTATTAATCAAATCAACCTTCTCTGGAATAATATCTACTGCAACAACTTCATGACTTTGCGCCAAAAGTGTCGCCAATGACAAGCCAACATAGCCTGTTCCTGCAACTGCTATTTTCATGTTAAATCTCTACTTTCTTTTTCTTATCAACAGACTTACTTGCTCATTTTTGGTAATAATCAAAAAGAGTAAGTAGAATACTAGAGAACTGATTCCAGATAAAGCGACTCTAATTAGAGCATGGTATGCATCTTGCCCTGGAATAAAGGTATTAAATATACTACATAATAATAAAACGATAACCGCCCCAGAGACAGAGCTGATTATTGTCTTATGATACAAAAGCTTATCAGCAAGAATTGTTTTTTTAGCTTGATAGCACTGAATAAGAAAGTTAATACATTCAGATAATACAGTGGTAAAAGCAGCTCCAGCAATGCCAATAAATGGAATCAAGATGAAATTACCAACTACATTGATAGTTGCTGAAATAGACGTTCCAATTAGAATTTTACGTTCTTGTCTTCCAATAATCAACATACAGTTTGTATAAATAGAAGCTAATAGAGCAAAAATTAAAGAGAAACTTAATATTTTCAGAGCCATATCACCAGCTAGATATTCTTTCCCACCAACAATCAGGATAATTGACTCGCTTAATATCATCATTCCAACTGCAATCGGAATCAATACCAAAACTAAAGAATTCAGAATGGTTTGAATATGGGATTTATATTTAGCCTTATTTTGGACCAACAAAGTAGTAAGTCTAGGAACAGCTACAACAACTGCAGAATTGATTAACATTTTTAAAATATTATAAATTTTTGAAGCGAAGCTATATTGACCTACATCAACATCTGTTTTAAGTATTCCTAAAATAGTGATATCAGAATTAACATAGATAATAACAGCCAATGAATTAACAAATAAAATAGCCATTGGCAAAATGAATTTTTTAAAAGGAATGGCTAAAGTAAAACGAACTTTGACATATTTTCGAATATAAAATAAATTAACTAAATTCCCACCATAAGATCCAAGCACCATAATAATACAATACTTAATGGTATCATCAGGATTTTTTACAAAAACAAAAATAGCAATTAGTGCCAAAATTTGAATTAAAATATAACGGATTGTGATATAAAGATAATCTTCATACACGGTATTTACCCAATCCAACCCAATTGTCGTTAAAAGAATGGATAAGCTATGAACCGCAACTAGTATTATATAGGTATTCAAACCTTTACTTAATCCAAGAATTAAAAATAGGAAAGCGTATGAAATACCAGTTGTTAAAACATTAAAAGAAAATAATTGAGAGGCTAAATTGGTAAAAGCTAGTTTATCCTCTCGAACACGAGCGCCTTCTCTGACAGCATAATTTGTTACACCAAAAATAGCTAATAATGCAAAATAACTGACTAGCGATGTCGAAAAATTATACTTTCCAAATTCTTCACTTCCTAATATCCTTGAAACATAAGGAAATGTCATAAAAGGAAAAACTATTGTCATAGCTTGCCTCGTTAGATTTAACAAGGCATTTATTTTAAGTGATTTTTTCTTCAAGTTTACTCCATTTCTAGATTAAAATTTAATTTTTATTTTATTATCATGAGATGTTAAAAAGATAAAAATAATAAAAATAAAAATTAAATTAGTTATAGTTCCAACTGATATATACGCAACACTATATTGTAAAATTGATGACGAAACTATCCAGTAAAATAAGTAAGCATATGTTAACACCCAATAACTTGATGATATAGCGGAATGCTTATTTTTTATCTTTCCGTAATATATCCATGCAAAAAAAACGGCAATTAATGCTATAAATACATACATTCCAAACAATCCAAAATCATGAAGTGGTCTTCTAAAAAAACTATAAATATTACTATATCCTAATCCAAGTCTTCTAAATTCTAAATTGTATGATGTTGATTCTGGACTAAGTCCCAATCTATGTAAAACCTTTAACAAACTAAAGAGGGATTCTTCTCCCCAAACACCTCTATTTACAGGATTGCGTAGGTAATCTGAAAACAAAACAATACCACTTGAAATATAAACTGCTACATATTCAAACATAGCCTTAGAAGTTTGTCTTCCTAGCAGAGCTAGTGAATAATAAAACGATGGAATTCCGATGATTAATGTAGAAATACCTATTCGAATCATTTTCCATGATAGATTTCGATTCCAACCATGTTGTTGATGCCATAAAATATAATATTCAATCAATATAGCACTAGCCAACCGAAGCATCCGACTACGACCAGCAGAGAAAATACTTGGTAAAATAGAAACAAGAATTAAAAGGAATAAAAAGATATTCGTTGACAACTTTTTCTTTTTAGAAATAATATTTTGGATAAAGAGGTAACTTGCTGCAAAACCAGACATTTCAACGATACGAATGAACTGTATGATAATTCCACTAACCAATTCTACTTCTGCACCACCTTTATTAGCAATCCCCATTCGTCGATAAAGTAGAAAAATTGATGACAATCCATTTCCACCAACAATACTTCGAATCTTTAAGTAATACCAAAATAAGATAATAATATTAAAAATTAATAAAAAGAATAGTTTTCCGTTAGATACTTGAAAGATTTGTTGATAAACACTCGGAGGTGAATATTGCTCTCGCTTGCTATTTCCATAAAGTAAGCTCGTAAATGACTCAGCACAAATAAAAACGAAAATACCGGATAAAATAATGGACATTGCCTGCCAGCTAAATTGAATATTCCACGGACCAATCATTGGTATCGCAAATAATGTACTGATAATAAACATTATCGTCATCAATACAGATGGAGCCAAAATGTCTCTATTAGATAAAATATATGCTAAGAAAAATAAGAGAATTAAACCCAATAGTAAAACATATAACATACTCATATATTCACCTTTTTATTTTTCATAATCTTCCATTAAATCTATAAATACCTTAGACGAATCAAGTAAACACTTATTAACAAAGGCAACCTTTTTATAAAGGTCTGAATATGTTTTATCCGTTGATACATCTTCATGATGAAGAACTTTTATTGTCGGATCATAAACAAATGATAAGCCTTCCTTCATTCCCCAATAATGAAGAATATAGGATTCATAATACATAAATGTTTTCGGATAAAAGCAATTTTCATATTTTTCAATAAAAGGTTTTGAAAAAATATAAGCAGCCCCATGCAGAGGTTTATTAAATTGTACATCTGTATAATTTTCAGATTGTCTTGGTGTTCCACCAGTATTTTTTTTCAAAAGATATTTTAAACGAAGCAAAAATTTAAAGCGATTTTTAAAAACTAGTTTTTTGTGCTCGGTTTTTAATTGCTCTAGTGTATAATTTTCACCTCTTTGAGGATTTTGATGCAATTCCCCCCTAGTAGAATAAATATCTGGGCCTAAGACATCAAATCGATATGTATCATAAGAATTTTGTATTCGTTCAACAAAATCTTCTTGCGTTAAAAAAACATCGTTATTCATTACAACAATAAACTCAGGGTGATGTTTTTTCGCTTCTTTATAACCAACATTATTTCCTTGTGCAAAGCCAAGATTTTTCTCTGTGATAATCACCGAAACTTCTTCGTCATTTTTATAATTTTTTTCTAACTCGAAACCAGATTTATTCGGAGAAGCATTGTCTACAATTACAATCTTTTTTTCAGATTTAACAAATTTCTTGATAGTCTCTACACAAGAGAGTGTCTCTTCAATTGCTTGATAATGCAAAAGTACAAATGAAATCATTTTATTTTATTCCTTTCCACAAATGTATTGACATCAGCTCTCGTAATTTCTTCAAATTTAAATGTTGAAGTCACTACTTCACACAATTCGATATATCTACGGACAAAAGCACCCAAAGTAGCATCATCAAAGTAGTCCATTTTAGACTCTTTTCTACCTCTTTTTTTTATAGAATCCCATAATTCCTCAAAAGATAAGGAAACTGAAACAACCTTTACTTCTTTTAATAATGGCTCAAAAAAAGCAATCAATTCAATCGTTTTTTCATTTGATAACCCAAAATTAATCGCTAGTGAGATGATTCGCTGCACCAATCCTTCATCTAATATATTTTTTGAACCTATCTTCAATTTATATGATGTAGCAACTAATATAATACTATCAATCATCAAATTCTTATCAGTTTCATGAAATAACGGTTGTGAAGATTCATTCTTTAATATTTTTTTTACATTTCTCTTAAAATACAAAGATTGTGGACTGTATTTTGATAGCAGTTTTAATTTCGCAAGAAACGGAGAAGTAGCCTTTTTACGAATAAGTTCCCGACTTGTACCTGTCAATTTTTCAACAATATATGTTTTGCCACATCCAGGCGGACCATAAAACTCAATTTTCAATATTTATTACCTAATTTCTATTACTTCATCATTGTCAGAAGACGGCTGATGTGTCTATCTGGAATATAATTATAGGAAGCATCTACACAATTTTTCTTAATTTGATACATTTCCTGTGAGGATCGATTAATTAACCATTCAATCCCAGATATTAAATCTGATGCTTCCGCACCAGGGTATATAAGACCTGTTCGACCAGTTTCAATCACTTCACTATTGCAGTTCCAATCACTTGCAATTACTGGAACTCCCGCAAAAAAGCTTTCAGTGATTGTACCAGCAATACCTTCTCCCTCCCAAAAAGTAGGAAAAAGAACGCCATAATAAGACTTTAAAATTTCAACTGCTCTACTAGTATCAACTTCCCCACAGTAACGAATCGCATCAGAAGAACTAGCTAGTAACTCTTCAAATTCATCATTAAAGTCCGGATCAATTGGACCATAAATCTCTAACAAAACCTTTTTTGTTTGAGATTTATAATTCAATGCTTCCACTGCTAAAATTGCTTCTTTGATTCCCTTTTTTTTCGTGACTCTAGAAAAAGTGCAAAATGCAAATGGTTCAGTATATTCTTTATCTAAAGATGAATAAGATACCGCAGTTTTTCTTCTAAAGTTTGGCATTACTTCGACATTTGTAATACCTCTTAACTCTAAATCTTTCTGTAACATCTCCGTTTCTACTAAATTCACATCAAAACCGTTTAAATACTTAACAAAACTAGGATTACTATCAACATGAATGCCAAATCTTCCACCAATAATATCATGAATAACATTTGTACCAAATAGTTTTTTTCCGAAATACAAGAGAGGGAAAAAGACTTTCATACCATTACTAGAAATTAAAAGAATAATATTTTTAGAAGTTATAATCGCTTTTATAGATGAAAAAAATAATTTTAGCGGATTTTTCTTACTATAATAAGTATCAATAATTTGAATTTCTTCATCAATAACTTCTTTTAATTCATTATATAATGTAAGTGTCTTGACAGTTTGTCCATCTGTAAACGTTTCTGCCCCCCCAAAATGACCGATTATCGCTACTTTATGTTTCATACTTCTCCTTATTCATATCCTTAATTAGATATTTCAAATAATTTTCCAATTCTTATATCAAATTCATTTGGTTCAATTTTTTGATATCCTGAAGCATGATAAAATGTAATTTCTCCAAAATAAATCTTGTTGTCAAAATAATAAAAATCTATCCTTGCATGTGGAAACTCCGAAGATAGTTTTTCAGCAATATCAATCATTTCTGTTAATCGTTCTGGTCTTGTTTCTAAATTTGGATTATTTGGATAACGAATACTTGCATCTAATTTATTCCACTGTCGATCGTAGATATTTCTAGTATAATTTGTATTTTTTATACCATCGATAACCGAGTTAGAATCTACAGTAATAAATTCAACCTTACCATTAAAACAAAAGAATCGATAATCATCTGGGATAGCATCCCCAAATTCAAGTAATTCTTCAACCAAAACACGATTTTTTACATCTTTATATGCCCATTCCCTCCCATAGGCATAATAATCAATTTTACTATACAAACCAAATAATTTTGAAATTTTTAATTTATCAAAAGAGTTCTTATCCGGAATAATTTTGTTAAAACTTGATCCGTTAGATAGCTTTACAATAAATTTATTTGGTAGTTTATCCCAATCAATTGATTCTATTGAATCGCCATAAGCTAAGAGTGGTATTAAGATTTCATTTGCACGTTTAAATCCAAGTTTATCAATGACAAAATCCCTAACTTCAATCTTATCTACACACTGATGCATTAATTCATTATGATACTGTAACTTGTATAATTGCAGTTTTTCATTATACGTTTGTGGATTTAATAAATTTAATTGTTTCCCAGTTCGATTTTTGTATTGGAATTTTATATATTTCTCAGAACTAAGAAATTTCGAAATAGCACTTATAAACCTAATTTTATAAGCTTTTAAGATATGCTTTTGATCATCATTTATGTGTAACATATTTCCCTCTAAATATTCCTTTTGTAATCCAGTAAGCTATTAGTCTAACTGAATTGAATATGGATAGTTTTTCGATCTCACGGTATACTTTCCAATGGTAAAAAATCAAACTTTTTTTATTTGCAGAAAGACTCCCTGAACTTTCACGATGAAATGATAAAGGATCAGTCAAACAATGAAGAGACTCTGCTTGTTTAATGACTTGCAACCACATCACATAATCGTTTCTTTTGCGAATATTTGGTATAAAAAACTTTCCTAATTCTTTTGCATTATAAATAACAGTTGAATTACCAGGACAATTTTTCAACAATTCCTCATAATCTGCCGTTTGCTTATACCTAACAACCCTGTGGAGATCGTTTGAAAATTCATCTATTTTACCATAATAGGTGCAAGTAAATAAATAATTATTTTCTTGCATAAACCGAATCTGTTTTTCCAACTTATCTATTTTCCACAAATCATCACTATCCAAGAAGGCAATAAAACCTCCTTTAGCTTTTTTTATAGCAGTATTTCTCGCAATAGCTGCACCACTATTTGTTGCTAAAAAATGATACTTGATTCTAGAATCATTAATCGCACATTTTTTTATCATTTTTCTAGTATTATCTGTTGAGCAATCATCAACAACAATTAGTTCCCAGTTTTGATAAGTTTGTCCTTGAAGAGTGCTTATTGTTTCATAGATGTATTTCTCTGCATTAAATGCAGGCATTATAATTGAAACTAAATTTTCCTCAAAATTTTTCATTTTAAATTCTATAACTCCGTTACCTCAATTGACTCTTCAAATGGTCTTACTTGATAATCAAATTCATATTGACTCATTTTCTTATCATATGTTAGATTTCCAAATAGCTTTTTAATGTTATCGTTGAAAAACATTTTTCGAATAAGTGGGTTTGCTATTTTAGAGGTAAAAATTCTATGATTGTGAAAATTTGCTATCTCTTTTACTAAATCAACAGTAGAAACATATTCTTTATTTTGCGGAAAGAATATTCCACTTTTTTCAAGTAAGATAAGATGCTTTATAAATTCACATAAATTATCAATGTGTAACATACTTCTTTGATTTTGATAGTTAGGGAAGATAGGAATTTTTTGTGCTAATTTTGATAATTTAGGATAATTTCCTTTTGAACCCTTACCGTAAATCATCGGAGGTCTAACAATTGCAACCTTAAAATTTAAATCCTCTAACTTTTGCAATCGCAATTCTGCCTGCCATTTGCTATCACCATAAAAATCACTTGGAGTTGGAATAGTATTTGCAGATATAACTCTTTCTCTTTCTGTACTATCCCCATAGACTATGATACTACTCATAAAAATAAATTGCTTTACTCCTTGGTTTTTAGCTAATATTCCAACTTTTTCAGTAAGATCTGTATTTACGCTATAATAAAGGTCTTTTTTCGATTTGTCTTTTGAAAAATGTGCAATCCCAGCAACATGAAAGACTGAATCATATTCAGAAAAATCATATTCTGCCCAATTGCAACTTTGCATGTCTAGTGTGTCGACTTGGAATAGTTCTTTTGATACAGATAACCATTTTTCAACAGATGTCCCTATATACGAATTTGCTCCAGTAATTAAAATGCGTTTCAAGTCTACTCTTCCTTCCTTTGTCCGGTGCCACCTTCAACGACACCTTCGCTTTTGGCAACACTAAGAAATGTTCCAAAGAAGCACTTCACATCCATCAAAAAACTCATGTTTTCAACATAATAACCATCTAGTTTTGACTTCACATCAATTTCTAGTTCATCACGGCCATTGATTTGGGCCCAGCCTGTCAATCCTGGACGAATAGAATTCGCGCCATATTTGTCACGCTCTTCAAGCAAATCATACTGATTCCACAAAGCTGGACGAGGCCCAACAATCGCCATTTCACCTTTGAAAATATTGAACAATTGTGGCAATTCATCTAAGCTTGTTTTTCTAAGAAAAGCACCTACTTTTGTAATCATTGCTGATGGATCTTTCAAAAGATGAGTTGGCATATCAGATGGAGCATCTACATACATACTTCTAAACTTGTAAATCATGAAATAAGTTTTGTCTTTTCCAACTCGTTTTTGTTTGAATAAAACTGGTCCCTTCGAGTCTAGTTTAATGGCTAAGGCAATTAACAATAAGACTGGACTCAAGACAATAATGGCACATCCTGAAATAATGATTGCTAATAATCTTTTTATAATTGGATACATTTTTACTCCTGTTTTGCAAATTCAATCAATTTTTCTTTCATGAGAACTGCATCATCTTCTAAAATGTTTGAAATAAATTCTTCCACTTCTTCTAAAGGTTTCGGTGTTACTTTTCCAACAAAAATCTTTTCCTGAATTTGTTCACTAACACGTTCAGATGAAGATAGTAATTCTTCGTATAATTTTTCACCTGGGCGAATCCCAGATTCAACAATACCAATTTCCTCAACTGTATGTCCACTTAACTTAATCACTTTTTTGGCTAAGTCAACAATTTTAACAGGTTCACCCATATCCAGTACAAAAACTTCACCGCCCTTGGCAAGATAGCCAGCTTGAATGACCAAGCGACTTGCTTCAGGAATTGTCATGAAATAACGCGTCATTCTAAAATCTGTTACCGTTAACGGGCCGCCCTTGGCAATCTGGTCCTTAAAGACAGGTACAACGCTTCCACGGCTTCCTAGAACATTCCCGAATCGGACAGCTACAAATTGTGTCTCATCTGTTCCGTTTAATCCTGTTACAATCATTTCAGCAACTCGTTTGGTTGCTCCCATTACGTTCGGTGGATTAACAGCTTTGTCAGTAGAAACCATTACAAATTTGGCAACATTTGCTGCTTTTGCTGCTTCAGCAACATTTTTAGTGCCGTAAATATTATTTTTAACAGCTTCTTTCGGATTGTATTCCATAAGTGGAACATGCTTATGAGCAGCAGCATGATAAACAACATCAGGCTGATAATTCTCCATAATATCAAACATTAATTCACGGTCTTGAATATCCGCTATTAAAGGAGTAATTGCGAACTGACCAACATATTTACTGGTTAATTCTCGGTGAATCAGATAAATAGAATTTTCTCCATGTCCCAATAAAAGCAATTTTTTAGGCTTCAATTTTGATATTTGACGACAGATTTCTGAACCAATCGATCCACCCGCCCCTGTTACCAACACCGTCTTGTCAGAGAAAAATTCACTCAATTGGCTTTGGTCTAGAACAATCTCTTTGCGACCTAATAAATCAGCAATATCTACTTCTTTCAAGTGACTCGTTGAAACTTTGCCAACAACTACATCTTCAACACTTGGCATGGTATTTACTGTCACATTCAATTGGTTACAGATATCGACCAATTTCTCCCGTTCAGCACCCGCTAGTGATGGAATTGCAATTGTTACCTGGTTCACATCATAATTTTTTACAATATAAGGAATATCATTTCGATCCCCCAAAACCTTGATTCCGTGAATATAGGTTCCATGTTTATTGACATCACCATCAACGATACCAACAATTTCAATGTCACTACTTCCACTAAGAACAGTATTTACGAACAAACGCCCACCTGATCCTGCACCAACTACCAATGTTCTCCGTTTTTTCTTTTTAGAAGGAAGAAAAGCAGAGGATTCTCTTATCTCAGTCAATATACGCCAGGTTAATCGAGGCAACATTAATACCGGAAAAGTGAAAAACCAAGATAGGAATAAAAATCGGTAACTATATTCTTTAAAGAAAAAGCTCAGTAGCAACAAAGCAAAATGGGCAGCAGTAACCGATAAAAACAAACTAAACAAAACGCGGTAATCTGTATATCGATTGATAATAGAAAATATTTTTAAATGTGTTGCAATTGCAAAATAGAATGTCAGAATTATAGCGACTGATATTAGAAATTCTACCCTGCTAATACTGGTAAAAAAATCAACGAAGGCTAGTGAAAGTTTCATTGAAAATAAGATAAGTAATGTATCAATCATGATTAAAATGATTCGTTTTGTTGACCGTTTTAAATTTTTCAATATAACCTCCACTATCTCAATCGTATTCTTTTTTATGTATATGTACAAAGGCGTATTTCCTACGCCTTTGCCTCTACTATTGTATTGATACTATTTTTTAGTTTTATTCTTTCCATACTCACCATAGTTCCCATATGCACCATAAGATCCATACGCTCCATAGCGATCTTTTGTTGTATCAACTTTGTTTAAAATCACTCCCAAAAATTGGGCTCCACTTTGCTCCATCTGTGCAACAGCTTTTTTTACAAATCGGCGACTGATAGCTCCAGATTCAGTTACTAAAAGACTTGCATCTGTTTTTTGAGCAATAATCGCAGCATCTACTACTAAGCCAATTGGTGGAGTATCGATGATAACATAATCATAGATATTTCGAACTTTTTCAACCATGGTCGCAAAATAGTGGTTTTGTAAAAGTGTGGTTGGATTTGGAGCAACTTGTCCAGCAGGAATAAGATGCAAATTCGGAACGCTAGTATCACTAATAACATCTGCTAATCCAACATGACCAGATAGATAACTAGTTAAACCGTGATATGCGCCCTCTGCTTTAAACGTTCCCGACATAACTGAATTCCGAATATCGGCATCAATTAATAACGTACGATAGCCTGCAGTTGCAAAAGAAATCGCTAAATTCGTTGAGGTTGTCGATTTCCCCTCACCGGGTTGTACAGAGGTCAAAGCGATGACTTTAAAATTACTACCACTAAATTGAATATTTACACGAATAGCATTGTAGTACTCTTCCATGGCATTAACCATTTGGGCTTTGGCTCTACCTAATACAAATTGTGTCATTTTACACTCCTTACAATTTATCTGTATCTGGAACTGTTCCAATTAAAACAAGCCCCAAGACATCTTCTACGTCTTCCGGACGGCGAACGCGATCATCTAGTAATTCTTTTAATAGGATACCGACGATTGCCATAAATCCACCAATAAACACTCCTAAAAAGACGTTTCTTTGAATATTAGGAGAAGAAGGTGAGTTAGGCAGTTTTGCCTCCTCAAATGTTGTCACATCTTCCACCTTAGTAACAGCTCTAATTTTTTCAGCCGCAGAATCTCTAACACTATTTGCAAATCGTTGCGCTTCAGCTGGATCATCATTTTGAACTGAAATCGTGATAATACGTGTTTCAGCAGGAACTGATACAGAAATCATAGAAGCAAGTTCTCTCTCGGACATAGCGAGACCTTCTTTATTAATGACATCAGCCATTACAGAATTAGAAGTAATAATTTCTTTATAGTCATTAACTAAGTATGCTCCTGCTTGTAAATCTTGTGTTGTTAAATTATTCTTATCAACTTGATTAACAACATATATTTTAGTAGAAGACGTATATGTTGGCTTCAGTAAAAAGACGCTAACCAAGAGAGAAATCGAGCCAATAAACAAGGCTGAAAAAATAATTAGCACTTTTTTATTCCATAATTTATGTAACAAATAGCGTACATCAATTTCAAGACTGTTGGTATCTGCAATATTCATATTATCTCCTATAAATAATCATTTTCTAATAAGGTTTGAGGATTAAAAACAAACAAATCTTTCGCGCGATTATTTCCAAAATCTTTCGCAACGAGTTGATAAGCTTCTTTCATAAATGGCTTTCTACCTGTTAAATTATGCATGTCACTTGCAACACAATGAACAAGGTTTTCTTCCAAGAAATAGCGAGCTCGTTTTTTAAAGACCTTATGGCTGTCACCAAATAGTTTTGCTTTTAATACATGAGAACTGTTGATTTGAGTATAACATCCCAAATCAATCAATTCTTTCACACGTTCTTTATTAAACTCTAGGGCATTGTAACGCTCGATATGCGCTATAACAGGTGTTACTCCAAGTGCTAATACTTTTTTTATAGCCGATTGCATTTCACGCCATGGTGTAGACATACTAAACTCAATCAGATAAAAACGAGTTTTGTTCATACTTGGAACTAATTTTTGTTCGATTTTAGTCAACATATCGTTTGTATAAAACAATTCTCCACCATAATACAACTCTAAGTCTGGAAATTCTAGCAATGCTTTTTCTTTTAAAGTTGTAAAGTTTTCAAGAATGATATCTTCAGGAGTTTCAAACATCCCTTTTCGACGATGAGATGTTGAGACAATCTTTCTGACTCCTTGTGCATAACTTTCAGCAAGTAAGTCTAAACTTTCTTCAATTGTTTCTGGGCCATCATCTACTGCAAAAACAATGTGTGAGTGAATATCAATCATAGTTTGTCAGATTATTTTCCTTCCATTGTGTTTTGAATTGCTTCTTTAGCAGTATTCAAACTTGTTTCATCAATAGAGAGCATATATAGACTGTATCCAGGCATTGCATAAGAAGGTAGTTGTCCTGTCGAACCAATACCCGTTACGTCTTGCGAAGTTACAGCAAAAGCCGTTCCGCTTGATAATTGTTTGTTTGCTAGCTCCATCATTTTGTCGAGAGACATATTTGTCTGAACAGAATCTTGCAAACTATTTATAATAGTAGAAAAATTTGCAACAGAATTAAAGGAAGCTAATTTATTGATAATAGCTGCGATCACTTTTTGTTGATTTCTTCCACGATCTGCATCTCCTGCTTGTAGTCTGTACCGCTCGCGTACAAATCGAAGCGCCTGCTCAGAACTGAGTGAGATTGTCCCAACAGGGAAATCATAACCACCTGCTGAAAACGCCTGTTCATTGTCGACTTCTATACCACCAAGAGCATCTATTAAATTTAAGAAACTAGTAAAGTTTATGCGAGCGTAGTAATGAATGTCAATGCCATATAGGTTTTCGAGAGTTTTCATTGATGTCTCAACGCCGTAAATTCCTGCATGCGTTAACTTATCATACTGATTTGCTCCTCCGTCTGGAATTTGGACATAAGAATCACGAGGGGTCGTTGTCAATAAAATTTTATGAGTATCCATGTTGACTGTCATGATAATGTTCACATCTGACCGTGAAACAGTTGAAATAGATCCAAATGTATCAATACCACTGATATAAATGTTGACAACATTTTGATTTGTTGCTACTTCAGCAGGTTGTTCTACTTGGATTTTTTTTGTCACTTTGTAAGTATAGATTGTCTTTATTTTTTCTTCAAAATCTGGATGACTTAATTCCAATAAGCTAGAATACGCACTATTCAACACCATCGCTTGGCTAGTTCCTGCTAAAAGTTGATCATAGGCAATTTGATAAGATTCAACAGATACTGGTGCTAAATCAACTCCACGATTTGCTTTTACATCCGCAAGCAAATCTTGCACATTGGTTGCGTCATTATTAAGTGGAGCTAATAAGCTACTGACAGCATTGACATCATTAATTTCACTGTCAGTAGGAACAACAATTTTCATTTCATGTTCTGAATAGGAAGCTGTATGATTTAACTTCTCAGCTACTTGAACAGTTGATTGAACAAGATAGAGGCCTGCTCCTGTAAAGAATGAAAATAGAACAAGAAGAGTACTTGTCAATATTTTCGCCTTTTTTGTCACAAGCAAAAAAAAGGAAACCAAAAAGATAGCAAAAAGCACAACCGTTACGAGATGGTTGATGTACCTAAATGCTAAAAAATGGTTTTGATACATTTTAAATATAAAGACAGATGATAAAATAGAGAATAATGCTAAGAAAGCTCCATTTATAATTCTCCATATGCTACTAGAGGATTGAGTTTTTTTTCTCTTTTTTGAGTGGCTAGACATAAAGTACTCCTAGATTTTCTAAAAACTATACTAAATAATTTTATCACTTTTTTACCTCAATGACAAGCTTAGACAAAAGTTTTTGCATCGTTTTCTGTTGTTTTTATGAAATTTTCTGGAATAAAATTCATATTTTATTGTTCAAACTAAATTTTTCTTGTTTTATCATCATTAAAATGAAAAGTCTCTACTGTTTTATGATAGACTAGTATTATGAGAATACAACAATTATATTATGTGATTAAAATTGCAGAAACAGGTTCAATGAATGAAGCTGCAAAACAACTCTTTATCACACAACCAAGCCTATCAAATGCTGTTAAAGATTTAGAAAAAGAAATGGGAATCAGTATTTTCCATCGTCGCCCAAAAGGAATTACTATGACCAAGGATGGTATTGAGTTTCTTTCCTATGCACGACAAATTGTCGAACAAACAGATCTATTGGAAGAACGCTACAAAAATAAGGAAGCCCATCGCGAACGTTTTAGTGTTTCCTCACAGCATTATGCTTTTGTCGTTAACGCCTTTGTATCGCTCTTGAAAAAAACAAATATGGATACATACGAATTGTTTTTACGTGAAACAAGAACATGGGAAATCATTGACGATGTGAAGAATTTTCGTTCAGAAATCGGTGTTTTATTTTTAAATGATTTCAACCGAGATGTTCTAACCAAATTATTAGATGAAAATGATTTGTCCTTTACGCCACTTTTTACTGCCACTCCCCATGTCTTTATTAGCAAAAGTCATCCTTTGGCCACAAAAATATCTGTAAAATTTGAAGACCTCGCAAATTTTCCATATCTCAGTTACGAACAAGGGATCCATAACTCCTTTTACTTTTCCGAAGAAATTCTTTCACAAGAACGCCATAAAAAATCAATTGTTGTTTCAGACCGTGCAACACTCTTCAATTTGTTAATCGGATTAAATGGCTATACAATTGCTACTGGTATTTTGAACAGTAACTTAAATGGTGACAATATCATTGCTGTCCCTCTCGATTACGAGGACACAATTGAATTAATTTACATTCAACATGAAAAAAATAACCTTTCAAAAATGGGTGAAAAATTTATTGAATATCTTTTGGAAGAAGTTCCAAAAATAGTGGTAGATTAGGCTATGTTATTTAAACATCGTCTAATTTTTATTTTACCGCCTTTTTCTTTCTTCCTATTAAATATAAATTTTATAAAAAGCAATGATTTTCTTGAAAAAAATTGTAAACTCTCTCCGGAAACGCTTTCAATATTTTCATTTTAGTGGTATAATAAATTATCAAATATTAAGGAGTGATTATTTTGGGACAAAATAAATTATTAGCAATGATTCTTGCTGGTGGACGTGGCACACGTTTAGAAAGTTTGACTAAAAAAGTAGCTAAACCTGCCGTTGCTTTTGGTGGAAAATACCGTATTATTGACTTTCCGCTTAGTAATTGTGCCAATTCTGGTATTGATGTCGTAGGCGTCTTGACACAATACGAGTCTGTTCAGCTCAATTCGTACGTCGCTCAATCGCAACGTTGGGGATTAGATGTGCAAGGTTCTGGTATCTTTGTCCTGCCTCCTCGTGAAAAAATTGAAGGTTTTGGTCTCTATAAGGGCACTGCGGATGCAATTACCCAAAACATTGATTTTATTGATCTTCATGAACCTGAATATGTCTTAATTTTATCAGGTGATCATATCTACAAGATGAATTATGATAAGTTGCTAGATACTCACATTGAAAAGGGTGCTGATGCAACGATTGCGGTTATTGAAGTACCGATTAAAGAAGCCTCACGCTTTGGTATCATGAATACCGACGAAGACTACCGCATCGAAGAGTTTGAAGAAAAACCTGAAAATCCACGTAGCAACCTTGCCTCAATGGGAATCTATATTTTTACTTGGAAGACCTTGAAAAAATATTTGCAAGAAGACGATAAATTAGATACTTCTTCTCATGATTTCGGACATGACATTATTCCAAAATACCTAGAAGATGGAAAGAAACTATATGCCCACCCATTCCGTGGTTACTGGAAAGACGTTGGTACCGTTAATAGTCTTTGGGAATCGAACATGGACCTGATTGATCATTCTGAGGAATTGGACTTATCCGACCCATCTTGGAAAATTTACTCAGAAGACTCTGGGTCACCAGCTCAAGTCATCGGCTCTACTGCTACTGTACAAAACGCTTATATCGACAAAGGAACCATTATTGATGGTACTGTGGTCTATTCTGTTATTTCAACAGATGCGACTGTTGAAGAGGGTGCCTTAGTGAAAAATTCAGTTATTTTACCTGGAGCATATGTTGGGGCAGATGCTGAATTAGAGTACGCTATTGTTGCGGAACATGTCAAAGTTGGGAACGGAGTTAAGCTGTCTGGCACAGCTGATAAAATTCTGCTAGTTGATAAAAGTATCACGAAATAAGAGAGGGAGATTATGCTACGAAATACATTAGGAATTGTCAATATCGAGGGAACAAATGTCCAATTTGGAGATGTAATGGATCATCGTGGTGTTCAGGCCTACGGTTTTCTTGGACGCTACCGCTTGATTGACTTTGTTCTTTCTAATATGTCAAATTCTGGTATTACCGAATTTCAGGTTTATATGCCCGCTAAAATGCGTTCAACCATTCAACACGTTGGAACTGGAAAGCACTATAACATCAATAGTAAACGTGGAAAATTACGCCTTCTAAACAGTGCTAAAGATCCAAATTCTATCTATCAACATGATATCAAGGCTTTTGCTGACAATATTCACTATATTGAAAACTCTGATAAAGAGTATGTCTTGATCTCTCCTTCTTATTTTATTTACAGTCAGGATTTTTCAAAAATCCAAGAAGAACATATCAAAACTGGTGCAGATATCACTGTTTTGTATAAAAATGTGACAGAGGCAAAAGATAGCTTTATCGGCTGTCAAACCTTGAAATTTGGTGATGATCGACGGGTTATTCAATTTGAAGAAAATCACGGAAAATACAAAAATCGTCCCGTTTCACTCGAGTGTTACTTTATGAAACGCACCACGTTTTTAGAGTTAATTGACCGTGCCAAAAGAGTGTCTTCTCTTTATTGGTTAAAAGACATTTTACGTGACGTAGTTGGCCAATACAAGATTACGGGCTACGCACATCGGGACTATGTAGCCTGCATCAACACTGTGTCTGCTTATTTTCAAACGCAGCTGGAGTTGATTGACCGTGACACGCGCAAACTCCTCTTTAAGAACAACTGGCCAATCTATACACAAACCAGTGACAGCTCACCATGTCTATACGGGCCACTTGCTGAAGTAAAGGGAAGCCTGATTTCAAACGGAACACACATCAATGGACAAGTTGAAAATGCTGTCATCGATCGTGATGTTGTGATTGAAGAAGGTGTTGTGATTAAAAACTCTATTATTTTAAATGGAGTGGTGATCAAGAGCGGTGCAAATATTGAAAATGCCATTATTGATAAAGCTACTAAAATCATTCATCCGGTTGATATCAAAGGATCTGAAACAGCACCTGCTTATATTAAATCCTATCAGATTATCTAGGAGGTCAGTATGTCAAAAAAATCGATTCTTTTTGCTGCAGCTGAGGGGCTTCCCTTTATCAAAACTGGTGGTTTAGCTGATGTCATTGGCTCTCTTCCAAAAGAATTAGTGCGTCAAGGAATGGACGTTCGGGTTGTATTGCCATTGTATCAAAAAATAGCTCGTACCAATCATTCTGATTTTACGTACGTATCTAGTTTTGATGTTCGAGCAGGGGACATCCAATCCATGGCAAATGTGTATAGCCAGGTGATTGAGGGGGTTACCTTTTACTTCATTGAGCACCGCGACTTCTTTGAACGAGATGAGCTCTACGGCTACGACGATGATGCTAGACGCTTTGGTTTCTTCCAACATGCCATCTGCCGTATGTTAGAGGCTTTGGACTTCTTCCCTGATGTCTTGCATAGTCATGATTGGCATACGGGTGCACTGCCATTTCTGTGCCGTACTTTTTATAGTTACCGTGAAGAATTTCGTCGTATCAAACACGTCTTTACCATTCACAATTTAGCCTTCCAAGGTATCTTTTACAAGGACGAGCTGTGGTCTTCTTTAGGAATGGACTATGGTTACTTCTTAGATGGTACAGCCAGATTTTATGAAGATTGTATCAGCTACATGAAACTAGGTGTTCTTTATGCTGATAAGGTAACGACGGTTTCTGAGACCTATGCCCAAGAGATTCTCACAGAAGAATTTGGCGAAAACATGCAACATGTCTTGGAATTACGTCGCCATGACTTATGCGGTATTGTCAATGGAATTGACTACGATAGTTGGGACAGTAAGACAGATCCTTATCTAGCTAAAAATTTTGATAAAAAGTCAATAGCTGCTAAAAAGACCAACAAGCTCGCCTTACAAGCTCAGTTTGGCCTGCCTCAAGATGAACAGGTCCTCTTAATCGGGATTGTCTCTCGCTTAACAGGACAAAAAGGTTTTTATCTTTTAACGGAAGTCCTCAGTCACCTTTTGCAAGCTCATGTTCAATTTGTCATTCTTGGCAACGGAGAAACGGATATTGAAAACTCCTTCCATCATTTTAAAGAAGCATTTCCAGATAAATTTGCCTTCTACCGTGGCTATAATGAACCACTCGCCCATCAGATTTATGCAGCAAGCGACCTCTTTCTCATGCCTTCTATCTTTGAACCATGTGGCATCAGTCAACTGATTTCCATGCACTATGGAACTCTCCCTTTGGTACGAGAAACTGGAGGTCTAAAAGATACTGTTGCTCCTTATCATATCGAAACAAAAGCAGGAACAGGCTTTACATTCTCTGGGAAAAACGCTTATAATATGAAGCAGGTCTACGACCTTGCACTGGATACCTACTACAACCGTCCGGAGGACTGGAAAACCATGGTAGAACAAGCTATGGATTTAGACGTTAGTTGGGAAGCTTCTGCTAGTCGTTATATCCATCTATACCAAGAAATTACCCAATAATCCAAGGGAGTTCGATAAGGGCCTACGGGCTACTTGCCGACTCCTTTTTAGAAAGCGAGTCCTATGAATACATTTAGTGAGCTGGATCTTTACTACATGAAGTCTGGTGAACATACCTCTCTCTTTGAAAAAATGGGTGCCCATCTGATCAAAGAAAGAAATAAAATCATCGGTTGCCACTTCCGGGTTTATGCCCCAAATGCCCAGATAGTCTATCTGGTTGGCAGCTTTAATGACTGGCAACGGACCCATCCTCTACAAGAAGAAATCGATGGGGTTTACCACCTATTTGTGCCAGAAGTAACAGCTTTTCAAGAATACAAGTACCTCATCATTACATCAGACGGACAAGAGCTCTATAAGGCGGACCCCTATGCCACTTATAGTCAAATCAGACCAGAAACTGCTTCACTGACCTATAACCCACGGTATAAGTTCAAAGACGACACTTGGATGTACCACCGTGTTCATTATGACTTTAGGGATAAACCCGTTTCTATCTACGAAGTACATCTTGGCTCTTGGCGGCAAAAAATAGCCAACAAAGATGAAAATGGTGCTCCTGTATCTGCTTTTTATAACTATAAAGAACTAGCGCCCCTTCTCATTGAACATGTCAAAGAAAACAACTATACCCATATCGAACTCTTGCCAATTATGGAGCATCCTCTGGATGCTTCTTGGGGTTACCAAGTAACAGGTTATTTTGCTCCAACCAGTCGGTATGGCAAACCAGATGACTTAAAACACCTCATTGACCAATGCCATCAGGCAGGAATTGGGGTCATATTGGATTGGGTGCCGATTCACTTTTGCAAGGACAGCCACGGACTGTACCAATTTGATGGGAGCTATCTCTATGAATACAACATTGAATCTGACCGTGAGAACCATCAGTGGGGAACAGCAAACTTTGACCTTAGCAAAGGTCTGACCAGATCCTTTCTTCTATCCAACATCAAATACTGGTTAAGCCAGTTTCATTTTGACGGGATTCGTGTGGATGCCCTCTCTTATCTTCTTTATTGGCGCGGAGAAACGGAATCTAAAAACGAAAACTCTGCCGCTATTGATTTTATCAAGCGGGTCAATGCTCTGGTTCACGAAGAGTTTAAGGGTGTGCTGATGATCGCAGAAGATTCTTCTAGTTATCCCAAAGTAACTGCTCCTTTATCCCAGGGCGGTTTAGGATTTGATATGAAATGGGATTTAGGGTGGATGAACGATACACTTTCCTTTATGGCTCGTCCTTCTATTCACCGACCCCATCATTCAAAGGAAATCACATTTGGCATGTACTACAATCCAAATGAACAATTTCTTCTTCCCTTGTCGCATGATGAAGTTGTCCACGGAAAATTATCCATTATCGAAAAAATGAATGGGAATTATGAAGATCAATTTCATCTGGCACGGGCTTATTATAGTTTCTTTTTTGCTCATCCAGGAAAAAAACTCCTGTTCATGGGAAATGAGTGGGGACACATTAGAGAATGGCACGAATACACTGAAATGGACTGGGTCTTAAAACTCTACCCAATCCACGACGCCTTTTATCAAATGATGAAAACTGTATCTACTTTCTATCGTGAACACGATGCTTTCTGGAAGTACGATTACCAGGCCCATAAAAAAGGGTTTAAATGGATTTCCATCGCAGAAGAAGCCAATACCTATGCTTTTTGCCGATACAGTGACAATGAAGAAATTTTAGTTGTCAATAATTTTAATGACCAAGACATCTTTGATTTGCAGCTAGACTTACCTGAACACTCTGAATACAAACTAGTTTTTTCTTCTAATAGCGTCCCAATTGACACTTTCCATCTTTATAGCCAAAAAGACGGTGTCAAATTGACGATACCTCGTTTAACAACTTATTATTTCCAACGAATCCATTAAAAAAATGTATGAGATGTTCAATCTCATACATTTTCTTTTTTTATTCTACTGCTGTATAGGTTGCAGCTTCTTCTAGATAGGTATTGTATTCGCCACTCTCAACAATTTCAGCGACAATTTTATTGATTTCCGTTTTCAAATCGCCACTATCTTTTTTCATGGCAATGGCTTTGGCATTTTCTTTTTCAGCCTTGAAAGACAATTTTGCGATTCCCAAATCTGGATTTTGTGAGATATACCCCTCCGCAACAGCTGAGTCCAACAAGATAGCTTTTACTTTCCCATTTTTCAACTGGTTAACAGCTTCTCCCATCATGGTCAAAGAGACAATATTGGCATTTGAGAGGCTATCCTTTGCATAGGTTTCTTGAGTCGTCCCTTTTTGAACAGCCAAGTCTGCCTTGTCCAGTGATTTTACAGAATCATAGGTGTCAACATGCCCTTTTTGGACCAGAAGAACATTTCCAACTTGGTAATATGGGTCTGAAAAATCAAAGATTTCTTCTCGTTCTGGGGACACACTCAATCCTGCTATCGCCAAATCTGCTTTTCCATTTTGAACACTGTTTAAAACATTGTCAAAACTCATCGGTGAGATTTCTAAGGTTACACCTAGTTCTTCGGCTAATTTTTCTGCTAATAAAATATCAGATCCGACGATTTTATTTTCCCCGTCCACCAGGGTTTGAAACTCAAAGGGGGCATAATCCGGACTTGTCGCAACTACAAGGGTGCCCTTTTCTTTAATTTTCTCAAGTTGTGATTCAGTTGTTGTTTGGCAAGCAGCAAGCGCAAAACCTGCTACTAAAGTCGCTGCTAAGGTTACCATTTTTTTCAATTTCATATTTTTTCTCCTATTTCATTCATGATGTCATTTTCTATACAAGTATACAAACGCCATCATCGGACCTTAAAAAATTGTTTCATATTTTCACTCCGTTTTCAAAAGATGTTTCTATTTTAGTTTATTTTTATACAAGTGTCAAGGATTTTTTGTGATTTTATTCATTTTTTTGTATAATTTTTTCTTTTTAGACGAACGACTTTAAATTTGTTATACTGATAAAAAAGGAGACGATATGATTTATAAAACCATTGTGACTAACCAAGATGGTATCACAGGTCAATTGACCTATTCCGATAATCAACCACTTACCACGCAGCATCCCTTGACAGATGATCCTGGCTATAATCCAGAACAACTAGTCGGATCGGCTTGGGCTACCTGCCTCAATGCAACTATCCAAACGATTTTAGCCGAAGAAAAGATTCAAGCACGTTCGCAAGTAACAGTTTCTGTTGAACTCTGTAAGGAAAAAGAGGAGGCAGGCTACTACTTTTCTGTAAAAGGCATGGCAGCAATTGAAAGTCTGGATATGGACAAGGCTCAAAAATTGGTTGAAAAGGCCCATCAACGCTGTCCTGTTTCCAAATTATTGGGACAGACAAAAACGGTTGAGCTTGTTACTGTCCCTTATTCATCCAACATCTCCTGATAACTATGTTTAATGAACTAAACAGATATAAAACACCCTATTTTCTTGAAAATAGGGTGTTTTAACTTTGAATAACAAATTTTAAATTACAGAGATTTTCTGCCTGCTTGTTTCATCCAAAAACGGACTATAAAAATGATTAGAACGAAAATAAGAATAAAAATACCAATCAATTTGTAAACAAAGGGGACATTCAAATCAAGTTCGACATAGCGACCGTTAAAATTGTACTTCAACAAAGGCTGTAAGAGTTGCCGTTGTTCTGATAGTGGGTTGGATACCAGTTCAATGTCACTTCCTAAGACCATGGTCTGACGGAAATCAGCTTTATAAGGCTCCCACTTGATCGCATCAGTACTAGGATTGCCTGTTTTAGCAAAATTGACCCACATCTGACGGACAGTCTTTCCAAGGTCGGCATCAATTGGACTGCCGCTATAGATGACTACATCATGATTGTTAAACACGGCTGATAATTCGACAGCATGGGCTGCTCCCAAATGGGGAATCGTCGATGGTTAGGTCCAATAATACATATATGTATTACCACCTTGGTTGGCATGGTGGGTCGCTTGTTCAATAGCTGGAATTCGGAACATCATCTCATTGTAAAACTCAGTTCGCTTCCATTTGCTTTCCATATCGAGGCTAGCCATGAAATCCTGAACTGCCTTTTGATCTGTCTCAGAAAGGTTTTTAGTATTGTTTTCAAATAAGATCGGTAATTGCAACATATAAGGATAGTAGCCACCGACTTCTCCTATCCAGTACCGGGCCTCATCTTTGTTAGTCCCGATCATCAGGTCAATATGACTGAGGTCCGACGTCTCATAAGCCGCATACAAATCTCTTGGCAATAGCCTTCCATCACGGATGGGAAAGTTATTGTATTCATTGAGTGACTCATTGACCGCTTTGAGGTCCTCCGTCGACAGCGCCATCAAGTCATCCATGGAAGTAGCTTTGGTTTCTTCTAAAAGCATCTGTGTCAGATGTTGGGCATCTTCTTGACTAAAGGTCAAGGCTACGGATCCGCTTTGAGCAATCACCCTGTGGAATAAGCCTTCTGTCCCTGCCATGAGTGGTAACAAGGAAACACTTCCACCGCCTGCTGATTCCCCAAAAATCGTGACATTCTCAGGATTGCCACCAAAAGCTTGGATGTTTTGTTGTATCCAGCGAAGGGACTCTATCTGGTCTAGCAGACCGAGGTTTCCGCTATCTGGGTATGCCTCGCCACCTGGTACCGATGTGAGGTCTAAAAATCCCATAATCCCTGTTCGGTAAGCAACTGTCACCAGAATAACATCGTCATGTTCTTGGACAAAATTATGGCCGTCATAGAGCGGATCAGACGTGCCACCCCAACCATAGGAGCCTCCGTGGAAAAAGACCATGACCGGCTTGTCTTGTTTCGTATTTATTGGATTCGTCCAGATATTTAAGGCCAGGGCGTCTTCACTTTGAGGATAAAAGGAAGCGTATTCCGAACTGGCTTGCGTCTGAATCGTAGCCTCCTTAAAATACTTGGCTTCATAAATCGCATCACTGGCCTCTACTGGAACTGGCGCTTTCCATCTTAATTCACCTGTTGGGCTTTGAGCATAAGGTATCCCTTTAAAAGAGAGTATCTCATCTTCTCGTTCACCCTGAAAAATGCCATTGTAGGTTTTAACCGATCGGTTGGAAGCCACCTTGTCTAGTTTTTGATTGGTCCCGTATTGCGAGACCATTAAGCTTTCAATGGCTTCTAATTTCTTAGCCTCCTTTACTTTAGATGTCCAAAAAACACCTAAACCAAGCACTAGGAGAACTAGAGGCAAAATAAGCCACTAAAATCGTTTCTTCATAGTGTTCCTTTCATACTGTCATTTCATGTTTATGATTTTTTTACTTTTGAGAAGGTGACAGCCACCGTCCCAAGTGAAAAGCGTTTAAGGAGAGCCTTTAAGAGTTCAGGTTGTAAGTCTCCGGATTGACTCAGAACATGAAAAGGGAGACCGCCTTGAACAATCTGGTAATCCGTTTGATAGATACCGTTTTTCTCATAGAAGGCGAGACGTTTTATGCGTTGTAGGGCATTGGGAGCAGAATCATCCAGCGGCTCAATGGTCAGGACAATTTCCTTATCTGCATACAACTCCTTTAACAATCTCAGTAATTGACTCCCATAACCATTGCCACGTACCTGACTACCCACCGCTAAATAAAAAACGAAGGCATAAGCACCGTTCGTTAACACGTAACTCATGCCCGCTAATTGGTCATCATCATAATAGGCTTTAAATTCAACAAAAGACCGATAAGATAGGAGATATAGCAACCAAAAGGCTAGGCGTTCTTCTTTTGGAAAAGCTTCTGAATAAAGTTTTTTCACATCCGACCAAGTTTTTCCAAGTGGCTGGACTGCTTTAGACCTTAGAGTCATGGCGGTCTCCTTTTGTAGCTATCGGCGCTTTCGCCAGCTTTTCCAAGATCTGCTGAAGTTGTTCTTGTTCCCCATCTGTCAATACACCAAAGAAATCTTGAAAAATAACTGTCAGCTGCTGGTCAATCTCTTTAAAAATCTCTTCAACCTCAGCTGTTAAATGAACTGTTAGGCTACGCTTATCCGTTTGGGAACGCTCTTTGACTACCCAACCCTGCTTTTCAAATTTATTGAGGGTTTGCGTCGCTCCGGCCCGCGTCATATGGGCTAAACCAGCAAAATCAGATGACGTGATGCTCCCCCGACTATGAATCACTTGTAAATAGGTGTATTCCTTATCTGAAAAATCCATGTCCTTTTTCACATTCTTCAAATATAGCAAACTAAAGCGTTCGTAAACCTGTTGGTAAAGGGTAATGAGATGGTTCATCTTGTTTTCCTTTCATTGTTTGGCAATTAATAGATCAGGGATTATAAGCTATTATTTCATGCCCTTTTCTACTCTTCTATAGATTTTTATCTACTTAATAAAGTTAATTAACTTTATTAAGTAGATTGCGGTTTTTATTTTTTGTCAAGAAAAAAATAAGACGTACATTGTTTTCTGTAGTGAAACGTATATTCTTATTACAAATGAGGTAGCAAAAAACCATTCTAGCGAATGGTTTTCCTATTTATATTGTTTCAAATCTTCTTTGACTTTCAATAGTAATTTGGCTTTTTCTAGACTGGAAACGGAATGGCGTTTGGTAAATACTTGGTAATCAGCCTGACGACAGGCATCTAAAATGGCTCTATAAAAATAGATGGCTGCTAGTAAGGCCAAACGCGCTCCTGGCTTGATGGCTTTCATCAAAGACAAACCACTTTGGTAGAGCTTTTCTGCTCGTTGTGCTTGGTCTTCCCACAGGGAAATAAAGTTTTCCGTCACCATTAAGCCTTGAAAATCAGGATCAACTCCGTAAGCTAACATTTTATCCCGGGGAAGATAAATACGCCCCTTCTCCTTATCTTCGCCAACATCCCGTAAAATATTGGTGAGCTGCATGGCTTCACCGATTTGTTTGGCTTCTTCTTGGTAGTTTGTAGGATCATCCGAAATAATCGGCAAGAGCATCAGTCCAACCGTACCAGCAACGTAGTAGGAATAAGTAGCCAGCTCTTCTTGGTTTTGTGGTTGGACAAAGGCTGCATCCATCTCTTGACCCTTTAGCATATCATAAAAGGGTTTGAAATCCATTGGGTATTGGTCAAAGACAACTCGCAAGGCTCGCCACATGAAGTTATCTGGTGTTTGGCCTTTTTCAAATACTGCCAATTCTTTTTTTAATTGCTCTAAGGCCAATGGGGCTTTTGCTTCATCAATCAGGTCATCCGCCTTGCGGCAAAAGGCATATACTGCATAGACACTCCAGGCATCCTGTTTGGGCAATTGGGAAAAGGCTGCATAGAATGTTTTGGATTCACGTTCAATAATTTCCTGACAGGCGAAAAAATCCGCTTTATGGTCTTGAAAAGCCTTATTCATCTCTTAGAAATTCCTCCACAGCTAATTGGGCACTTTGTAACACAATCGGTACACCTGCTCCGGGATGGGTACTGCTACCACAGAAATACAAATTATCAAGTGCTTTAAATTTACTCTGTGGCCGGAAATTGTTGCTTTGGAAAAGGGTCGGTTTCAATCCAAAGGTCGCTCCATTGTAGGCATTAAATTGCACTTGGAAATCTTTTGGTGTGAAGATTTTTTCATATACAATATGGTCTTCAATATCATCAAACCCAGCTTCTTGAATGAGTTTTTCCAAAATCAAGTGTCGATAAGCTTGAATGGTCTCAACTGACCAGTCTTGGAAAAGAGACAACTCTGGTACTGGAACTAGAACGTAGAGGACTTGGTGACCTTCTGGTGCTAGGCTGTCATCTAGTGTACTTGGGCTGTAAACATAGTAAGATGGATCGGTTGGTAATTGCCCATCTTCAAATAGTTGGTTGACATTTTTTTGGAAATCTTGGGCAAAGTAGATATTGTGTAAAGAAGGGACATCATATTCTTTGTCTACACCCAAATAGAGTAGGAAACAAGAACATGAGTACTCCATCTTATTGATTTTCTGGTTGCTATACTTGCCACGATTTTTAGGATCCGGCAACAAATGAACCATGGCATGCGGGAAATCAGCATTACAAATCACTGTATCCGCTGTAATGATTTCATTTCCAAGTCGAATCCCCTTTGCTTGTTTGTTTTCTACGATGATTTCTGAAACATTGGCATCATAATGAATGGTTCCACCAAGTTCATAAAAGAGGGTTTCCATGGCTTTGGCAAAGGCGTGCATGCCACCTTTGAAATAATAAATGCCATAAAACAGCTCAATCATGGGAATGATGGAATAAAGAGATGGCCCTTGATACGGAGAAATCCCAATATAGAGCGTTTGGAAGGCCAATGACTTTTTCAACCGGTCATCCTTTACAAACTTTGAGATTGAACTATAGGCATCGTCAAAGGTTCGTAGGCGCAAGGCATGGTACAGCGTTTTAGGATTGTAAAAATCCCAGGGACTCCGAAAGGATTTGGTAATAAAATGCTCTTTTGCAATGAGGTAGCGTTTGTAAATATCTGCTAAAAAGGCCATATAGCCTTGGGCCTCTTCTTCTGAGATAGATTCCAATTGTTGGATTAAGGCAGGGAAATTCCCTGAAAGCGGAAAGGCCTGGTCCTTATCAAAATGCAGGGTCAGCATAGGTTCAACTTGTTGGTAGTCAATGTAGTCGCTGAGCTTTCGTCCACAGAATGAAAAGACGGCTTCGTAAATATCTTTCATCATAACAATGGTTGGGCCCACATCAAATCGGAACCCTTCTTCTTCAATCTGGTACATTTTTCCACCAGGTTTGTTGTTCTTCTCATAAATATGGACATCGTATCCAAGGTGTTGTAGACGAATGGCTGCTGCTAGGCCCGCAACACCTGCTCCAATAACGATAATTTTTTTCATGTGTTCTCCATTTCTGTTTTGTCTATTTTACTTTAATTCCTGTTTTTTCTCAACGAATCCTGCTTTTTTATAAGAATTATTCGCTTTTTGTTCCTTATTTTAATTTGATTTATAGTACAAAAATATAGTATAATAAATATGATGAAAACGTTTTAACAAAATCATTAAAGGGAGTTTTTAGCATGAAAAAATTGCCTTCTTACTGGCTTCGTTTCTCTTTTGTTTTTACAACTCTTTTAGCAGTTCTCTATGCTCCAGTTGGACATCCCTATCAGGTCCAAGCGAAAACGGATTATAGCCCTCGTTATACATTGGAGCTGAGTCCACTTGATGGTTTAGGACGGGCTGGCATGGCCCATATTCGGCTCAAAGAATCCGAACAACCGGACTGGAAACGTAGTGAGAGACTGACCTATAATCCTGCTGGATGACACAACTACAAGCTCTATTATGGGGATGGTCAAAAAAAAGCTTGGTTGATGAACCGCGGTCACCTCATTGGTTTCCAATTTTCAGGTTTGGACAATGAAGCTCGAAATCTATCCCCTATGACAGCCTGGGCTAATTCCGGTAACTACAGTGGAATGGATGCTGGTAATCCTGAAGGCATGCTGTTTTATGAAAAACGACTAGACAACTGGCTCGCTCTCCATCCAAACTATTATTTAGATTACGCGGTTTATCCAATTTATGCTGGTCATGACCTGATTCCAAATCGCTTTTTACTGGCCTATTTTGGCATGGATGACCATGGTCGGAAATTGGAAATCCGACTTGGTGGTGGGCGAGAATCCATCAATCAAGATGGAGTGACAGTGGTGACCGTAGACAACTACTCTCCCAATGCTCATATTGACTATGCCAGCGGTCGGGCTAGGGGAACGGTAGATTCTGCTCAGGTCCAAGCGGATCGAGCAGCGTTTGCAGAACAAGTTGCTGCGCAAGACCCAGCAGTCGCACCTGGTGCATTACAAGATACAGTTTACATTGCTCGTAATGGTCGAGCCGAAGTCTATTGGTACTCTATGGACAACATGCCTGCCAGCACCAACTGGGACAATGTAATCCAGGTAAGCGAGGCAGAGGCAAAAGCCATGGGTAAACGCCACACCGGTAAAGAATAAATAAATCACTCCTTGAATGCTCAGGGAGTGATTTGCTTTGGCTCTTGTAAGGAGACCGAATGGTATTCGTAGATGCGAACAAGCGGTACTTCCTTATTAGTCCTGACTTTAAAAAGAAAATAATGGTCTCGTTTGTCTCGGGCATTTTCTTTGTTGAGCTTAAAATAATTCTTTTGCGAACGAGCCATGGTCAATAAGATGTCGTCAGTCAAAAAGGTTAAGGGGATAGTGAGGTCTGAATACTTGTAGAAGTCATCTTCAAAGCGGCCATAACTGGCTGAAAAATAATCCAATTGCAATTCATTTTGTTGAAAGGTTCTATCCATCTGCTCCCTCTTTCACTAACCGTATCTCCATTATTTCATCGAGTAAAATACGGTGGTAATGCTCATCCCGTATCATCACACTATCTTTCTCCAAATGGGTCACCACACCCTTGATGGAGTAGACTTCCTTATTACGAACATAGTCCAGTTGACAATTGCTCTGGCTAGCATACAATTGACCTAACAAGAGCAAGCCTTCTTGACTAGACCAATCGAAAAGAGAGTGTGGTAGGATTCTTTTTCTTTCTCCAAGAGCACTGGTATGCTCCGATAAAAAGAAGCCCATCCATTTGGCCATGCCCCTATCTTGAAATTCTCTAGCTGAAGCAAAGGGTAAATATTCTCTGTACATCGTTACTCTAAACCATCCAATCCACCGGCAGAATGTCCACCAGTTAGTTTTGAACGTGCAATCAGGCGTGACCCACTGGACAAAGCACTAGCTTTCATGATGGATAGAAAACCATGGTCTTTTCGCAGGTGATCCATGGTCGATTGCAGGCGTTCTTCTTTCTCCAGTGCTTCGGTATCGTCAAAGAGGGAAATCAAAGAATAGGATTCATCCACCAACTGGCTATAACGAACACCAATCCGCCGGACAGCACCACCCTCGTATTTGGCTCGAAAAAGTTGAATCAGGTGGTGGCTTAAGATTCTGGTCTGATTGGTCGGGTCCACTTGCATTTGCCCTTGTAGAGATTCCAATCCTTCTGTTTTCGAATAGGAAATGTGCAAGGAGACGTTCCCCGCTTTCTTTCTGGCCCTACGCAATCGAATCGCAACCTGTTCTGCCATCTCTCTGATCACCAATTCAATTTCTGTTTGAACGGTGTAATCTCGTGGCAAAATCTGGGAATTGCCAATCCCAGTCGATTGAGGCTTATAGGGGTTGGACAGATTGCTTTCGTCCACACCATTGGCATGAAACCAAAGTTGCACCCCCATGACCCCAAACTCTTTTTTTAAGGTATCCGGATTACTATTGGCCAGTTGCTTGACGTTTCCAATCCCCAAGCGATTCAACCGCTTAGCCGTGCGGTAGCCAATTCCCCAAAAATCCGTCAACTCTTGAATGCCCCAGACCTTCTCCTCCACATCTTCATAAGACCAATTGGCACGCATGGTCAAGGTCTTCTTGGCTTCTATGTCCAAGGCCAACTTAGCCAACAGGGGATTAGCATTGCTCATCCCAATCGTTGAATAAATCCCTGTTTTTCGCCAAATCGCATGCTGGATCCGGTCGCAGACCAGGTCCAATTTTTCCCGTCGTGTCAGGGACTTGTCTTTGACAAAATAGTTAAGAGAAGAGGTCAAATCTAAGAAGCCTTCATCGATAGAATAAGGCAGTACTTCTTCTGGGGAAACATAGTCCAAAAAAATGGATTGTATCTCTACATTTTTTTGGATATAGAGATTCATACGGGGCGGAACGATATAGGTTCGTTTGGCCCAGGATTCAATATAACGGACAAAATCTGGACTTGTCGGAAGTCCTTGTTTCCGGGCATTGGTATAAGAAAACTTCCGAGTCCGAATATCAAAGGGAAGGTCATAGGTCCTAGAAACATTGCTTTTCCCAAAGACTTGTTTGAAGATAGGAGAACTGGCTAAAATGACACCTGAAGTGATATCTGATCGACTTAAGACACACAGAGAAGTCCGTAAGGGATGCAAGCCTCTTTCAACACACTCCACACTGGCATAGAAACTCTTCATATCGATAAAGGCTATATCAGACCTGGGTTCTCTCGTATAATCAATGTAGCCCATTGTGCACTACCCTTCGATGGGTTTGAAATGGCCAATGACCTTTCCAACAATCCTAGGTTCGTCTTCGTAAAAAGCGAATTTTTCTGGGTAAGCTGGGTTGACCGACACCAATCGAAGTCCATCTTCCTCTCGGTAAACACGTTTGATGTAGGTGTGGCCATACCAGACAACCGCATAAACAGCCCCATCATAGTCAAAACCGTCTGCTTTAATCAAGGCAACTTCTCCAGATAGGTACATAGGTTCCATCGAATCCCCTTGGATCCAAGTTGCAATATCATAGCTATAATCTACATCTGAAAAGACTTCTTCTGTATCGTGCTCATTGTAAAAAACTTCCCCGTGACCAGCTGAGAGTTTGATGTCCCGTAAGACCTTAATACTGTATAACTGCACGGTTGCTGTTTGTTCGGCATATAGGTCCTGGGCGTATCCTACCACCCGTTCTTTATTGGCTGGCTGCAATTTTCGGTAAATGGATGTCAACTCGCTATGCTCTTCCAATTCTTCTTTTGTCAGTTGCAAAATCGCTGCTAAATCTTGTATATTTTTCTGATTTGGAACTGTCGTCCCATGCTCCCAATGGGAAATAGAGGATTTATTCACCTGCAGCTGGTCGGCCAACTCTTGCTGGGTCAATCCAAGCCGTTTGCGGCGTTCTTTTAATTTTTCTGGCGAAAACATGGCATTTTCCTCTTTCTTTATAAGTTTAGTTATAACTAAACTTTATCAAAATAACTGTCTTTTGTCAATCAAAAAACAGACAGAAAATCTTCTGTCTGTTGCTATTTAATCCATTGCTTTTAATTCCAAGACCAGGTCGCGGATTTCGGCTGCCAATTCGAAGTCCAGTAATTCAGCTGCTTCCTGCATTTGTTTTTGGAGTTTCTTAATGGCTTCTTGCCGTTCTTTCTTGTTCATGGTGCCGTAGTCTGCGGTCGGTTCCGCTACTTCACCTTCGGTTGCTTTGGTGATGGCAATCAGGTCACGGATTTCCTTCTTGATGGTTTGTGGGACAATGCCGTGCTCTTCATTATAGGCCATCTGGATTTCCCGACGGCGGGCAGTTTCGTCCATGGCCCGTTGCATGGAATCTGTCACCTTATCGGCATACATAATCACATGGCCCTCACTGTTTCGAGCGGCCCGTCCAATGGTCTGAATCAAGCCGCGTTCATTACGCAAGAAACCTTCCTTGTCTGCATCTAAAATAGCTACCAGACTAACTTCTGGCACATCAATTCCTTCTCGCAAGAGATTGATTCCGATCAAGACATCAAAGACTCCCAAGCGCAGGTCTCGAATAATCTCGGTCCGCTCCAAGGTCTTGATGTCCGAGTGCATGTATTTGACCTTGACCCCCATTTCCTTGAGGTAATCAGTCAAATCTTCGGCCATTTTTTTGGTCAAGGTGGTGATAAAGGTCCGCTCGCCTTTTTCTGCTCGGACAGTGATTTCTCCTAAGAGATCATCCATCTGGCCCATAGTTGGGCGAACTTCCACTTCTGGATCGAGTAGTCCAGTCGGCCGAATAATCTGCTCCACAACGGTCTCTGTTTGCTCGTTTTCATAATCTCCGGGTGTTGCCGATACATAGACAATCTGGTGGATATGGCTTTCAAATTCTTCCCTGCGCAGCGGACGGTTGTCCAAGGCACTAGGGAGGCGGAACCCATAATTGACCAGCATTTCTTTACGGGAGCGGTCACCATTGTACATGCCTTTGATCTGCCCCATGGTCATGTGGCTCTCGTCAATCATGATGAGGAAATCTTCTGGGAAGAAATCCAGTAAGGTGTAAGGGGGCTCGCCTTCTTTTCGACCATCCATGTGACGGGAATAGTTTTCGACACCGTTGGTGTAACCCATTTCCCGCAGCATTTCGACATCGTACTCGGTCCGCTGGCGAATCCGCTGTGCTTCAATCAGCTTACCTTCTGCTTCAAAGAGTTTGACTTGGACTTCCATCTCGTCCAAGATGTTTTTGATGGCCTGCTCCATATGCTCTTCATTGGTCATAAAGTGGGTCGCTGGAAAGAGCACCAAGTGCTCCACTTCTCCGAGACTTTTACCTGTTAAACTCTCGATTTCACGGATGCGGTCAATCTCATCTCCGAAGAACTCTACCCGAAAGGCATGTTCGTCTCGACTGGCTGGAAAGATTTCAACTACATCACCGCGAACACGAAAGCGTCCCCGTTGAAAATCAATGTCGTTGCGTTCGAATTGGATATCAACCAGCGCATTCAAGAGTTGGTCCCGGGAAATTTCTTGTCCAGGACGTAAACTCACCGCACTGTCTGCGTACTCTTTTGGAGAACCCAAACCGTAGATACAGGAAACCGAAGCCACAACGATAACGTCGTTTCGTTCCAAAAGGCTGGAGGTGGCGGAGTGCCGCAATTTGTCGATCTCATCATTGACCGAACTGTCTTTTTCGATGTAGGTATCACTGGAAGGAACATAGGCTTCTGGCTGGTAATAATCATAATAGGAAACAAAATACTCAACAGCATTGTCAGGGAAAAATTCCTTGAACTCTCCGTAGAGCTGACCGGCCAAGGTTTTGTTGTGGGCGATAACCAGGGTCGGTTTGTTAACTTTCTGGATGACCTGACTCATGGTATAGGTCTTACCGGTCCCCGTTGCCCCAAGTAATATCTGGGCTTTTTCGCCCCCTTCAATGTTGTCAACCAGTGTTTCAATGGCCTGTGGCTGGTCACCAGAAGGCTCGTATTTGGAAACCAGTTTAAATTGGTTACTACTAGTGCGATCAATCATAATCTATCCTCTTCTTCCTTTTTTCTATTTTACCATATCCATAAAAAAAGATTGGTTTCCCAATCATTTTTCATGTTTCATTTTCTTTTCCTTATAAAGAGACCACGCTAAATAGAGAATGTAAATCCCCATGACAAGTGAAGAGAAAATACTGCCTTCTGGTCCAAAACCTCCACCGGATAAATAATCTGGAACGTCTCCATTTTGAAATTGCATAAAAGCATAGGCGGGTTGCATACCACTAACATTTAGGCCAAAGAAATTCCCTTGGAAACAATTCCAGGCTGCATGCATAGCTGAAATTCCCCAAATATTATCAGTTTTCAACACATAAAGACAAGCTAACAAGCCAAATAAGGCAATGTTTACCAAAGGAATGGCGGAAACAGATGGGTTTGCGGCATGCAAGAGGGCAAACAAGAGGCTGGAAACAGCTACTCCAACCCATAAACGTGTATTCTTTGAAACGACTGGAAAGAGCCAACCACGGGTTAGCAATTCCTCTGTCCCACTTTGGATTAACCAAAAAGGAATGATCAATAGAAAACTTATCCAATTCGCAGCTGAGAAATTAAGTCCTTGTAAATGAATACTACCTGTCAACACTTGGATTCCAACCACACTGCCCATCAATAGAGCGCCGATCCCCCATCCTTTTAATAGTTCAAGAAAAGCCCCTTCCTTATAAAAACCGAGGGTGACAGGAGAACGTTTCTCTGCCAGCTTGACCCAAATCATCACTAAGGCAGATGGAATCGCAAACAAGAGTAAGTGCATGAAAATTGGATCAATCGTAAACATGAGCCACTGAATGATTTCAGACGGCAATGACATCATCATTGGATACAGGGTCCAATTTCCGATTAGCATACCAACATCCAGGATTAATATCACCAAAATAACTGTTAAGAGCGCATACAGCCAAGCTGAAATGGGATGCAATTTGATTTGTGGTTTGACTGCTTCTAACATTCTTTTTTTCATATTCTACTCTCTCCTCTTTATTACCTTTTATTGTAACGAAATTCTTTGATTTTTGCAATTCTTCAAAAAACCATCCAAATGTCAGAAGATGTGACATCAATGTTGATTGTTCAGAAAATTTGTGCTATACTCATTTACATACATTTTAGAAGGAGATTTGACATGAAGAAAAAATTATTGTCATTAGTGGTCTTGTTAATGCCACTACTCATGTGTTTCTCAGTAGTTTCGGCAGAAACCAAAGCAACACCTCTTAAAAACGCCTATACTATCGTATCGGATTCCTCTTTTGCCCCCTTTGAATTCCAAGATGAATCTGGGCAATATGTCGGAATCGATATGGAATTGATTCAAGCCATTGCTGACCAACAGGGTTTTACCATCAATATTAAAAATCCTGGTTTCGATGCAGCCTTGAATGCGGTTCAAGCTGGACAAGCCGATGGTGTTATCGCGGGTATGTCCATTACCGATGCTCGCAAAGAAATCTTTGATTTCTCTGATCCTTACTACACGTCAAACATCCTCTTAGCTGTCAAAAAAGGAAGTGACATAGCTTCTTATAAAGACTTAAAAGGAAAAACCGTCGGTGCCAAAAACGGAACTTCTTCCTATACTTTCTTAGAAAAAAATGCCAGTAAGTATGGATACAGCTTAAAAGCCTTTGATGAAGCTTCTGGTATGTATGATAGCTTGAACTCTGGTTCCATCGATGCTTTGATGGACGATGAAGCTGTTCTTCGCTATGCGATCCAACAAGGTCGTAACTTTGATACACCAGTTGCTGGTGAAAAATCTGGTGAATATGGTTTCGCCGTTAAAAAAGGCAGCAATCCTGAATTGATTGAAATGTTCAACAAGGGCCTCGCAGAGCTCAAAGAAACTGGAAAATACGAAACCATCTTAAATACCTATTTTGGCACTGACAAAGCAACAGCCTCTTCACCAAACTATTCTGATAGCTTGGTATTGACAGGAGATGCAAGTGCCAAAGCAACTGCAATCAAGCCAACTTACACCATCGTGTCAGACTCTTCTTTTGCCCCATTTGAATTCCAAAATGACAGCGGTCAATATGTCGGAATTGATATGGAGTTGATCAAAGCCATCGCAGAACAACAAGGTTTTGTCCTTGAAATCAAAAATCCTGGATTTGATGCTGCCTTGAATGCTGTTCAAGCTGGACAAGCGGATGCGGTAATTGCAGGGATGTCTATCACCGATGCCCGTAAAGAAATATTTGATTTCTCTGACCCATACTACACTTCCAACATTCTCTTAGCAGTCAAAAAAGGCAGCGATCTTTCGTCTTATGAAGATTTAAAAGGGAAAACCGTTGGGGCCAAAAACGGAACCTCATCTTACGCGTTCTTAGAAGAAAATGCCAGCAAATATGCCTATACCCTAAAAGCTTTTGATGAAGCGTCAGGTATGTATGACAGTTTGAACTCCGGTTCTATCGATGCCTTGATGGACGATGAAGCCGTCCTTCGTTACGCGATTCAACAAGGCCGTAACTTTGATACACCAGTTGCTGGTGAAAAATCTGGTGAATATGGTTTTGCTGTGAAAAAAGGCAGCAATCCTGAATTGATTGAGATGTTCAACAACGGTCTTGCTGCTGTCGTTGCATCTGGTCAATATGATAGCATTGTCAATAACTATTTTGGTTCAGAAGACCAAACAACAAACAATACAGCTACTGCGGATGAAACAACCATTGTTGGCTTAATTAAAAACAACTACCGCCAATTGTTATCTGGTTTGGGTACAACAGTTGCCCTTGCCTTAATCTCCTTTGCGATTGCCATTGTCATCGGGATTATCTTTGGACTCTTTGCTGTTAGCCCAGTGAAAGGCTTGCGCATCCTCTCATCTGTCTTTGTCGACGTGGTGCGTGGTGTGCCATTGATGATTGTGGCAGCCTTCATCTTCTGGGGCATTCCAAACTTTATCGAAAGTCTAACTGGTCAACAAAGTCCGATTAACGACTTTGTAGCAGGGGTCATTGCCCTATCCCTAAACTCGGGTGCCTACATCGCTGAAATCGTTCGTGGTGGTATCCAAGCCGTTCCTGCGGGTCAAATGGAAGCCTCACGCAGTCTGGGTATTCCATACGGAACGACCATGAAGAAAATCATTCTTCCACAAGCAACAAAACTCATGTTGCCAAACTTTATCAACCAATTTGTGATTACCTTAAAAGATACAACCATTATCTCCGCTATCGGACTCATCGAGCTCTTCCAAGCTGGGAAAATCATCATCGCACGGAACTACCAATCATTCCGTATGTATGCGATTTTGGCCATTCTTTATCTCGTGGTTATCACACTCTTGACACGTCTTGCCCGTAAATTGGAAAAAGGAGGCCGTTAATGGCAGAATTAAAAATTGATGTCCAAGATTTACACAAATACTATGGAAAAAACGAAGTTTTAAAAGGGATTGATGCCAAGTTCTACGAAGGGGATGTCGTTTGTATCATCGGTCCTTCTGGTTCCGGAAAATCAACTTTCCTCCGTACCCTCAACTTGCTGGAATCCATTACCAGCGGAAAAGTCATCGTCGATGGCTACGAATTGTCTGATCCAAAAACCAATGTCGACAAGGCGCGTGAGAATATCGGTATGGTTTTCCAGCACTTCAACCTCTTCCCTCACATGACAGTCTTAGAAAACATCGCATTTGCACCTGTTGAATTGGGTAAAGAAAGCAAGGAATCCGCTGAGCGCCATGCACTGGAATTGCTGGATAAGGTTGGTCTAGCAGATAAAGCTAATGCTATGCCAGACAGCCTCTCAGGTGGTCAAAAACAGCGTGTGGCCATTGCCCGCTCCCTTGCCATGAATCCTGATATCATGCTCTTTGACGAACCAACATCCGCTCTTGACCCAGAAATGGTAGGTGACGTATTGAACGTTATGAAAGACTTGGCTCAGCAAGGCATGACCATGCTGATCGTAACCCATGAAATGGGCTTCGCCCGTCAAGTAGCCAACCGCGTGATCTTTACAGACGGTGGAGAATTCTTGGAAGATGGGACACCTGAACAAATCTTTGACCATCCAAAACACCCTCGTTTGATTGAATTCTTAGATAAGGTTTTGAATATCTAAAGCAAAAAGGAACTCACCGAGTTCCTTTTTTATATGCTATCTAGCCACTCGCTTGTTTCTTTTCGAGTTGAAAAGACAATGTGCTGTTTATCAGAATACTGGGCTAAAAAGTCTACAATACGAGGGAGACTAGTATTGGGAAAGTTGCGAATAAAGTCCATCAACTCTGGATCCTCTTCTACTTCAACCCAAGGCATATCTGGGCGGTGTTTCCCGATTCTATTTCTGATGCCAGCAAGGCATTCTTCAACTGGAATATCGAGAAAAATAACTGTGTCACAAGCTTTCAGTCGCAATTCCAATGTATTTCCATAATTGCCATCAATAATCCACTGGACCTGATTCACTACTGAGTGTAAACGTTCCAAAAAAACTGCTGCTGGAACCATTGTCCGATCAGCTTGCCAATTTAATTGGTCCAAATGCACCAAAGGAAGGGACATTTTCTGAGCTAAGATACGGGAAAATGTCGATTTGCCCGATCCTGGACACCCAATTACCATAATTTTTTTCATAGTTTCAGTATACCACCATTTGACAGCCCTTTCAAGAAGTGCTAAACTAGTGAGAGAAAATAAGGAGGTAAGAGGGCCATGATCAACTAAGAAGCAACTTAGGATAGACCTTATCAAGTTTGTTTTTTAGTGTGCCTTTTTATCTAATCAAAAACCAGGACGTCTGGTCTCTTTGTGCATGCTTTTTGAAACTTTCTACTTGATAGGGTAGGAAGTTTTTTTCATGCAAAGGAGGCAACTTATGCTACACATTCAAGACTTAACCATTAGCCATCAAAAGGATTTAAAGACACTGGTCAAAGAGCTTGACCTTATGGTCCACCCTGGTGATAAGTTGGCCATTATCGGCGAGGAAGGTACAGGGAAATCGACCCTCATCAAGGCCATTGTGGAGCCAGAGACCATCACAGACTATGTTCAGATAGAGGGACAGTTCACCAATCACTTTTCCACTATCGGTTATCTGGGACAAAATTTACCGACAATCATGGCCGAGCAAACGGTGACGGAATTCCTCTACCAAGATATGGATTATGAGCGCTTTGATTTCCAAGTGTTTTATCGTTATACTGATATGTTTCAACTGGATATAGAAGCCTTTGAAGAAAAGCAGCAAAGACTAGCCACTCTATCAGGGGGAGAAAAAATCAAACTCCAACTCTTGAAAGTCTTAGCCTACAATCCTGACTGCCTGATTTTAGATGAACCGACTAGTGATTTAGATTTGGAGACTGTGACGTGGCTGGAGCATTTTATCGAGGAGAGCGATAAGGCCATTCTCTTTATCTCCCATGACGAAACCTTGTTAACAACTGCTGCAACTGCTATTCTGCATCTGGAACTGGTCAAGAAGAGACAAGAACCACGATGGACTTATTTTCATGGAAATTATGCAGACTATCTAATTGAACGCAAGGAACGCTTTAGCAAGCAGTTGCAAGTGGCCAACAAGGAACGAGAAAACCACAAGAAGCGCATGACTGAGAATAACCGTATTCAGCAACGGGTTGAACACCAACTCAGACATACCAAAAATGGTGCTGCTGGACGGCTTCTAGCTAAAAAAATGCATAGCCTACAATCACAGGAAAGACGGTTCCTAAAAGAAGCGGAAGGCTTCACAGAAATTCCAGAGGATATGGATAGCCTGCGGCTATTCTTTTCAGGTATTGAGCCCTTGCCTGCTAAAAAACTCATTCTGAATTGGCAAGACAAACAGCTACCGACTGGACAAGAGATTGATTTGGCTATTTGTGGACAAGATAAACTGGTCATCACTGGGCAAAACGGTATCGGTAAGACCCTGCTGCTTCAGAAAATCCATCAGGAATTGTCGGAACGTACGGATATTTCTGTGAGCTATATGCCACAACACTATGAACAGGCCCTACCCAATACTGCTACTGCTTTGGAATTTCTATCGGATTGTGCAGGCGAAGAAACAGTCCGCACCTTTCTAGCCAGTCTGCAGTTTACCCGTCAAGAGATACACCACTCCGTTGCCGATTTGTCTGGGGGACAAAAGGCCAAGCTGTTCTTAGCCAAAATGGTCTTATCCAAGCACAATGTCTTGATCTTAGATGAGCCGACGAGGCACTTTTCACCAACCAGTCAACCTTTGGTTCGGCAGTTGCTCGCTGACTTCCCTGGTTGCATCATAAGCGTTTCCCACGACCGAGCTTTTATTAAGGAACTTGGTCAAAAACAGTACCACTTAACGAAGCGACAGCTTGATACCCAATCATTATAAAAAAGTTCCTCAATTAAGAGGAACTTTTAAGGTTGAAATTCGAGCAAACGAAGGGCCTTATCAAAATAGCTATCGTCCTTGCGAAGCTCTGCTTCTTTTTTCTTAAATAAGTCTAATTCATCTGTGATAATCCCATTGATTGGTGTTTGTAGATAATTACTCATCAGTGATTCATCGTTAATGGTCCAAACATAGACATCTTTTCCTTGTTGTTCAGCACTCCACATCACCCAGTCGTTATATGAAAAATCTTCAATCACATAGAAATCAACTCCATGCTTGTCAAAAGAGCCAAATTGGAGAGGAATGACATAACCTGTCTCTAGTTCAGGAGCCTTTTTCTCCAGCTCTTCCATGATTTCCAAATCAAGAGACATGACCTTGTGTTCAGAGGATAATTCCAAACGTTTAAACTCTTTCAACAGTAAATCCACATAATTATCTGGCTCATGGCCATAAGGCTTTAATTCAATCAAGAGAGGCTGCTGTAAGGCTTGTGCCTTCTGAATATAGGTCTCAAGAGACACAATCTGACTGGTAAAACTATCTTGCGCAATCTGCAGTCCTTCTAATTCAGCCAACGTTCTCTCAGAAACCTGCCAATTTTTTTCCGCCAAACGATTCAAATCATTGTCATGGATCACTAAAAATTGCTTGTCTACCGTCATCACGACGTCCATCTCGACAAAATCGGCACCCTTTTGATGAGCCGCCTCTAAGGCTTCTATTGAATTTTCCACCCCTTCTGAAACATCACCCCGATGGGCAATGAGTGCAATATCGGTATTGGTCTGCAACAAATACATGCGAACTCCATTATAGACCAATCCAATAATCACTGTTGCCCATAAAATGACTTTGCTCCACTTAGGATAGCGAAAAGGTCTGGCTTGGCTATCTGTTAGCGTTACAACATTTCGGCTTGGATGACGCTCGTGTTCGCTCAATAAATGGCGGACCAGCAACTCCATCAATATCAATTTTTCAAAAAATTGAATCAGATAGAGAATTCCTCTCACAAGACTATAAAAGATTGTCTGGATAATCAAGCTATCTGTTACGCCCTCAGCAAAACCAAATACGAGGGATAAAACAAAGGTCACTCCTATCCCTAATAGGGTAAGAAATACCATTATGGCAGCAACCGATAGAATCAAGGTTAAAAAGCGTTTTTTAGTCAATACCCAACTTTGTTGCACGTTCTGCCAAGGAGTCGCATCATTGACAACCGATAAAGGTAGGAAATAAATCAAACGGACATTCAAGAAAAAAATAAAGGCTAGAAAGACAGCGTAAAGCACATTTCCAAATGGCATTTTCCCAAGCTCACCAGTGATAAACTCTGGTATCCGTATATTGCTGAGCAAGGGTGAGCTTAGCCCCAAATTCTCAAAAGGAATCATGGTCAACAGATAAATCAGAAAAATCAAGACTTGCGGTCCAGAAAGCCAAAGTATTTTCCGCCAACCGGAATAAATAAAATCACGAAATTCATAGTGTCGATAGGTCCTAGTTACCATAAAAATCAAGCAACTAAGCTCCAAAAAGATAAATGCGGCTAGTAATACAACGTATAAAATCAGGAGTAAAAACGGACTTGTTTGTGAAAGAATAGCCAATAGATTGTCTTTGGTTAGACTCGTGTAACCTGCCGTATCTAAAGCTAAATCAAATACAACAGCTAGTGAAAAACGTCCAACAGTCATTAGAAAAATCTGTAAAATAACGCTGGTTAGCAAGTAACGGTATTTGTTCTGGTAGACATTCTTTAAAGATTCCCAGATGAGATGACGGATTTCTTGTATCATGTTTTCTTCCATATCTAATTTAATAGAATTATTATACCAAAATTAGACACAAAATGACGGAGTATTTGATAGAATCAAAAACACTCTTGGTATGCAAGAGTGTTTTGTTGATTATTGAAGAGCTTCAATCCTTGCTTTTAAGGCGAGCAGTTCTTGATTGATTGTTTCCAAATCTTCTTTATAGAGAAGATCACCATTTTTAATTGGCAGGATAATGACTTCCAATTCCATACTGTATTGGTTGAATAACTCTGGTTTGTCTTCAAACTTTTGCCAAATCAATTGGAAAACCTCTGTTGTCAAATCAGTTGTTTTCTTTTGATCATCAGGAGTCATTGGTGTACCAGGCTCTTCTGGTTCCTCATCAACTGGCTCATCACCAAATGGATCGTCCTCTATTGGTTCATCATCAGCTGGAGTAGGTTGAGCTGGAGCTTCTAATACTGATTTTCCATAGGCAACAACTGAGGCTTGAATCGCTTTTAAGTCTTCCTTACTTAAGTCACGTCCTTGATTGACTTGAATTGGAGCCAATAATTCCTGTAATTTTGCAATGTGGAAATACTGATCTTCTTCTTTTTCAAAGTGGTCAACAATTTGCATCTGAATCGTATGGGTAACCGTCAGCAACTCGTTCATATCCTCTTGCGTCCATGGCGTTTTAGTTGGAGCTGGAGAAGGTGCCGGTGTTGGATTGACAGGTTGTGTTGGTTGAGATGGTGTTGTTGGATTTGGTTGGGCAGGTGTTGGACTGCTTGTTTGTGGGTAGTCGACACTGTAACCAAGTGCTTTTGTTGCATAAGTGATAATGGCTTTCTTAATCGTTTCAAACGTCTCACGATCCAGACTTTGACCATAATTAGCTTGTTGGATAGCAGCCAGCATCGACATAAGATTCGCAATATGCTCTAAACCAATCTCTTCATCTTTTCCAGTATATTTTTCTAAAATGCGATCTTGAATATCCCAAACGTACTTCATCAACACTTCTTGTTCTGTTTGACTTACTGTACCTTCAGTAGGAGTTGGGGAAGGCGCAGGTGTAACAGGATCTGGTTGTACTGGAACAACTGGATCTGGTGTTGGTTGCGTTGGACCAATTGGTTCTTCTGGAGCAAATGGTAACTTAGGTTCCTCATCAGAAGAGAGTGGTTTACCATACGGCTCGACAACGGCATTCGGTACCTTCATAGAACCGTTATAATTAAAGTCATCTGAGAATGTTTTAATGAAACTTTGAATCGATTTTACAACATGAGGATCATTTAAAAGACCTTGGTAGTTCTGACCAATTGTTACCTCAAATTGTTGGCGTTTCACTTTGGCAATATCTATTTCAATCTTGGTAGCAATCCAATTCTTGACAAGTGTTTGGAAGCTTTCTCCCTCCATCATTTTTCGATCAAGAATCCGGTAGATTTCACCAATATGCCCCGCAACTTTTTCACGTAATTCATTTGATAAAGCTGGGCTAGCAATATGGCTTGTAAAGTAATCCAAGTACTGAATAGCTGTCACGTTTGTTCGGCTATCAAAGCGTTTTAATTCTGCCAATTCATATTGAATGCGGTGCAATTCTGCTGCATTTTTTGCTTCATAGGCCTTATTGATTTGCTCTACAAAACGATTTTTGTCAAATTCTGTAATGGCAATATGAGCTGAACGGACGTCATCTAATAAAGCAAAATAAAGTTTATCTAGATTAGAGACAGGAGGAAGTTCAGAAGCGGCACCTAAAATTTGTGTCTGTCTGAATTCTTCTAACATCTTCAAATAACCTGCTGTTGAATTGGTTACCAATTCATCTAAGCCAGCTTTGAATTCGGTCAAAGCCTGCATCACACGACGGTACTGTTTTGGTTTAGTTGCAGATAAGAGCGTCTCGGCTTCAGCTTCTAATTCTTTGATTTTAGCAAGGACTGCTTCCTTATCAAATTGACCTGAAACATAACCACCTGTAATGGCAGGAAGTTTATTGCTCAAATAAGCCTTCATGCCATCTATGGCTTTGATATTCAAATAATGGGTGTGTCCGTGACCAGGTCCTAAGTGAGGGACAACAAATTTGCCATTTTCAATCCGAATATCCGTTGGTTTCATGCCCCGGTGTTTGGCAATCGCTAGTAACTCATTTTCAAAGTCTGTCTCAGGATCGCCAGTGACTACTGGAACTTCTACCAAGTCTTTTGGTAACAGGAATGGATGAATATGGGTTGGGTCATATTGTTGCGTTGGTTCGTTAAAGACAAAGAAGTTATCTTTTACTTTAATCGCTTCAAGTGGAACACCGTAGGTCTCTGAAATATACCGTCTTTTAGCTTCGATTTCTTCAGGTGTATCGTGTCCTGTACTAATTTTCTTACCAATTACGATATCAGAAAGTAAATAGACATGATCATGGTCTCCATGTCTCCAAACCGCAATCAATCCTTTTTCTGAATTCATCACCTTCAAGTTAGATCGTTTGATGCCCAAAAGATTTGCGAGATAGACTAATTTTTCCTCAATCTCAGGTGTAATAACAGGTTCATCACCTGGAGTTGGTTCTGAAGGTTCACTTGGTTTTGCTGGATCACTCGGTTTCGTTGGAACTGGCTTAGCTGGCTGACTTGGTGTTGTTGGATTGCCACCAAAGCTAGCAGGTACAAGATACGCCCATTTTGTTCCAATTAAGCCAGAATAAGGTAGAAAATGTTGGTGATGACCATGTTTTACAACAATCCCGCTTGCAGTATGGAACTGAATGCCAGTTCCATCAAACAAGAAACCATCAGATGTCGGATAATCGATACCTGCAACAGGAACACGCTTAGTTGGTGTTGGTTGCTTGACTTTAGGTGGTTTATGGTAACCAATCGGCTGCACAATCGGTGCTGGCACTGCCGTTTTAGCACCACGCGCTTGTAATACAGCCATCGCTGCCGCAATCTGAGCAGACGTCAGCTGTGATTTTGGAATATAGTGAGTATGATCACCGTGTGGCACCAAAAATCCATCGCCCAAATCTTCAATAACATCATTTGGATCAAAGACATAGCCATCGCTAGTCTGATAATGAACAGAAGGAGAGCCAGCTGGCGTTGCAACTGCTGAGTGACCATGTTTTTGGCGATTGATGTCATCTTTACTACGAACATTGCTGGCCTTGTTTTTATCCTTAAGATAAAGGTAATATTGCCCCTTTACCTTGATGATATAGCCGTCTTTGACTTCGTTGACAATATCACTGTCATTTAGAACGTAGCTTGGGTCTTTCATGACCAATTCTTCACTGATAATAGCATCATACGGCACTTTTCCGTCATAATAATGGAAATGGTCTCCATGGGAAGTGACGTAACCACTGTCAGTGATTTTCACTACGATTTGTTCTGCATCAATGTCGTCTTCAGCACTGACTTGTTCCACATGAGGTGTCTGCTTTCGGACTTCCTTTTTAACCGTTTCTTTAATGGTTGCAATCAACTGTTCATCAGAAATCGTTTTTTCGTGAAAACGTCCCATCTGATAGCTCGAAACACTTAATAAAATGGCTGCTGCAGAGCTAATGATATATTTCTTTTTCATAAGACTCCTTTGTTTTTTAACCGGTTTATTTACCAGTTATGTAATAAGTCAAGAAATAGTTTACTCTTAAATAATTAACTTGTCAACCATTTGGGCAAAAATAAGAAAAAAGCCTAAAGAAAAATTCCTTAGGCTTCTGTATTATCTTGTACTTTCAGTAATCGCTCCCGCTCTAAACGGTACTTGCGATTGGGATTGAGACGGTTAAACAACTCTTCTAATTTGGTCGCATTCCACACGTCTGCTGCTGATATAAAATTTCCATCCTTGTCTTTGAAGGATATTGGTTTGTCTCCCATAATCGTACCTCATCTATTGGTAAAGAATCAATCCATATTTGGTGCTTGACCATCATGAGCTGGCCATTGGCACTCCATCAGTTGCATGTCTGTAAAAACCGCTGTAAATGAAGATTCTTCTGGCGAACAGGCATAGATACCAAATTGAATTTCCTTGTCACCTTTGGCCAAATGGCAAACCCTCATTTGATGGAAGGTTTGACCATCCAATGAATACTCAATACGATAGTCATCTTCCCGTCTACTCAAGCGATACCAGATTTCTTTCATACTAGCATCTATTTCTGTGGTTGCCCAATCTGAAAAACCTTGATTGGTTACAACGCTTCCTAAATGTTGAAAACGGTCATTTTCATATTCAACAGAAGCTTTTAGCCAGTTTTCTGAATCCAAATAGACAACAATCCCACACTGATCGAAACGCGTATGGGCATCATCAAATCTAGTTTTTACTACGAAACTAAAATAAGGATCATGACTTGTCATTTGAAGAACCGGTGCATTGTCATTGATAAAATGGTAATAGGTCTTCTGCCACAAATCTGTATGAGGCTCTGTCGTAATCGAAATTTGATTGGCCTCAATGCTGAAATCTCTTGGTTTACGTATCCAAGAAAAATGACTCGTATCAATCTTCATCTGGAACAATTCTTTCTAATTTAGTTGGTTAAAATGATTTATTTTCTATCTACATCAAGCTGTTGTAGAAAGGCATCGATTTCTTGGCTACCGATGTCATCGCCTGCTTGTTGAAAAAGATCTTTTGCTGTTTCGAAATGAGAAGGGCTGGAGAGGATTTCTCCCAAGCCTCGGTAGGAACAGGCCTGTGCAATGAGGTCATCTGTCTGCAAGGCATAGCCTAGACTAGCTGTCATCTGCTTTTCTGCGTCAGCTTTGTCCCCCATTAAGTAAGCTATATAGCCAACTTCATACAGGTGAACGGACCAAACGTGAGCATCTGTCGGAAAATGGGCTTGGATTATGGCTTCTTCTTGGGCAAGGTAATCTCTGGCTTTGGTGTACTCCTGATTGAGACGAGCGACCATGCACAACTGGTGATAGGCCATGTGTTGGTGACGGGCATCCCCTTCAGAGATGGCTTTTTCTAGGTAGGCCTCGTAAGCCTGGTAGGCATGAAGAAAGTCCTTCATCTCCGCATAGACATAACCGTACACAGAGAGGTAATCAAAATATTCGGGACTTTCTTTTGAAACGGATAAGTTGTCAAGCCAATACAAGGCTTCCTGCAACTGTCCTTTTTCCATCAAGTCAAAGGCTACATAAATATCTTCAATCATAACTGGCCTCACCATCTACAACCTAACAGTATTTCTATCCTTAATCCACAAATTCAAACTCGAAATTGCCGAGGCGCACAATGTCGCCGTCCTTGGCACCACGCGCACGAAGGGCTTCATCAACTCCCATTCCACGTAATTGACGGGCAAACTTCATCACTGATTCATCACGGTCCATATTGGTCATGACAAAGAGCCGTTCCAACTTCTCACCAGACAAGACCCAAGCAGCATCATCGTCACGTGTGATTTCAAAGGCTGGTTTGTCATCTTGGAAGCCATAGTATACTTCGTCTTCTTCTTGGAAGTCAGTTTCATCATACAAGAGGAATTCTGGTGTTTTATCCAGCAATTCAGCAGTTGCTTCTAAGAGATTGTCCAAACCCTGATGAGCCAAAGAAGAAATTGGGAAAATCATAGGCAATTCATCGAATTCATCGTATTGTGCTGCCAATTTTTCTTTGAAAGTTTTCAAGTTCTCTTCTGATTCTGGCATGTCCATCTTGTTGGCTACAATGATTTGCGGACGTTCCATCAAGCGAAGATTGTAGGTTTCCAACTCATTGTTAATCGAGAGGTAATCGTCAAATGGATCACGTCCTTCCGCAGCTGACATATCAATCACATGAAGGATAACCCGGGTCCGCTCGATGTGACGGAGGAACTGAGTCCCTAACCCCACACCTTGACTAGCTCCCTCAATCAATCCTGGTAAGTCAGCGACCGCAAAAGATTCGCCTGATTTAGTTCGGACCATGCCAAGGTTTGGTACAATCGTTGTAAAGTGATAGGCACCAATCTTTGGTTTGGCTGAGGTAATAACACTCAATAAGGTTGATTTCCCAACAGATGGAAATCCAACGAGCCCAACATCCGCGAGGACTTTCAATTCCAAGGAGAGAGACCGTTCTTCTCCTGGTTCTCCATTTTCAGAGATTTCAGGTGCTGGATTTTTGGGTGTGGCAAAGCGGATATTTCCACGGCCACCACGACCACCACGGGCAATGACAAATTCTTGTCCATTTTCAACCAAGTCTGTAATGACCTTGTTGGTCTCAGCATCCCGAACGGTCGTGCCAGGAGGAATGCGGACAATCAAGTCATCTGATCCACGGCCGTGCATGCCTTTGGTCATCCCTTTTTCACCATCTTTGGCTTTGAATTTGCGGTTGTAGCGAAAATCCATCAAGGTACGTAGACCTTCATCGACACGAAAGACTACCGATCCACCTTTGCCGCCATCGCCACCCCAAGGACCGCCATTAGGGACGTATTTTTCCCGGCGAAAGGCCACCATGCCATCGCCACCTTTACCTGCCTTCACTGTAATCTTGGCAGTATCTAAAAACATACTCATACTGTTTCTGCATAAGAGGGCTGGAAGTTGCCACTCCTATTTCCTTTCTTTTCATTAGAAAAAACGCTAAAAAGCGTTTCTTACAAGAGTGCACTAATGGCTGGAAATACGAGTCCAGCAATTGTTGCCAACACCATCAAGATAATGACAACCATAGTCACTTTTTCAAATGTTGTTTTTTTGTGTTTTTCTTCTCCGAAAGCCATGGCTACTCCTTTTTTAGCTTTAATCATTCTCTTCATTTTATCATAAAAATGATATTTTTCCAATCATTGTCTTCCCAACCCTTAAAATACAAGAAAAGCCACAATTTTATCTTACGGTAAAATTGCGACTTTTTATGTATACAGCAAATCTTCTATAAAATTTCATTTGCGTGAACGCAAGTTGAGCTCATCTTTTTTAATAATCGGCATGATAATTTCTGTAACAAATTCGTCCTCGTTCTGAGTTACCCAGTAGTCGATGACATGGCGTTCAAAGCATTCTTCTTTTAATTCATACTGGTTTTCATTCGCAAAATCGATCATGTTTTGATAGGTTTCCTGAATCTTATCCAGAGAACCGATATGGTAACAGCTCAGGGCCATGAAACCACCAAACTTACCGTAATCTGACGCTTCTGGCAATACATGTTGCAGAATAGTTGAAAATTTTATTTCTCCTGCCATTTTTTTCTCATAAGAATCGTATTTTAAGATAACTGGACCAGATACTTCTAATTCCTTTTCTTCTAAAAATTTTGTCCATTCTAGGTTGATGATGGATTCTTTATGGCAATAGTTATAGGGTTGTTTAATGTGATAGTAAGATTGTTCTTCTTGGTAGTACTTGAGATTGATATTTGGATTAGCTTTATTTGACAAATAATTTTGCAAACAAATCTCTCCTTCAATAATCATCTGCAACCAGTCGTCAATGGATGTAATAGAAACAAGTAGTCGTTCTCGCTCTGCTTCTAACTCATCTCTACGCTGTTGTAAATATTGGTAATGCGTAGAACACCCATTAAAAAATATGAGTTCTTTGATTCGCTTTAAGTTTAAGCCAATTTGCTGGTAATACTTAATCATAGGAATCAAGAGTAAAGTCGATTTATCATAATACCGATAATTAGTTGTCTCAGAAATGTATTTTGGAAAAATGAGACCTAGACTTTCATAATACCGCAGTGTCTTTGCAGAAACGCCACTTATACTTGCAGCTTTCCCAATAGGAAATAAACCTTCTTCTACCATACCCCTCCTCTTTCTAGCATAATGTTATTTAAGACTGTCCTTTCATTATACACAAAATATGAAACCCCTTCCATTAAAAACCGTAATTTTCGTGGAACTGTTTCATAAATGAAAATGAAAGTCGTTCATAGGCAATTTGGTTTAAAACTCTAACTGCTTCAAAATATCTTCAATGGCATCCGGCGCTTGTTTGGTGCTTTGTTTTTTTATTTTTTTCTCCCTTTTCTCCATCTGTTTTTTGATAGTTAGATAGTCTCCAGATAGATTCGCATAGTTTTCAAAACGTCGCTTGGCTTGAGCTACTGTTTTCTCCAACAAGCGTTCTGCTTCTTCTGGATTGACTTGGTGCAAGGCTGAAAATCGTTCTTGCTTGAGCATAAAGGCCATCATTTGTCCAAAGTCTGGTCGTTTAAAATCTAAGGTCATTGGATTTTTATCCTGTTCACTTAAAAGTGGATTGTATCGGTAAAGTGACCAGTAGCCTGAGTCGACCGCTTCTTTAGCTTCTGTCAGGGTTTCACTCATCCCTCCTTGCAAACCATGGGTAATACAAGGAACATAGGCTATAATAATGGACGGTCCTGGATAACGCTCTGCTTCTTCAAAAGCCTTGATAACTTGAATCGGATTAGCTCCGCTGGCAACTTGTGCAACGTAAACATTACCATAAGTCATAGCCATCATTCCTAAGTCCTTTTTGGAGCTAGCATTTCCAGCTGCCGAGAACTTGGCGATAGCTGAACTTGGGGTTCCTTTTGAAAGATGACCTCCTGTATTGGAATAAACTTCATTGTCCAAAACAAGAATATTAACATCTGCTCCACTGGCAATTACATGGTCTAGTCCTCCGTAGCCAATGTCATAAGCCCATCCATCTCCACCAATAATCCATTGGCTTGGTTTGACAAATAAATCACGTTTTTCGTATAGACTTTGGAAAAGTGGGTGCTTGTGGCAGGATTCTTTCAAAATCGCACTAAGCTTTGTTGAGCGAGACCGCGTTCCACTTCCTTGATCAACATGGTCAATCCAATCTTGCAAAAGAGCTCTCAAATCAGTATCTGCTTCCCGCATGGCTTCTTCCATCATCGGAATTAGAGCTTTCCTGCGCGCTTCATTGGCGACAACCATTCCGTATCCAAATTCGGCTGTATCTTCCAATAAAGAATTGCTCCAAGCTGGCCCTTGTCCCTGACAATTTTTACTGTACGGTGTTGTTGGTGCGATTGCTCCCCAGATAGAGGAACAACCTGTCGCATTGGCAATAACCATTCGATCCCCAAAGAGTTGAGTTAAGAGCTTGACATAAGGTGTTTCCCCACAACCAGCACAAGCTCCTGAAAATTCCAAGAGTGGTTGTTCAAATTGGGTATGTGAAAGCGTTCCAGGTTTTCCAGGATTTTCTTTGACTCGAAGCGTCTGAGAAAATGCCCAATTCACCACTTCTTGGCTGATTTCATCTTGACGCTCATGACTGGCTTGAACCATTTTTAGAGCTTTTCCCGCTTTTGGACAAGCACTAACACATAAGCCGCAGCCTGTGCAATTTTCAATAGAGACTTGAATACGGTACATGAGGCCATCTTTGCCCTTAAAGTCCATGACGCGATAGCCTTCTGGTGCCACCTGCAACTCATCTTCTTCTGCTAAAAATGGGCGAATAGCTGCATGGGGGCAAACAAAGGAACAGCGATTACACTGGACACAGTGATTGCTATCCCACTCAGGAACTTCCCAAGTGATATTGCGTTTTTCTTGTGGAGCAAGCCCTAGAGGAATATCCCCTGCTGTCATGCCATTTTTTACCAAGGTGGAAACTGAAATTTTTTCACCTTCTAAACGATTCATCGGAAGCTGAATCTGACAAGAAAATTGACTAAGTTTTCCGTCTAACGCCCTATCTTCAATGGCCAGATCGCTCCATTCGCTTGGTACAGAGATTTCTTCGACAGCTCCCGTAGACCGTCGAATGACCTCCAGATACTTGAGCATCTTTTCAGGGGATTTTTGATGGTAGCTGTGTTTAATATCTTCTTCAATGACCTTTTGACTTCCTGGTAAAATACCTAGTATTTCAAAAAATGCCGTTTCAAGACAGAGGCTCGTTCTGGGAAAAATGTCAACATCTTGTGCAATCTGAAAAGCGTCTACAATATAGAATCGAATCTGATGCTGAGCCATGTATTTTTTCAGTTTCTTAGGTAATTTACGACAGGCCACCTCTGCCTTATCTGGGGTGTTGAGTAATAGCTTTCCGCCTTTTTTCAATCCTTTGCTAATATCGTATTTGTGCAAATAGGCCGGTGTCGATACTACAACAAAGTCCGTTTCTTGAACCGAATAGCTGGAGTGGATTGGCTGTTTCCCAAATCGTAATTGTGAAATGGTCAGGCCTCGTTGTTTTCTAGAATCATGATAAAAATAGCCCTGAATCTCTTGCTCTGTGTGCTGTCCAATCAGATGAAGGATGGATTTGCTAGCAGAAATCATGCCATCTCCGCCCAAACCCCATAAGGTCGCCTGAAAGGTATCTTTTGGCGTCAAATCGACAATTGGACCTGCTTCCAAAGACAGATGAGTTAGGTCATCTTCAATCCCAACTGTAAACTGTTTTTTGGGGGTGGACTTTGTCAATTCATTGTAAATAGCCAGAATTTGATCTGGGGTCGTATCTTTCGAACCAATGCCATAGCGACCTCCTATGATACGAGGTCGAAGCGAACTATCATAGAAAGCGGCTTGCACGTCTAATAAAAGTGGTTCTCCAGTTGAACCAGGCTCTTTTGTCCGATCCAATACGGCAATAGCTTTTACAGAAGATGGGACTTTTTCCAGCAAAGTTTCAGTTGGAAAAGGTCTATAAAGATGAATCTGTAAAAAACCAACTTTTCGACCGGATTTGTTGAGGTATTCAACGGTCTGTTCAATCGTTTGGGAGACAGAGCCCATTGCTACAATAACCTGCTCTGCCTCTGGATGACCGTGGTAATTCACCAAATCGTAATTCGTTCCTTGTATACGATTGATTTCATTCATGTATTTTTTTACAACATAGGGAGTAATCTGGTAGTTGCGATTAACCGTCTCCCTCTGCTGAAAGAAAATATCGGGTCCTTGATTGGTACCAGAAGCTGTGGGGTGGTTTGGACTCATCGCACGAGAACGAAATGTATCCAATGCCTCTTGATGGATTAGTCCTGATAAGTCCTGATCATCTAAGACCTGAATTTTTTGTAACTCATGACTCGTCCGAAAACCGTCAAAAAAACTAATAAAAGGAAGACTCGTTTCCAAGCTAGCAAGGTGCGCAACAGTTGCCAAATCCATGACTTCCTGAACAGAAGATTCTGCCATCATGGCAAAGCCAGATTGTCGAACAGCCATTACATCACTATGGTCCCCATAAATACTCAATGCATTTGTTGAAACGGAGCGAGCTGCCACATGAAAAACAGTAGGAAGTAATTCTCCGGCAATTTTATACATATTTGGAAGCATGAGCAAAAGGCCTTGTGACGAGGTAAAGGTGGTACTCAAGGCACCTGTCTTTAAAGAACCATGAACAAAACCAGCAACACCTGCTTCAGACTGCATTTCAACAATTTTTAAGGAGTGACCAAAGAGATTCTGACGGCCTTGTGTTTGCCAAACATCAACACTTTCTCCCATATTGGAACTTGGGGTAATCGGGTATAGTCCCGCAACTTCACTAAAAGCATATGCAATATGTGCCGCTGCTGTATTGCCATCCATAATTGCTTGATGTGTCATCGCTTCTCCCCCCTAACTTTTGGAATCTTGTCTCTCTTAGTAAAAACGCCCACCCTCTACCTTAGGATGGGCGTATGAATCATATATAACTTACTTTTCTGCCATTTACTTTGGTAAAATGGTTTCAACTTCGGTATGTGGACGTGGAATCACGTGGACTGATACCAACTCACCAACACGTTGTGCTGCGGCTGCTCCTGCATCTGTTGCAGCTTTAACTGCGCCAACATCTCCACGAACCATTACTGTAACCAAGCCACCACCAATGTGCTCTTTACCGACTAAGACAACATTAGCTGCTTTGACCATGGCATCGGCTGCTTCAATCGAGCCAATCAAACCTTTTGTTTCAATCATTCCTAGTGCTTCTGATTGCATAATAGACACCTTTCTTTTTCTTATTTATGGGTTAAAATAGTTTCGACTTCGGTATGTGGACGTGGAATCACATGAACTGATAACAATTCACCAACACGTTGTGCTGCAGCTGCTCCTGCATCTGTCGCTGCTTTAACTGCACCAACATCTCCACGAACCATCACTGTAACCAAACCACCACCTACATGTTCCTTACCAATCAAGGTAACATTGGCTGCTTTGACCATGGCATCAGCTGCTTCAATTGAGCCAATCAAACCTTTTGTTTCAATCATTCCTAGTGCTTCTGATTGCATAATAGACACCTTCCTTTTTCTTATTTATGGGTTAAAATAGTTTCGACTTCGGTATGTGGACGTGGAATCACATGAACTGATAACAATTCACCAACACGTTGTGCTGCGGCTGCTCCTGCATCTGTCGCTGCTTTGACGGCACCGACATCTCCACGAACCATCACTGTAACCAAGCCACCACCTACACGCTCTTTACCAATCAAGGTAACGTTGGCTGCTTTGACCATGGCATCAGCTGCTTCAATTGAGCCAATCAAACCTTTTGTTTCAATCATTCCTAGTGCTTCTGATTGCATATGTACTACCTACCTTTATGTTAATAATTTTAGTTTATTTTTGGCCGATACACCTAAGGCGTTGGCTTCTTCAGTGTCGATATGACACTCTAAGTTAAAACTTTCATGGACACGAATGGTCACATTTTGAAGAATTCCCCCTCGACTGCCTGGACATTCCAGAGAGACTTCTTGACCATCAACTACACCAAAATCTTTCGCATCAACTGGTGACATATGGATATGGCGTTTGGCTACGATACAGCCTCTGCTCAGTTGAATGGAACCTTTTGGTCCAATCAAGGTACACCCTGGTGTACCACTAATGTCTCCTGACAAGCGAAGTGGTGCTTGGATACCTGTTTTGAAACAATCAGAATAGAGCAATTCTACTTGACTGTCACTACGAACCGGTCCTAAGATACGAACTTTTTCAAGAACGCCTTTGGGACCAGCTACCAGCAAACATTCTTGCATGGCATACTGTCCAGTTTGCGATAAATCCTTTAGCCGTTGAAACTCATATCCCGGACCAAATAAAGCATCTGCATCAGCTTGTGATAGATGAATATGGCGATTGGAGACACCGATAGGAATGGCATATCCTGCAACATCCTTATTTGTTTGTGGCGTTGGTTCAATCGGTTTTGGTGTTTGCTGTTCAGCTAGAGATGTTCCTGCAGGAGAGGCTTCTAATGGTGCTTCTCCACCAAGATGGTCGATGACGCGGTAAAATAGTTCTTCTAATTCTTCCATCAAGTCACCTCCTATTTTTGCCGAAGAGCAGATAAGATTTCCCGGACGATTGCTTCGTTATCCACACCAGAAGTCGGTGGCGTTGTTGATGCATCAGCTTCTTTTACTGGCTCAGTTCCTTGTTTCTTTTCAAATTTTTCTTGAATAGACTGTGGGGTCTGTTTCAAGAAATCAACTGTTTCTGCAACTTCTATATGTGCTTTATGATGCACACTGGCTGACGAAACTGCATCTGATGATACAGGTGTTGCCATGGCTAATTTTGGCAGGGATTGGAATTCTGGATCATCCACCAAACTGGTTACGTCCTTGACACCATATGCAACAGTTTTTACATTTACCAAATGTTTTGGTGAAAGGTTTTCAGACATGGAGCTGCCTCCACCTGTTCCACAACCAAGTGTGAAAGAAACCGGCAATCCAGTTGAAATTCCAGTTCCACCTTGGCTTCCTCCAGTGTTAATCAAGATACGAGAAGCTGGTTTAGCAGAAAAACGTAAAATCATATCTGGGTCTTCTGTGTGCATGCTCATGGTATGGCCGATACCATTTTGCAAGAGACGAATGCTTAATGCACAAGCTTCCTCCCAATTTTTCACCACGTAGAATCCGATGACTGTGGTCAATTTTTCAAAGGAGAGCGGATTCCCCTGGCCTACACCAGCCTGCGGTCCAACAAGAATCTTGGTATCTTTTGGAACACAGATCCCTGCTGCTTCGGCAATTTCAAGTGCAGGACGTCCGACAAATTTCGGATTCATAGCTGGGTTACAACCGTGAGAATTGCCTCTAAAAAGTAATTCACAAACCTTATCGGTCTCTTCCTTACTCATCATGTAGCAACCTTGTTTACTTAATTCCCGTACAACAGTATCTTTATTGACTTCTTCACAGATAATGGATTGCTCAGAAGCACAGATTGTTCCATTGTCAAACGTTTTAGAAGCAACAATCGTACGAATGGCTTTTTCAACATTTGCAGTTCGTTCAATGTAGGCTGGAGAATTACCAGCTCCTACACCAATCGCTGGCTTTCCACAACTATAAGCGGCTTTGACCATACCTGGACCACCTGTTGCGATAATCATCGAAACATCTTTGGCATTCATCAACTCGTTAGTGGCTGCTAAAGATGGATTGGAAATGGAGCCAACGATATGTTCAGGTGCTCCTGCTTCAACCGCTGCTTTTCGTACAATCTCCACCGCTGCATTACTGCATCGTTTTGCAGATGGGTGCGGTGCAAATACAATCGCATTGCGTGATTTTATGGCTATCATGGATTTAAAAATCACAGTTGAGGTAGGATTGGTGGAAGGAGTAATCCCTAACAAGAGTCCCATTGGTTCTGCAACACTAAATACTTTATTTGTTTCATCAAAATCTAGGATTCCTGATGTTTGAACTTCCTTTATCTCCTTATAAAGAAGATGAGATGCTGCATAATTTTTGTAGGCTTTATCTGCTACCTTACCAAATCCAGTTTCTTCTACTGCCATATCTGCTAGATAGTAAGCATTCGCACTTACTGCCTTAACAATATTTTTTAATATGGCTTCAATTTGTTGATCAGAGAAAGTTGCTATCACATTGGCAGCTTGTTTCCCATTTCTTACAAGATCTCGTGCTTCTTGAATCGAACAGAGATCTACATCAATTGTCTTCATCTTTCGACCCCCAATATTCCCTATTGTGTTTCTTCATTGTTTTGCGTTTGGAAATCCTCTAACAAGAGGGCAATCATTTCACGTCTGATCATACTTTCTAAGACAGATTCCTCAATTTCAAGTCGTTCATTTTCTGCTACCAAAGCTCTAAGATCAGCTGCTCGTGTCTTGTTGAGTTTTCTTTTGTAATCATCAAAAGTCATCTCTTGTTCTTTTGTAACCAGTTCTTCTGATTGCATGTTAGGGGTTTCTTTAGGCACAACTTCTTCTTGGATAGGAACTTGACTTTCATTTGGCAAGATTTCCGATTCGATTGAAGGCTCTTTTTCAATAGGTACTTCTGTACTAGACGCTATTGGATAAGAAGTCTCCTCCTTGCCATCTTCTTGGTCTTTTCTTGGAGTTGCTAATCGATGAAGTTCTGCTAATTGCTCATCGGGACGAGGAATCACATGTGCTCCTTGTAGGTAATGTTCTCCAAGACGTCGAACAGCTTCAGCTCCCGCATCAACAGCTGTTTTAACGGCTCCAACATCACCAGTCACACTAACGTAGTACAAGCCGCCCTTGACTTTTTCAGTTCCTAAAAGCGTAACGTCTGCACATTTTAGCATCACATCAGCTGCTTCTACGGAACCGATAAAACCGTAGGTTTCAATCATTCCTAAAGCTTTCATACATCCGTCCTCTCATTACATCAAGTCAGACCAGTTGGAAGGGTAGGTTGTATAGAAAATTTTCGCATTATCTGGTGAGCCCCAAACAACATCTGAACCAGCCGGTACAAAGAGAACATCTCCTGCACGACCAACATAGGTTTGTCCATCTATTTCTACTGAAACCGTTCCGGAAATCACATAATCAATTTCTTCATATGGTAATTTCCATGCAAAGCTGGAATGATCAATGGTCAAGAAACCAGCACTCATCTTCGATTCGTCCTTGCTGACCAATTCTTGGAAACCGACTTTTGCTCCAGGCGTTCCTGTATCAAAGTCATCCATGCGTACCGTACCACCTTTGACCACTTTCAATCCATTCCCGTGAGTAACACAGCGATACGGAGGGGTTTCTTTTGCAGGTTCTGAATCACCGGTCAATAACATTTTCTTTAACAAGCAAAGCAATTCATCTGACGTAATGCTATCTAATCCCTTTCCAATGTTAGGAGTTTTGCATTCTTCTTTGCCTTCTTTAAAACAAATTCCGTGTTTTTTTGCTTCGTCACGCGCAGCTGGTGTCACGATTGTTCCTGGTTCTATGCAACAAACTGTTTGTCCAGCTTCGTGGCAACAAATCACATCTTTTGCTGTAATTAATTTTGCCATATTTTCTCCTTTTCTAAGATACAAGGAAACAACAATTCTTATTTCTGGGAAATTTTGCAAGACTTGTCATTTCTTTTTTAGCTATGAGAATCGTTCTATTTTTCCATTTTGTTTTTTGACTTCATCATAATTGTCGTCAATAATACCAATGACTGCGGCATCGACAGGCATATCATCATCGCCCATCATTCGGCGAGCTGCAGAGCCAGTCACGATGATAACTCGGTCACCAATGCCCGCACCAATCATATCTACAACAACCATCAATTCTCCTGCTCTACTGCCTCCTTTTACTTCGGCTAGTAGAAATTTTACCCCATTTAGGTTTTCGGATTTTCTGGTTGCCCAAATTGTATCTACTAATTCTGCAACAAGCATAACTGCCTCTTTCTAATATGCTATATCCTGACTGCAATTCATGGCTATGCCAATTGGTGTTACAAACATCGGATTTTTCGGTTTGATGGTTTTAATCTGAGTTTCTTTTTCAATAATGCTTTCGATTCCAGATAGACAGCTGGTACCACCAACAAGGTAGATAACATCAACATCCATCCCTTCGATGCTTTTCTTGATAATCGATGCGACCTTTTCAATGACAGGTTTTAAGACCCCGATTAATTCTTTATGGTGTTTGGGATTCCGTTTATAAGCATCCGCTTCATCAAAACTCAGCTTGTAAGCTCCCGCAACGACCAATGAAAAATGGGTACCGCCCGTTGCTTCATCAACAGACGCAATCACTTTTCCATCTTTTAAAATTGAAATTCCAGTTGTACCACCACCAATATCAACGATGGCGCCATTTTTAAGACCAACAATCGTATTGGCTGCTGTTGGCTCATCTAAAAGAGCTGTTAGCTCAAATCCTGCACCTTGCACAACATTTTTAATCGCTCCGCCATCTAGGGCGTCTGTACCAGGTGGCAAGGCTGCTGCTGCATACACCAATTCGGTTTCCAGTTGTTGTTCAAGTGATTCTTTTAATTCACGAACAATCTGAATAGCCCCGATGTAATCAACAACCATTCCATCACGAATAACAGATGCTGGTCTGTGAGCTCCGGCCACAATGTTTTTTTGCTCGTCTAAGACGACTAAGACAATATAGGCTGTCCCTAAGTCTACACCAGTCAGATACACTGAGCTAGTACCTTTGATTGGCTTTTTTTCAACACGCTCAAATTCTTCAACATATTGATCACACGTTTTAGGTAGCTGATGTGACGTCATGGCTCACTTCCTCTCTTTTTTGTAAATAATGAGCAATTAGCAGTCCGATACGGTTTAAAATCTCTGTCAATTTTTCATCACTGCTAAGTTCCAAGTCATTCAGCTGATTCATCAGGTGAAAATATAGTGGATAAACCTTTGTCAGGACACGTCCATGCTCTGTTTGAAGAAACAAACCAACATTGGAGAGGTTTCCAACAATAAAGTTTTTATCAACTGATTCAGCTAGCTCACTATTTGAAATAAATGGTGGTAAAACACTCTCACCTCCTGCAAGAAGAGTGGAGAGACAACGCTCTAACGTTGTTAATTCTTGTGCCACCGTCAAGTCAAAGGGAGCTAAATCATAGGCTACTTGCAACAATTCACAGCGAAATTCCAACCAACTGCTGTCATTAGCCCAATCCACATCTTTTTTCATTGGTGGACTTGAAGCTTTCCCTTTAGAGAATGGACCCGGTTTTCCCTGAATTTCTCGCTCATCAATGATTGCAATCTTGCGATCCAATAAGAAAGTGCGAGCTCCAGGAGTCAGGCGTTGATTTTTATGAACTGTAAACGTGTCAAATGGAAATTGATGATACTTTAGGCGTAAATCATCTTCAGTTAAAAATTTCATACTAACCTTCTTTCCTTTTAACAACTTCTTTCTCCACATTCATTTAGCTAAGACATCTGTAAAGTCTCGCAAAGTGATCCGTTTACTGGAGAACATCTAGATGATTCCCTTCACGTTTACCCTCTATAATAAGGCTCTGTAAATGGCCTCTAGGTCCTCAAGTGTGACAGAACGTGGATTAGCTGGTGTACACGCATCCGCTAAGGCGCGTTTTGCCATTTCAGGAATCATCGCTTGAAACTCTTGGCGGTCAATGCCCATTTCTTCAATCGACATTGGCATATTCATTTGTTTCGCCAAGCATTTAATGGCATAAATCAGAGCTCTAGCCCCTTGTGTTGGACTTGAGCCATAGATGCCAAGTAAGTTAGCCATCTGAGAATAGCGTTTCGTCGCGAAGGTTTCTTGTTTTTCATCTAAAGAAGCATTAAAAGCAACCACATGCGGCAGGAGCATAGCGTTGATTCGACCATGTGATAGGTGGAAAAAGGCTCCAATCGCATGCGACAAGCTGTGGCATATACCAAGCCCAGCATTGTTAAATGCAATTCCAGCAAGGGCTGATGCATTGTGCATCTTTTCTCTAGCAAACTGATTCTCACCGTTTTTATATGTTTCAAACAAAAAACGATAACTTAAGGAAACAGCTTTTTCAGCACAAGCATCGGAAAAGTCAGTTGCTCCTTTTGCAACATAGGCCTCTAAAGCATGTGTCAACACATCCATTCCCGCATCAGCTGTAATTGCTGCTGGAACAGTCATGGTAAAGTAGGTATCTAAAATGGCTAAGTCTGGCACCATCGAATCATCAATGATGACAAATTTTTCATTTTTTGATGGATCTGAAATCACTGCAAAAGCTGTAATTTCACTACCGCTCCCACTCGTTGTTGGAATCGCAATCATTTTGGGCTTTGCAACTTTTTCAGATTCCGTATAAACTTTTAGGACCGCCTTGGTAGAATCAATCGCAGATCCGCCACCTAGGGCAACCACTAAATCCGGTTTAAATTCTTTAATTTCTGAGATACTCTCAGCAATCACTTCAATCGTAGGATTTGGGACAACTTTCGAAAAGACTTTTGTCTGTGCACCCGCTTTTTCAAGTTGGTCTGTTACAGCCTTTACTTTCTTGCTTTGTTCCATAAATGGATCACAAATGATATAGGCTTTTTTGACAGCTAACTGCGAAAGCGTCTGTGTGGAATGATGTCCCATAACAAATTTAGGCCCTACGCTAAATTCTTGTGTATTCATATCATTCCTTCTTCGATAAGATTTATTTTCTGTAAGAGTTGTTGGCATTGACTGTTATCGGTTAGGTCAATGGTCAATATCATTTCGACCTTTGCTTCCTCCAATTCTCTGAGGCACTGCTCAATCCCTTGGATACTGCATTCTGAGCCCTCAACCAATACGATCCCAAGCGTCGGAATGCGAAAGGCTTTGGCAAAGTTTGGAGAATAAACAGGAAAAGGGCGATCGGCTGACAAAATCATTAAGATAGCGTTGGCATTTTGCTGCGTAGCAATGATATGTTTCATCATGCCAGAACCTCTCAAATACGAACTCGGTATTTGAATCGTTCGCTCAAGATAAACCATTGATTGAACTCTCGGAAGCTTCTCTTCTCCTTCAATGAGCTTGGCGATATTGACCTTGTCCTGATCATTTGGAGCAATTATCATGAGCCTTTTTTTCATGATTGGGTCACACTGACAACTGTGAAATCCAGTTGTTCTTTAAAATAATCCAAAATAGATTGCAAGGCTGTTTTAACACTTTGGACATCTCCACTAAACATGACAGAGCCAGTAAAGCGGTCAACAAAACAAATATCAACATTGGCTGCTTTACCTGCAATATCCGCTGCAATGATAGCAGTCTCGTATGGAGTTAAAGCCAGAATTCCTATGGCACCGGACTCTTCCACACCTAAACTTTGATAAACAGATTGAATCGGGGCAGCAATCATATGAGCCAAGGTAATTTGTTTACCAGGGACGGATTCTTGAATAATCCGATCAATCTTTCCCATATTCTCAATCAAGACTGTACCTCCTTTTCTTCAACATTAGTGTTTGACAACTGTCACTGGAAAATCATAAGCTAAAATATAGGATTCAATCCGATCCAAATCATATTGACTTAGAGATGGATCGCCTTCAATCTGGTATTCTAGACCAAGTTGGTGGTATTTGTTGACACCTAGCTTGTGGTAGGGAAGCAAATCAATCCCCTGGAAATTACTATAATCTTTGTAGGGAAGTAAAAATTCAATAATGGCTTGAATTTCCTCCTGACTATCGTTAATTCCCTTGAGCATTGGCATCCGAATCTTAACGTTGTAGCCCGATTCAATGACGTATTTCAAGTTGGTTAGAATCCGTTCATTTCCAACTCCCGTCCATTCATTGTGTTTCTTAGAATCCATGTGCTTCATATCAAATAGAAAGAGATCCACATATGGAGCAGCGGCTTGAAAGACCTTATTGGGAACATGTCCTGCTGTCTCTACTGCAGTATTGATGCCATCTTGTTTACAAGCCTGCAACAAAGCAATCGCTCCTTCTGGTTGTGCTAAACATTCGCCACCAGATAGGGTGACACCCCCACCTGACATTTCATAAAATGCATCATCTTCATGGATAATCTCTAAGAGTTCCGAAATGGTTTTTGATTCACCTGCGACAGTTAAAGCACCCTCAGGACACCCTGCAATATCTTCTTTTTTTGGAAGACGTTTTTTGTATTTTCGAATATCAATCGGGTGCTCTCTGTCAGCATAATCAAAAGGACTAGGATTCTCTGGATTTTTATAGGAGAAGCAAATCTGACCTAGCGGACAGGTTGTCGCACAAGAATTGTATGGTTTACATAAGCTTTCCTTGTACATGACATTGGTTCCAAATTCCAGACCTTCTGGATTGGCACACCACTTACACCGCATTGGACAGCCCTTGAAAAACACCATCGTTCTGATACCAGGACCATCGTAAAGATTGTACTTTTGTACATTGAATACATTGATTCGTGTCTCGTGTTTTTTCTTCTGCATTCCCATCACTACTTCCTAACCATCGTTCTCAAAACTCAGTTTTCTTTTCTTTATTATCACCAAAAGACAAGGAATCTTGTGACTTGTTAACCCTCATTATCAATTCCTTTGGGATTCACTTGTCTTTTTAGGTGATGAATGAATAAAGAATATCCTCTTTTCTTACTAAATCTTTGTCAATACTGTACGTGAAATGATTTCATCTTGCACATCTTTACACAATTCAACGAAGAATGCACTGTATCCAGCTACACGAACAATCAAATCACGGTATTTCTCTGGGTGTTTTTGTGCTTCAATCAAGATTGAATTATCTAGATAGTTAAACTGCATTTCACCATTTCCAAGAATACTTGCTGTTCTCAACAAGGTAATCAAACTTTCTTCTCCTTGAGGTGTATCTAGTAAACCAGCCATAATCTTGAAGTTGTGTACCATACCAATATTCATATTTTCATTGGCCATCTTAGAAACAGACTTGATAATAGCTGTTGGGCCTTTCACATCCATACCATGGTCTGGTGAGATACCGTCAGAAAGTGGTGTCCATGCACGACGTCCTGAGGCTGATGCACCTGTGATTTGACCAAGCGGTGTGTTATTTGAAATAGACAAGGTACCATGACTCAATACAGAGTACAAAGTCTTGTATTGACGGTGTAATTCTTCGGTAAATTCAACAATGTCTGAAGCAAACTGATCAACATAGTCATCATCATTACCATACTTAGGAGCTGCTAAACAGTCTGCCTTAATTTGATCATATCCTTCAAAGTCTGCAACCAAGGCTTTGTTCAATTCTTCTAAAGTATATTTCTTATCATCAAAGACTAATTTCTTGATGGCAGCCATTGAATCCGCATAGTTGGCAAGACCAGACCAAACAACACCCGGTCCAAAGTTGTACATAGCACCACCAGATTTAACACCGCGACCATTTTCCATCGTACCTTCATACATCATTGACATCAATGGTACAGGAGCTAACTCTCTTTGGACACGTTGTGAAATAACGGTCATAACAGAAGTCCATTTGGTAACGTATTTAATGGTTTCTTTAACAGCAGCTTCAAATTCTTCAAAGGAGTTGTACTGATCCAGAGGGCCCATATCCGGTGTAACTGGTTTTCCATACCAAAGTGGTACACCACGGTTTAAAGTTGTTTCAATCAAGATTGGCCATTGAGTGTAGGAAGTTGACGTCCATTGGTAAAGACGACCCGCTTTTTGTGGTTCCACACAACCCATCAAGCAATAGTCACGGGCATCTTCCATCGAAACGCCTTTTGCCAACATCATCTTAATATGGCTATCATCGAAGTGACATGCTGGGAAACCTACACCCGCACGAATAACATCTACAATCTTTTGCAAATATTTACGTGGCGACTTGTTGTTGATACGGGTTGCCAAGGTTGGTTGATATACTTTCACATGGCGAATCGCATCCATCAATAGATAGGTCAAATCATTGGTTGCATCGCTACCTGAGCGAGTCACACCACCCACACACATGTTAACAAATGGTTGGTAACCTGCAAAGAATTTAGAGGATCCTTCTGATGTTAACCACATCATTTCTGACATCTTAATGAACATGGATCCAGCAATTTCAAAAGCTTGGAAATCATTCATACGGCCTTCTTCAAGATCCTTCTTGTAGAATGGATACATGTATTGGTCCACACGACCGATGGAAAGTCCAGTTTGGTTTTCTTCACATAGCAATAAGTGCTGAATGGTTACAAGGTACTGCATTGCTTCCCAGAATGTTTCTGGTTTGTTTGCTGGTACATTGGCATTGACCCGAGAAATCATTTCCAATTCTGCTTTACGTTTTGGATCACTTTCTTTTCTTGCCAATTCTGCTGCGTGTTCAGACATGCGTTTTGCATAGATGATCACACCTTCAGCTGTCAAGATTTGCCCTTTGTAGAAGTAAATCTTTTCAAGATCATCTGGATTTGCATAATCCAATTGATCCAAATGAACCTTCGCTTCTTCGATAATGTCCAACATCCCTTTTTTCATTCCGACAACATCGTAACCAGGGTTGGAGTCTCCACCACCAGATTGCGCGTGATAAGAACAGTCTGAAACGTAGGATTCACCGGATAATTCCCAAGCTCCTGCTTCGCGGTATTGGGATTCACAGGCTTCATCGACAGATTTACCAGTCCAATATGGGAAAATTTCTTCCACAAGGATTTTCTTATTTTCTTCAGATAAATCATATGGGTCTTGCGGACGAGTAGATACCGTATCTAGCTCATCACGTAGCCAACGCCAAGAAATATCTGGTGAGAAAGCACCCCAACGGGCACCACCATTTGGCGCACCAACCAACAATTCATGGTCTTGGATAATCACAGGTGCTGTTTTACAGAATTCCTTAAAGGCTGTCCCACGAAGAATCGCTTTTGGCATACCTTCATTTTCTTTTGAAATTCGGGTCAAGTTAATCGCACGCAACAAGGAAATGGTTGGGCGAGCATTTAAATATTGATTTTTCAAAGCTTGCAAACGCGGAGTGATGCCATCTGGTATTTCTGTTCCTTCTGATGCAAGATGCGGTGTTTCTTTTGTTTCAGGTTTGGTAATGTCTTCTGAAACACTTTGGAAAATTTTTACGAGCGATGCACGTTCAGCGTCGCTTAATTGTTTTGTAGCCTCTTCTAATTTGGCTGTGAATTCATTCATGTCCATCTGTATAACATTTCCTCTCTTTTAAAATAGAGTGAGCAGATTGTTCATTTTTAGACATTTCAACTGCTCGGATAATATGATTTACAATTTTCCCTTACTCAAATCCAACTTGACGGATATAGGTGAGGTGTCTTGGAGTAATATTTTCTGATCGGTAGCCACGGCCAGTTGTGATGCCCCCCAATATCAAGGAAGGAGCAAAACTCGATTTGACACCTGTTGCGGTACAAGCTGTTGGGGCATTCACCACAATTCTTCCAACTTGTTTGACAACAGCAAATTCTCGAATAATCTTCCAATCTGCCGAGTGAATCGTCAAGGTATGACCCATTCTCAACTCAGCCAATATACTCATACATTTTACGCAGGCCAGGGTCCAATAGGGTTCTCGGTACATCACAATGATTGGACAAAGTAATTTTTTATTGAAAAAATCTTCATTGTTCATGTACTCTTGAACAGAAACCAAAACCTGAGTTCCATCTGGAACTGTAAAGCCAGACATTTTCGCCAACCAGCAGGCCGATTTGCCGTTGTAGCTGTTGATGACATTTCTTTCTGATGCCTTCAAAAAGTGGATTAGTTTTGCTGTATCTTCATCTGTTAAAATGTAGGCACCATTGTCCACCATCAATTGCTTAATCTGATCTGCAATAATATTTTCCGTCACAAGGAACTGTTCAGAGCCTGGCAGGATTCCGTTGTCAAAACTTCTCGAATGAAGTACATCTTTGACTGCTTTTTCCAAATCGGCTGTCCGTTCAATAAAGACAGGACCAGAGGATTCTCCTCCATAAATGAGTGGTGTATTGGTCCGAAATTGATTGTTGATGTATTCTGGACATCCAATATTAATCAATAAGGATAACTTATCACTTAAGAGCAACTCCGAAATTCCTGCATCATTTGCAATTTCTGCTAACGAAAGACTGCCTTCTGGATACCCCATTTCATCTAGCAATTCCAATAAGGTTGAGATTGCTTGAATCGTTGCTGGTCTTGTTAATTGATTGGCTACCAACACCATGGCATTCCCAGACTTAATAGCCAGTAGCAAGAGATTTACAATCAATGTGTAGGTTGGGTAAGCAGGCAAAAGAACGCCTACCACACCAAGTGGCACACCAATTTCAATAACCTTCTCCTGACTACTACCTGAAATAATGCCTGTAAACGTTTCTTTTTGCAAGGTTTCTTCAAATCGCTTAAGAAACTCTCGGCACAAAAAGATCTCATCGTCTACCCTGCCATAATGGTTTTGCTCTACAAATTTCTGGATATAGCTGGATCCGTCTCTTTTCAAACTCTGAATCAAAGTGTTGCTGTACTGATCGAAATCAGCTTGAGTTAGTTCTTGTAATTGAGCAAAAGCAGTTTGAGCATTCAACAATAGGTTTCTGATTTCTTGAATGGATGCTAAATCTTTGTCAATATACAACATACTCTACACACTTTCTTTTTTAAACTTCTGTTTCTGTTGCCTCAGGCAATAAAACATCTAATGAGTAACGGTCTACAATTTTACGAAGTTCTTCATGTGGTCCAGGAATAACAACATGACTGTAAACTTCAGCCCCCATTGCTTCAACTGCTCTCACACCAGCATCAACTGCTGTTTTACAAGCTTCTGTTTCACCTTGGACAATGACCGAAATGTAACCAGAAGCAACGTTTTCATAACCAATAACATCTACTTCAGAGGCTTTTACCATGGCATCAGCTGCTTCTAACACATATACTAAGCCAAATGTTTCAATTGCCCCAATTGCTTGATATCTTTTCACGGTATTCTCCTTTGCGTCTAATTATCAATATCATGTACTGATACAATATCGCCAACTGCTGGGATTGGTCTTGGCATCACATTGTGAGCAGTTAATTTCCCAATCGCTTTTGCAGCAGCTGCACCTGCCTCAACAGATGCACGAACAGCAGCTACATCTCCAACCACCATAATGGTTACGAGTGTTGATCCGACATTTTCGTAGGACACGAGTTTCACATCGCTGGCCTTTAGCATTTTATCGCATGCTTCCAAGGCAGGAACAAGTCCAACAGTTTCGACTAAGCCCAAGGCTTGTCCACCATAATATCTCATTGATAATTCCTCCGATTATCTTTTATATTCTGCTGAAATATATTTGTCAACGGCATCAAGGCCATCAGCATTGATTTTATACAAAATTCTTAATTGTTGATTCTCATCTAGATCGTATCCAACCTGATCCACATATCCATTACATTCCAAGGACATGAGGTGTTCTAAAAAGAGTGGTTCTGTAAATTGTCTTTCGCTGCCGTATTGAGATTTCAAAGCTTCCATCACTTGGAGGACATCTGCTTCTTCAACAGTACTCATATAATTTAAAACGGCAGTTCTTGCTGGTAAAATTCCCATTAGTTACACCTCACTCTTTCTAAAGAAATCCAATGGATTGGTTGTTACAATAATCGCACCCAAAATAACAATAATGGATCCAATTGCAATTGTTGGTGTTAGGGCTTGTCCCAAGAATAAGATACTAAAGAAAACGCCCCAGAATGCATAGGTAATATTCAAAGACATACCGACTGCTGTTCCAACCATGGCATTTGATTGGTACCAAGTTGCATAAGAAATGGCAACAAGTGTTCCAGATACCAACAAGAGAATCATTGGTATTGGAGCAGCTAACATATCTACAAAAAGTCCTGTTGCACCAACCAATGGCACAATAATGACCATTTGGATTAAACCTGAAATAATTTGACGAAGGGTTACAGCAACTTCAGAGTCAAGCATGGCTCCACCAAAAGCAGAAATGGTTCCCTCAAGCCCCCAACAAATTGCTGCAAAAACAGCTAGTATAATTCCCAAAGTAAAGTTTGATGCACCGTCTGGTTTTACCAAGTTCAAGATAACAGCACCAGCTACACAAAGAATCATACCCAAACCAACACGAGGAGTGATTTTTTGTTTTAGGAAAATGGCTGCGAATAACGCACCAAAAGCTGCGGTAGTTGCAGAGACAGGAATTGCAAATGCTCCCGCAAGTGACAAACCAACTAGGTAAGCTCCATTTGCAACAGGACCTCCCAAGATAAAACCTAACAACATAATTTTTCCAGGTTTAGTTGCTAAACTTCTGCCCAATTCCTTAAACTTACCTGCTCGAATCACATTGACCAATAGGGCACATCCACCGAGGAAGTCATTAATGCCCCCCATTACAAAAGGCGCCGCAAAGATGCCAACAGCTGACTTTATGGGGTCAAAACCACTGACAATCATGACTACAAAGGAATAAAGACCATAAAATAAACCTGAAATAATCCCACGTCTAATCCCCATTGAATGAAATTTCTTTGTTGCTTCGGCCATTTGTTTTTCAGCCAAAGCACGACTTCCATTATTCATATTTTCTCCCATGGAAAAACTACTCCTTCTTTAATGTTTTATTCTTTTGTTGGTAAGATTGTTTCCACTTCTAAATGAGGACGTGGAATAACATGAACTGAAATCAATTCACCAACGCGTTGTGCAGCTGCCGCACCTGCATCCGTTGACGCTTTTACTGCACCAACATCGCCGCGAACTAGTACCGTTACTAACCCGCCACCAACTAGCTCTTTTCCTACTAAGACAACATTCGCTGCCTTTACCATTGCATCGGCTGCTTCAATAGCACCAATCAAGCCTTTTGTTTCAATCATTCCTAATGCTTCAGAACTCATGATACAAACCTCCTTTTTTTATTTTATTTTTTTAAATTTAAAAACGATTTTAAGATAGGATATCTAATCCATTCCATTATTTTTTATGAGTCATTTTCTTACAAAAAGATTATTTATAATTAAATTGTAAGCCTTTCCATTGCGATAAAGTCAATAAAAAACTGAAAAAATATTTTTTTGTGATTTTTATTACAAAATCTGTTTTTTAGGGATTCTTTTTCTAATGATTGATATCTCAGTTTGAATATTCTGAATACTTAACCTTGTTTTCTTACTGTAAACTCTTCCCCTAGGGACAAGTTTTCGTTTTTCTCTTTTAACTGATTTTGAAACACAAAAAGCCTCGAATACCTGTTCGAGACTGTTATCAATTTATCATTTTTATATTATAAAATCATTCCTTTATCGATACAAATTTATACTTGTATTTGACTCATGAGAGCAAAGATGCAATTGCTAAGAAAAAACATGTTTATGATAAGGCTCATATAAAGCTTATCAATAATTTTGATATTGATCGCTATGTGACCTTAGATGTTGAAGAAAAAGCAGAACTTTTCAACGTAGTGGTTTCTCTTATTCGTGCATATACTCTTCAAAACATTTTTGATTTGTATGATTTTATTGACGAAAACGGAGAGGCTTACGGATTAAATATAAATTTGGTTAATGAGGTTATTTCGGGAAAAACTGGTTTTATGAAATTGCTTTTTGATGGTGCTTATCAGCGTAGTAAACGTGGTTTTGTTAAAAAAGAGGAATAATAAACTGTGCGATGACGGATGGTGAGGATAAAAAAGAGGAATAATAAACTGTGCGATGACGGATGGTGAGGATAAAAAATGAGTTGTAAATACAACTCATTTTTTCTTAGAATTTAAGTATGTATATATAAAACTTGTACTTATTGCTAGGGTTGTCCACCACTTAAATTCTATATTGAGAAAAGAAAATACGATAAAGCTGATAATAAGGGACAAAAGAATATAGATGACAGCTAGAAATTTATTTCTCATTATTTCAGTTACCATTCAAAATTAATTTTACCGTTTCCTGGGTATTTGTCATGATTGTCCCAATAATGTATCTTGTTCTTTAGCTAGAACTGTAATTGCAGGGAAGAAGCTAGGAATTAGGGTTAATAACGTAGTACAGACAATGAATTGTTTGGGTATATTATACTTTATGGCTAAAGAAAAATCAAGATACTTTACTTTTTTGCTCTATCCAGAATCAATTCCGAATGATTGGGAATTGAAGCTTGAAACTCTTGGAGTGCCGATAGCAGTTAGTCCGCTTCACGATAAAGACAAGAGTAATGTTGAGGGGCAGAAATATAAAAAACCTCACTATCATGTGCTTTATATTGCTAAAAATCCAGTTACTGCAGATAGCGTGCGTTGGAAAATCAAGAAATTGCTTGGAGAAAAGAGTTTAGCAATGGTGCAAGTTGTTCTAAACGTTGAAAATACATTGTGTATCTTGTATCGATTATTGAAGGGAGTATTGAAAACTCAACTCTCCTACATAACCAATCCCTCTCTTGTCAATAGCTTTGTTTCAAGTTCTATTTCTGTTGACCCAACTTCTCCTTGACCGCTTCCGCAACTGTTACTGGAATGCCAAGAGCCACGATGTCCTCTAGCGGAGCTTCTTGGATTTTGGTCAAAGACTTGAAGGTTTTGAGCAGGGTTTGCTTGCGTTTGGGTCCCAGACCAGTAATACCATCTAGTTTTGAAGAGAAGGAATTTTTAGATCGTAATTGACGATGGAAGGTAATGGCAAAGCGGTGCACCTCATCTTGTATCCGCTGCAGGAGAAAGAACTCTTGCGAATTGCGGGACAAGGGAACAGCTTGTAATGGGCTGCCAAAAAGCAGTTCATGGGTTTGGTGTTTGTCGTTTTTCTGGAGACCCGCAATCGGAATCGCCATTCCTAATTCTTTCTCAATGACTTCTTTTGCAATGTTGACTTGACCCTGCCCCCCATCAATCACGATTAAATCTGGCGGTGTCAGCCCTTCTCGTTGTACCCGGCTGTATCGCCTGCGAAGTACCTCTCTCATCGAAGCATAGTCATCAGGCCCCGTAACAGTTTTTATCTTGTACTTGCGGTATTCTTTTTTATTGGGTTGTCCATTTTCAAAGACCACCATGGCAGAAACTGGATTAGTTCCCATGATGTTGGAGTTGTCAAAGGCTTCAATACGCACAGGTGCCTCAATCCCCAACATTTGGCCTAAGTTTTGAATAGCCCCCACTGTTTTTTCATGGTTTTTATCCACCAGCAAGAATTTTTGTTCCAGGCTAACACGCGCATTTTTAATAGCCAAGGCAACCAGCTGTTTTTTCTCCCCACGCTGGGGCTTGACAATCTTCGTGTCTACCAAGGCCTTGACGGATTCCTCATCAATATCTTGTGGAATCAGGATTTCATTGGGGATTAGATGCTGTTGGTCTCGGTAAAATTGCCCAATGTAGGTCAAAAAATCTTCGTCCGCATCATTGTAGTAGGGAAAGAGATTGACATTACGCTCAATGAGCTTACCCTGTCGGACAAAGAAGACCTGCACACACATCCACCCCTTATCTGTATAATAACCAAACACATCTCGGTTTTGGAGGTCATGGCTCATCACCCGTTGCTTGGTCCGTAGGGTTGAAATGCTGGTTAGCAAGTCACGGTATTCTGCAGCCCGCTCAAATTCCATTTCACTAGCTGCTGTTTTCATCTTGTCCTGCAACTGCCCTACAATCTTATCGTCATGTCCCGTCAGAAAATGACTGACTTCTGTTGCCATTTGGGCATACTCTTCTCGACTGGGCATGCCATCCCCATGGGCTAAACATTGCCCCAAATGGTAGTACAGACAGTACTTGTTCTCAGGCATCTTGCACTTACGAAAAGGATAGAGACGGTCCAAAAGCTTCAAGGTCTGACTGGCTGCCCCCGCATCTGGATAAGGACCGAAATACTTTCCACCGTCTTTTTTAATCTGGCGTGTAATCATGAGACGGGGATGGCGTTCATTGGTGATTTTGATAAAGGGATAGGATTTGTCATCCTTGAGCAAAATATTGTAGCGGGGTTTGTTCTCTTGGATTAAATTGATTTCAAGTAAGAGGGCCTCAATATTGGACTCAGTGACGATAAATTCAAAGTCTGCAATTTCGGATACCAAGGCCTCTGTTTTGGTATCATGGGCACCACGAAAATAAGACCGAACCCGATTACGAAGATTTTTGGCCTTTCCTACGTAGATAATAGTTCCGTACTTGTTTTTATGGAGGTAACAACCAGGGCTGTCTGGCAGGAGCTCCAATTTGTGCTTGATGGTTTCATTCATAGCTTTATTTTACCAAAAATAAGGAAACTCTGCAGTTTCCAAGACACGCCTCCTTCATTCAAACCACCTAAAAAACCTGTTTTTCAACAGGTTTTAGGATTGATCTTGCAGAAAAACAATCAAGCTCTCATAATCTCTTATTTCAACAGTAGGTACAATGCTTGTTGAATTGGTTTTATTCTCTGGGTTAAACCAAACGGTATCCATACCAGCATTGATTCCACCCTGAATATCAGCATTAAGGTTGTCTCCAATCATCAGGGCTGTGCCGGCATCAAAACCAGGCACCGTTTGTGCAATCACATCATAGAATTCCTTGTCAGGCTTATGGTAGCCCATTTCATCAGAAATGAAGATATGTTCAAACAAATGCTCTATCCCTGAATTGGCCAAACGTCCCTTTTGGATAAAAGTGACCCCATTGGTAGCAGCAAGAAGTCTGTAACCCTGAGCTTTCAATTCTTCCATGAAGGGCAAGACACCCTCAAATACCTGTCCCTGCTGGCTCAGGAAATGTTGGTATCTCTCCGCATAAAGAGCTCCGTCTACCTGTTGCCCAAAATGCTCAAAGAGCTTGGCAAACCGGGTCCGAATCAATTCGGGCTTGGTCAATTGCCCTGCGGTCAAGGCCTCCCACATGGCCTTGTTCATGGGAACATAATAATCTTTGTAGGTTTGAATCTCTGACTCTGACACCCCTGCTTCTTGCAAAAGACAGGTCAAGGCCACTTCTTCATCCGACGCAAAATCCAAAAGCGTGTGGTCGAGGTCAAATAGTAGAAATTTATAATACAATTTATGGATTTTCCTTTCTAGGAGGCAAAATTTAACGATTAATAACAATAGTACTTTAGAAGTTTATCCTAGTTTGTTTCATTTGAAATTTTATGAGTACGTAAACTAAAGATTTTTTATGCAATAAAAAGCTAGTTCTTTAATCTTCCAAATTAAATGAATGAGTAGCAATTATTTCTGCTTTTCCTTCAAGTGGTTGGTAGAGTTCAACTAACTCATAAGTAGATTCAGGTTTTTCAGTACTTGGTGAGACTTCAACTAAAATCAAACTGTTAGTGCCAGCAACTACTTGTTCAGCTAAAAGCGCAATAAGCTGATAATCTGCACCCGTCATACCTTCAGTAGCTTGGTCAAAACTATCTTGAAGTTCATTAGTGATGGTCATATCTGAGACTGACTGATAAGCTCCTAGGCCATCAATATCTACTTCAATATCTGAACTATCTACTTCTATAATTTCTGCATTGCCATCTAAATCTTCGTAAATAGTCACCAAATCAAAAGTCGTTACTTCTTCCTGGCTTGCTGTGGTAACTTTACACAAAATTAAGTGATTCGTACCAGCAACCACCTGGCTTGCTAGGTAAGCTACAGGTTCATAAGTCGCACCTGTCATGTCTTCCGTTGCTTTTTTAACCAATGATGTCATTTGGGGAGTAACAATAACTGATTCTGCTTTCTCAAAAGCACCCGATTCAACATTAATTGCTGGTGTTTCCTCAGTTGTTTTCGATTGTTTTTGAGACACACTACATCCTCCCAAGGAGAGAAGTGACAAACTAACAATAGCTAGTTTAAAACCACTTTTCATTTTCAATTTCCTCCTTTTATTTCACCTAACATACATTATATAACATAATATTTGTGAAAAGTAAATCTTAAAAATACCATTCGATTTTCATGCCTACTTGAAGATTCTTGTATTTAGAAGTTGTTAATTTTTCAAATTTACGAGAATTTATGATTTCAAACTATATAATATTATGTTTCATAAAACACCTATATAGTTAACTTATTTAATTAAGTTTTTTTAATTAAATAAGTTAACTATATCACAAAAAAATAATTGCACAAGATTTTAATCCAACCTCAATTAAAAAAACTCAGCCACCTCATCATAGCTGAGTTCACTTGTTCTAAAAATTACTCACAATATTATACAAGCAAACCATCAAAAGTCCTGTCATCAGGATTGCATAGATACGATTGACCTGTTTGTCCGTGCTTTTGTGATTGATTACCGTCCCGATATGGCCACCTAATATGGCGGCAATGACTATCAGAGGGACAAGAGTCCATCTGAAGTTCTCTGGAGGTGCTATGGTCATCAGTTTTAAAACTTTGGGGATCTGGGCAAAGAAAATCATAGCGATGGAATAGGGAGCCGACTCTTTAGTCGTGTAAGACATCATCCCCACTAGAACGATAATGTTCAATGGCCCACCACCAATTCCCAAGAAAACAGACAGGGCCCCAACTAGCATTCCGACCACAACGATAGTTGGCAAGTGTTGGAGCTGGTATTTGGGGAATCTATCTCGAAATTGGGTAAAGAGCAAAACAGATAAGAGCACGATAAAGAGTAGGATGGATTGCACCAAGGTAACCGTGTGATTTGGCACCGCCTGAGTCAAGCGCTTGAAAACCATATCGCCCAGTATACCACCAATAACAGACCCGATGGACAAACCGTAGAGAATCTTCTTGTCAAACGTTACCCCGTTTTTGGCATGTTTGTAGATAGAGGACAGGCACATGGCAAAGACAGCGATCGTTGCATACATGCCTATCACCGTGGCATTATCGATGCCAATCAGGTCAAAGAGAGGTTTGATAATCGCCCCTCCTCCTGCTCCTGATGTCGCCCCAATGGCTGTCGCAAACAAAACGATAAGTGTGTAAAGTAGGATTTCCAAGTTAGCCTTCTTTCTTAATGCAGTGGTTTCTTACCATTAATTGATGATTTCGCCATTGCTGGCAATGACTGCCTTATACCAATCAAAGGATTTTTTCTTGTAACGTTTGAAACTGCCTTGTCCACGGTCATCCACATCCACATAGATTAACCCGTATCGTTTTTTCATCTCACCCGTAGACCAAGCGACCAGATCAATACAACCCCAAGGAGTATAGCCCATCAGGTCAACCCCATCCAAATCCACGGCATCTTTCATGGCCTTGATATGTGTGTGCAGGTAGTCTATCCGGTAATCATCCGTAACTGTTCCATCGGCCTCTAAGGTATCCATGGCACCCAGTCCATTTTCTACGATAAAAAGGGGCACATGGTAACGGTCATACATCTCCGAAAGGGCGATGCGCAAGCCTAGTGGATCCAAGGTCCAGCCCCATTCAGAAACCTCTAAATTAGGGTTCTTGTAGCTGAGAATATTGTTGCCAGGTGTTTTAGACACGCTGGTGTCCGTTGTGGACATGGTCGACATATAGTAGCTAAAGCCAATGAAATCAACTGTGCCATTAGCGAGACAGTCCAAATCCCCCTCTTCCATGGCAATTTGCACACCCTTACGTTCAAATTCTTTTAATTTGTAGGCTGGGTAATAACCCTTGACCTGAATGTCTAGGTAAAATTCCACTTGGCGTTTGTAGGCGATATTTTCTAAGACATCTTCTGGTTTAGCGGTCATAGCATAGCTCGGTGCATACATGACCATATTGCCAATCATGGCATCTGGGATGATCTGATGACAGAGTTGCACCGCCTTTGCTGACGCAAGGAAAATATGATGTAGGGCTTGAAACTTGGTCTGATCATCGTTTCGATGGATACCAATCTGCAACCAAGACCTTAAGACGTTGATCTCATTAAAGGTCATCCAATACTTGACCTTGTCCTTGTAACGCTTAAATACTGTTTCACAATAATGGGTAAAAAAGCCAATGACCTCACGGCTGGACCAGCCATCATAGTGGTCAGCCAAGTAAAGCGGGGTATCAAAGTGACACAAGGTCACGACTGGCTCAATCCCGTATTTCAGACATTCGTCAAATACCGCATCATAGAAGGCGAGGCCAGCTTCATTAGGCTCCGTCTCGTTACCATTTGGGAAGATACGCGTCCAAGCAATGGACATGCGGTAAGCCTTAAAGCCCATCTCCGCAAAGAGTTTGATGTCTTCCTTGTAATGGTCATAGAAGTTAATCCCTGTGTGAGAAGGATAGAAAACATCCGGAGCAATATGGCCAACAGCTCCTTCTGGAACGGCAGCCAAACGCTCTGCATGCCTAACCTCGCCTTTCAAGGTTTTAAAGGTAATCTGACGCGGTCTATCCTTATCCCCAACCGTCAAGGTATCCATGGTCGTCAAACCACGACCGTCTCGGTCATAAGCGCCTTCAATCTGGTTAGCAGCTGTTGCTCCTCCCCAGAGAAAATCTGTTTTAAATCCCATTGCAAACTCCTTTTTCAAACAAATTAAACGAAAGGAGGGAACCCCCTCCTGTTCTAGTTGCTTAGATTAAATCTCCGGCAAAAACCTCTCCTGCCGTCTTAACTGTAATGTCTTTGCCTTTGGCATCTGTAATAATGATCATGATAGTGGTGTCGTAACCTTTTTCTTTCACAAGCTCTAAATCAACGGATGCAATCGCCTGGCCAGCTTTAACGGTCTGACCTTGTTGTACCAGAGTTTTAAACCCTTGACCAGCTAAATCAACAGTATTGATACCAATATGAACCAACACTTCAACGCCATCTGGACGAACGATACCGTAGGCATGTCCAGTTGGGAAGACTGTTGAGAGCACACCATTGACAGGGGCAAGAATCTCACCTGAGCTAGGTACCAGTGCGACACCATCCCCCATTGCTTTGCTAGCAAAGACTTCATCTTTTACAGTTTCAAGTGGCACCAAAGTACCAGTGGCAACTGCTACAACAGTGTCATCAGAGACAGTTGTCGTTGGTATATTTTGAGCCTCTGCTTCTTTTGGAAGTCCTAAAATAAGGGATGCAACAAAAGCAACCACAAAAGCGATGGCACAACCGATTGCTGCATGAACGATGACATTTGGAAATTCAGAACTGAAATAACTTGGTAATGACAGAAGACCTGGTGGTACCTGCGCAAATCGGCCGACACCCATAATCCCAAGATAAAGCCCAGCCACACCTCCACCGATCATGGCTGCATATAAGGGACGCTTGTATTTGATGTTAATCCCGTACAGAACAGGCTCTGTGATCCCTAATACTGCTGAAATACCTGTTGAGATGGACAAGGCTTTTAGGTTCTTATCTTTGGTTTTAAAGGCTAGCGCAAGCGCTGCACCGCCTTGGGCAATGTTTGAAACCATCATCCCTGGTCCTGCCACTGTATCTATCCCCTTTGTCGCCAACATATTGATTCCAATTGGGATAATCCCGTAGTGCATCCCTGTCATGACTAAGAGTGGAGTCGTTGCCCCGATGAGCATCGGCACCAACCAAGGCGCTACACCATTTAGCATCGATACAAGAGTGTTCAAGCCATCTCCCATCCAGGTTCCCAATGGACCGATCAAGAGGAAGGTTGCTGGCAAAACAATGAGCAAGGTCACCATCGGAGCCAAGAAAATCCTTAGGATAGCTGGCGTATACTTTGTCACTACAGGATCGACATAAGACAAGAACCATACCGCAAGAATAATCGGAATGACAGAAGAGCTATAGTTAGCAAGAGTAACAGGTAAGCCTAGAAAATCTAGTCCTGTTCCTGCTTCACGCGCTGTTCCTACCATAGCCACAAAGGTTGGGCTAATCAGGCTTGCCCCAATCACCATAGCGAGGTATTGGTTGGTTTTAAACTTCTTAGCAGCAGATGCAGCTAAAATAACCGGAAGGAAATAAAAGATGGTATCCCCAAAAATACTCAAAAACTTAAACGTATTATCTTCAGGGGTTAACCAGCCAAACATGAGACTCAAGGAGTTGATGACCTTAATCATTCCAGCACCAGCCATGACAGGCACGATTGGTACAAACATACCAGCAATGGTATCTAAAACCTTAGCGACTTTCTCCTTATCGTCCTCTTCTTGAGGTGCTTCTTCCCCAGCACTAAAATTAGCCTGGTCATTGATCGCCTTAAAGACCGAAGCCACTTCCGGTCCAATAACAATCTGGTACTGTCCCCCGCTTTGAACAACGTTAATCACACCTGGGGTATTGTTGAGACTTTCAGTGTCAGCCTTGCCTTCATCCTTAAGGTTAAAACGCAGACGGGTCGCACAGTGAATTAAGGAATTCACATTGTTCTCGCCCCCTACTTTATCGATAATCGTTTGTGCCAATGCTGTATAATCTTTAGCCATGACGTCAACTCCTTATTGTTTGATATTAGTATTGTATTCCCTTTCATCTCACAACACAATAGTTTTTTAACCGCTTTCACAAGCGTTGCCAAATTGTCCCTTAAAAACAGCAAAAAACCGCAACACTGTTGCGGATAAACTGATTATTCCACTTCTGTTCCCCCTTTTAACAAAGGATTGTTCGATTTCCGTTTTTGCTCAAAGGCGCGGGAAACCTTGACCTTCTGGTCATAATGCTTGTCATAATCTCTTTGAAAATAACTAGCATAGAGGCTATCGAGAATATAAGAAATGGAAATCAATGAACTGAAATTACCAAGGTTTTCGATTAAGCGTTCCCTGGTTGAGATACGAATGACCACATCAAAAAGCTGAGACAGGGTATTGTCTCCAAAAGAGGTCAGTACAATAGTGGGCAACTTTCTTTTTTTCAAGACTTCTGCTACCTTTAAAATCGACTCTGTCTCCCCTGAGTAGGAAATCAAGATGAAACAAATCGTCTCTGTTGCTTGAAGGGCCGTGAAAAAGAGATTATCCAAGCGCCGCTCAATGGTCACTGGCTTTCCAAGCTTGACCATACGGTTTTTAAAGGTCTCTGCCATCTCAAAAGCGTCTCCAACAACACCGAACTGAATACTGGTTGCTTTTTCTAGCATACGGGTCGCCTGTTGCAGAACATCATGATTAAGAAGAGACAGACTATCCTGAACCGTTTCTTGATATAGGCTAGCCATTTTGGACGCCACAGCCAAATGTTGATCCCGCTTGGTAAAAGGACAATTGGGATCAATCTCTTGGAAATTAGTATCCAAATAAGTAACTTCAGCCAGATACGCCTCCTTAAAGGCGTTGAAACCATCAAAACCTAGCCATTGACAAAAGCGAGTGACAGTCGATGGCGCCACATAAAGCTCCTTAGCAATAGCACGAGAGCTCATGGTTTTCAGGTCATGACCTGCACCTAAAAAGTAATCGGCAATCCCTGCTTCAATTTCAGTCATTTCACTGTGATCCAGCAAGCGATCCTTAATGAGCATAGCTGACCTCCTAGTATCATCTTAATCTATTATAACACAGCCATGACAAAAAACCAGCTGCCTTAATGACAGGTGGCAGAGACTCAATTATTTTCTAAAACTATATTGAAACGTAAGACTAGATTTTCACAAAGCGTTTTGCCGTCATTGACTCTTGGAAAATCAACTCTTCTTCCTTTAAGATATGCTGCTTTCTTCTCATCCACATAAAAACCTCCTTTTTGAAATCATATCAATAAAATTTTCTGCCAGTGAGTGAGGCAATAAGGTGACAAAACTGTTTCCAATTATCTGGAAAGTGATTTTCACCTGGCCTCACAACATTTTTCTATTATACCATGATTGTTGACTTGATATAGAGTCATCAAGTTGGATACATTTTCTAGGTTATATTCTACTAAACGGAATTAAAAAACCACACTCTTATCATCAGTGCAGTCTTGTTTACTATTATAAATTACCTAGTATTCTTTCGTCTCTCATACCATACTGAACAGAGATCCCAAGGCATTTCGATTTTCTTTCTTATATTAACCTCGTCTCCAGTCAAAATGAGTAACATTGACACTATATGCATCGTATCCATGTCGATTCAAGAATGCTGATGCCTGATTGGCATATGGACAGAAACGGCCACGACAATATAAAATAACAGGCTCTTCTTCTCCCAACTCTTCATATCTAGTTGGCAACTCTTTATACGGAATATTCACTGCGCCATCAATATGGTCTTTTTCAAATTCTTTGTGAGAACGCAAATCGACCAATTGGATTGGACTTTTTTCAGAGAGAGTGATGGCATCATCTAAAGTCATCACTTTCATTTGATCATCACTTTGGTCAAAGGAATCTTCAATATAACGAAGAGATGGAGATTGTTCCTCACTTAAAAGATGGATTTCATTTAAAATCCTTTCAACTCTATCTGAGGCAACTCTATAACAAATATACTTTCCCTTTTTAGTAGTTGTCACTAGATTGACTTCTTTGAGTACCTGTAAATGTCTTGAAGTATTGGCTACTGTCATATCCGAAATACGGGCAATCTCTTCCACTGTCTTACTGCCATGTATCAAACGGTGTAAAATTTCAATTCGTTTTTCACTGGATAACGCTTTTCCAATCTTGACATATTCATTGAAAATTTGATCCATGTACTCTCTATTTTTGTCAGAAGACATTTTCGAATAACTCCTCATACTTTATCTTGTAAACTAGTATACCATATTAAAAACTGTTTTTAGTAAAAAATCAAGAAAGAGCCGTTTGGCTCTTTCTTATAAATTCACTTTTTTGGCAACCATGTTTCCTAAAATTCCGCCTGCTACTAGAACAGCAAAGAATACCCAACCAGATAGTGAGAAATTCGCAATTGGTGTGTATAAAGCACCAACGTTACATCCGTTCGCTAGACGTGTACCAAATCCCATACAAATACCACCAAGGGCATAAAACAATGCTTGTTTTCCAGAAACTGTTAATTCAGAACGCGTTACTTTTGAGAAAGTACCTGATGATAATAAGAAGAAAATGGTCCCCATCATAATTCCAAAGTTCTGAACACTAATTGGATGTTGGAAGAAAGGAGTCGCAAAGGCACCTTCTGGCATCAGGGTAAAATTAGCCAAGGTTTGGGCATCCACCCCAAACAACATCAATACTTGACCAAACCATAAACCATAAGGTGTACTTGCACCCCAACCTGCTTTGGTCACACCCATTAACAAGGTAAATAAGACAGCTAAAATAATTCCGGCTTTTTTCAATGACCATGCATTTACAAAGATACGACTGTACCAATCTGTTTCAGAAGTCACTTCTGCTGCAGCTTCTGCCACTTCAATATCTTGGATTTTTTCTCCAAAATGGCCGCTGTATGTGCCTTCTGCTTTTCGTTTAGCTTCATAGCGATACGATAACCAAATCACGAAAGCACAAAGTAAGCCTGTTACAATCATTGCTCCAAGGTAGCCTTGCAATCCATCAAATTTAAAGAGATCTGGAAGATAGACACCGCCATATAGTTTGGAACCGACCTCAGATGTTACCCAAGAATCTGTCACCCAACTAGCACTATTTTGAATTGGAAATCCAATGAAAACTCCAAAACAGAAGAATACAAGCGTTATTAATCCACGAGGAAGTGCTGTAACAACGTCTGTTAATACTCCAGATGCACAACAAGATGAGAAAGTCATCCCAAAACCAAATAGAATACCACCCAACAACAAACCGAGATTGATTGGGTTGACCCAAAGGTCATACGTTGCAGCGTCAGCATTAAATAAGAATGCCGTACTCAATAAGGCTGTGACAAAAAACATTGTGACCATGGCTCTCATCAACCGTGTTGAGCCCGTGCGGTAAGCACGGTTGACACTACCGGCAAAACCAGTATAGCCTCGGCTGAGTGTATACCCCAAACCAGCCCCAATTAAGAGACGGAAAAACAACATATCCGATGTTAAAAACATCTTACCTAAGAATACGACAAGTAAGCCAAATGCTATACCTGCAATATGTTCAACTTTTTTCATATTTTCTCCTTTGTATTTCTTTTTTTAAAATAAATAAATCCAAATAGAATCCAAATGCCCAAAATACCAAATGAAATGGGACTTAACTGACTGGGAGAACCAGGAATCAACAGTAATAGAAGAAATAAAATAGCAATCACTAAAGCCATTCGATTAAAAAATCGTTCCTTTTTCGACTTAGCCAATCGACTACTGATGAAAGCGACATAGGCATAAATCAATGCAGCCATCAGACTGGATATATCAACTATATAGAGTATAACCATTCTACCTAGCAAGGGCATCAAAATAGAAATCACACTAACAAAAGCAAGAGCTTTCGATGGAACCGACTGAGCATTTTTTTCCTGAAAACGATTCGGCAATAATTCTTTTTCAGCCAAGGCAACGACGACTCTACTACTTCCAATCATAAAACCATTGATACCACCCGTAATCGCAGCTAGCAATGCAATAGCTAGAGCTAAGAAACCTAGGATTCCCAAATGTTCCAAAACAGCTTGTCCACTAGCCCACTCCTTTTGTAGAGCCTGGTCTGGTGAATAAGCGAAAGCTGTTAATAGATTTAATGAGTTGTAAATCAAGACACCTATACCCGTGGCTAAAATCGTCATTCTAGTCGCAAAGCGTCTGTCAAAACCAATGTCTGTCAAAACTTGTGGGACAATGTCAAAACCAACAAATAAGAAGGGTATAATCGAAAGAACTGGTACTATTTCCTTCCAACTGAACTGATAGGAATCCAGATAAGATACCCTAAATTGTATAGCATCTCCTAGCTTGACCATGATGAGTGTTAATCCAATGACTAAAACAAAGAGTAACAACATCAAAACTTTTTGAAAGTTCATAGAAAAGGTTAATCCCCTTTGGTTAATGTAATAGAAAACTCCAATCACCAAAGAAGACAGCAGGATATCTGATAGAAACACAGGATACCCTGCAATACGATACATCTGACCAAATGCCATGTTTGGAAATATTGAACGAAGGACCAATGGTACCGCACTGGCATTCAAAGGTATCAAGGTTAGATAACAAAAAATCAATGACCAACCAGCTATAAAACCGTGCTTCAACCCTAAATGTTTTAAAACATAGGTAAATTCACCACCTGACTCATTGTGGTAATGGATCATCGTATGGTAAGCCACTTGAATAAAATAAATCAATCCCCATCCGATGATGAACCCAATAGCTGTGTTCATAACACCTGACTGGCTCAAAAATTTTTGACCTGGGAGATAAAATGCCCCCCATCCAATGACAGAACCAATAACGAGAGAAATGATATCTAACTTTGATAATTTTTGCATCTTACTCAAAATTATAACCTGTTAAAATACGTTCACGGTTTGTTGTCACGTCTTTAAAGTATTCATAATAGCTTAGTGCTAAGAATGATCCTTGGATGTTGATGATGTTATCGTATCCGTAGCCTTTCAATGCACAAATCGCATAATAGCTATTCCATGAGGTTCGACAATGAATATAGACTGGACGATCTTTTGGAATTTCATTGAGGCGATCTCGAATTTCATCAAGTGGAATATTGATTGCCCCTTTGATATGTGCATGATTGAAAGCCTCTTTTCCACGTACATCCAGAATAAACGCCTCCTCTTTAACTAATTGACGAACGGCTGTTAATGGAACTTGTTCATAAACACCATTTAAGTAATTCAATCCAACAATGCCTGCGAAGTTGATAACATCTTTAGCGGTAGAAAATGCAGGAGCATAACAAAGTTCTAATTCTTTTAAATCCTCAAGATATCCACCCATACTAATGACCGTAGCAATAACATTGATATTTTTAACAGGATTTCCCTTACTGATGGCTTGTGCACCAAGAACCTTACCAGTTGGGTATTCGTACACTAATTTAAAATGCATCGGTGCTGCTTCTGGCATGAGCCCGACTCGATCATTTGGAATAACCAAGGCAACTCGGTAATCAATACCCTGTTTAATACATTCTTTTTCATTTAAACCAGTTGAAGCGCCATTTAAGCCAAACACACGAATACAAGAAGAACCAATAACACCTTTATTTGGAATATTTTTGCCAAATAAATAATCTGCAACATTCCGTGCTTGTTTTTGAGCTGGACCAGCAAGTGGTAAGCGCGTCTTTTTACCAGTTAAACGGTTGGTGACTTCAATCGCATCACCGACAGCAAACACATCTTTCAAATTTGTTTGGTAATGGTGATCAACCGCAATCGCTCCTGTTTCACCTAGCTCAATCCCTGAGGCCACTGCAAAATCAACATCAGGTGCAACGCCAATGGCAAGAACAACAGCTTGAGCTGGGATTTGTTTTCCACTAGCAAGAATAACTTCCGAGCTCGTAATTTCAGAAACGCCATCTTCTAAAATTAGCTGTACCCCATTATCATGTAATTCCTTGTGCAACATTTGCACCATATCTTCATCGAATGGTGCCATGATTTGCTGGCTAGCCTCTACCAAGGTTACATTTTTCCCAGCATGGCGAAGACATTCTGCTGCTTCAACTCCGATAAAGCCACCACCCACAACAACGATATCCGTCACTGCCTTGCTCTTTAGATGACCATCTAAGAATCGAACATCGGAAACATTTTTCAAGGTAAAGACATGTTCTGCATCAATTCCCTTAATGCTTTTAGGCTTGATAGCCTTGGCACCAGGTGACAGAATAAGGTAATCATAATGATCTTGGTATTCAGTTCCTGTCTGTAAATCTTTAACGGTAATCGTATGAGCTTCACCATCAATAGCAATCACCTCTGATTGGGTTTTAGCATCCAGATTATAGGTCTTTTTGAAGCTTTCAGGATTATAAAATATCAAATCCTCAATTTCTGAAACTTCTCCACTAAAGTAGTTCGGCAAACAACAGTTTGAAAATGAAATATCCTGACCTTTGTCATAGATTTGGACTTCAGCATTTTCATCCAACCGACGAATACGAGCTGCAACAGATGCACCACCCGCAACTCCACCAACGACAATAAAACGTTTTGCCATAATGTTCTCCTTTGTTCTTTTTTTCACAATTTCATTCTATCATTCAATTGAATGTTTGTCAATGAAGTTTGTGATGTTTTTCTCATTTTTTAAAACGCTACATTCATGAACCATTAAGCTTGATTTCTGCTATACTATTCTTATGAAAACATTAGCTATTATGAGTGACTTGCACATTGATTTAAATGGTTTTTCGCAAGTTGAAACCCATATTTTGATTGATTTGCTGCATAAGGAAAGGGTTGACCATCTCCATATTGCAGGGGATCTTTCCAATGACCACGAAAGGATTGGAAAGCCATTTTTAGAGCTGTTGAAAAAGGAATGTCACGTCTCCTTTAACTTGGGCAATCACGATATGCTGGGCCTCACAGAAGAGCAAATTCAAGCACTGGATGGGCAGGTAATCGAATTAGATGGTGCTAGTCTGGTTCACCTCGCTGGTTGGTACGATTACAGTTTTCATCCAGAAAAAACTCCCGCAGTCCATCTTGCCAATAAAAATTTCTACTGGTTTGACCGCAAATTAGACCGCAGCCATTCTGATCCACAATTAACCCAGCAGAGCTTAGACAAACTGGAAAAATTGCTGCAGTCTACCCAACAGGCCCCTATTGTCGCATTGCACTTTGTCCCTCATGGTAATTTCGTTCCAACTCACGCTTATTTCGATCGATTCAAGGCCTTTTTAGGGAGTCAAACCTTCCATGATGTATTTCTAAAATATGGTGTAAAAGACGTTGTATTTGGCCACTTACACCACCACCACGATACTGTTATTGATGGAATCCGCTACCAGGCTCGACCACTTGGTTACAAACGAGAATGGAAACTGGTGAGAGATTTTTTAACTCATCATCCCCACCTCTATGATGGTCCCATTTACGATTTGGCCAAACGATTTCGAGCCGTTAAAGACCATGAGGACTTTAAAACCTATACGCTAGATCATTTATCAGATGAATTATTGCAGGCTGTAACGATTTTTAGATTCTAAAGAGAACTCATCAAAAATAACCGTAGAACTTTTCTACGGTTATTTTTATTTCTGATTGGCAATGGCGCTCTTTTGCGGGTCGTTGTGGGCGATAATCTTGATCAAGTTTATGCTTCTATTTCAAACTCCCGCGAAGGGTGTGACCTATCAAATCAATGTTTTAAGCTTGCATAAACGATATTTCAATCCACGCACCCGCGAAGGGTGCGACGCGCTGTGTTTTGCTCTGATAGCTCCTGCTAGCTTATTTCAATCCACGCACCCGCGAAGGGTGCGACTGTATTTTCCAAAAATGTCCGCAATGCAATTTTAATTTCAATCCACGCACCCGCGAAGGGTGCGACGATACGGGTTATTATTTTTTTGTAAAATAAAAAAATTTCAATCCACGCACCCGCGAAGGGTGCGACTCGGGTGGCATGTTTACGTTCGACAACAACGGCTTATTTCAATCCACGCACCCGCGAAGGGTGCGACTCGCTTGTGTCTCGGGTTGAATATATCATCGCTATTTCAATCCACGCACCCGCGAAGGGTGCGACTCCAGGGGTACGTTACCATATCGTTCGTGGTGCAATTTCAATCCACGCACCCGCGAAGGGTGCGACTAGCTGCCGCCGCAGAAAATCCTACGCAAGCCATATTTCAATCCACGCACCCGCGAAGGGTGCGACCTTCACCGTTCAAGATTGTTTCCAAGATACATTATTTCAATCCACGCACCCGCGAAGGGTGCGACTCTTTAAGCAGCCTTTGCAATTCATCTTTTTCTAATTTCAATCCACGCACCCGCGAAGGGTGCGACTTTTTCTTGGTCCACAGACCATTCAGCCCAACCAATTTCAATCCACGCACCCGCGAAGGGTGCGACACAACAATTTTAGGGTAATTTATATGTTTTATAATTTCAATCCACGCACCCGCGAAGGGTGCGACCTGATGGTATTGTTGAGTTTGTCAAACGTGTAGGGATTTCAATCCACGCACCCGCGAAGGGTGCGACGAGTTACGGAAGTACGCCTATCCGGCTATCACTATTTCAATCCACGCACCCGCGAAGGGTGCGACCATTCGATTTCTGCTTGTTGTTTTCCAAACAGATATTTCAATCCACGCACCCGCGAAGGGTGCGACTTTTATCAAAAGTTTGAGCAGTATTAGATCGAAAAAATTTCAATCCACGCACCCGCGAAGGGTGCGACGTTTAAATTTAATAAGCACACCGAACCATACGAAATTTCAATCCACGCACCCGCGAAGGGTGCGACTTGGAATGGCATTTGACCAATAAATGCAAGGGGCAAATTTCAATCCACGCACCCGCGAAGGGTGCGACTAGAGCTTTTTGTTGCTCAACCCCAGAACCTTGATTTCAATCCACGCACCCGCGAAGGGTGCGACACACCAAAAGTTTTCCAACGTTGTCCAAAAAAACATTTCAATCCACGCACCCGCGAAGGGTGCGACAATGCCCCAGCCGATATATGCTTCTGTACGCAAAAATTTCAATCCACGCACCCGCGAAGGGTGCGACACAACCGCCGTTGCTCATTGTTATGGCCGTCAAGATTTCAATCCACGCACCCGCGAAGGGTGCGACAGATACCCGCGGGGGTCTGTTCTAGCATTAGCTTATTTCAATCCACGCACCCGCGAAGGGTGCGACACTAGCAGCCGCCGCAGAAAACCCGACACAAGCCATATTTCAATCCACGCACCCGCGAAGGGTGCGACTTGAATTGTTCCGTCGTGAATACAGCTGCCACTGTGAATTTCAATCCACGCACCCGCGAAGGGTGCGACTAGCCTTAATTCTTCAATTTCATCAGAATAGCCGATTTCAATCCACGCACCCGCGAAGGGTGCGACGCTACAAAGTCGGGGTTATCGAATCAAAGATATTAATTTCAATCCACGCACCCGCGAAGGGTGCGACGTTACTCTTATTAGATGGTATCGCTACATTATTATTTCAATCCACGCACCCGCGAAGGGTGCGACTATTATTTAGATGAAGCTAAAAAAGTAATGTATATTTCAATCCACGCACCCGCGAAGGGTGCGACAGCGCTAAAATGCACTGTTTTGGGCAATTTAATCTATTTTTACTAGTAAGTACTCTAATAAAACCAAACCAAAAAGCCCGTTTTTAACATAATTTTGTGTCGAACATACAGTATTTTGATGTTTAACCTAGGTTCGCACTTAAAATTTTACAAGAGTAGAACACCAATATCTGGATCGTAACTATCATCACGGCCGATGGTTTCTACACGATTTTGCCAATTTTTTCCTAGAAGGTAAAAACGGATACTATCTGCTTCTTCGTCTATTATTTGAAGCAACTGATTTTTAATTTCCACAAATTCAGCTGGTGTGAGTGAGCACTCAAACACTGAATTTTGGACCCTTTGTCCGTAATCTACACATAACTTCGCTACATGTCTTAGACGCTTACGGCCAGCAGCTGTTCCTGTATTCACATCATAAGTTACCAACACCATCATTGCTTGACTCCTATATTAGAAATGGAGGATAAGATTCCAAATCACCTCTTATAGCCTTTGCAAGTAACTGAGATTGTACATAAGGTAATAACATCAATTTGACTTTTTCTTTCGTAAAAGGATGTTCGACCTCGGTATGCTTTCGTTTCTGCCAGGCTTCCAGAAAAACACTGCGCCCCTTATCTGTTAGTAGAACACTCCCATTTTCTTTTATCTCAAAGTGAGATTTTGATAATTGTCCGCGGTTAATCATTGAAAAGACAAAACGATCCACGATGTAAGATCGGAACTCTTCAACCAAATCTAATGCCAAGCTGGGTCTACCAGGTCTATCCGTATGGAAAAAGCCGACATAACTATCCAGACCAACAGCTTCTAAGGCAGACTGGCATTCATAGGTTAACAGGCTGTAACCAAAAGAAAGTAGAGCGTTCACACAATCTAAAGGAGGTCTTCTCGTTCTGCCATTGAAGAAAAATGTATCCTTATCCGACAACACCATTTCATTAAATAATTTAAAATACTGATTGGCAGCTTGCCCCTCTATCCCAAGCAACTCTTCTTTACTAGAAACCGTTTGAATCATTTCCAAAGCCCAAACCAATTCTGTATTCACTTCTTCAAATAAAGACGTGTTGATACGCTCCCGATGGTCACGTCTAAAACGAAGCAAATACTTCCTGGCGTTCGAGACCTTTGCTAGAATAAACCGTTTTGCATACTCTAAAGACCTGTCATCGTCAGCTAATCGGTAATGTTCTCTACGCAACAAAACATTGCCATTCGTTTTACCAACAAACCGTCCACAAAATCGTCCTTGAGGGGTATGAAACGAAAGATGAATGCTCTTTTCTGAGCACAATTCAATCAAGGAAGGCGATGCCCCAAGATAAGAGAAACAAACTATCCCTTCAATAATACGATACGGAAAACGTTGAATAACTTTCCCATCTTGTTTGATGACAATATTATCTCGCTCTCGCGTCAGATAAAAATCTTCCTGAGTAAGATATAGGGTGTTCAGTAATTTCTTCATACGATGTCCTCACTTCTCAAGGATTGCGTGATATAGTTTTCAACATTTCGATTCTTTTTACTGAGCCTTGGCAAACAGATATCCACCAACGAGCATAGCTGACAATTTTTAAAATACACCGCTTTATGAATGATTCGATTATCATAATACCGGTGCATCTCTTGGCTTAACTCAAATACTTCTTGTCTCAAAGCAGGGGTTATCTCTATTTTTTTCTTTTTATTCACACTATGGTAATAGAGATAGCCTACCTCTATAGAACAACACAACGTTTCTTCCAAACAAATCGTTTGAGCAACTAATTGTACAATATCTCTCGTATCTTTTTTGGGTTTACCTCTCTTGTATTCGACAATTGTAGGCAACCATTTGCCAGTTTTGCCTTTTAATGCCACACCAGCCTTATCTTTATGAAATTCAACGACATCTAAAATACCATATAAACCAAGTTGTTTAGAAGAAACATGCATTGCTCTTGACACCAATACATCTTTTCGTTTCTCTTTAACATAAGGATTGTCAGCCTTAGTGTGTAAGATTTGCCCATGAGTTGTGGCTTCATTTTCTGCCCATTGCTGTTCGATATGAATCAATCCCCATTGGCGTTTGCAAAATTGAAAATGCTGAATACCTGACAACATTAAATAATTCTCTTCAGCATAGACCATCTTACAGCCCTTCTAAAATCTCAACTTTCAACCCTTTATCTTTGTAAGTTGCTAAAACTTCCTCATTTAAGCGAATCTGGTAATCTTCATAGCCTGTTTTATCTTGGTTATCAGTATCAAATTCCAATAAGTCGAAAATTCGGCCACTAGAGACATTACCAAGTTTATTTGAATGCGTAAACCAAAAGACTTCTCTTACCCGCATGGAACCTTCTGGTCGAGCTGAGGAGGCATCATTTTCAAAGAGGCTCAAAAGAGCTTCCTTAATAACCGCAGCATCTTCTTCACTAAAACCTGTTTTCTCAGCAAAGTTGGCATTAATTGATCCTTTTAATACATAGACACCATACTCTACAAAATGTTTTGTACCCATCGTATCTGATGAACGCCCGCCAGCTTTTTTAGGCTCTACACCATTGGTACTTCTTGTAATTTGTAAACTAGAGATAACAATTGGTTCTAGAGATTTTGGCATGTTAACTGAAATAGGACCTCGAATAGCAAAAGAGCGATCTTTTAAGTAAGTAAATACTTGACCAAAGGAACGAACATCAAGCCACTCTTTATTTGCTCTCTCATTTATTTCTTCATCCGTTTCTTTGCCTGTAAAGATAGCCTTGAACCGTTTTTCCAACGAGATATAATCATCTTCTATGCGGTCATTGGCCTGAACAAAAATAGCATGTCCCATATCTTGCACACGGTTACGGATTTTACGCTTAATGGAAACATCACTCATCAAGCCATATCCTTTGGCATCTGTTCTAGGCATATTGCCTGACAAGGGATCCCCATTGGCATTTGCTTCTTTCACCTCAAACGTCACCATAAAATCAATCTTAGTTTCTAACATTGTTTATTCCTCACTTTCTTTAATTTGTTTTGTATAGAAGAATTGTTTCTCAGCGTAATACCCAAAAATAAAGCGATAATCTAAAGAACTATTAAATTCCTTGGTCTCCATCAGTGGGGCTAACAAGGCAATCACTTCTTCTCTTTCTTTTTCCAGCTTATGCCATATACCCTTATGTTGGAGCTTTAAGACTTCCTCATAAGGCTTGATTTTATTGGTTAAACTTTCCATCATTTTGGCTGGCTGATTTGTATAAGCTGTCCAATAGCGTTCAGCATTTGTCAATCGACTATTGTCATTCCCATCTATTCGATAGCGTTGCAATTCTATCAGTTCAAAAATTGCTAGTAATCGTCCAAAGAGATAGGAACGATTCGTATTCTCACGGTCTACCATTGGTGTAAATACCTCCTTATTTTTTTGCTGCAATATCGCTAAACTAACCTGTTCAATACGGTGCCAGTTTTTACGATACCTGTGACGTTCTTTAATATTATTTTCAAATTTCCTGACCAAAGAATCTGGTATTGGCCGTCCATCTAATAGACTTGTCACCAACTTTTGGTATTGATCACTTCTGAAACTATCATTGTCTAATTCTAGGAAACGTTCCCTATCAACACCATAAGCAGCCTTAATTATCTCATCAAAGGTTGGTGTTTTTAAGACATAGCCTCTATCTCTATAGTTAACTTCCCAGGAATACTTGTCTTGCCACTTGTTTAAGTTTTCTAACAGTTGAGAAACCTTTAATTCACGGAAATATTTTAAAGCAATGCGCCCATTACTGGTTTTATTTAAAATGGCAACGTAATAAGTAGCATTATCACTAAATTGTTTTTTTCCCTTGATAAAGGAAGAGCCGATTTTGCGATTTTCATCAGTTGATAAGGGACGAACAATTTGTATTTCGTCTTCCTCATCTTCAAATAAACTCTCAATTTCAGGTTTTACAATGTCCAGCTGACTATCATTTGCTAAATCATCACTAAACCAATTGATTAAATATTGAGAAGAACCTAGCCAGGTGCTGGTATGATCATTTTCCAATAAGTATTTCACCATGAGATGAATTTTCTCTGATGTTTCATAGCCTACACTAAAAACATCTCCTCGCTCTTGAAACCGACCTTTATAAGCCTCATTTTTATTACTAACAGATATGATTTTAGCATTTCCCATGAGGCCACGATGCTTTGTTGTTATCTGCTCTTCACGGCCACTGATGTTACAAACCCCGAGATTTGTTTTATGTGCCTCAACAAAGGAAATAAAGGATTGGTGCAAAGCCTTAAAACTTGTGACAGACTCGTTTTTGAAGCCACGGAACTGCACGATAGAAAACTCTAAGAAATAGGCAGATAAATCAACCGTCTTATCTTTTTCATCCGAATCTATATAGCTGACTTTCAATCCCTCTCTCTGGTATTGACTGCCAAATAAAGAATGAATGATCTGTTCTACACAATCAGGTTGCAAAATAAACTGTTGGACCTGGATTAAAAACTGTTTGACTTCTCCTTCATCACAGTAATTTATCCAATTTGCCAATTGTTGATGAAAGCTATCGTATTGAGACTGATCAATTTCAGATAGGTAATAGGAGAATTTATCTACCAACGGATGTGGGGCAGGACTACTTCCTGACCTGGCAACAGAGTCAGCAGTGACCGGATAAATAATAGTTTTTTTATCTGACATTATTTCCGACTTGTAAAACTGAACGTTTTTATCCAGCTGAACAGAAATAATATTTTTACCATTAGACTTTAGACTGCTATGGTATATCGGCAATAAGATTGCCTGTTCTGCACTTTTTTCTTGGTCAACTAAACCTGTCTCTTCTGCTGTTTCATAGGCTTTTAGAAGTGATGTAAAAAAATCCATTAGTGGCCTCCTTTCTCCATCGTATCAAACCGTTCATAGTCTGTATATTCTTCCTCGACTGATTTGATTTTCCCAGGTGTTTTAAAGGAATAGCTCGAGAGAGTATTAACGATTTCGCATTCAGACTGAGGTTTAAAGTGAATAATTCCATTTTCCATTACTGTTCTCGAAAAGAAGGATTTCAGGGGTGTTTTTTTATCCGTTGGGTAAGCAAAGGAATGGAACATCAAACCTAAATCAATAGAGATGCCTTGATAATAAGATTCAGCATTTTCATATTCTTCTTGGCTTACTTCATCAACTACTCCTAAGCATTCTCTTGTGCCAAGAAAAATATCACGCCTTCCTCCCTTCTTCAAGGAACGTTGCATAATCGCCTCGTGCTTATTCGAAAGTCTGTCATGACTTAAATCTTCACGGCTCTCATTCCAAATAAAGTGGTATTTCACCAAATACTCTACATCGCTAAGATAGGATACATAACTCAAATCTGCCTTGTAATCATGCAACAAAGCCCGAACACCATGCAACTCCGTTTGAATCTGATTGATAATCTTCACCTCTGTCACAACGTTGACAAAAGTTGGTTTAAAATAGATCGAATCAACGATCCCCTGCAAAGCCTGTCTAGTAGGCACAGAATAGCTCGATCTCTCTGATCCTCCTTTGGTTGCTGGGTTTGTAAATAGAGCGCGGTCTGCCCGAATCCGAGCATAAAAATTTCGTGACCTGTACAACATAAACACCTCCTTATTTTTTCACGATAAATATGACACTCAAAAACGAACATGGCAACTGTTTTTGAGTGTCATATGTACAATCATATAGTAACATATAAATCCAAAAATTTCAATTTCTATCTATAGCTTTTGATATTTAGAAGTTGTATAAAGATATCAAATCTGATATAATTCTTTTATCATAGTGCTACTATGTGGATTGAAATTATCTTTAGCTATTGCACGATATAGAATTCAGGTCAACGATGTTCTCTAACAACAATCGTTGGCCTGTTTTCTTTTACATCAAAATACAAAACTAGCTGATTCTTTAGTCACCCCTTTTTTCTCATCATAATACCCATCTGATAATATCAGGATTTGCCCATTAAGGTAAGACTTTGTCGCCTGTAATAAGGCATCGTGTTCTCTAACATTTACTGTGAAAAGTTGCAATTCTTTTAATAATGCTTTAATCGCTTGATATTCTTCACCAGAGGGAAAATCTGAATCACAAAGTTCTTCCAGTGCTTCTATCTTTTTGATAGCTCCTCGATAAGGCACAATCATGCCGATTGATTCATTTTGGATTAAATCCATGTTTTGCCCAGCTGTTTTAAAGGCCTGCTTCAATGTTCCCTTGGTAGAGGCTCCTTTGAATTGATTTTCAGTCAAGTAATCATAAACAGACTCATCTGCTGATAACGGATAATCTAGGTCAGCTTTATTATTGGCATAATAGTGTTCAAAAAATTCACGATTAAGAAGAGAGGGCTCAATAGGCGAAGAGATGGTGTGTAGGATAAACTCCGTTACATCTTTTTTAGCTTTGATTTCTTTCAGACGAGAGATATTCTCCTCGTCGTTTGTCAGATTAACCAAGGTGACCTGGCCTTTCTCTCTTTTTCCTTCACGATTACAGCGACCACTGGCCTGGACAATCGAATCAATGCCTGCATAGGACCGAATCACGCGCTGAAAATCAACATCTACTCCAGCCTCGATCAACTGGGTACTGATACAAATAATCGGAACATCATGCTTTAACTGTTCTTTCATTTCAGAAATAACATCCAAACGATGTTGAGCACACATATTAGTCGATAATTGATAAATAGGTCTATCGGTCAGATCAACTAGCATGTCGTACAATTTATCCACTGTTTTTTTCGTATTAAAGATTGCTAGAGTTGACTCGTTCTTGTCTAACATAACATCAACCAAATCAGAAAGTTTTGATGGTTGATTGTTCTCATTCAATTTTCGTAATTCTGTTCGTGAAAAAATCTCTTTTTCTATCACAGTTAAATCAACCAAATCTGCTGCTTCTCCATTTTTTCCGCCATATAGAATACGGTGAACAATTTCTTTTGAATCATAAGTAGGTTGCGTCGCTGTGCATAAAACGACTGTTGTTTGCATGACCCTACTCAAAAAATTCATCGTCAGATTAAATAAGGTCGTCACTTCAATCGGAAGCGACTGCACTTCATCCAATATAACAACACTATTCATAAAACTTGAAAAACGACGAATGTTGGCTGATTTTGTCTTAAATAAGGACTGGAAAAACTGCACCATAGAACTTAGAACAATCGGACTATCCCAGCTATCGATCAGATAATCAGATAAAGCAGCTGACTTACCGTCATCTTCCTGCGTATCGCGGTCCTTAACCACATTGGAATGGTGTTCCAATACCCCTTCTTTGCCTGTAATTTTCCGAATTTCAGAAGCATTTTGTTCTAAGACAGATAAAAAAGGCGTGATATAGAAGAAACGTGATTTATTCTGTTCAACTAATTGATGAAAGGCATAGCGCATGCTGAGATTGGTTTTGCCAGCACCCGTAGGCAAATCCAGACGATAAATCCCTGTAGAATCTTTTTGTCCTCTATTTTTGATTCTCTCAGCAATTTGACTACGAATCTGATTCAACCTCGTTGTGGGATTGCTAAAACTTGCATATTTGTCTTCAACGGCATCAAGATACGATTGTTTTAACTGTTCACATTTCTCCACAGTCATTGGCTCTACTTCCATGTCATAAGCGTTAATGGTATCTAGAATATCCGCATTCTTTAACAGTGATAGATAGAGCCTAACGAAGCAAGATAAATAGAACTCACGTTCACTCTTATCTTCCCAATCAAGCTTTGCCAATGCTTGAGAAAAATTTTCAAACGCTTGATCAATTAAATCATCCAAATCTTTATAACCGTAGTGAACTAATTTAGATTCTAACTGAGCTGCAAAAGGAATGATATCTTCTTCAAAATGATAATCTGGCATGTCTCTACAAATTCGAAGACGAAATCGATTTTGCCCAAATAGCCTTGCCTCATCTTCTAAAGAGGAAATATCATACATACCATGATGAGCTGTTATCACATAGCCGATAATATCATTAAACATGAGCCGCTCACTTTTATCAACATTTTTCGTTTTCAGACGAAACAGTATTTTAGAAAAAAGATATTTTGCTCCTGCATAAGAATGGTCAACATGTAGACTAGGCTTTTCTAATAATTTTGTTTGAAAATTTCTATCTGCTTTTCCTAAATCATGAAATAATCCAACCAAGAAAAGCAGATCCCCCTGTTGTACCAAACTAGCAGTATCTCTTGCCATTTTCGCAACAAGGAATGAATGTTCTTCTAGAGATTGCTCTTTCTGAGTTTCACTATCATAATGTGCTAACATTCTAATTTTACCTAACTTTTTTAAATTTATTATATCATTTTTGCAACCGCATTCAAATGATAATATAGAAAAAAGAAGATCTATTTTCGAATCTTCTTCTTATTATTTCTGATTGGCAATGGCGCTCTTTTGCGGGTCGTTGTGGGCGATACGGCTGGCTGCAGAGGCTGCAATGGCACAGACAATATCGTCCAAGAAAGTGTGGCAGCTAGTTCCATTTTTACTATCCAGACGGCTGATAATACCTGGTTTCACTTTATCCAAGTATCCATAGTTGGTAAAACCAATGGATCCATATAGGTTGACAATCGACAAACCAAGGATTTCGTCAATCCCATAAAGCCCCTCATCACGCTTGAGGATATCCATCAAGGGCTGTGATAATTTGCCTTCTTCTGCTAATTTATCTAATTCAATACCTGTAATAATGGCATTTTGAACTTCGCGTTTTTCCAAGACAGCTTGCACATTTTCCAAACACTCGTTCATTTCCAAATCTGGGATATAGCGGTTTTGTAAATTCAATACTAATTCAGCGATGTCTGCTAATTCAACGCCTCTTTCTTGCAATAAAGCATGGGAAACATGGCGCAACTCTTGATCATTGTTCATTTTTCATTTCCTTTTCTATTCTTTTGTTCCATTATATCATATTCTCCTTTTTCATCATTTTCTTAAGATTAGGACTCTGAAAGCAAGAGTTTGGCATAGCGATCCAATAAAATAGCGCCGAGAGGGGCAGTGATTAAAATGCCGATAAGCGCAACAGATAAGATGATTTCACCACTGGCCAAGCCCATGGATAATGGAATGCCACCAATCGCTGCTTGAACAGTTGCTTTGGGCAGATAGGCTATCACACAAAAAACTTTCTCTTTTAGGCTAAAGCCACTTCCAACCAAACTCAACCAAACACCAATTGTCCGAACCAAGAGGGTCAAGGTAATCAATCCAACAGCTGCTAGACCAGCACTGATAGCGTGGTGAATGTCCACCAAACTTCCTAGCAAAACAAATAGGAAAATCTCAGCCACCAACCAAATCTTGCTGTAAAAATTGGCCATTGATGTCGAGAGATCAGAAGGTAAGGTATTGGGCAATTGAATGGCTATCATCAAGATCGATAGCAGTGCTGACAAAGCTACATAGGGTTTCGCCACTTCTTCCACCTGAACCAAGAAACAAGCCACAGCCAAAACAAGAAGAAAGGCATAAATAGCAGGAATTGTTTGCTTAAGATGCCATTTTTTCAATACCCTACCAACTATTTTTCCAATGATAAAACCCAAAACAATACTCAGCACAATTGAAATTGGAATATGAAGCAAGTGAATCCATTCTACTTTTCCTGTGGCTACCAACCCCAATAAGGAGGTAAACAAGAGGATAACAACAACGTCGTCTAAGGAAGCTCCTGCAAGAATCAATTGAGGCATCTTTCTGCTAGTTCCTATTTTCTGATCAATCAACTCCACCATTCGAGGGACTACTACTGCTGGAGAGACAGCTGCTAGAACACTTCCCATTAAAGCGGCTTCCGTAGGACTAATAGAGAAAAAGAATGGTGCAAAAACAGTATAGGCCAGCATTTCCATGAGAGCAGGCAAAAAGGACATGAATATGGCCGGTCGGCCAATCTCTTTTAAATCTGCTAGCCGAATGGTCAGCCCTGCCTTGATAAGGATAATGACAAGGGCCAATTTTCGGATGGCAGCACCATTTTCAAGTATGGCTGGATCTAACCAATCCAATACAAAGGGACCCAACAAAATTCCCACCAGCAAAAAACCAATCATTTTGGGCAATTTTACAACCTCCATCATAATAAATGCCAAAATAGCCCCAGCAAGAATCAAACCAATTGATACAATCATATTTCCATTATTCTCCTTCAACAAAAAACACCTGCACCACACAAGCTAAAAACTAGAGCGGAAAAGAAAATCCTTTCTTCAACTCCTTTACTCAAAGCTTGTATGGATACAGATGTCATTAGCTTTTTATGCGGTTTTGAAATCTAAGGTTTCAAGGGAGACAATCATTCCCTGTGGCTTTATTTTAGCATCTTTTCACTTATTTCTCAATCTTTTTTCGGCAGTCTAACAGTAAAAAGCATTTAATAAGATTCCTTTTTAACGAATTTGCTCAGGAGTGTATTGACCACAAAAACGAGTGCCGTTGTACAAACTAAAGCAATCCCCATGTAGATCCAGGTCCAGCCTGTTAATGGGACAGTTCCAAGAATTGGATTCATAAACGAAAGGTACACAGCTCCTAATTGCAAAACAAGTGAGAAGAGCAAGGAGAAGACCAGAACCTTATTGCGGAACAAGGAGGCGTCCAAGCCAAATCCAGATGATTTTCTGACATTAAAGATATGAAGCAATTGTGCCAAGGCCATAAAGGTAAAGGTTGCCGTTTGAGCGTATTCCAAGCTAGCTTCTTTTTCCAAGGCATAGCGGAAAATGAGAAAACTAGCAAGGGCTATAATGGCACCACCGATTAAAATCCGTGACAAGAAAGCCTTGTTGACCAAACCACCATTGCTTTTACGTGGCGGCTGGTTCATGATATCCTTGTCTGCTTCTTCAAAAGCCAGAGCCATAGCTGGAGCAATATCAATGACCAAATTCAAATACAAAATGTGCAAGGCCTGAAGCGGCATTGGAAGTACAAAGATAACTGTCAATAGCACTGTCAAAATTTCGACCATATTACAAGAGAATAGGAATTGGACATATTTCTTAATGTTGGCGAAGATATTTCGGCCAATTTCTACTGCACTGACAATGGTTGAAAATTGGTCATCTGTCAAAATCATGGCAGAGGTTTCTTTGGCAACTTCAGTACCACGGATTCCCATGGCAACTCCAATATCAGCACCATTCAAGGCTGGGGCATCATTGACCCCATCACCCGTCATGGCCACAACATTACCTCTTGATTGGAGCGAACGAACGATTTGCAATTTATTCTCAGGTGAGACACGCGCAAATACTGCTGTTTTTTGTACTTTTTCATCGAAGTCTGCACTGTCAACTAGCTGGTCAATTTCTTGCCCCGTCATAGTTTCTTGGTAATTGGTAATTCCAATTTGCTGGGCGATAACCGAAGCTGTCTTTGGATGGTCTCCAGTAATCATTTTAACGGTAATTCCAGCCTCTTGTGTCTTGGTCACTGACATGGTCACATCATCACGCGGTGGGTCCATAATACCGGCCAATCCATCTATCACAAAGCGGCCTTTTTTCTCATCTAAAAGCGTTTCAAAATCAGAGGCAGTACGATACTCTTCCTCAGAAATGGCCAGCGAGGCCACTGCCAAGACCCGCATGCCTTCAGCTGCAAGGGATTCATTTTGTGCCAACCAATAATCTTGATCTTTTGAATTAGAAATGAAATCATGAATCAGAACATCAGGCGCACCTTTGACGATGAGTTTCTTACCAGCAGGTGTATCCATTAAAACAGCCATAAATTTGTGTTCCGAACTAAATGGTATTTCTTCTAAACGGTTCCAACCTTGTTGTCTCAAAGTCGCATAATCCAATTGGTTTTTAGCAGCTAGAACAACCAAGGCTCCTTCTGTCGGGTCACCGATAATAGTGTATTCTTTTTTGTCAGTCTCGTCTGATTGTTCTTCCGCCAGACTTAACTGAGCATTGGAGGCTGCCAAACCATGAATGATAAAGAGGGCAAGGTCATCGCTGGATTCAGATTGACCAAGAACTTCCCTTAGATTTGGCGCTTGCTTTTCATCGCCCTCTGTCATCTCTCCAATTGGATCATAACCTCGTCCGGTTACTTCCAAATAGCGGTCATTGGCCAATTTAATCCGCTCAACGGTCATCTGATTTTCAGTCAGCGTACCAGTTTTGTCACTGGCAATCACAGATGTTGAACCTAAGGTTTCAACAGCCGAAAGGTTTTTAACCAAAGCTTTTTGCTCTGACATCATCTTCATCCCTCGAGACAAAGTGATGGTAGAGACGGCTGGAAGGGCTTCAGGAATAGCTGCAATGGCTAGAATAATGGCTATATGCAAAATATGAACCATGTCTTGTCCCTTAATTAGCCCAACAACAATCACCAAGAGCGCTGCAACTAAGGACAATACAATTAAGAGTTTTCCTAACTTGTGCAACTCTTTGTCCAGTGGTGATTCTTTGGAACTTTTACGGTCAATTAGGGACGAGATTTGTCCGACTTCTGTTGTCATACCGGTTGCAGTCACGATTGCTCGGGCATTTCCTCGTGCTACCGCAGTTCCTGAAAAGACCATATTGACGCGGTCACCAATCGAGGCTTCTTCTTCCAACTCCACTTGGGCATCTTTGTCCACTGGTTCTGACTCACCTGTTAAGGCTGATTCAATGACGGCAAAGTTTGTGCTTGCCATCAAGCGACCATCTGCTGCAATCGCATCACCTTCTTCAAGGACCATGATATCTCCAGGAACCAACTCTTTGGATTCAATTTCCAGTGTTTGGCCATCTCTTATGACTTTTGTCGTGGTAAAAATCATTTTCTGCAAGGATTCGACTGAACTATGGGCCTTTAACTCAACCAAAAACCCTGTTAATACGGCACTGAGTAGGGCAACAAAGACAGCGATAGCCTCGACCCATTCCCCCATAAATAGTGATAAGAGTACGGCTCCACCCAATAAATAAACAATAATGTTGTTGATATTGTGCCATAAAATTTCCCATGGCGACAGGCTCTCTGACTGTTCCAATTCATTGAAACCATATTTTTCTTGTCGTTTCTGAACTTCTTCTTTGGTCAAGCCCTTTTCAGAGCTTTCCAACTGTGACAGAATGCTGTTAAAATGCAATTGATAGATTTTCTTCATATCAAAATTCCCTTTCTATAATAAAAAAATCTGTAAACCAAAAATAGCATACAGATGTGGATAGTATGATGCAAATAAACTGTTTATTCAACTGTTCTTGTATTTATTATACCATATTGTAAGCGTTATCGCAAATCGCTTAGAATCTCCTCTTTTATAGTCCTAAAAAACAGCAAGAAGTTTTTAACTTTCTTGCTGTTTTGATTATTTGGTAATGGCTAATTCTTTTAATTGTGCTAAGATGGCATCTTTGTCAGCTCCTGCTTGTAACAAGGCCGCGGCAGTATACGTTCCTTCTGCAACCGAAACGTCTTGGAGTAAAATTTCCTTGTCTGAAAAATCCGACACCATTTCGATGTTCATGCGGGCTGACCCCAAATCATAGAAAGCCAACAAGGTCTGAGCTGGATTGGCATCCACAATTTCTTGCACCTGGTCAAAACTGGTCCCAATATCCCCGTCTGGTGTTCCCCCAACATAGGTAAAGGCAATATCCTTTGCGACTTCGGAAATCAAATCCGCAATTCCTTGTGCCAAGTTTTTAGAATGGGAAACCAGGATAATTCCTAACTCACTCATAGGCCACCCCTGATTCTAATAAGGCTTCAAACAACAAGCCTGTTGAATACGAACCTGGGTCAATATGCCCAATAGAGCGTTCTCCAACATAAGAAGCACGACCTTTGGTAGCCACTGTATCCTTGGTAGCTTCAACATAGCCCTTAATCCCATCAACCGTTAAACTGTTGGAGCGAAGCGCTTCTACAATTGGTGTCCAAACATCGACCATTGTTTTCTCTCCGACCGTTGCTTTTCCGCGTTTGATGATCATATCCAAACCAGCCTGAACAGCATCTGCAAACGGTTCTTTGTCTATCGCTTTGGCTAAACCAACAAAAGCCGAGCCATAAAGTGGACCAGATGCACCTCCGACTTTACTAAGCAACTGCATACCAACTGTTTTTAGTACATCGCTCGTTGTTTCATAATCTTTTGCTTCTAATTCTGCCACAACTGCTGCCATACCACGGGCCATATTTCCTCCATGGTCGGCATCTCCAATCGGCGTATCGAGTTCACTGAGATAGTCTTTATTGGTTTGAACCTTTTCGTTAAAAAGCTTAATCCATTTGATTGCGTCTTCTACTTTCATTCAAACTCCCTTCTTACCAAGCTGGTGTTGTCACTGGGCTATTCAAGGCATCCAACCAAGCTTCATCTTCCAATTTAATCAAGGTCAAGGACAAGCCTGCCATATCGATGGACGTCATGTAGTCACCTAATTTCTTGTAAACCACTGTCACACCATTTTCTTCTAACAAACCAGCTACGTCATTTGCAAAAACATATTGTTCCATCAGAGGGGTGCTACCGAGACCATTGATCAAGATACCAAATTTGTCCCCTTTCTTGTATTCAAAGTCAGCAACTAACTTGTCGACTAATTCTTTGGCCAAGACATTGGAGGTTTGCATTTTCTCTTTCTTGTAGCCCGGCTCACTATGGATACCAACACCATACTCAAATTCATCTTCTTCCAGAACAAATCCAGGTTTGCCGACTTCAGGAACAGTTGCAGCTGATAGAGCCAAACCGATGGTCTTGATATTGGGCACCAAAGCATCTGCCAAGGCTTTTACTTCTTCAAGCGATTTGCCAGCACGCGCAGCATCACCCAGAATCTTGTGAACTAAAACTGTACCCGCTACACCACGGCGGCCTTGTGTATACAAGCTGTTTTCAACAGCAATATCGTCATCGACAACAACACTTGCAACGTCAATGCCTTCCATTTCAGCTAATTCTTGTGCCATTTCAAAGTTCATGATGTCACCAGAATAGTTCTTGATAACCAGGAAGACACCCGCCCCTTCATCAACTGCTTTAATCGCTTCAAGGATTTGGTCAGGAGTTGGTGAGGTAAAAACAGCCCCACAGACTGCTGCAGACAACATACCTTCTCCGACAAAACCAGCATGTGACGGCTCATGACCACTACCGCCCCCAGAGACAATACCGACTTTACCCGTTTTTTCTGCCTTACGGACAATGACATCAAATCCATCAATGCGTTCTACCAAATCATCATGGATATAGGTAATCCCCTTGATCATTTCATCAACAACGTGGACTGGATCGTTAATAATTTTTTTCATCAGAAAAACTCCTTGTTTTTTATTTTGATACCTTTATTATAAAACCCTGGCTCCAAAAAAGTAAGGGACAGATTATGTAGTCTGTCCACCTGAGCTATTCAATTCTCTTATTTTTTGGTAAGATAAGAAAGACGAGTGATGCGAGAAAGGATTGCGATGACAACTTCGATTATTACCAAAAAAAGAATTGCCAAAGCCTTTAAAACGCTGTTGGAAACAGAAGAATTTGAAAAAATTTCAGTTGTAGACATCATGGAACTAGCAGGTATCCGCAGGCAAACCTTCTACAACCACTTTCTTGACAAGTACCAACTGATGGACTGGATTTTTGAAAATGGCCTAAAAGAACAAATTACAGACAACCTCTCCTTTATTTCTGGCCATAAATTGCTAAAGGAACTTTTTCTCTATTTTGAAGAAGAAAAAGACTTTTATGTCCAGTTGTTTGATATCAAGGGACAAAATGATTTCTATTCTTACTTTATCAACTATTGCCAAACGGTTGTTGAAAAAATTCTACAAGAGTATGCTATCTCAGAGGAACTTCCAGAAGAGGCTGAATTTCGAGCTTTTCATAAACAATACAACGCGCATGCTTTGGCAGAAATTGTGAAAAATTTTGTTCACCATTCCATTCAAATGCCCAATCCGGATTTTTTGATCATTGAAATTACCAACCGTTCTGATTTGAGGAGAAAACCATGACCTTTATACACAATCGACCTGAAAAACTGATTCATGATTTTTATTCTGGCCTAGTTGCCGCCCACTCCCAGCTAACAAAACATGACCACCTCCCATTGATATACTACCGCGATTGGGATCAGTCTCAGGTCCCTATTTTAACTGGAGGAGGTAGCGGACACGAGCCTTCCCATTCTGGCTTTATTGGAAAAGGCATGGTCACGGCTGCCCTTTACGGCCCACTATTTGTCCCTCCTCAAGCGGAGGAAATCCTAGAAGCCATTCAATTTTTAGACAAGGGAAAAGGAGTCTTTGTCATTATTAAAAATTTTGAGGCCGACCTGTATCAATTTCGTAAAGCGATTTTAAAAGCCAAGGATTTGGGACACCAAGTTCGTTATATTGTTTCTCATGATGATATCTCGATTGAGCCAAAAAATCATTTTCAAATCAGGGGACGAGGCCTAGCAGGGACGATTTTGCTTCATAAAATCCTTGGTTACCTTGCTCAAAATGGAGCCAGTCTTGATGCATTAGAACAGGCTGGTTTTGAAGTAGCTACACATACTGCAACCATTGGCTTTGCCACCAAGTCCGCCTCCACTCCACCTGACTGCACCCCTTTGTTCGAATTGCCAGATACAGCCATTTCCTACGGTATCGGTATCCACGGAGAAGAAGGATACCGAACCGTTCCTTTTCAGTCATCCGAGGCCTTAGCCGTTGAAATCATCAATAAGCTAAAATTGCACTATCACTGGAAAAAAGACCAGCCATTTGTCCTCTTGGTCAACAACCTAGGTAGTACAACAGAATTAGAGATGGGTATCTTCCTAAACGATCTGCTCCAGCTCTGTGACATCGAAGGTTTGACCATTCCTCTTATTAAAACTGGGAAATTCATGACCAGTTTGGATATGTCAGGCATCTCTGTTACCCTCTGCCAACTACAAGATAACCATTGGCTTGAGGCCCTCCATGCCCCAACTGATGCCTTTGCTTGGTAAACAAAAAGTTCGATAGGTTTCTATCGAACTTTTTTTATTGAATTCGTTCCCGAAGCTTTTCTACAAACAGGTAAGCTGCAGGACAAAAGAGGGTATTTTTTAAGGTGAGATGGTTAATCTGGTATATCTTTTTGCGGTCTGTATGGGGAAATTCCCGACAAGCCTTGGGACGAACATCATAGATGCTACAAAGATTGTCTTCTCCGAGAAATGGACAGGGCATGGCTTGAAAGACCTTGTCCCCATCTTCATCCGTCCGCAAGAACATGTCTTCAAAAGCTGGTAACTTCATGCGAAAATGCTTGGCAATTCGTGTGATATCTGCTTCTGTAAAAAGTGGACCTAATGTTTTGCAGCAATTGGCACACTTGGTGCAATCAATTTCCTGAAAGACTTCTTCATGGACTTCTTGTACAATGCGATCCAGGTTTTTAGGGGCCTTGCGTTTTAAACTGACCAAGAACAGACGGTGTTCCTTTTGCTTTTGCAAGGCCAATTCATGGTAACGTTCAATATCCAACATTTCACTCATGATTGAATCTCCTCATTCCACCTTACTTGAGACGGCGGTTGCGGATCAAGAAAAAGAGATTGACACCGATTAGGACTGTCCAAATCAAAGCCATCAGGTAATTTCGTGACATAAGATTGGTCACAACACCAAAAGCATAAATTAAGATAAAGAAGACAGATGAGGCTGTTGCCCAGTCCAATTGTTTTTTACCTTGTTCTGGTGTAGATACTGCTGTTTCTTTTAACAACTCTTTGCGTTTTTTGGGTTTCATTGGCATCTAACTGTTCTTTCTGATTGCTTATTTCTTATCATCTTCGTCCATTGACAGCACGCTGAGGAAAGCTTCCTGTGGTACTTCAACAGATCCGATGGCTTTCATCCGTTTTTTACCAGCTTTTTGTTTTTCGAGGAGTTTGCGTTTCCGGGAAACGTCACCACCATAACACTTGGCCAATACGTTTTTACGAAGGGCTTTGATGTCACTTCTGGCCACAATCTTTTGCCCAATGGCAGCCTGAATTGGCACCTCAAACTGCTGACGTGGAATGATTTTCTTGAGCTTGTCTACAATCAATTTGCCACGTTCATAGGCAAATTCCTTGTGAACGATAAAGCTGAGGGCGTCGACCTTGTCTCCATTGAGGAGAATATCCATTTTCACCAATTTCGACGTCCGGTATTCGGAAATCTCGTAATCAAAGCTGGCATAGCCGCGTGTAGAGGATTTCAATTTGTCAAAGAAATCAAAGACAATCTCAGCTAGTGGAATTTGGTAAATGACATTGACACGATTATCATCAATGTAATCCATGGTTACGAAATCCCCACGCTTGCGCTGGGCCAATTCCATCACCGCTCCGACATACTCTTGTGGTACCATGATTTGCGCCTTGACATAGGGCTCTTCAATGGTAGAGACACGGGTTGGCTCTGGAAATTCAGACGGGTTAGACACTTCAATCATTTCCCCGTCTGTTGTATGCACATGGTAAACTACCGACGGAGCTGTCATGATCAGGTCAATATTAAATTCCCGCTCAATCCGCTCTTGGATAACATCCATATGAAGGAGACCCAAGAAGCCACAACGGAAACCAAATCCAAGGGCCTGAGAAGTTTCAGGCTCAAATTGAAGACTGGCATCGTTGAGTTGTAATTTCTCAAGGGCTTCTCGCAAATCATTGTACTTGTTAGACTCAATCGGATAGAGACCCGCAAAAACCATCGGGTTCATCTGCTTGTAGCCATCCAGAGCTTCTGACGCAGGATTCGCAGCCAAAGTCACTGTATCCCCGACACGGGTATCTGCCACAGTCTTAATGGAAGCTGCAATGTAGCCAACATCACCTGTCGCTAAGAAATCACGCCCAATGGCTTTTGGTGTGAAAATCCCCACTTCCGTGACATCAAAGGTCTTGCCATTGGACATCATTTGAATGGTGTCGCCAGGTTTGACCATACCATTGACCACACGGACTTGAAGGATAACCCCACGATAAGGGTCATAAACCGAGTCAAATATCAAGGCTTGTAGTGGAGCATCCACATCACCTGTCGGTGCAGGAACTTTCTCTACAATCTGCTCCAAGATTTCTTCAATCCCGATACCAGCTTTGGCTGAAGCAGGGACGGCTTCGGACGCATCAATCCCGATAACATCTTCAATCTCACCACGAACACGTTCTGGATCAGCCGCTGGCAAGTCAATCTTGTTGATGACAGGGAGGATTTCCAAATCATTATCCAAGGCTAAGTAGACGTTAGCCAGAGTTTGCGCTTCAATCCCCTGCGCTGCATCGACAACCAAGATTGCCCCTTCACAGGCAGCTAACGACCGTGATACCTCATAGGTAAAGTCGACGTGTCCTGGTGTGTCGATTAGATGGAAGATATAAGTCTCCCCATCTTTAGCCGTATAGTTGAGCTGAACAGCGTTAAGCTTGATGGTAATCCCACGCTCCCGCTCCAAGTCCATGCTATCCAACAGTTGGGCTTGCATTTCACGTGTCGATACGGTTTCTGTCTGTTCTAAAATACGGTCAGCCAGGGTTGATTTCCCATGGTCAATGTGGGCAATGATCGAGAAATTCCGAATTTTCTCCTGGCGTTTTTTTAATTCTTGACTGTTCATCATGTCTTTATTTCATTCCTATACATTACAAAATTTTGTCATCTTCCATTATACCACAAAAAGACAAGCTCATGCTTGTCTTTTCTCTTATTCGATACCGGATTCAAAATGATTTTCCACAACATGAGACTCCTCAACTGTTGGTAGTTCCGGACTGGTGATTGGTGCCATTTCTTCTAAACCTGCTTCTTCTGGATCAGATAACGTTGCTTCTTCTAGGATAACAGCTTCTGGGACTTCTTCTGATAATGTTGGTTCTGATGCCAAAGCATCCGCTTCTTCCACAAATTCTGGACTTGGAATTTCTTTAGGAGTTGCCAAAAGATTAACCAGTCCTTGGTACAAATTCTCTGTCCCTTCGGAGTAGCGACGTGGGAAATGAGTCAAATACTCTTTCCCTTCATCCAATTTATCTAATTCATAGGCTAACGAAATCAGCATTTGGTAATATTGTGCTTGATAGATTGGGGTTTGTGGCAGATGTTGAATTTTTTTCAATTCATGGTAATAAATCGCTGGATCACCTTGGGCATACTGAGCAGTCAATCCTTCTACTTCTTGGAAAAAGGCCTTGTCTTTGCGCTTAGCACTACCGATTTCAAAACGCTCTGCTAACCACCCGATACCAAAGGCGCACACAATCCAAGCAATTGCTCCCAGAATATAGGTATCCGTTAAAACCCCAACAGCAATACCAACTGGAATCCCAATAATCCAAGCTAAAATGCTCCATAAACGATTTCCAATTGACGAGTTGCGGTCCTTCATATCGGTTTGGTGCACAAAATCATTCTGAAAATGCTCCCAATATTTTTCTACATTTTCTGAATGAAGCGGTAAGCGTTTGCTTCCTTTTTTATTGAGATAGAACTTATAAAATTCACCATTGTAGGTCCGAATTTTTAAAACAATATTCAAGAGACCTTTTCGGACCTTGAGCCCTTGGATTTCACTTTTTTCAATCAACTCAAAATCCGTAATTTGAGAAACATCAAAGGTTCCAATTTCAATAATCCCGAAATATGTATGGTTTTCCAAAAAAATGTGGTTAGTAGAGGAACGCCCGTTTGGATGCGTCGCAAACGCATAGTTTTTCCAGTCAAATTGAAAGGCTGGATTGGCTTCATTCACCTCAGCAACCATTTTTTCAACCATTTCTTCGTTTAATACAAATGCCATAATCTTAATCTCCTATCTAGATTGAGTATAGCAAAAAAAGCCTATTCCCACAAGATGAGCCATCAGGAAATAATCTCTTCTTCTGAGATACCAAGTGATGCTAACAATGAATAAGCGTCTTCAAATCCCAGACAAAAATGGTCCATCTTATGGGCGTCAGACCCTATTGAATATTTCTGACAACCTAAATTTTTCAGCAGACCAAGTGCATAGACATACAGGTCCTGATTCCCATAAAGGTACATCGATTTTGTATTGATTTCAAAAGCCAAATCTTGTTCTATCATTTTTTGAAAAATACGGCAAAGCTCCTTTTCATAATGAGACAAGTCAGCAACCGACAGCTCAAATTTCCGAAAACCATAATCAAAGTGTGCTAAAACATCTGCTGGGACACGCCCAATCGCATACTCCAAACGTGCTAGATAATCTCGTATCACTTCCCCTTTATCCAGTTGCAAGACCTCATCTTGCAAATAGTCATACCTTCCATTATGGTGAACAGACAAAAGTTTTAAGTCAAATTCTTTGTCCTTTAAAAAGTCCAATATCTCGGATTCACGTGGTTGATAGTAACCAATTTCAATCCCTTTTTTCAAACGATTGCCGTAAAGAGAGTTGAGTCGCTCTATCTCTTGACTATAAGTAACATAATCTGGAACATCATCTTGCCCTGTATAGGGATTAGACAAGTCAAAATGCTCCGTTGTGATGATTTCACCACTCGTATTCTTCAGGTAATTTTCTAATGTTTCATTGGAATCATACGAGTAGTTGCTATGGATATGATTGTCTCTCATCTGTTTTCTCCTTTTTCGTATTATAACAAAGTTTTAAAAATGTTAAAAGAAAATCTAGTTTACCAGTTAATATATAGGCATTCTCTATACCCTCCCTTTTAAAATAACTATTTTTCAAAGCCAAAAAATTAGGATAAAATAAGAACATCACAAAGATATGAGGTAGTAACTTATGACAACATCTAAATTTCAATTGGTAGGTTCTCTCCTACGTCCTGCTAACTTACGCAAATACAAAACAGAAATCGAACACCGTGATGATATCCAGTACCCCTTCTACGATGCCCTTCCAGGTTACCAAGAAACCGAAACGGCTGATATCAAACAAATCATTGCGGATCAAAAAGAAAATGGCATCGATGTTTTGACTGATGGTGAGTTCGGTCGTTCTATGTGGCACTTGGACTTCGTTTGGGGCTTAAAAGGCATTGAGCGTTACATTGCAGAACATGGTTATACTTTCCAAGATGAGGAAGACGGTGCTTTTGAAACACGAAAAGATATCGGTATTCGTATTACAGAACCTCTCTCTGGAAAAGGTCACCACTTCCTAGAGATTTACAAATTGGTCCAAGCTGAAGCTGGAGACCAAGAAACCAAACAAACCATTTGGGGACCTGCCCATGCTTACACAGAATTGGCAATCTTTGATGGCCTATCTGGCGAAGACCAAGTCTATAAAACCAATGAGGAATTGAAGGCAGGACTCATCAATGCTTATAAAGAATTCCTGACTGAATACAAAGAAATCGGTGGTAAAATTGTTCAATTCGATGATTGTCTATGGGAACTCTTTGACGAAACCAATCCCCTTTCTCCATTTACTGGTTTAGGCAGTGAAGCCCTTGCTGGATTAGCTGATGAGTTTGTGGCCATCAACAATGAAGTCATCGACTACGCCCATGAAATAGGTTTGACCGTCTGGACGCACAATTGCCGTGGTAACTATGAAAGCCGTTCAGCAACAGGTGGCACCTACGAAGCCATTGCGACCAAGTTCTTGAAGGAGCAAAAATACGACCGCTTTTTCCTTGAGTGGGATAGCGAAGTTGCTGGAGACTTAAAAGCACTCGAAGCATTGAAAGATAGTGACGCCGAGGTCGTCCTTGGCCTTCTCTCCTCAAAAACGACTGATTTGGATGATGAAGAACGGGCCTTGCAATTATTAGAAGAAGCTAGCCAAATTTTACCAAAAGACCGCCTCTTCTTGTCTCATCAATGTGGATTTACATCTTGTGATTCAGGAAATGAATTGGCTACTCCACAACAATGGGCCAAAATCAAACAAGGACAAGCAATCGCTGAAAAATTCTTCTCAAACTAAATCACATCTGATTCCTGACCAGGAGCGGCAACTAGAACTCACCTAGTTGTCGTTTTTTATTGACCGTTTCAAAAAACAGAAATCAGAAGCAATTTGTGCTATGATAAGGGTATTGTAAAGGAGGTTTCTATGTCGCAATTATTATCACCCGTTTCAATTGCTGGATTGGAACTCAAGAATCGTATTGTCATGCCACCTATGTGCATGTACGAAGTACACAAAGAAGATGGCTTTCCAACTTTCTTTCACCAAGCCCATTATGGTGCCAGAGCCATCGGGCAAGTTGGATTGATTATTCTCGAAGCAACTGCTGTCGAGCCCGATGGGCGTCTCACCAATCGCGATTTAGGTATCTGGTCAGACAAGCATGTGCAGCCACTCCAGGAATTAGTAGCCAATCTCCACCAAGTTGGAAGTAAGGTTGGAATCCAACTCAACCATGGAGGACGGAAAGCACAAGATGCGGTTGATCTAATCGCACCTTCTGCCCTTGCCTACAATGATGATTTTGGGCTTCCAAGAGAAATGACCTTACAGGATATAGAGCGTGTGAAAGAAGCCTTTATTGATGGGGGAAGACGGGCGCAAGATGCTGGCTTTGATATGCTCGAGCTGCATGCAGCCCACGGTTACCTCTTGCACCAGTTTCTCGAACCATTAATCAATCAGCGACAAGATGATTACGGAGGAAGTCTGGAAAACCGCTACCGCCTTCTCAAAGAAATCGTTACAGGTGTCAAAGAAGTGTTTTCTGGCTCTCTATGGATCCGTTTATCTCTTACGGCCTACGATGAAAGCGGCCAGGAAAATACTCTGACAGACTGGCAAACCATTGCACAATGGCTAGAGAGAGATGGTGTCCATGCTTTGGATATTTCAACAGGCGGTCTCATTGAAAAATCACCTAACATTCCCATTTACCCTGGCTACCAAGTACCATTTAGCAACAGCATCAAACAAGTAGTGTCTATCCCAGTTACTGCTGTTGGATTGATTCAGTCTCCTGAATTAGCCGAACAGATTTTGCGGTCAAAACAAGCTGACCTCATCCAAATTGGTCGTGGACTTCTACAAAACGCCAACTGGGCCAATCATGCTGCCAGCCTTCTTCATGACAAAAACTTTCAAGAATACAACCGCTCCTACCAAAGAGGATTTTACAAATAAAAATAACAAAAAGACGATAGCATTAAGATTGACTATCGTCTTTTTTGATAAATTTTATAACCGTTTTTTCTTAGGAATCTGGTGGTGTAGAACAACATCAACTGGATTAGTGGCCATGATTTTCTCAATAATAGCATGGTCACTTGTATTCTTTGTGACGCTAAGAACGTACTCTAACACCAAGACTTCTTTTTTCTTTTTGTAATGGACAGACAGCAACTCTGATTGTTTACAGGCTGATCCCAAAATATCTTCAAAATAGTGGTCATAGGTAAATTCTTTTGGTACCGTCAATAGAATATGACGTGTTGTTGCCTTAGGCTGAAGAAATGGCACATTTTCCAACAAAACCATTAAAAACGACAATAGAACAGTAAAACAAATAGCTAGTAGCAAGAATCCCATACCTGTTGCAAGGCCAATAGCGGTTGCTAAAAAGACTGCAAGCAATTCATTTGACGAACCCGCTGCAGACCGGAAGCGAATGAGACTAAAGGCTCCTGCTACTGCCACACTGGTTCCAAGATTTCCATTGACTAAAAAGATAATAATGGCAATCAAGCTTGGTAACAAAGCCAAGGTAACGACAAATTCCTTGCTGTACTGGGTTTTGTATTTGTAGACAAAGGCTAAGAGCAAGCCCATTGATAAGCTCGTTACCAAGGTTGCCAAGACCTGACTCAAGGTAACCGTAACATTTGTTGTTGTAAAAATACTGCTAAATAATTCTGTTTGCAAGGGTCTCACCTCCTAGACTCTCTTGGTGCAAGCGATAGGCATTCCCGTATTTTGAGAACGATTTCTTTTCGATCTGGTATTTTTCTAATAGAGCCACTAGCCACTTTGGTTGCTGATCAGGGACTTTTATTTCCATGATGACCTTATCTGGACTCAACAGAGTATTACCATATTGGTGTTCTTGTACGGAAACATTTTCTGCCCGATACAGTAAATGTTGATCAATGGTTAAGCGAACTTTTTTATCCTCTTTTCCCTTAAAAGATAAACGGTCATAATAGATATACATCATCGGTTTTAAGGTACCATACCGACTTCGTAACTCTTGTAATTCAAATGTGACTTGCTCATCTTTAATCGTTGCATCAACCATCCCTTTTTCAATATAGTTTAGGACAGATTTTGGATTGGAGGTCAGGCGGTATTTGTAGCCTACTTTGTCAATTTTCTTTTTAATTTCTAAAAAAGCTTGACTGGTTGCACTTGGCCGGGCATCATAGATCCGCATTCGAACTTTTTCACGACCATTTTTCTTTGCAATCGAATCTTGGATGATATCAAAATTCTGATTATCAAAGTAAATATTGGTAATGGTCGATGCTGCAAATTCATCTGACTGCATGTACTGCTCCAATTCTTTTTTCATTTGCAGAAATGTGCTTTTGTCCAAAATATACTTGCTTTCCATGCGTTTAAATTGTTTTTGAATCATCCGTGTTTTCATCTGTGTTTCCTTCTTTCTTTTTGACAAGCTTAGTATAGCTTTCAACTATTAAAGAAATCTGAAAGAAAGGTTAAACATTTCTTAAACTGCTCAGCTTTCATTTTGAGAGAAGATTTGATACAATGAAGAAAAAGAAAGTAGGTCAATCCATGTACGAGCTTTGTTTAGAATACGGCACCTTTCCAATTAGTTTAAAAACAGATGATTTTGCGGACTCGCAGTCTATTCCTGATTTTCTCCAAAAAGAGCCTGAATTGCTAGCAGATTTAATGACAATCAATGCCCAATTTCATAGTCTCTTCATTGAAATTGAGGGAAATTTGGATTTTATTGGTCGAGATGAACCTGAAAAAATTAGCCAGCTAAAAGTAGCCTACCAAGAAATCACCAATCGCGTTTCAGAACGATTTCCATCTATTGAAATTGCTCCCTTTTACTTGGCCTAAGACAAACAAAAAAGACAGATACCATCAGGTTTCTGTCTTTTTTTAGACCTTGAACAGTTGCTAGTTACACAACTAATCCAAAAGGCAATGATCGAGATGTTTCAACAGTGAAGTTACTTTACTTTCTTTTATCGGATCTCTGCTCCGAGTTCTTCCAATTTTTTAATAATCTTGGTCATATAGCCAGTTACTTCCTCATCTGTGAGATTATCAGATGGGTTTTGGAAGGTTAGACTATAAGCCATCGATTTCTTACCAACTTCAATATTGGCACCAGCATACACATCAAATAGACTCACATTCGTTAGGCGTTTCACATTGGCTTGTGCAATCGCTCCTAGAACGTCCTTATGACTAACCGTCTCATCTAAGAGAAGAGCAATGTCTCGGGTCATAACAGGGAATTTCGAAATTTCCTGGAATAGCACTTCTTCTAACAGAGAAGCTTCTAACAGACCGAGATTGATTTCAGCTACATAAGTTTCAGGAATGCCATATTCCTTAGCTGTCTGAGGGTGGACTTGCCCAAGGAAACCGAGGTATTCTTCTTCCATATACAAGAGAGCGGTCCGACCTGGATGAAGACTGGAAATGGCACTTGTTGGACGGAAATCCACCCTTAGATTGTACTTGCTAAAAATGGTTTCTAGAATCCCTTTTGCATAGAAGAAATCAACTGCAACAGCTGGAGTTTGGAAATCTTTTTCTGTCACCAGACCTGTTATAGCAAGAGCAAATTTACTGATTTCTTGCGGCAAATCTTCTTTTTGATTTCCAGTCTGTTCAAAGATATTGCCAATTTCATAAAAGGCTAAATTTTTATTCTTACGGGCAACGTTATATGCTACCGTATCTAGCATACCAGACACCATATTCTGACGGAGAACCGAGCGGTCCACTGTCATTGGCCACATCAACTCTGTCACTTGTGTTGGTTGGTAGCTAAAGGCTACTGCTTTTTCTGGTGTTGTTAGAGCATAGGTCACAATTTCAGTTAGGCCAGCTCCTTCTGCTAGATGACGGATTTGGCGACGGATTTTTTGGGTCTCTGTCAATTCACCGGCTGTGCCATCTTCTTTTGGAAGTGTCGTCGGAAGGTTATTGTAGCCATAAATACGGGCGATCTCTTCCACCAAATCTGCTGGAATAGCAATATCCCAACGACGACGGGGAACTTGAACGGTGAATGCTTCTCCGTTTCCTGAGATGTCCATACCTAATTTGGCAAAGATACTTGCAATAGCAGCATAATCCAAATCAGTCCCCAAGGAACGATTCACATAGCTGATTTTGGCTGATACAGGAACAGGATCGATGTCAACTTCACCCGCAGCTACCACACCTGATAAGACTTCTCCGCCAGCTAAGGTTGCAATCATGGCCGCTGCTGTGTCAAGAGCTTGGCCTAAATCTGCTACATTGACACCTTTTTCAAAACGAGAAGAACTTTCAGAACGCAAGTTCAAACGACCAGAGGTTTTCCGAATGGATTTGCCTTCAAAAAGAGCTGCTTCTAGCACAACTGTTTTGGAAGTAGCAGTGATTTCGGTATCTGCTCCCCCCATGACACCACCAAGTGCCACTGCTTGGTCGCCAACTGAAATCACAATATCTTCTGTAATTAGTTCCCGTTCAACGGCATCCAATGTGACAAGTTTTTCTCCTGCACGCGCTTGTCGAGCCACAATTTTTTGAGCGTCAAATTTGTCATAATCAAAAGCGTGCATCGGCTGACCAAAGTAGAGGAGAATGTAGTTGGTCACATCCACCACGTTGTTAATCGGACGAATCCCAGCATTCATCAAGAGGTTTTGCAGCCACTGTGGACTAGGTGCAATCGTCACGCCTTCAATCACACGTGCTTGATAGGTTTGAACCTTGTCCGATTCAATGTCCACTTCTAAGAGGTCACTTGCCGCTTTGCTACTTTCTGTTAATTCTACTGTTTCAAATTGGACTTGGCTACCAAAAATGGCTGCCACTTCATGCGCAACTCCACGCATGGACAAGGCATCCGCACGGTTTGGCGTGATAGATAATTCAACAATTTCATCATCTAAATCAAGATAAGAGAAAACTTCCTCTCCTGGAACAGCTTCTTCTGGCAAAATTTGAATGCCGTCTGCAAATTCCTTTGGCACAACCGCATCAGAAATCCCTAATTCTCCCAGAGAACAAATCATACCAAGCGATTCGTAGCCACGAATTTTCCCTTTTTTAATCTTGTAATTATCTGCAATACGAGCTCCAGGAAGAGCCACCATCACCTTAATACCTGCACGAACGTTTGGCGCACCACAGATGATTTGACGAAGCTCTTCATCGCCAGTATTGACTTGACAAAGATGAAGATGGGTCTCTGGAATATCCTCACAAGAAACCACTTCTCCAACCACAATTTTGGACAAACCGGAAGCTGGTGAGGTAACCCCCTCCACTTCGATTCCAGTTGTCGACATTTTTTCTGCTAATTCTTGACTGGTCGCATCGAAATTGACCAATTCTTTTAACCATTTGTAACTTACTAACATGTTTTCCTTCCCTATTTCAGCGCCTTTTTCATCAACCAATCGGTATCAACTTTATCGCCAACTAAAAACTGGTGTTCTCCGAATTTTTCAAATCCATATTTTTTATAAAATTCTTGAGCCTTTACATTGTGCTCCCAGACACCCAACCAGACCCATTTATGCTGTGATTTATCAGCAATGGACATGGCATGTTCAAACAGAACTTTTCCCAATCCTTGTCCTTGATAAGCCTTTAGAATGTAAATTCGTTGAATTTCAATGGCATCTTCTAATTCTTGCTCCGTCTGAGTAGTCCCCCAATTGACTTTTAAAAATCCAACAGGCACCGAATCCTGCATCAAAAAATCAATTTGACTCTCTGGATCTTGAATTTCGGCTCTTAATTTCTCTGTGGAATAATTTCTATCAAAAAATTCCTGCAACTGCTCTGGGGTATTATCTTGACCAAACGTTTCTTCAAAGGTTTGAATCGCCAATTTGCGAAGAAGTTCAACTTCTTCAAGTTTTACTTGTTTGATATGCAGTGCCTTATCCATGTTTTATCCCTTTATCATTTAAATTGCTCTGAGAAACGAACATCGCCTTGGTAAAAACCGCGAATATCATTGATACCGTAGCGGAGCATAGCAATCCGTTCTTGCCCTAAACCAAAGGCAAATCCTGAATACTTGGTCGCATCAATCCCAGACATCTCAAGAACACGTGGGTGTACCATTCCAGCGCCAAGGATTTCAATCCAGCCCGTTTGCTTACAGACATTGCAGCCCTTGCCACCACATTTGAAGCAGGAGACATCCACTTCGACAGATGGTTCTGTAAATGGGAAATAAGACGGACGCAAGCGAATTTGGCGTTCTTCCCCAAACATCTTCTTGATAATCAACTCAAGCGTGCCTTTTAAATCCCCCATGGAGACATTTTCGCCAACGACCAATCCTTCGATTTGGTGGAATTGGTGGCTGTGGGTCGCATCATCGGTGTCCCGACGAAAGACACGTCCAGGGGAAATCATCTTGAGGGCCCCTTTTGAAAAATCATGCTGGTCCATGGTTCGTGCTTGAACAGGACTGGTATGGGTCCGCATCAAGATTTCTTCTGTGATGTAGAAAGTATCTTGCATATCACGGGCAGGGTGATCTTTTGGTAGATTCATTCGTTCAAAATTATAATAGTCTTTTTCAACTTCAAAACCATCTACAATTTGGAAGCCCATGCCCAAGAAAATATCTTCAATTTCTTCAGACGTTTTAGTTAAAATATGGCGATAACCTGTATTGATGGTACGACCTGGTAGCGTGACATCTAGAGATTCCAGAGCCAATTGTGCCTTGATTTTTTCTTGCTCTAGAAGCTCTGCCTGTTGCTCAAAAGCCTTGGTTAATACATCCCGGACTTCATTTACTTGCTTACCGACAATGGGTTTCATTTCGTTGGATAAATCTTTTAAGCCCTTTAATAAGTCTGTTAATGAGCCCTTTTTCCCTAAAACAGAAACCTTTAACTCTTGTAATTCTTTTTGGTTATCGTGGCGTAATGATTCCAATTTTTCTAGTGTTTCTTGGCGTAATGTAGCCAGTTGTTGTTCAATTGTTGACATATTTCCTCCAAAATAAAACGCATGTCAAAGCTCCTTTAGCGGAGCGTTGACACGCGGTACCATCCGTTTTCATCTGACAAGCCAGACCTTGATTTCTGATCCTTTGGTGAGTGAATTGGCTAGGCTTTCCTTTAGTAAGCTTGCAGTCACGGCTTACCTCCCTTTTAAAGTTCCCTCTAGTTACTAGTCTCACAGATCCTATTTAATTGTGTGATTAAGTGATTGTTTTTCACAAATGCAATAAAACATATCAATAATGCTATTTTATCAGATTTCACTATCATTGACAAGCAGAATTCTCTACTGATTCACACTTATCTCCCCTGTCTGGTAGTTGATGGAAAGACCAGACTGAACATTTGGGATAAAAACATTAAATTCTAAACTTCCATCAGCTGATTTAGCTTCTAGGTGTCTGCCTATGGCGACCAAATCTTCTTCTTCCGCATAAATCAGCGTGACACGGTAACGAACACGTTTGTTCTTGTCCAAGGCTCTTCGAATCTGTGTTTCATAATAGTTTTGCCCTGTCGACCAGCTATCATCTGCTTGGTTTGACCAAGCTGTCTGAACAGCAATGTTCTCAGGGTTGCTCATGGATGCATCAAAGCCAGCTAAACCGCCTGTAATAGCATAACCCAAAAGATGCCCACGGTCAATAGCATGGTCATATTCTCCGGGTAAATCATGCACTTGATGCCAGCCTGCCGGTTTAAAATCCGTTCGGCCTTGTCCTGTTTCATTGCGGTCACGGTATTGGCGGGTCGATTTTGCAAGCAGAGCATTCGCCACAGTAGGCACTGTTTCGCCTTGAACAGTCTTGGTTTTGTTATCTGCATACGGCGCACTTGCCACATCGGCATTTAAGTTGGTTTTGTTCCCATTGAGGATAAAGGCGCCGGCACCATTCCACTCAATGGACTTTCCTACTTGTTTTTGTACGGATTCTGTCAGTACACTGGATGCTAGTTCCTTAGAAGGCGTTGATTCGCTTGTTTTGGATTGGTTGACGTAGTAAGAGCGCTCTTGTTCTCCTACAAACAATTCTGAAACTTGAGGAAAAACAGCATTTCCTACTAAGAGAAGTACAGCAACCAATAAGCTAATCAAGCTTGTTTTTTGTTTATTGATTCGTTTTTGTGACATGGTTTCTCCAAATAAAAAGTAGGTTACCCTACTTTCCTGTAAATTTACTGATTAATTCTTGCCATTTGGTCAAGGACAAAATGGCTGTGGCTTTTTCACCATCACCAACAACAGCGTAGCCGACCATTAAGCCGAGTACAAAGACAATAAAAGCTAATAGAATAATAGCAAGAACCAATAAGAATTGTCTTCCAACATACTGTAAGTTTTCTTTATTCATCGTCTTCCTCACTTGCCACTCGTTCAATAGAAGCGCCCAGGCCTTGTAGTTTTTTATGAAATTGATAATAACCACGATCTAAATGCGATAAACGGCCAACAACTGTTTCTCCTGATGCAACCAGACCTGCTAAAATAAGAGCTGCACTGGCACGCAAATCCGTAGACATAACTTCTGCCCCTTGTAATTTTCCACCGCCTGAAATAATAGCTGTATCTCGCAAAATTTCAGAATGCAAATCCATACGACGCATTTCTTCGAGGTGTTGGAATCGATTTTCAAAGACTGTTTCAATCATGGTTGATTCACCATTAGCAACTGCCATGAGGGCTGTAAACTGCGCCTGCATATCTGTTGGAAATCCAGGATGTGGCTGCGTTTTTACAGTTACAGGTTTTAATTTGTCTACCTGAGATTGAATGCGGATCCCCGCTTCTTCCTCAGAGACAGAGACTCCCATTTCCATCATCTTTGAAATCAAGGGTCTGTTGTGCTCCCAAATGGCATCTTTGACCAAAACATCGCCACCTGTCATGGCCGCTGCAACCATAAAGGTTCCAGCTTCAATGCGATCTTGGACCACGTTGTGTTCTGTTCCATGCAGACGCTCCACCCCTTTAATCGTCAGAGTATCTGTTCCAGCTCCCTTGATATTAGCCCCCATTTTATTCAAACAATTTGCCAAATCCACAATTTCAGGCTCACGCGCTGCATTTTCAATAACGGTTGTTCCACTTGCTAGAGTTGCTGCCATCATCAGATTTTGAGTGGCTCCAACACTTGGGAAATCCATGTAAATATGAGCACCTCTTAATTGATCCGCTCTGGCTTCAATATCCCCAGCATTTTGAGTAATGGCAGCCCCCATAGCTTCCAAACCTTTTAAATGCAGGTCAATCGGACGACTACCAATCGTACAACCGCCTGGCATGGACACTCTTGCATACCCATTCCGAGCTAAAATCGGACCTAAAACGACAATAGAAGCCCGCATCTTATTCACATACTTATAAGGAGCCGTACTACCGATTGTACCACTGGCATCAACTGTGACCTGGTTATTTTCCTTATCAAATGCAACAGCTATCCCTAACCCACGTACGACATTGTTCATGGTTGATACGTCTGATAAAATTGGGACATTCTTTAAAACAGTTTGTCCTTCACTGGCTAAAATAGTAGCCGCAAGCAAGGGCAAGACTGCATTTTTAGCCCCTTCTATCGTGACCTCACCTGTCAAACGGTTGTTACCGCCTTGAACAACAATTTTTTCCATTACCATATTTCATTCCTTTTCTATCTATTTCACGTTACTATTTCTCTAAAAAAAGAGAGGCAAATTGTCGGCTGATGGACATAATATCCAAAAAGAAATTGGAGACCAAATAACCAAGGGCAATCGCCAAAAACAAAAGCAATAAAGAAATCTTCTTTTGATTCTCAGCTGTTCCCTTTACAAAACGTCCCCAATCAATCACTCCTCTTAACAAGAAATGTGATAAATAGATAAATAGAAGATGACTAAAAAATCGAAATAATATCATCATGCACTCATTATATCAGAATTTTTATTGTCTGGCTAATTCAAAATACGCCTTGTTCTATGCGAAAATAAACAAGTGGAATCTTAATAAGCACTTGATTTTCAATCTCCTTTGGTTTACAATAACAGTATATTAAATTTACCAGAAATTGGAGAGACTCATGTATATTCTTACACTTGTCCTACTTGGACTATATGTTGCTATTGTCTTATTAAGTGCTTTTTTGGGTGTCAAAACCAATATCATTTCGACACAAAATTTGATTTGGACACTAGTGTGGAGTTTTATGATTGTCATTTTCAGCATCACCTACACTCGCACTGGTAACATCTATTCACTGGCTGGTGTGGCCGCTGGTTTATTTGGGTATTCATCTGTTGCTCTTCGAAATGCACAAGCTCTTCGACAAAAACCACAGTTGAAACACCACCTCATTCGGATGGGAATCCACCTTCTCTTTCTAGCCTTATTATACTTTACAAAATAAAGCTTCCAGTAAATCTGGAAGCTTTTTTCTTTAAAATTTTCCTCCATGACCACCATGGGAGATTCCCAATGAGGAGATATGGCGACTCGAACCTCCTCGTCGACCGCCTTTATAATTACTTGCAGTTCGAGGAATAGCTTGACGATAGAATCGTCTATACCGAAAAATATTTTGAGAGTGTGTCATGGTCATAGCATCCGATGCAACATATTCATCTGCATGATTTTTCCCATGAACACTAATCAATTGATTCTTCATTCCAGAAGTAACTCCGAATGCAGCAAATAAAGCCAATACAACCGAAATTGGTGCTAAAATCAACCAAATCAGAGGATTGCGTGGCATATTTCCAACATCATAAGGCTTACCCGTGGCTGCCTGTGTTAAAAATTGATCCGCTAGGTCTGCAAATGCTGCAAAACCATTCGCATAATGCCCATCGCTAATATCACTTAAAAAATGATTTTCCATGTACTCTAAACCAGCATCGGTAAAGTTGTCAATGGCAGAACCCGCAGTCGTAATGTGCCAATCACGATGTTCCATACTAATTAACAGTAAAATACCATCTTTAGTTGCCCCTTGACCGTAACCATTTTGGTCATAAACTGCATCTGCATAATTCATTACATCTTGACCATTCAAGCTGCGAATCGTGACCACAGCGACATCTGTTTTATGGCGCTTACTCACCTCAGTCAGCTGTTCAAGCAATTGCTTTTCTTCCGTATCTGAAAGCAAATCTGCTTGATCAACCAATAAAGAACCGTTGCTATTTAAAACAGTTGGTGTTTTTTGGGTAATCGGCACTTGTTCTTCAATTTTACTAAGTGTTTGGTTGATTTTTTCCTCTAGTGTTTGAGCAGATTGATAAGTGGATAAAAATTCATCTAAAGCCGATTGATTAAACGAATAGGAGGAATCTTGAGTTCGGTAACCAATTGCAACTTCACTGCCATCTGGATTGCTGACAAAAATGATTCCCTTATCTTGACCAATATAATCCTGATAGAGTTGATTAGCCGTCTCCTGCAACGGAACCTTCTCGTCTACACCGATGAAATAAACGGAAAAAGAATAGAGACTATTTAATGTTGAAATCCTATCTTCTACTGTTTTTTCAACGCCTGGTGGTAAGGATATGTTTCGTATATTTCCAATTGAATCCGCAAAAAGTGAGGGACTTAGGGTAAGACAAAGGAGCAAACTAGTGAAAAGTGTCAGTATTTTTTTCATTCTTTTTCTCCTCTCATAACACATATATCAACCAAGAAATCCCCAGAGAAATAGCTAAAACCACTAAAAAAACCAGTAGAAAATATTTCCAAAATTGTTGCTTATCAAGTGGCAAATCACCAACAAACTTCCCAGTTTGACCATTCATTGCAAACAAGTACGATTGATTTTTCCACGAGGTATGGAGTAACCAAATTGGCAATAGAATGTATTTGCCATTGGCATTTTCTAAGCGAATGCTTTCAGCTTCTTTTTGAATATCGTTGAACCCTTCCACCGTTTTCAACATCTTTCTTTTGATGGTTTCTTGTATGCGTTGATTTGCAATCGGTAACACTGCCGTTGAATCTTGGTCATATCGATCCGCTAAAAAACCAGCTAAATAAGCAGTTTGAAAATCGATAGCTTGGGTCAAATCAAACGGTTCAATGGATTCAATTAAGGCATTGTCTATCTTGCTCGAGGCATCAACAGGGACCGATGAGAAGCGGATTTCTGCCGAACGATGAAGCAAGAAGTGATTAACTTCTGTATAATTGTAACGGCCGTCTGACCACATTCGCTTGCTGTTGCCTTGATAACGAACATCCACTGAAGCATCAGTATCAAAGACCCAAAAAGGAACGTACAAACCTTTTATTTCATTAATGTGTTGTTCATCTTTAAAAACCTTTGGTAGTAAACGTTTCCCTTTTACATGCTGATGCAATTGTGCCACAGCCTCTTCCTTGCTTAGTTGAAAAGGAATGAGAGATTCTGGCCGTAAAGGACCACTAACCCTTTCTTTTAACACAACTGGATTGTCACAATAGGGACAGCTCGTTGCCACTGTCTGAGAATCTGTTATCAATTCTCCAGCACAGGATTCACAAACATAGACCTGTAAATTATCTTCTACTTCTGACCGATACCGGTTTGAATCGAGTTTTTGACTCTCTTCTGTCAACTCAGCCGAGGCTGGCAATTCCTGTAATGCTGCATCGAGCTCTCTTAAACTTTCTAGTTCGATCTCTGCATCACAATAAGGGCATTTCATCTTTTGAAGACGGGAATCAAAATGGATAGCGCCGTCACAATTGGGACATTTAAATTCGATTATTTCTGCCATTTATCCACCTCCTCCCAGTAATCATCAGCCTTAAAAGGCTTTTCCACATTGTGGACAAAAACGAGGCGGTTGGGCTGGATTGTCCACTTTCCAGCCACAATTGCTACAAAAATTCACAACTGTCCTATTTGCAGGAGCTGTTGGGGCTGCTTGTCCTTGAGCAGATGCTTGGGTAGCTTGTTGTTGCCCCATTTCATATAAGGCCTTGGTATCTATCCCTCCAGCTTGTTGAGCCATCCCCATGCCCATATAGCCCATAAAGGCGCCGTTAGGATTTTCAGCAGCCGCCCGCATAGCATCCGCACTTGCAGCTGTCATGGCTGCACCTGCCATTGACGGGTCACGGTAAATCGCACTCCCTTGAGCTTGGCGAATCAGTTTTTCATATTCTTCTGTCAAGCTGATCGGGTTCATGGCAACAGAGACAACCGAAATCCCGCGAGTTTCTGCCCATTTATTGGTCAAGGCCTCGTTCATGGCTTGTGAAATCTCTTCTGCATGTGCTGGAAGAGCACTTGGACGGATTTCTAAAGCAGAAATTTTTGCCAAGGCAGGCTGCAATGCACTGATAAACTCTGTTTTGAGTTGTGCATCAATTTCTTCACGCAAGAATCGATCTGACACATTTCCACAGACGTTAGTATAGAACAAGAGTGGGTTCGTGATACGGTATGAATACAAACCAGAACAACGCAATTCGACATCAATATCCAATTGAATGTTGCGGTCTACCACACGGAACAGAATCGGGCTTGGTGTCCCGAATTTATTATCCATCAACTCTTTGGTATTAAAATAGTAAACCCGTTGATCCGCCGCAGCATCGCCACCATAGGTGAAGCGTTTGCCAATTTGTTTAAAGGTTTCGGTAATGGCTTCGCCTAAGTTTCCGGTAAAAATACTTGGAGAAACAGAATTGTCGTAAGTATATTGGCCTGGTTCTGCACAGACTTCAACGACCTTCCCTTGCTCCACAATCATCATACACTGGCCATCCGCTACAATAATGCCAGATCCATCTGAGATGACATTATCACTTCCTTTAGTATTAGAAGAACGTCCAGATACTTGTTTGTTCCCTTTTGCAACTAGGACCTCTTTGTCCATGGCGTCGCACGAAAAGAACTCTTTCCATTGGTCAGCCAGAACACTTCCCACTGCACCTGTTGCTGCTTTAATTAATCCCATCGTATGCCTCCTTTATTCTTTGCATCGTTGTTTCCTGTTAAACTTTATTGAAAACGAAGTGAATCCCTTCGATACCGTTTTCATTATTACTATTATACCTTTTTTAAAAGGTTTTGTCTGTTGGGAGCTTTGTCTATACTTTTCCATTTGTTTATAAAAAAGCATTGCAAATAAAATCAAAAAAACGCCCAAAGGCGTTTTCTATTTTGTAGAGTTCGAATGGACTGATTTGTAGGTCTCCAATAGCTGGCCATTTTCAAAAATCAAGGGTTTAAAAGCGTCAGAATTTTCTTCTTCATAATAATGCATCAAGTAAGTATTGAGGTCTTCTTTGGTCTCAAAGCGCAAGACTTGGTAGGGTTCTTCAAAGGAAATTTTCTCAATAAATTGATAGCCCTCACCATCTTTAACCAATACACCAACATGCCCCACAAACAGTCGAACATAGTCTTCTTCCAGGTCATCTAAGAACCAAACGGTTACCATGCTGGTATCTCCTAAGTCAAAAGCAATGCCTTGAGACTGATAGTAAGACTGGATTTGTTGAATGTATTCTTCTTGAGAGAGATCGACTTCTGATTTGACGGCACTAAAGAGGAGGTTAAATTCTTGGATTTCTTCCTGGCTAAAGGTGTGTTGTGGTTTTTCTGCACTGTCAAAAGCAGCCTGGTCCATAAACAACAATTTGGTATCTGGATCTTGACTTGGCTTAAAAGTGATTTTGTCCTTTAAGAGGGTATAAGTCGTCAAGCGACAATTCATACCCGGTAAAAACGGCTCTTTTTCCATCCATTTTTCTGCAATCTCACCAGAGTTGTAGAGTTTTTTTCCACCCTCTAAGGCTTCATAACCGGTTTGGACCATTGATTCATCGCCCACCAGAGCATTGTAATGGAGAACCTGACCAAAAAATTGATGAATATTTTCTTCTGGTAAACTGTTTCCTAACAAAACCCTTAGGTTATCCTGCGTAGCTTGGTCCATTAGATTTGACAGTTCAATCTTAGCTGGGAATTCATTAGACGACTCACTGCTGACATTTTTCCCAAGAGAACAGCCACCTAATATAAACAAAACAGATACCATCCATACAAAAAATTTACGAAATCGAATAAACATCGGGAAACTCATCCTTTAACAGTATTTTCTAAACCTCATTGTACCATAAAAAGAAACAGCCCAACACTTACACTTTTGTAAGAGTGTTTAGGGTAAGTTGTCTTTGGAAGAAGGCTTTAATCTTCAGGTCTCGCAGGTAATCATTCATGAACTCATCTGCCAACAGTCAAAACCGTTTTTCCGCTGGAACGCCCATTAGCAACCTTTTCCAGAGTAGCATTGACCTCCTCAAATGGGTACACACTATCAATAGATGGTTTGAGTTTCAGACTCTCTAAGATATCAGCGACTTCTTGGAGTTGGGCCCCATTGCTCTCCACAAAGATGAAATCATAGCGGACACCGTAATTTTTTGCCATCTTATCAAAGCTTCGACCCGCCAGTCCAAAAAGAATTTGTTTCCATTTTGGCAGCTTCATTCGTTTGGCAAAAGCACCATTCGGCATGGCACGGAGCGAGACCAGATGTCCTCCTTTTTTTAGGATAGTCATCTGTTTCTCTGTTTCCTCGCCACCCAGGGTGTCAAGGACAAGGTCCACTTCGCTCAGCACTTGGCTATAATCCTCTGTCTGGTAATCGATAAACTGATCTGCACCGAGGGCTAGGACACGCTCCTCATGACTTCCATTGCCATTGGTGATGACGCGCAAGCCTTTGGCCTTAGCAAGGGGAATCGCCATCCCACCAACTCCTCCGGTCCCCCCAGAGATGAAGAGGGTTTGACCAGCATTGGCCTCCATCAGATCAAGGGCCTGCATGATGGTGAGTCCCGTCAAGGGAACCGCTGCTGCTTCCACATCTGTCAGGTAAGCAGGGACATGGGCAAGGGCTGCACTATCGACAGCGACATACTCCGCAAAGGCGCCGATCGCATCCAAGGGCAAGCGGGCAAACACACGGTCTCCCTGTTCAAACCCTTGAACGGCTACGCCGACTTCTTCGACCTGACCAACAAGCTCATTACCTGCAGTTTGGGGCATCTCATAAGGGACGATCATCTTGACATCGCCACTGGAAATCATATTGTCCAGAGGGTTGACACCCGCTGCGCTGACCTTAACCAAGACCTGGTTAGGTGAAATCTCAGGAATGTCACTGTCTGTAAGGGTAAGAGCGATGGCTTTTTTGTTGTAGGTGGTATGTTGTGCTGCTTTCATGGATTTTTCCTTTTACACGTTTATGATATACTTGTATCTGATACAAGTATGGGTAAAGTGATTTAAAACATTCTTTTGATTAAGAATGTTTGCTTTGACCAGCTTGGTCATAGAGATTTTGGATGACGTCAGCCAGGCTATGCCCCTTTAACTGTTTAGTCAAGGCAGCTTCGATGTCCGAAAAGACCGGCGTCAGCGCTTTATCAATGTGCCGTCCGACCGGGCAGTCTTCATTGGGAGACTGGTGGACCTGAAAAAGCTTGATCTGACTTACCTCTTGAGTCGCATAGTAAACTTCCAAGAGGCTAATCTCTGAAATAGCCTTGGTCAGCTGGTAGCCAACCTTGCCCTGATGGGAGGCAATCAGTCCTGCTCCTTTTAAGAGCCCGATGACCTTGCGGATATAGCTGGCATTGGTGCCGACACTTTCCGCTAGAGCCTGAGAGGATAAGGTTTTCTGACTCTCTGAAATCATAGCCAAAATGTGTAGGGCCACAGAAAATTTGGTATCCATTTTACGAATCCTCTTTTCTAACTTGTTCTTGCTTGTGATACAAGTATAACTGATAGCGAGAAATTTGTCCAGAGATTTACTCTATTTCTTTGAAATGATTCCAAAATCAAAAGCAACCCCTCCTTTAGAATTGCGTCTAAAGGAGGGGAGTCCATAACAATGCTTTCAAATCCTCTCTACCCCTTAAATTGCTCCAAGAGGGCTTGAAGGTCTTGGCTGGCTTCTGGCGTCGTGCCTTTGAGCTGGCCAAGCATGTCAATCAGGCTGGCCGTTTTCTCCTCAATCACTTGGTTGGTCGTGTTGATATTGGTCACGATTTCAGCTAGTGGTGCTACTTCTTCCTCTTCAAAGGTATCAACGTAGCGTGGGATATTAAGGTTAAAGTCATTCTCCTGAATCTCCTCAAAGCTAGCCAGATGGGCAAGCTTATCGCTATCCTGACGAGACTTGTAGGCCTCAAGGATTTTCTCGATGTGCTTGTCTTCCATGAGGTTTTGGTTTTTACCCTTGGTAAATTCCTTCGAAGCATCAATGAAGAAGACATCACGGTTGGTCCGGTCTTTTTTGAGAATAATGACTGTGGTCGGAATACTGGTGTTAAAGAAGATATTGGCAGGCAGACCGATGACGGTGTCAATGGCCCCTTCTTCTAGCAGGTGCTGACGGATCTTGCCTTCTGCATTGCCACGGAAGAGCACCCCATGGGGTAGGACGATGGCCATAACCCCGCCATCTTGCTTAAGGTGGTAATAGCCGTGCAGGAGAAAGGCAAAGTCAGCCTTAGACTTGGGAGCGAGGGCACCAAATGCCGAGAAGCGAGCGTCTTGCAAGAACCCACTGTCTGCAGACCACTTGGCAGAATACGGTGGGTTCATGAGCACCCCGTCAAAGTTGGTCGGCTCCTGGGTTGGCCAGTCTTCGTCCAAGGTATCGGCATTGTGCAGGTACTGGTTTTCAATCGGAACCCCGTGCAGAATCATGTTCATGCGAGCCAGATTGTAGGTCGAGGTGTTGAGCTCCTGTCCAAAGTAGGAAATGGTATTGGGCTCTTTGCTATAGCGCTTGGCGTTTAAGAGGAGGGAGCCAGACCCCATGGTCGGATCGTAAAGGGTAAAGCCTTTCTTGTCCTCGCGACCAAGGAGAGCAATCTGGGTCATGAGCTTGGCCACAGGTTGTGGCGTGTAGAATTCCCCAGCCTTCTTGCCCGAGTCGGTCGCAAACTGACCAATTAGGTACTCATAGGCATCCCCCAACATGTCGCCAGCGTGTCCAGCGACATCGAGCGCCGCCAACTCTTTCATGACACCCGAGATGGTTTGGTTTTGCTTTTGCGGGGTTGCTCCAAGCTTTTTAGAGTAGAGATCAATGTCCTCAAAGAGATTTTCAAAGAGCTCATCGTCTTGCTCAATATTGCGGAAGCCCTGTGCCAAATCCTCTAGCTGAAAAGTTCCTTCATTGACCCGATTGACCAAGGCTGTGAAGGTCAAGTCCGGTGCTATGGCATAGCTCATCTCATCCTTGATCACAGCGACCAGGTCCGCATGGGTCTCCTCGTCCTCGTAATAGCCCCGGTAAAGGTCCAAGGCCTGCTGCAAGTCCTCGGTCGGCTCCTCCATGGTCTTTGCCACGAAAAAGAGCATCTTGTCAGACAAGTACTTGTAAAAGACCATGCCCAGGAGATAGGACTTGTAGTCATTGGCATCCATCTTAGAGCGGAGCACATCCGCTGAGTTCCACAACGCCTGATAAAGCGCTTGGGAAGTTTGTGTTTGTTCCATGTGTGTACTTTCTATATCTAGTAAATTTAGTTTAGAAATTAGCTAAATCTTAAAAATAAGCTAACACTCACAAAATGAGCAGATTTTTGAGCTAATCTGTGATCCTTTTTATTATAGAAGACTATAGTTAGATCTTAAAACTATTATTTAAATTCAGCTCATCTATCAATTTATTATTAGCTTCAGCAAATTTACGTTGGTTAGCACTAAAATCATTGAGCTTCATTTCAAACCAGTACTTAGGACTGACTGCAACTGAAGTTACATCGTATTTTATCTGTGTGGCTAGTAAAATCAATACTGACATCATTCGATAATTATCTCGATTACCTTTAAGTTTTGCTGCTTCATAATTTTCTTTTTGCATTAGTGATGCTATTTTTATGGCATCTATAGACCCGTAAGAATAAATTGTATTCATCAATTTTTTAAAATTCTTAAGGTTATCTTCTTGTTTCATCTTTTGCTGTTTATTATTTAAAGATTCAGCATCCATCATATTATCGAAAAGTGATAGCACTTCATACGGAATTGTAGACATTTTTTCTAAAGCAACTGTATCTCTATTCTTTTCAAGTTCATTCCTAAAATTCTTTTTTAAAGAATGTGTTGTAATAAAGAAACCAATTAGTGATACAGCGCTTGGAACACCTGTTGTTATAAATGTATTAATCAAATTTTGGTTCATATTTTATTTTCACCTATTTAAACAAACATATCCTGTAAGAGCTTTTTCTTCAAAGTTTCAAGTTGAGTGATTTTTTCTTGGCATGATGAGATAAGCTCGGCTAAATTTTTAAAGAAACTAGCAATTGCTTTTTGCTCTTGCAACGATGGAATTAAAAATCTATATTTTTTAAAATCCACTGTAGTAAAACTAGCCTGATTAACAGCTGGTTTTGTAATAGATTTTATAAAATATTTATAATTTGATTTAAATGTTAAAAGGAATACAAAATAGGCATCAACATCATTAACTAACGACATTTTTAGAATGTTTGTCGTATAAATAGTGTCCCGATTAGGCTCCTCTGTAACATATGCTGCAGTTCCCATTTTAGCTTCACTATTAATAAAATTTATCAATATATCGTCTTTATGAATTAAATAATTTTCTGTCTTCGCTCCACTAGGGTCATTTTTATACCAATATTTTATTGCATTGTTTAAATCTAATTGACCATTATTAATATTATTTGCTCGCACAACTGGTAATCCAATGTCATTAGTAGACAACTCACGAGATAATCCACTTTTTAAACTATAAATTTTTTCTGATATTCCAACTTCCTCCCACTCGCCATCAAACCCATCTAAGCGGATTTCAGGCGTGGTCTGTCCTGCCTTTGGAAACATCTTGGACAACATGGTCGCCTTAAAGGCTTGATAGTTGGCCAAATTATCCTTATAGGCAGATAAGAGCTCGTCAAGCGTTTGGAAGAGAGATCCGATGGCAGATTGTTCAGGGAGGGAGGCTACACTAAGGTCTTGTTTCCCCAATGAGGTTTGATTTATACTTGCTTGACTTACTGCTTGGTTAGCATGTGAACGAGCCCATGCACGTTTCTCATCAGTATTTAATTGATAAAAGAGAAATTCGGCATTGAATTGTGATTTATGAACTAACCTTAGTAAGTTGATACCATGATAAATTATTTTATCAACATTAAATAAAGCAACTTTACCAATATGAGATATCGAATTAATATTACTATATAAGATGTCTCCCCTATTTAATTTATAATTTTCATTAGGAAGGATATTGGAGAAACCTAATTTATCAATATTTACTTTGCCATCAGCGATCGTCTCTATTCTAGTAATATAATATTTACCATCATTTAAAGATGAATCACCAGTAAAGCCCGAGGATACATAAAAAACTTCTTTTATTTTTTTTTTATCCCAATCTTTATCAAAATCTTTGAATCTGAGTTTGGGTGTGTTTTTATTTTCCATACTTTTTCTACTTTCTTAAATCGACTCTCCTTCATTATACCAATTATTTCTGATAATTTGTGGATAAATAAAAAACCATCTTCAAAAAGATGGCTTAGGCGCTATTCATAGTTTTAGATTAGGAGTCTTTTGTAAGTTGCTCTATCAATTGTTCATCCGTTAATGATTTAAAGCTTCGGAACCGGAGAGATTGCTCATAAAATTCCTCAAAAAGTTCCGGCAGAGCTCCTGTTGTATCCAAGATATACTCTTTTTCCTTATTAAACTTATAAGAATCAGATATCTCAAGCTGCCGTAATTTCTTTTTTGTAAATGGAGAACCGTCAGGATCTTGATAAGCTTCCTTAGTTTGGAGATGTGAAAAAATCACGGAAATATATTTTGCAGGAGTTACCTCAAACCTACGGTTAACAATAGTTTTGGGAAGTAAGATAAGCTCTTTTCCCACATAATCTAAAACATAGTAACTCTCGAAAACATCCCATTGATGTTTCTCGATATTCCAAAATTCAAACTTGGCTTTTCGAGAACTAAATGGCAAGTTGTGTATCTTAGCCTGATCTAACGAAAAAAGTATTAATTCTTTTTTTAAAATACTGATCAGTAGATCCGACATCCTATCCTTCGAGAATTTCTTGATGAACAAAGGGAGAGAAACCGGTGTTAACAACTTTTCTTTTAACCGATCTGTAGCTTTCATGACATAAGTAAAGAACTGGTCAAGCATTTCCTTTGAGACACCTGTACCTCTTGATTTACCAGAAGAATAGCCAATATGCGTAGCGTTGCACTCTTTTGAATAAACAAATAAGCCCAAAGCCTCATTTTTCTGACCACTGCTATATTTATCATAAACAGTCTGTATAAAGTCAAATACAATTTTCTCCAAGTTAGCAGGTAAAAGCAATGGATCCACAAAAAGCTTCACATCCGTTTCAACGTCAACATCTAAGAAATCCAACTCTTTTTGAATTTCTTTTCTATTTAAAAATTCAGATATATGAATAATATTTTCCTCTTTTCTATTAATTTTGTAGAAAAAGAGAGTAAAGATTCACAAAAGAGCGAGGTTTACATTTTTTTGAAATAATGATAAACTATAGTTGATTAATCAGAATTGCGCCTTGTCATGCTCTTCTTGTAATCATATACCCCATTAGACGATAGTTGTCGCTATCGTCTTTTTCTACATTTTCTATGATACTATATTGTTTCTAAAAAAACAATATCTTGTGGCAAATTAATTTTTAAATATAAAAAAACACAATATATAGTTTTTTGATTTTGAATACCCGATTTCTTTTTTTAAAAATAAAAAAGAGTGACACCCGAGGGCACCACTCATTTCAAGCGCTCTAGTCGCTTTGTTATTAATATTATTCTAACAGTTTTATGCAACAAACTCAACACAAAAATTATTAAGAGAATTATTTGCTAGATTCAGGATACACTTTGTATCTTCTGAATTGAACACGGCTTAAAACCCTGAAATTAAGATATCCTAACTGAACTCGCCTACGATGCTGTGCAAAAAGATAACCATTTCCTAGACGCAAGTCGTCTTCGTCATGGTTTCTATTTTGCTTGGCATCGCTTAACGGCTCTGTATCTTCATTAACTTTCCTATTTTCCTTTGAGTCGTTTAACGGCCTTTGTATCTTCAACAACTGAACACGAACCTAATTCCTTCGGAAAAAAGATGACTTGGCTTGTTTGCAAGCAAACAGCGCCAATTCCCTATTTTTCGGTCAGGAATTTTCGCTTTAGCGAACCGGTTCTTTGTATCTTGTTTCTACCTCCTCACTCTCAAGGGTTCGATCACATCCTCGATGAGTTGGGTGTAGGCTTTTTTGAGTTCGATTTTGTATTTGAGGGGGTTGAGGGCTTCGGCGACTTCGGTTTTATAATCTTGGTAGCGTTGGCTTTGGCTGAGTTCGCTTTCACCGAGTTGCTTGCCTTCGCCTTTGCGGTAGTTTTTGACCATGTACATGAGTTCGTCATAGCCGATATACCATTTCTTGGCCAGTTGTTTGACTTCTTTTTGGATGACGGCTTCGATCATCTGGTCCAGGATATTGGCCATGGATTGGCCTCGGTAGCTTTCGGGGTCCATCTGGATTTGGAGCCAGAGGTCGGCGATGACTTGGGCGAGGCCTGGGTTGGTCTTACCGAGGTCAGCAATATAGGCATCCACGGCTGCGATGTCTTTTGCGGTCAACTCTTTTTGGGCATCATCGTCCTGCGGGATAAAGGCTTGGATGAGGGAGATGATGTACTCGTAGTTGATCTCATCCATATGGACGGACTCGAGCTCATAGTAGATATCCAGCGGGTCCTCATCTGTCTTATCTCCGCCATCTCGTCGGCGTTTGATTTCTTCTAGAACATTTTGGTAGGTGCCCATATAGGTCTCAAGCAGGTCTTCTGTCAGGCCTGTTTCAGCAAAGACTTGCTCCTGGTTGTACTCAGAGTAGACCTTGATAGAGGCAAAATAGCGGTCAAATTCTTGGTAGGATTTGGCAAATTTTTTCAGTAATTCGTCACTGGCGCTGTCGATGTCCAGTCCCATATCACCATCCATAGCGACTTGGCTTTGGAGGTTGGCCAGTTTCTCATCGAAATTGGCCTTTTCTTCTGCCCATTCTGGGGCTAGGACACTGTTTTCCCCGCCATTAGAGTATAGACGCAGGGCTTTATCCACAGCTTCTTTGAAGGCATTTGGCGCTTGGAAGGTCACAATTTGACCGAATTTTTTAGCCTGATCAAAGATACGGTTGGTCCGGCTAAAGGCCTGGATCAAATCATGAGGCCGCATAGGATTGCGGTCGATGAAGAGGGTCGATAGACAAGGGGCGTCAAACCCTGTCAGCAGGCGGTTGACCACGATGACCAGGTCTAGCTGTTCCTCACGGAAGAGGTACTTGTCTTTTTTACGGGCTAAGCGGTTGTTAACATCGGTGTTAAAGCCTCGCAGGTCAGCTAACGTGTAGTGCGTGTCAAATTCCTGGTTATAGTCGATCAAAGCCTCTTTCATCTTGTCCTGATTAAGCGTAGAGTCTTCCTCGTTTTCCGTCACGGAGTAGGTTATGGTGAACTTTGGAAAGTCAGGTAAGGTTTGCTTGGTCCGCTCGAAAATCTTGATGCGGGTCTCGCCTCGTTTGACCCGCTTTAAGAGGTCATAGTATTTTTGAGCAATGGCGATAGACTTTACGGTCAAGATAGCATTGTAGGTTTTTCCAACGCCGTTTTGAAAACCAAGTTTCCCACGCGACTGGTTAAGGATGACATCTAGGACTTCCAGCATGTGCTCCTCATCTTCATAGGCGCTGTCCGGGATATCCTCTTCAGGGACGTCTTTTGATAGCATCAGAGTATTTTTATAGTCAACTTTGAAACCGAGGACCGCCTTGTCATGGATGGCTTCCTTGACCGTGTATTCATGCAGGCGTTTGCCGTATTGTTCTTCGGTTGTTTGGGCCAAATTGCCGAGTTGTTGGCGTTTGTTTTCCGCAAAGATAGGTGTCCCTGTAAAGCCATACCAGAGGGAGTGGATAAAGAAGCTAGAGAGCTTTTGTTGGGATTGTGGCGTGACGGCCCGGTGGCATTCGTCAACGACAAAGGCAACCTTGAGTTGCTTGAGTTTCGCCGCCTCTTTGGCGTACTTGCCTTCCTCCATCTTCCGGATCATGGTGGCCAACTTTTGGATGGTCGTGACCACCACGCGCTTGTCATCAGCCACTAGGCGTTTGACCAAGTGATGGGTGTTATCCGTCTCATCGATGTCAATGACATCATTGGCTGCGTAGGAGGTAAAGCTAGAGGTCGTCTGCTGGTCCAAGTCACTGCGGTCCACGACAAATATGGTCTTGGTGATGGACGGGATTTGTAGGAGGTTGCGCGCGACCTTATAGGAGGTCAGGGTCTTACCAGAGCCCGTCGTGTGCCAGACATAACCAGACTGCTGGGACTTGCTGGCTTCTTGGACGGCTTCGATGGCATGGACCTGATACGGCCGTAATAAAATCAAGGCCTTCTTGTCATCATCGATGACCGAGTACTGCATGACCATCTGATGGGCGCGAGGGATAGAGAGGACCTCTTTGGCAAAGGCAAAGAGACCTGGCACCGGCTGATTGCTGGTATTAACCCACTTGGTGAGGAAGGTCTCATTGAGCTTGTTTTCCTTGGCGGCAGCGATATAGCGGGTATCTGTCAAGTTAGAGACCACAAACATTTGCAGGCTCGAATAAATCCCGCGGAACTTGCCTTCCCGGTCGTATTTTTGAATCTGGCGAAAGGCATCCATGAAAGGATTATTGGTACTTTTTAGCTCAATCTGAATCATGGGCAGGCCATTGATCAAGAGCGTCACATCCAGCCGTCTGTCCTGATCTGTCGGATTAGCCTTGGGGCGCTTGACCTGATGGACCACTTCATAGCTGGATTTACCACCAGCGACATTGTCCCGCCAGATGACGGATAAGCGGATGGTGCCTAGGGTCGCGTCCTCTCTTTGGACTTGGACTTTGGCAATGCCATTTTCCCCTGCCAGCCATTTGGCCGCTTCATAGTAATTGACAAAGTTGAGCTGGTTTTTGACCTGCGCCTTTTCTTGCTCGGTTAAAAGTGTGCCATTTAAAATGGCCACGTTATTCTGCTCTAGCTTGGCAAAGAAATTGTCCCAAAGGGAGTCTTCGGTCTTCAAATCCTTGCGGTAAGTCCACTGGCTGGTTCCTGTTGTCAGCTGGTCAATGAGCTGCTGCTCGATGGCTAATTCACCGGTATACTGCATATGCGATGCTTCCTTATTTCATATCTTTAGAAAATCTAGCTTTTCAACTGTTTTATTAACTGCAGAGAGACTGATTTTCTGGTCTTTTCTACTTTTTTCGTTATCTTTTATTATACCATATTTAGACACTTTTTTAGGTGTTTTTCCGTAGTTAAGCAGTAAAAAAAGCCCACAAAAGTGGGCGAAATGATTACGTTTCAGTAGTAGTTTTATTCGTCTGCAAATTCTTGATCCACGACGTCTGCCAAGAGTTGGTAAGAGTGAGCTTGGGCCTCTTGGTCAAAGATGTTGCTGTGGGCCATGAGTTCGTCAAAGTCAATTTGTTTTTGCATGGCCCTGATTTGGGCAGCCACTGACGCCTTGTCCCCGACAAAGGTGCAGGCGGTCATTTGACTGACAGCTTGTTTGATGCGGGTGTGAGAGAGTTGGGCCTTAAAGGTCACTGGTCCAAAGTGTGGCACTTCTCCTGAAGGCAAAATGGCTTCCCAGACGGCATCATCTGACTCTTTCGGTGGTTGTAATTTCTGGGCCCTGTTGGTGACAATCCCTGCAAAACTCATGGTCTGCGTGGTCGCTAAGCGTTGGGCTTCCTCGTCTGTATCGGCCATAATAACATTGGCGCAAAGAATGACATAAGGCTCAGCCAAAGTTTCAGAAGGTTTGAATTCCCTACGGTAAATGGCTATCGCTTCAATCAGCATCCGTGGGGCAAAATGGGCCGCAAAGACATAGGGCAAGCCAAGCTTGGCAGCCAGGTGAGCACTATCTGTGCTAGACCCCAAGATATAGAGTGGCACATCCAGACCAGCTGCCGGGTAGGCATGGACAGGCAGGGTGGCTTCAAAATAGCCTTGCAACTCTTGAATATCTTCTTCAAAATGGGGGTTGAGGTTGTCGGTCCGTCTGATGGCACGCGCCGTCTGTTGGTCTGTTCCCGGTGCACGACCAAGGCCCAAATCAACCCGCTTAGGATAGAGGGTCTCTAGCGTCCCATACTGCTCCGCCACGATGTAAGGCGTGTGGTTGGGGAGCATGACCCCACCAGAGCCTACTCGAATACTTTCCGTATTGGCTAAAGTCCGTTGGATCAAGAGTTGAGTAGCACTGCTGGCGATGGTTTTGGAATTATGGTGCTCTGCAATCCAATACCGCTCATAGCCCATCCCTTCGACCTTTTTGGCCAAAACCACCAAATCATCCATGGCTTCTTTGAAGCCTTGACCTTCCCTTAACGGGGCTAAGTTTAAGACTGACAGTTTCATCTTGCTTTCTCTCTTTCTTTTGAACACTTTGTTAGAACCATTCACACTAGAATACTGATTTGAAACAGCACTCAACTTTTATTAGGTTTACTATACCACTTTTTAAGATTCTTTTCTTAGCTTTGCTACGGTTTGGAAAGATTGTCCATACAAAAAACCGTCAGCCCCATAGGCTAACGGTTTTCTTTTCACTCAGTTACTGTTCCAAATCGCCTGTCCAAGCGATGGTTCCCCCTTCGACATTGGTCACATCATAGTTTTGACCAGCTAAAAATTGGCAAGCTCTGGCGGAGCGTCCCCCTGAATGGCAAATCAGGTGGTAAGGCCTGTTCTTGTCTAACTCGGTGAAACGCTCTGCTAGTTCGCTCAAAGGGAGATTTTTAGCACCAGGCACATGGCCTGCTTGGTATTCATCTACTTCACGAACATCAATAAGCGAAAGGGATTGGCTGTCAATGGCAGCCACTAAGTCTGCTAGGTGTTGGCTTTTAATCATAAATCAGGTCCTCCGGTTTGACCATTTGGTAGAGGGCATAGGCCCCGTCTAAGTTAGCAACCTCAAAGCCTGCTTGCTTGAGAATACGTTCTGCCACATAGGAGCGTAGGCCACTATGGCAGCTCACGATATAGGATTGGCTCTTATCGAGCTCTCCGAGGCGATCTCGCAAGTCATCTAAAGGAATGGCGATGGCATTCGGGAAGCGTCCTGCAGCGAGTTCACCAGGATTGCGGACATCCAGGAGCACCTTGCCCTTAGCGAGTTCATCGGAGAGGTTGTACCACTGAACGTTGTGACTCAAGCCCTGAGCCAGGTTCATGGCTGCATAGCCAATCATGTTGACAGGGTCTTTGGCAGAGCCAAATGGTGGTGCATAGGTGAATTCCAACTCTGGCAAATCCTCAATCGCGAGGCCAGCCTTTATGGCCGTTGCCAAGATGTCAATCCGCTTATCAACCCCTTTTTGACCGACCGCTTGAGCCCCATAAATCGCTCCTGTTTCAGGGTTGAAAATCAACTTGAGGGTAATGCTGGTCGCTCCTGGGTAATACCCCGCATGGTCATTGCCGCTGGTATGGACAACGGCGACTTTATCAAAAGCCTGACGGGCCACACGCTCACTCAGCCCGGTTGAGGCTGCCACCATATCAAAGACACGTACAATAGCTGTCCCGATACTGCCCTTATTTTGAGCAGGAAGCCCAGCAATCACATCAGCCACTTGACGGCCCTGGCGGTTGGCAGGACTGGCTAGGGCGATGAGGGCGTCTTCACCAGTGATTAGCTGTTTGACCACAACCGCATCGCCAACAGCATAGATATCCTCTTGACTGGTCTGATACTGCTCGTCAACTAAGATCCCACCGCGGAGGCCAAGCTCAAGACCTGCTGACTGAGCTAGTCCGTTTTCCGGTTGCACCCCGACCGACAAGATGGTCAGATCAGATGGCAGGTGGCGACCGTCTTCTAAGACAAGGGTTTTGCCTTGGTCTTCAAAGGCTTGCGCTGACTGACCTGTGATGACCCTAATTCCCTGTTTGACCAGTTCGGCTTCCACAAAGGCGGCCATTTCTTGGTCCAGAGGCGGTAAAACATGGGGAGCTTTTTCAATAAGGGTGACTTCAAGGCCTTTTTTAGCTAAGTTTTCAGCCATTTCCAGTCCGATAAAGCCTGCACCAATCACTGTTGCCACACCTGCTGTTTTTCCTTCTAACTGAGCCATTATCTGGTCCAAGTCAGGAATGCTGCGCAGGGTAAAGACATTCTCAGCCTGATCAAGTCCCGTCATCGGTGGAAGAAAGGGCTTAGCACCCGGTGACAGGATTAACTTGTCATAGCTTTCGGTATAGGTTTCTGTCTTGGTTTGGACCACGATCGATTTGTTTTCAGGGTCGATGGAGAGAACCTCTGACTCTGGACGAACATCCAAGTTAAAGCGTGCCTTGAGACGCTCTGGTGTCTGTACCAATAAGCTAGACCGCTCTGCTATTTCCCCAGAAACATGATAGGGCAAGCCACAGTTGGCAAAGGAGACATATGGCCCCTTGTCAAAAACAATGATTTCAGCGTCTTCCATAAGGCGACGTAAACGTGTTGCAGCAGACATACCGCCAGCAACACCACCAACAATCAGAATCTTCATCTTACTTTCCTCCTGTTACTTTTCCAGTATAGGCAGACATGCCACCCTTGATATTAACCACTTGACAGCCCTTCTTTTGAAGGACACGCGCCGCGCGCTTGCTCCTCACACCAGACTGACACAGGAGATAGTGGACCTGGTCTTTGACGCCTTGAAACTGAGCGATTTGATCCAGTGGGACATTGCGAACTCCCTTGATATGCCCCCTCTGGTATTCCTCTTTCGTCCGAACATCTAAAACAACTGACTTGGGGTCTTGTAAAACCCTATCTAAGTCATTGATATCTATGCTTTTTAGCTTATTTTGACAAAGACGTTGAAACAAACAGATCATCAACACTTTCCTTTCTCTATTTATATTTTGGATAACTTTATATACCCCTATGGGTATATAAAAGGATACCAAATAGTCACCTCTTCGTCAAGAAAAGACTTTCCTAATTGACAAAAATACCCCTAGGGCGTATAATGGTCCTAAAGTGAGGTTCCTATGCAAACAGATCAAAAAAATATTCTCAACCGTCTCAAGCGGGCTGAAGGCCAGCTGAGAGGCATCCAAAAAATGATTGAAGACGAGCAAGAATGCATCGACATCGTAACCCAACTGACAGCTGTCCGCTCCAGTATCAACCGCACCCTTGGCCTGGTCATCAGCACCAAGATGCACCAAATCTTTGAAGACCCCGACCAAAAACCAGAGGACTTTGAAGCTAACCTGGAACAAGTGATCGACATGATTATCAAGAAATAAGACATACTAAAACCAAGCCAGATTCTGACTTGGTTTTTTCCTTATTAGTTTTGTGCTTGAATGGCTTGGTGCACAGCATCTTTTTCGGTTTCAATCAAGGCGACGCGAGCTGCGATTTCCTTAATACCCATAGAGATGTTTCGGCTGATGGCCATGTCGCTGAGTTGTGGTTCAAAGAAGGCCTTGAACTCGGCCAAACGTTCAGCTGTCTTGAAGCTGTTGGCTGGGTAGATAACAAACTTGTCAAAGCTCATGTCCCCACCGAGCGCAGATTTGACCCAATCCCAGTTCTCACGCGCCCAAGCCCAGACAAGCTCTTGGGTAAATGGACGGCGCAGGAAGAAGGCATACCACATCGACAAGTCCTGAGGCTTGATGATGTCCTTGTCCTTGAAGCTTTCAAGGATGCGGTTGACTGTCTTCTTACTGTTGGTGCGGGCCAAGGCAGAGGCCAAGTCGCGGCGGAAGTTGTTATCGTTGGTTGCCACATAAGCCTCCAAGTATTGATCCACCAAAGCATCGGTCTCGGCATTTTTCATCTGATTGACAAGGACCAGAGAGCGAAGGCTGGCTGGAAGACTGGCAAGATTGTCTTTGTGTGCTTCGTAAAGGGCTGACGCTTTGGCAACAGCATCTTCTTGATCCGCATAGAGCAATTCGCCGAGGACGATTTGACGGATCATTTCATCTTCATCAGGCTCTCCTGCTACTTTTTCAAAGCCAAGACGGGCATAGTCAGCCGCAAAAATCTTCATCAAGAAGTCTTTGTAAGCCTTCTCGATGGCACTGCCTTCGTCCACAAAGCGGTTTAAACTAGCACTGATGTAACTAATCCCTGCAGCCACCATGTAAGATTTCTCAGCCGTCAAACCAGCAATCAAGCTAACCAGATCAGCGGTTGAAATATGGCCGGCTTCTGCCAACAAGCGACGTTCTTGCAAGACTTGGTGAACCGTTGTTGGGTCTAATGTTGGCAATTCTGCTAAGAGATTCTCCAACAATTCCCCACGGTAGTCGGTGATGTAGTGAGCGGTGTTTTCCGTGTTGAGGCGGAAGGCTCCTGTATTGGTTTTCGCAAGCACCTTGAAGTCTTCAACAGTAGAATCAGCTGTTGACAAGGTATCTGGAAGACCAGACCAGTTGCTGTTGAGCGGTACTTCCCAAATACGGCCTTTGGCTTCATGTTCCCCGATAAAGAACTGCTCTTGGCTAAGGTTCAAGGCGTTGTCTGCCACTTTAGCCCGAACCACTGGGTAACCCGGTTGCTCCAACCACGAATCCATAAAGCTGGCCACATCTTTGCCAGAGGTTTGGCTAAGCGCATCCCAGAGGTCACGACCAACGGTGTTGCCATACTGGTGTTTTTCAAAGTAGATCTTGAGACCAGCAGCAAAGGCGTCATCGCCTAACCAACGGCGAAGCATGTGCATGAGACGGCTACCTTTAGCGTAAACAATAGCTGGGTCAAAGAGAGTATTGATCTCGTCAGGATGGTTGACTTCGACATGGACTGACTGCACACCATCGGTCGCATCGCGTTTGAGCGCGTGTGGGCAACCTGTGGTCTGGAAGTCCTCCATGATGTTCCAGCTTGGCTCGATGGCATCAATGGCCACATACTCCATCATATTAGCGAAGCTTTCATTGAGCCAGAGGTCATCCCACCATTGCATGGTCACAAGATTACCGAACCACTGGTGAGCCAATTCATGGGCAATGACAAGGGCTACCTGCTGACGGCTAGAGACACTTGAGTTTTCATCCACCAAGAGGTAGATTTCACGGTAAGTAATCAAGCCCCAGTTTTCCATAGCCCCTGACGAAAAGTCAGGAAGAGCCAACTGATAAGAGAGCGGAATCGGGTACTTCACTTGGAAGTAATCCTCGTAGAAATCAATCACACGGACCGCAATGTCAAGGGCAAAGTCAAGCGAAGATGCTGGGTGTGCCTTGGTCGCAAAGATTCCCACTTCTGTGCCGCCTTTGGTTTTGGCCAGTTTAGACTGAAGGTCACCAAGACCGAAGGCCAAGAGGTAAGACGACATGCGAGGAGTCGTGTCGAAAGTCCAGACACCTGTCTCCTTACGCTCGTCGCTCTTGATTTCTGGCATGTTGGAGAGGGCAATTTCGTTTTCACTCTGGTCGAATTTAACAGAGAAGTCAAAGGTTGCCTTGGCTTCTGGCTCATCCACACACGGGAAGGCTTCGCGGGCAAAATGACTCTCAAATTGGGTCGCGATAACTTCTTTTTTGACCCCGTCAACGGTGTAATAAGACGGGTAAATCCCAGTCATATTGTCAGTGATCTTCCCTGCAAAGTCGAGGGTCAAAACCACATCACCTGTCACACCAAGAGCGATATGCATTGCTTCATGCTCATCATCCATAGTGAAGTCAAGTGATTTATCGCCAGCCTTGACAGAGAGAATCTCCAACTCGTGCTGGTGAAGGGACACCTGCTCTTTAACAGCTTCCCCTGTGATGGTCACTTGACCCTTAAAGGTCTTGGACGGACGGTCAATGTCCAAGAAAAGCTTGTAGTTTTCTGGAACAAAGGTTTCGATTAAACGTTGTACTTTTGACATACGGTCTCCTTTTCATACATCGAATCAGTTAGGGATACCTAACTATTGCTAACACCTATTGTAACACAAAATGAATATTTTTTAACTATTTGAGCGTGAGAGACAACATCTTTGTTTTTTACAGCTATTTTTCTCCTATTCCAACAGTCAGAAAGTGTTAGTAGCTTAATTTCCTTATTCGACTCCGAACAAAAAAACATATCCCTTTGAACAGAGATATGTTTTATCATCAAAATCATGATTTTTTGTAAAAAGAGATGTAACAAGAACCATTCGTATTTCACGTGCTTGTTTGCAAAGCCAGTATCATTCTATCCATTCCCTCAATCAATTTACTTCTCGGACAACCGATATTGAGTCGAAGAAAACTATCACCATTTCCACCATAAACTTTTCCAGACATGATGGCTAGCTTCCCGACTTGAATTAACCTTTCTTGAATGTCTTCCATCGATAACGGAAAATTTGAAAAATCTATCCACATTAGATAAGTGGCTTCTGATTCAACGACACTTGCACCAGACAATTCATTTTGGAGTCTCTTAGTGACGTATTCTCTATTTTTGTCAATATAATCTGTTAATTCATCAACCCAATGTGATGATTCATTATAGGCTGCCATGGTGGCTTCTAATCCCAAAGTACTGACGGATGATAAACCATATTTTTGTTTCAAACCAGTCAGAAATTTCTCTCTTAGGTGTTTATCTGGAATGATACAATAAGAAAAAATTAAGCCTGGGAAATTAAATGTCTTGGAGCCAGAAGTTACGATAGCCAAATTTTTTTCAATGAATTGCAAAAGTGGAATGTGCCTAAAACCTTTTCGGACAATATCCATATGGATTTCATCTGAAATCATAAAAACATCGTATTTCTGACATAAAGTGATTATTTTTTGTAATTCCCATTCTGTCCATACTCTGCCAGTAGGATTATGTGGTGAGCATAGGAGAAACAATTTGACTTCTGGTAAACGAAGCTTTTCTTCCATATCTTCCCAATCAATTGTATACTGATTTTCGTGATATAAGAGTTGACTCTCAATTCCCACTCGTTTAGACTGTCCAATCATACCATAAAAAGCATCATAGGCTGGTGTATGGTACAAGATACCATCGCCTTCTTCAGACAGTATTTCGATCAGCAAGGCAATGCTAAATATGACAGATGGACTATAAACCAAGCTATCTTTGGGCAAGTTCAAATGAAATCTTTTTTGATACCAACCATTTACAGCATCGTAAAAATCTTGATGTTGCCATCGAGTATACCCAAAAATAGGATGTTCACTTCTTTTTTTGATCGCTTTTAAAACCGACTCTGGTACTGAAAAATCAGTATCTGAAATGGTGAAAGGTAGCAATCCCTCTACACCAAATCTATCCTGAACAAAATCCCACTGAGTGCAATAAGTCCCTTTTCGATTGACTGTTTGATCAAATTTCATCAGCTATCCTACTTCCCAAGATGGTGGTCCATCTCAGCTTTAACCCCTGTTACTTTTGTACCAATGACTACTTGAATATTTTGCGTGTCAAGATGGATGACACCTAATGCCCCAAGTTGTTTCAAACGATCATCTTCCACTATACTACCGTCTGCTACAACCAATCGTAATCGTGTAACACAATTGTCCAAAGATTGAATGTTTTCTTTTCCACCAAGTGCAGCAACCATTGCAGGAATATTGTATGAAGAAACCCCTTTAAAAGCTAGTTCTTCATCTGAATAAACTTCCCCAGTGTTTTCTTGTCTTCCAGGTGTCTGAACATTCATTTTAGCAATGACGTATTTGAATACAAAATAGTACATTGCAAACCATACGGCTCCGACAACTAAGACCATCCACCAACGCGTATAAGATCCTTGCATGACACCAAAAATAAAGAAATCAAGTAAGCCGCCATCTGTATTACCAATTACGACACCCACTAATGGCATCACCATAAATCCAAGACCAGTCATCACAACATGGAAAATCCAAAGCACTGGACTGGCAAATAGAAATAGGAATTCGATTGGCTCTGTAATACCGGTTACAGCACAGGCAATAACACCTGAAATCAGTAAACCTTTTAGTGTTTTACGATTTTCTAACAGTGCTGAATGATAGATTGCTAAAGCTGCACCTGGTAATCCAAACATGAAGGTTGGCATTTTCCCTTGTGAAAGAAAAGCTGTCGCTGATCCACTAATGTCTACTCCATTTTGCAACTGTGCGTAGAAAATATTCAAAGCTCCAGACACAGTTTCACCATTGATAATCTCTTGTCCACCAGCATCTGTAAAACGAATCATGGCAACCAAGATATGGTGAAGGCCAAATGGTAACAATAATCGTTCGCCAGCTCCAAATAAAAATGGTCCAAATACACCAGCAGACTTGATGAGTGTACCGATACCTGCTATAAAGCTAGCAATAACAGGCCAAATGACGGGAATAAATACACCAACAACGGCCAATACCAAGGAAGTAATAATCGGAACAAACCGAGTGCCTGAAAAGAATGCTAAACTATCGTGTAATTGAACTTTGTAGAAGCGTTTATGAAGATGGTAAACAAGTATACCAGCAATAATGCCGCCAAGCACACCCATTTCAATCGTTTGGATACCAAATACCATGCCTTGTCCAGCTGTACGAAGCTGATCCGCCTCAGCTAATTGATTTGTCTCAGATAGATAAAAATGAATAGCCAAGTGCATAACGGTATAACCTACAAAACCGCTAAAGGCTGCAACCCCTTTTTCCTGACGAACCAATCCCAAAGGAATGGCGATCGCAAATAGAACTGGCAAGTAAGAAAAGGCAAAACCACCAATCGTCGACATAAAGCGAAAGACTAATTGCAATATTGGATTTCCAAGAATCGGAAATGACTCTATGGTTGTGGCTGAAGAAAACGAACTACCGATTCCCAACAACAACCCCATAAAAGCCAGCAAAGCAACTGGCAACATAAATGTTTTTCCTAGACCTTGGAAAAATTCCCAGAGACTATTTGATTTTTTTGAAGACATCTATTTTCTCCTTTTTATTTTTCTTAATTCTATTATAAAATAAAACGCTTTCATTTTGACCTTGTTTCTCCAATAAGAAAGGCCATACAGCATTTTGTACAGCCTTACAGTTATTTAGCTTGAATAAATAATTCTAAAAGATAATCCAATACCGCCTGCATAGCTACTCTCGACCCTAAATCTGCCTCACCGTAATTCTTATATCGGCTTTTCGTCACGATGCTCATATCCGATAAGGATTGTAACTTCGATTGTTCATTACCAATCAAGCTCACAATTCGAGCTCCTGTCTTTTTAACCGTTTCTGCATATTCAATAATATGATGGGTCTCACCACTCATACTAATCATAATGGCTAAATCTTTTGGTTTCATTAAGGTTGCAGCCTGACGTAAATCATCCCAATCCAGCCTAGCTTGGGTAATTTTTCCTAAAAAATTTAATTTTTTACTGGTGTCGGCAGCCAAAGAATAACTACCTCCCACAGCATAAATTTCAATGCGGTCAGATACTTTCAGTGCCTCTAAAACAGCAAAAATAGTTTCATCCGATAAGCTATCAAAGGTTTCATTGATTTGTTCCATCAAAAACTGCTTGTAAGAAAGAATATCTAATGAACCAGAATACTTGTGAGTTAGGAAGCCAGCATGTTGACGCATCACAAATTTAAGCTCATTAAAACCACTAAAACCTACTTTTTTTGCAGCACGGGATATTGTAGCTGTTGACATATGCAGTATCTTGGCAACATCTTCAATGGATTGATTGATGACAGACTCTTTTTGTTGCCAAATATACTCCAGTGCCTCACGTTCTAAAGACGTCAAACCCAGATCCGAGGAAGAAAAACGCTTTTCAAAATAATTCACTGATGATCTCTCCTAAACTATTCGATTGATTAACTAGTTATTGCTATTATAGCATGTTTGATCCCCAGAACAGCCAGGTAATACAAACGAATCATTTATATAACATTTCTCAAATAGCTTTTAACTATCCAGTTCTTCCAACATCTTAGTGGCATCATAAGTTTGATGACAGGTTTTGCGTATCCATTTCGCATTACTCTTTTTTGCTTTTTTATGAAAATAATCTAAGTCTCCTCCACATAAGGGACAATTCTCATGATAGACATGAGTTGGCTCATCACAATTTGTCGCGATGACTGTTCATTCTTTTGCATGATTTTCCTCCTGAAAATAAAAAAAACGAGAACACTTATTAGAATGTTCTCATTTAGTTATCCAATAATCATACTCATCATGAATGTACAAAATAACATTAAATAACTGAAGAAACATTTTCTCTGTTATCTCCTCCTCCCAACGACCGTGTCCAATCATATGTCTATTAGGCTTGTCTAAAGAAAACCGGTTAGTATCTTTAAAAAAATTATAAAACCATCTCATCAGTCCGACATCACTTAAGTGCTTATCCACAATTTTTTTATCAAATTCTTTAACAGCACTATGACCAACTGGTATTCTTTTCCCTGATGAAGAAATTTCAGATAATCTATTGAGAACACCATCAATCGCTAGACTAGCTAATGTATATGCAGCATAGTAATTGTTTGTATGGTAACTATCTACCATTGATGTGATTAGAGGTTCTGAAAAACAGTCCAACTGTCTCAATTCATCTATTTTTGTATCAGTTGATAAATCCGTTCTAAGTAATTCGATCCATGATTGCTCAAAATGAGTAAAATCTTCAATATCGAGTACTTCATATAATTTAGCCTGATAGTAGTAAACAACCCAACCTTTATCTGCTAAAGCTTCCAGTTTCTTGGCAATTTCCTCAAATTCTTCTCTGGTATAAGGTTTTGGTAATTTAGTTATGAAATCAGATAGAGAAGAAAATAATTTAGAATAATCAACCTTATAGCTGCTGATAATTGTCTGGTTCATCTCCCTAACGATATCAATAAATTTTTGGTTTTCAGAAAACATTTGTTGATAGGTATTGGATACCTGCTTAATCGCATCAGTAAATGGAGAGTTCATTTGAATTGTGGACATCACTGAGGATATTTTTGTAACTTGTTCTATCTGTTGTCTAAATATACCATTTTTGTCAGTAAACAATGGAGATAAATTACTTGTATTAACTGAGTTTTGAAAATTTTTTATTGTAGCGATTAACTCAACTGGTACTTTAATCTGGTGCGATTGGACATGATTAAGTGTGTCTGATAATTTTTTTAACTCCTGCGGTACTGACGCACTGAATATATGATCTTTTATATTATCATCTTGAATCATTCTCACACACTCCTACTAAAAAACTTAAATAATTATACCACAAAAACGCAAAAAAGGCTGTAACCACAATGGTTTCCCACTGTCGTCACAGCCTTTCTTTTTCTCTATAAATCAACCTCAGTTCCTTCCAGGAAGCGAACGGTTATTTCTCCATCAAACCCTATCCTGATATGGTCTAGCACTCGGCACATATCTGAGGGGTTGAAGTCTATCTGCTCCTGCTTAAGCAAGTCACTCAATGCCATGCTGTAGTGCTCTACTAAAAGTCGCACCCACTTCCCACCAAGCAAATCGATGTTCTGATTTAGAAACTCCAATTGGTACTAATATATGTATTAAAATCTATGTAAACTCCAATTTGCCAGTTGTACGAGACTTTCTTTCCATAAGTTTCAATAGCAGAGAGGCTACTAATATGAAGGAAAATGCTAGAATTAACTCCTCATATACAAGATTATAATATTTAGAAATGCTATTTCCTTCCACTAAACCTTGAGCAATCTGAATAGACCTTGTCAAAGGTAAAATATTGGAAAACCACTGTAAAATGTGAGGTAATTTACTTATTGGAAAATTAGCACCCGTAAAAATCAGCAACACTCGACTGACTAAATTTAAAACAAGATTCGTTTCACTAGTGATTAAAATGAAACATGAAAATATATATCCAAAACTCATGGCTACAAAGGAAGATAAAAGAAGAACAGCAACAAAAGAAGAAATCATTTCTATTTTCCAACTAATTCCCAAAATAAAACTAACTACTGTCACACCGATAGTTACCGACAACATACTCGTAACCATTGTGCTCATGGCACTGGAAAATAAGATGGAGCTTAATTTCGTTTTAGAGGCCATTAGAAAACTTAGTGTTCCATTATATTTCTCTACCATCAGTTGTGTGCCAACACCAAACAATGCGCCAAAAGAGGCGATGAGTATCGCATTACCAATCATCCACTTTTGGATATAATCCGTTCCGTAAATGTATCCAGCAACCATAGAGAAAAACAAGGTTTGTGAAATTGGAGGAATCAAATCAAACATCATGAATGTTTTCCAATCCGACATGATTGAGGATTGTTTATAAGAAAAGGAAATCCTTCTAAAAAATCTAAAAATACTTTCCATGTTAATATATCTCCAAAGTTGCATCAATCCTAGTTTTCTTCTCCACACTAATAAATGCAACATAAGCCATTATAAAATTAAAGACAGTAAGTGTGCAGAGAATTGATATCACAATAATCTTCTCTTTTAAATTTCCACCATATACAGCTAATTTAAAACCTTCCATTACCCATGTTGGAGACAAAAAATAGGATATCCATTTTATATATTGGGGGATAAGATCTAAAGAAAAAACCATTCCTGTGATTAAAAGCAATGGATATTCAATTAAGTTCATTAGTAAACTTGCAATTCTTGATAAGGTAAAGGCTGAGCACATTAATAGCCCGATACTAATGGAAGTTAAAACTGCTAATACAATTACTATTACTAATAGGATAATACTTTTAACAGCCAAAAAACGATGAAATAATATAGTCACAAAGAATACATTTAGTAAAAATGCAACTACGCCCCACAAACTATTTCCAAGTAATTTTCCAAAAATAATCTTCTTAAAGCCAGACGCTGACGTGAACAGGATTGGTAAGGTTCCTAAATACTTTTCTCTACTAATATCTGCAGCTGATGAAAAACAAATGATGGTCCAAAATGAAGAGAGAGAAGTCCCCAAAATAGCATATAAAGTGAATTCTTGATTGGATTTATCACTATACATTAATCCTAAGAGAATCGCATTACACAAAGGGTTTAAAAATAGACAATAGCGAAACATACTTCTAGCTATCGCTTGTTTCATATGTACAATAGCACTCGAAAAAATAACTTTCATACTCCCGTCTACCTCACTAAACTCAAATAAATGTCTTCCAGAGTTACGCTGATATCACCTTTCTTTAGGGTTTTATCTTCTAAGATAGCTAGTTTTTCCTCTTCAGTTAACAAGCTCGCAATTTCTTCAAGACTTCCACAAGTTACCATTTTCCCATGATTAATAATAGCTATACGATCACAGAGTTCTTCTGCTTCAGGCATATAGTGAGTCGTCAATAGGATGGTTTTGCCTCGATTAGCCAACTCTTCAATCAATTGTCTTAACTCTAAAGCGCCTGCTGGATCAAGGCCGATACTTGGTTCATCTAAAAAAATAATTTCTGGATCATTCAAAAGAGCTCTTGCAATTTGAAGCCGTTGTTTCATCCCCTTAGAAAATGTTTCAACCCTTCGAGAACCCACCTCGTATAGACCAACTAATTCTAATAAATGTGGTACTAAATCCAACTGTTGTTTTCTCGGAATTTTATATAAATCAGCAAAATAATGCAAATTATCTGCTGCAGATAATCTAAAGTATAAACTCCTTTCTCCACCAAAAATAAAGTTGATTTTCTCACGAATTTTTGCTTCCTCTGATTGAACATCAAATCCCAAAATTTCGACACGACCTGATGTCGGCAAGAGCATGGTTGACAGAACTTTGATAGTTGTCGATTTTCCTGCCCCATTCGGACCTAATAAGCCAAAAATTTCTCCTGGATAGATTTCAAAAGAAATATCCTCAACCGCTTTGACACGGTGAGTCCTGTGTTTGAAGAAATGTTTCTTCTCTGAATATTCTCTGCTCAAATGCTGAACTTTAACAACTGAATCCATAAGACCTCTTTTCTACCTTTTCTAATTCGACGTATATCTAATTTGATTATAATAGAAATGGGTTTTTATGTCAATAAAAAATGTGGCTGTTAAACCACATTCCTTATATTTCTAGGTCAATCGAAAAGTCCTCAAATAATTTCTTCAGTACTTCTTTCATTTTAGTTTCTGAGATAGAATAATACTTTGAATTTTTCACCGGCTCCTCATTAATCAAGCCAACATCTTTCAAAAGTGAGATATGATGGGAAACAGTTGAGGGCGCTAGTTTCAACTCTCGACTGAGCTCCTTACTATTTAGAGGAGAGGTGCCTAGCAAGAGTTTCAAGATTTGATATCTGGTCTCGTCAGAAATTGTTTTGAGAACCGGCAATAAAGAAACTGTATTAGACTGACTAATATTATAAATCAAGATTTGTTTGTTATGGAAAGTTCCATCTGTATCGAATAACCTGACACATTTCCCAGGAAGAAAAAGTGTTGGTACAAAATAATAATAGTCATAAGGTCCCGTGTTTTTAAATGTTTTCCCCATCATACGTTGTGACACTTCAAAAGAATTTTCATTTTGAAGCTCCTGTATTAAGTTGTTTTTAAAGGTCAAAAACTGTTTTTCACTAGCCGTCAACTTTTCTCTCAAGACATCATTAAGCAATTCTCGTGATAAATCGAAAAATTCATTTAAGAAGCGATTATTTTCCCGTAAAAAACACGAAAAACCCAAAAAGTTAGAGCATCTTTCTTGCACAGCTAAAAATAAATCATTTAATATACTATCATCACTGAGAGACTTTAAAATGGTTTCCGAGCTTATATCATAATCATAGGGCCAATCTACTAAACGATACATTCTTTCTGCCTTATTTAAACTTGTGATGCGTGTTTGCAACAAATCTAAACTAAGTTCTTCCGACATGCCATCCAGTAAAAAATCAAGAATAGAAAGACCGGTTAAGTCACTTACCGCATGAAAGGTTTCAAATAAAAAACGATATTGTCTTTTCCAACCATCAATCTGAGTTTTAGAATAAAGATTTAAAGCAAGAAAGGCCTCTTCATCCTGCAACAAATAAAGACAGGCTAAGATTGCCTCTAAGTCTTCAGAAACGGTATAGATTGTCTTATACGAAATTACATGATAATCCGTCATTTTCCCTCCAAATAACCCTCAAAACAAGAGTTTCACTTCAATTATACCATCTTTTCACAGTCTATACATCTAAAAATCTCTTAACTACTAATAAGAGAGGTGGGGACATCTATTCCCTCATACTCCTTTACTCATGTCCCCACCTTGTGTCTACGGAAATAGATACCTTATAAATCTCCCAGAATTTTAATTACCTCAACTGAGGTAGTCACTCTGATACTACCTCACCCCAAGCTAAAAAGCCTTGTCTTCAAGGCTTTTTAACTTGCTTTCGTTCAAAGGTATCTAGGCTTTTACGAGCAAAGAAACACACTCGACTCTATCACTATTGTCCAAACTTATTTGAACATCATTTTCTATAATTGGTAGCTTCAAGGTAATAGACTTAATCCATCGTCCATTCTCATTTTTTTCATTATAAACTTCAACTTTATCAATCAATAGTTTACATAGTCTTTTTTTATCAGCATCTTCCATAACTTTCAAAAGAGATTCAAAATTCATCAGTACTTTATAGACATTGTCTGAAGTCATCTTTTCCTTTAGAATGACTTCTCTCTTGTTTTCATTTTCAATAATGAGAGCCTCAATTTCTTCTATTTGATCATAAATACTATCTAATCGAAGATTCAAATCCTTATATTTTTGTTCATAATGCCTGTCTTCAAAATCCAAAGAATCAATTTGAGCCATAATACGGCTCTTGGCAGCATTCAGTTGTCTGTGCTTGTTTCCATATTGAGCTATTAATTTATCCAGTTCCTTTGTATCGATTTGCACATTTATTTTTTCTTCTAATTTACGTGCAAAAAATGGAGTTCCAACCAGTTTTGTAATAATGTTTAAAACTTCCATATCAAGATGTTCAACCTTCAACTGCTTCTTGAATGTACACTTATGTCCATCCATCAATTGCCTATGCTTACATGCATAATAAATGTAATCCTTGTAGTATTCCCCAGATTTGTCTTTCTTTTTCTTAGTGGATTTATTACCATAAAGTCCTGCTCCACAATAAGGACATTTAATAATGCTTGAGAGAATGTAGATATTTTCTCCTTGGGAACGATTTACTTTCTCATACTTTTTAGCTTGTTTTTTTCGCTTAATTTGAGCCTTCTCCCAAGTTTCTCTATCGATGATTGCTTCATGGATACCATCAACTAAAATATAGTTTTCAGCATTTTTGATAATCATTTTTCCAGTTAATTTATCTCTCTTTGTCTGACGACGTCCAAAAGCAATCTGCCCATTATAGACTGGATTATCTAAAATTTTTCTAATGACGTTTGACGAAAAATGAGGTGTCTTACCATTTTGCCGAATTGGTTTTCGAACATCAAGATTTACCAGATATTTGGAAACACTATTTGCTCCCATATCAGTATTGACATAGAGATCAAAAATCATTCGAACCAATTTCGCTTCTTCTTCATTAATTTTTAATTCTCCATTTTGCAATGAATATCCTATGGGTGCAAAACCACCATTCCATCTTCCCTCTCTAGCCTTCTGTTTCCTACCTTCCATTGTTTGCGTAATAATAGTTTCACGCTCCATCTCTGCAATGGCCGATAATATTGTAATCACAAGTTTACCAGCGTCTTTTGAACTATCAAGCCCATCATCAACACAAATCAAATGAACTCCATGATTCTCCATCAAAGCTAACGATTGAAGAGTATCTGCCGCACTGCGTCCAAAACGAGACAGCTTGAATACTAAAACGTAATCAACATCATCTTTTCCTGATTCAATGTCATCCAGCATGGTTAAAAAACTATTTCTTCCCAATAAAGTTTTACCAGATTTACCAGCATCCTGATAGGTATTAACGATTTTAATACCATAGGCATTTGCATACTGCTGTATTCGTTCTTCTTGAGCGTTCAACGAATAACCATCAACTTGCATTGCGGTTGAAACGCGTGTGTAAACATAAGCTCTCTTTTGTTTCATCATACCCTCCACAAAAAGTTTGGACAAATAACAATGTCTTTTAAATATATAATATAACTTATTTATTCAGAAAACAAGTCCTGGTTGCATTCTACTAACTCTTATACAGAAATTGATTGTAATCTATCAAAATCAATTTTATTTCCATATTTTTCTAACAGCTCTTTATATGTTTCGCAAGTTCATCCACAGAAACCTCCAAAAGAGGTTTCTCTTCTCAATACCAATTTCAAAAGTAATAAGACTAGATGCTGATTGAACTGTACATCATGCTTAATCATGATAAACTCCTTTTTCTGACACATAAGAATATATCAGAAAAGGAAACAATAAAAAGAGAGCCTAGGCTCTCTGGAAAAATATACACTATATTATTATCTAACTAGCTTCTACTGCATCAATAATCTTTACATTTTTTTACATAAATTAAATTCATTTGTGCGTTTTCTTTTATCTTTAGCGTTATTAATATATTTAGTATAGTCGCGTTTGAAATCTTCCAAACTTACTAAAGAAATATAAGAATCATGATTATCATCATAAAGATCATTACATGGATTTTTCTTATAACTTGGCTTAATATTCAGCATATTCTTTCGTGCTAAGTTTTCAAAAGGTTTCAAAGTTCTACATGATTTAGTTTGTTGGCATTGTGAACAATAGTGTGAGCTGTTTTCTAGTAGCATATCTTTAGCATCATTAGTATAAACAGCTACCACACCATTTGTTCTATTATCCGTTCGATCTTCCAAAGAGTACCTAAGCTCATCATAAAGCCAATCATCGTATTCCCCACAATTTTTGTTATAATCAACTGCTTTAGGTGTCAACAACACTACTGTAACCGATGTATCCTTTAACTTCTCATATAGATATTCCTGAATAGTGTCCTCACTCATTTGACTTCTATCAACATCTTCTGATCTATTAATTACCTCAGTAGATTCATCAAATAAATCAACTAGTTCATCTTTAATCTCTTTTCCATCACTAAAACGAAATGAAATAAATACTTTTGTTGCCATTATCCAACTCCTTCAATAATTTCATTTATTGTATTAAAAACTTTTATAGCATCTTCTTCGTCCTCTAAATCATTCCAATAATCGTTTAGATATGAATACTCCCCGGACTCTTTCATCTCATCAAAAATTTCTTTTGCAGTAAATCCCGTAGAACCAATTGGAATTATTACTTTTCCTCTTTCTTTAGCAATCCGAAATTCCTCCATCATTCCAGATGCAGATACTACTTCACCATTAACTAATTTATTACCAAATATAAAAATACAGATCCCAGCCTCACTGATCATTTGTTCACGATTTTCAGTCCAACGTTTATGTAAAGACTTTTCTCCATGGTCATGTTGAGGAAAAGGAAATAACCCAAGATGCTCACTGACATGCCTGAACTTGGTCTTATAAATCTCATCAAGAGCTCCGTTGATTACACTACTACCTACACCAAGGCCGAAACCTGATATAATTTTATAATTTTTTGAAACAAGGAAGCGTGATAATTTATAGCAAAATGTATTTACCTTTTCTTCACTCCAATTGTCATTATAATCAGAAATACTACCCGAAATAAAAATTGTATTTTTTAAATACTCTTCCTCAATTTTTGATATTAGTTCAGATATTTCAGAATAATCATCAACTAAAATTGTCTCTATACCATAGCGTAGTAAATCTTGGATTTTTAAGGATTGTTTGGTTTTAGCATAGACATATTCTTCCGAAGTCTTAAAATCTGTTTTTAGCACCTGTTTTTGTATGCAATAATGTTCTCTCTTTTTATCCCCCAGTAATATATTTATCTTTCCCAAAATAGATTCTAAATTTGGGTCATCAAAACTAAACCCCACAAATAAAAATGTTTTAGAAACTAAGTCCCCTCGTAAAGCTGTTACAAATAAAGAGTTTTTATCACTATATCTTTCATAATCATCTTTTGAAATAACTGCATCATTAGGCGAATCTACGTCACCGTGCATCTTATAAACAATTGCATCGCTATCGCGAATACTGATTGCTAAATCATCTATTTTTCTCTTTATATCTCCTCTACGATTATTCTTAATTAATCCATTTTCAATTACCTTATCATAGTTAGTTGTCCAATATGTAGTAATTGGAAGTCGTGTTAACAGATTCATAACTTCTGTTTCCGCATCTGTACTAGAAAACTTATCAATTATTTCCTGGTTAATAGTTCCTCTATTTCCAGACTTAGAATTTATATAATACTGAGTCAATCCAATTAAATCAGGCTCTTTTTCAATATCTAAATCAATTTCTTTAGCGAACGATGCTACAAGTTCTTTCCAGTTTACAAATCCTGCACCTACCGATGTTCCTGCACCAGCAAACACTGCTGCATTTCCTTCTTGTATAGCCTTTGAAAATTTTTTTATAAATACATCTTGTTTCATAATAATTACTCCTTCTACTAATAAAGTCTACCATTTTTTATTGCTCTGAGCGGTTGATAATCCTGAATTAATTGACTTCTACTTCTTACTTGTCTATTTTGTCTATATCTATCAATATAAAATCCCCCACCACTTGTATTATTTGATTTATAATCAAAAGCTCCTATTTCCCATGCACACCATTCCCTAATTTGCCTACTACCTCCTTGCAGTCCCAATTCGCTATTTAAAGTTCTTAGGAACAATAATTGAATTGAATTATCAATTGCCATAATTAAATTATTTTTTATTTTTTTAGTCAACAATCCTTGTGACTGGTGCATCCAGTCTATATATAAGTAGATCCCCTTATCGTAAAAATATAAAAACAATCCCAAAGTATATATCCTATCAGCATAGGCATGGGAAAGGAAGACTTGGTTGTTCCTATTTACTTGAGTTATAGGATATTCACTATTTAGAAATTCAATAAGATTATCTGTATATACAATTTGTGCATTTTGAAATTCTGTAATAGCATCTAGTACTTTTAAAATACATCTCCGTATATTTGAAGTAAGTTTTTTTGAGTTTTGATTATATTTTACCCATTTCTTCTCATCGTATATCAATTTGGACAGTACTTCTAGTAATTTTTCTCTATGAGTAAATTCAGACTGACTTTTCAAATTATAATAGTTTTCTAGATTATCATTTACGAATCCTCCCAGTAAATACTGTAGCTCACTTAACAAATCTTCTGGCAATCTGTCATTACTATCCAATGAAAATAAGATATCTTCTACTCCGTCAATCAAATTACTTGAAAAATCTAATTCCTCAATTTCACTATGGTAATTCAATCTATTAAAAAATTTTGTCACATAATTGTCAATAATTTTTCCTCTAGATAGCTCTATACTTAATTCATCATTCATATCTCATTTAAACCCTTTCAACTCATAATCCAAGTTACCGAAATTCTCTCAACCGTTCCTGCCCTGACTTCAACATCTCCTTCTCCACCTTACTCCATTTTCCAAAAAGGCAGTCTTGAAGAATTTCTGCTGCTGAACCTGTATCTACTGCTGAATCATACACGCAAGTCCTATCTCTTTGATAAATTTGAATCTGATCAAAAATTTGACTCTGCTCGAGTTCTCTCAGATTAGCCACCAAATGCTCTACAATACCATCATGGTGTTCTTTAGGGGTCGCTCTAGCTTGACTTGGATCAATGGCGTAAAGCTCTTCATAGCGTATCAAAGTGCTAAGATAAGATAATTCAGGCTTAGTTGCTATCAATGCTAGTGAGACTTGATAATCTCTCACCTTCAATAGCTGAGCTGTTTTTCTTGGAACTTCAGTCGTTCTCAAAGTTCCTTCAATCAAAAGATGATAGCCCTTTCTACTCAACCCATCCACAAGTTTCTCAACCATCTGTCCTGCAAAAATCTTAGTATAATCGACACTGTCTTTACCATATTTCTCTTGCAAGGCAAGATAGTTTGGATGTAAAGAGCGATAACTATCCCCATCAATAATGATGATATTGCCGTGAAATTCCTTTTGCTTAATCCGATGAATCGTCGTCTTACCAGCTCCGCTTTGCCCCCCAAGTAAGATAGCTTGAGGCTGAGAGGAAGCTACTTTACCACGAGTCAGAGAACGAATGGTACGTCGTAGAGCTAAGTCAAAATCCTCCTGGCTAAACTCTTCTAATTTCATCAAGCCACCACCTGATGTCTTGCAAGATCCAACATCCGCTCAATGCCATCTAAATAGCCATTGTACCGTTCCAATTCTTCAAACGTATCAACTAGATAAATCTTAGTATTGATTAAATCTGATAAGTCATCACTCATTAAAATCCAAGGATTGGACTCGTCATCAAAGGCAATACCTTGTCCATCTTGATAGTGATAAAGTCGAGATAAAATAGCAGAGCCACGCTCTTTAATCACTTCAACTTTCAGGGTCAACTGATAGTCTTCTACTGGTGTCAACATCTTTTCTTCTCCTACAATTTCCACATAAGAAACATTAAAGGCTTGACAAATACGGTCAAGTAATTCTGTCGAAATAGAACTTGTTCCATTCTCATAGCGACTTAAGCTGTTTCTTGAAATACCAATAATATCCGCAAATTCCGGTTGGGTCAAATTGTGGATTTTTCGCAATGTTTTTAGATTTTTTCCAATCATATAAATCTCCTCTTACTTTTCTTCATTATATCATAAATAAGAGAAATGCACCATTTTTGGTGCGTTTCTGTAGTTTCTAATCCAGAAAAAATGATTCAACTCTCTTCCAATACAGAATTATTATCTTTAGCCATTTGCTCAATTACCTTGTTTCCATATTTTTCTAGCATTTCTTCCAAAAATCTTGCTAATTCATCTATATCTCTTATTTCAACATTTGCATTTAACATCATTACTTCATCCTTCTTCCAAAAAAAATTTTGAATGGATCATCGAAAAAGACACAAAAAAAGAGACATCAACATATCGTTAATGTCTCTTGCTTTATTCAATTGATCTATTCAGAATTTATTATGCCGTTTTTGGAAAAATAAAAAATTTAGGTGTCATCATTTAATTTTAATAAGATTATCTATTCCATGATTTTAAAGATGCATCAAGGTATGATGCCAATTGCCTAACATATAACTTTTCAAAATATTTTTCATCGCTAATTTATATCTCTTGATGTCACTCTCGAAGTCGTCAAATTCAAATAAAAAATGAATAGGATCTAGTCCATCACAAAACAAGCCTACTGTAATATATCCATCTTCAGTACCATCATCTGTTGGATTGTAGATACGTATCAAAATATCCGATCCATCATTCAACAGATTATATTCATAATACTCTTCTGTGGTATATCTTTCTGTTACAAAATCTACACCGTAGAAATTAGGGTGGGTTTCTAGATCAGCAATAGTTTGAACCAGAAAATGCAACAATGCAGTTGAACAATCTATCATATCAATGTTCTCCATTCTAATATTATTTATTCACAAATCATTATGCCAGAAAATGATTTTTAAAAAAACACGGTTCATATTTTTTAAAATGAAGTAAGATAGTTTGATTTTTTAATTCATTTTTTAAGGCATAATAAGTATATAAAGATTGAAAAAATAGAGGAGGTTGACTGTCAAGGTATTGATTTAAATCAAACACTGGAATCGGTGAAAAATTGATTTAGATGCAATATCCGATTCTATCTAATTTTGCCATTGAAAAAAGATAGAAATAAAAAAGAAAAGAACGAAATGGTTATTCTACGGAATGAAATGAAGTAAAGAATAACCATTTTGTAGAAAAAAGTAAAAGAAAAAAGTGTTTAACAAAGAATTATGATTTCAAATTGTGTTAGTGAATAACACGATTAATAGAAACAATGGCACAACGATAAACTTTCGAAAGGAAAACGGTGACTACTGAATTTTTTTCAAAAACGTTAATGCTTCAACGCGTTTATCGCGAGCATACTCAGCTCATTTATAAAAAAGAGTGGGAAGCATTTTAACAGTAACTAAAACTCTAAATAGCAAAGAAAGGACAATAGAAAATGCCAAGAAAAAAGAATTCTTTAAAATATGAATTATTTTTACTATCCACAAAAGATGTTAAAAACAACCGAACCCGGACAACATACAAACGGGCTATTACCCGATTCGTAAAATGGGCAAAAAACAATAATATAAAACGACCAGAAGATATTACCGAGGAAGTTCTTCAACTGTATCACGATAATTTAAAAAATGATGCGAAACAATATACAGCAGCAACCATCCACACATACCTTGCACCAATCTGCAAAGCAACAGTTATAAATATGAATAAAATAAGAAAAGACAAGCGAACATCCGATAAAATTATCCGTGGACGCCAAAAAGAATCAAATTATCAAGGAAAGCGGCAGGAAACTGACTCTCGCTTCTCTCGCGTAGTTAATTTTCAAAGGGTTGTGGGTATTCGTAGAAGCGAATTACGTAACTTAACCGGCAAAGATCTCATTCAAGATGAAGCAGGAAATTTTTATGTTGTTGTGAAACGAGGTAAAGGAGGTAAACGGCAGGAACAATTAATCCTACCAAAAGATATATCTACAGTTTTAGATACCTTTAAAAATATCGATAGTAATGAACCGGTTTTTTCAGATAACGAAATGAACAATTTGATCAATTTTCATGGAATGCGTGCGCAGCACGCAAGAGATTGTTATTTTTATTATCTTGAACAGATCAAACTTAATCCAGTATATGCAAAAAAATTACAACGAAAATTGATTATGTTATGGGAAGAAGGACATAAGAATTTACAACAGGAATCGTATACAAAATACAAGAGAAGACGAGAGGCTTTTATCTACGACCTGCGAAAAGATCCTTACAAATTGCGTGGTGCAAATTTCAAAAAAGCTGTTCAAACTGGCATGCCTACTGTATACAACCGATTGGCACTTATGGCCGTATCTGTTTGTAATTTGTCTCATTGGCGTTTATCCGTTGCCGTGACAAATTATATTTTGTAGTAGATTTTTTGAATCAAAAATTAAGGCATAATGATATATGTAGAAATTGAAAAATTGGAGGTATACATATGAAGAAACAAAATATTCTACAAAATACAAATCACAATACAATCTTCGCATGTGGAAAAATTATTGATGTTAATAATCATTCTATTACGCCCTGGTTTATTCTTTTCATCAGAAATGGAGGAGAGCGAAGGCATACTTATCTAAAATTTAGGTACGATCCTAAAACTCTAATGCCTAAACGCAATACTACTGTTTCTATAGAAGGACATATAGAAAATTATGACGTCTCAGATACAACAAAATTTCAACATTTTGTTGCCGATCGAATCCGTTTAGAGAATCCAGAACTAGTAAAGTATTTCGATATACCAGAACAAAGCGGCTTTGCTTATCAAAAACCGTTTGCAAAAGTTTTTTTCTATGGTGCTATAACGAACAAATTATATGACCATAAATCAAAATGGATTGAAATAGGAATTAGAGATTTTAACGGAACTGAAATCAAAGCTCAATATAGTCGAAAAATGCGCGTAGATGAAGTAAATGCACAAGTTGGAGATTATGTCTATCTATATGCATTACCTATCTCAACAAAAAAACATGTAAAAAATAGAACTGTAAATTTTGAAAATTTGATTGTAGAAGACATTGTAATCGATACTTAAAAAAGAAAAATAGGAATTTTCAAAAATGAAGATTCCTATTTTTTAGTCCAGGAATAGATGTTACTGAAAAAGTGACAGCTACTCCCCCATTAGATATTTGATAACATCAACAAAACTCAAAGAACAACGAAAAGAAATAACTCTCCCAACTCTTATATATTAACATCCAAGACTTGTACGAGGAGCAACCCACCTGACCCTCTACAAACAGCTTAACAAGACAAATAAAAAGAAGGTCGATGAGCTAACTCACAACCTTCTCATGGAACAAAAGATTGTCCCCCTATTTTCAGTTCATGTCCTTGACAATATTGCTCTATCAGCTGGACACGGCAATGGTATCTGGGATGAATACGAAACCAAAGAAGTCTTCACAAACAAGGAATATCTCTACGATGTAGCTACATGGATTGAAGGTCAATCAATGGAGCCTATCTATCAAGATGGTGAAGTCGCCTTAATCCGTGAAGGTGGTTTTGACTATGATGGGGCAGTTTACGCCATTGCCTGGAACAACCAAGTTTATATCAAGAAAGTTTATCTTGAAAAAACGGCTATCTCCTCGTTTCCATCAATGATTCTTATCCAGATAAGTTTGCGCCAGCTGAGGATAATCCAAGAATTGTAGGGAAAATAGTTGGAAATTTTATACCTATGACACATTTAAAAGGAAGGAAAGCTAGAAATCTTAGCAGCCATCAGCTAAGCCAGAAATTTTCTTGTTTTTCTCTGCACGAAAAGACTATTTTGATCTGTAACAGTAAAAAGCACTCCTTAAAAGCAATTCAATACCGTTTTTAAGGAGCGCTTTATTTTTTAGCTACATTTTCATTCAATAATTCATATGATTTATTTTACAGTTTGTAGAAAATAAAGACTTTTAGAATTTTAACCAGCAAGGTAAAATTACTTACAGCACAATATCTTCTTCTGAAATAATAGTTAGTTCTGCAGCCCCTCCTCCTATACATAAGCTTATGCAAGCTGAAACACAGGCTGAAACACAGGCCGATGCACATTTTGATGAACATTGTGATGCACATTTACTTCCACAATTGCTGGCACATTTACTAGAACATTGACTTCCACACGCGGAAACACAAGCAGATGAAGGTGTTATAGAAGATTTGCTGAGCGAATTAGAAGACAATCCATAGGTGCCGGTAGAGTGTCCATAAGTAGTTATAGGTTTTTTAGCCATATTGGGACTCCTTTTTATATTAAAAACACATGTAATTTAAATAAATAAAAATCAATCATAAGAAAAGTTGAAGAAAAGTAGTACTAAAAACATTTTAACTGGGCTCTAAAATTTGTTTTGATATTCACCCACAGACTCTATCGTATAGCAAAATATAAATTGAATCGGTTACACTAAACTAGACAGTCTTATAAAGTGTTTTACACTAAAGAAAACAGGAGAATTCTATGTCTAGAAAAATACACCGTCATTTTACAGATGACTTTAAACAACAAATCGTTGACCTTCACACTGCAGGATGAAACGAAGTGCGCTGATCAAAGAATATGATTTAACCCCCTCGACCTTTGACAAGTGGGTGAGACAAGCTAAAACAACTGGATCCTTCAAATCGGTTGATAATCTTACAGATGAACAGCGGGAGCTGATAGCCCTTAGAAAGCCGAAACAAAGAACTTGAAATGCAGTTAGACATCCTAAAGCAAGCAGCAGTGATTATGGCACAAAAAGGGAAATAATCACTGCTAACAAGAATAAGTACAACATTTCAGCTATGTGTCGTTAGTTGAATCTCCCGCGTTCTAGCTATTACTACAAATCCACGGAGGCAGTATCTGAAGCTGACCTTGAAGAAAAGGTGAAGCAGATTTTTCTTGAAAGCAAATCACGATACGGGGCTCGAAAGATCAAGCAATGTCTGGCCTCAGACGGGATCATTCTATCTCGTCGTCGCATTCGTCGGATAATGAAGCGATTAAATCTCGTATCTGTTTACCAGCAGTCTAGCTTCAAGCCTCATTCTAAAGGGAAAAACGAAGTCCCTATTCCAAATCGCTTAGCCAGACAGTTCCACCAAGAAAAACCACTGGAAGCAATTGTGACAGATTTGACCTATGTCCGTGTTGGTCAGCGCTGGGCTTATGTTTGCCTGATAATGGACCTCTATAATCGTGAAATCATTGGTCTGTCAGTCGGATGGCAGAAGACTGCAGAACTCGTAAAGCAAGCGATTCAGAGCATTCCTTATGCTTTAACCAAGGTCCATCTTTTTCATTCTGACCGTTGCAAGGAGTTTGATAATCAGCTGATTGATGAGGTATTGGAAGCCTTTGGCATCACCCGTTCCCTCAGTCAAGCTGGCTGTCCTTATGACAATGCGGTAGCTGAGGGCACCTACCGTTCCTTCAAACTGGAGTTTATTCAACAAGAAACCTTTCAGTCACTTGAAGAACTAACCCTTAAAACCAAGGACTATGTCCACTGGTGGAATGATCATCGCATACACGGTAGTCTCAATTACCAAACACCCATCGCTAAGCGAGTGACCGCTTAACAAAAAACACTTTATAAAAATTGTACAGAAAAGTGTTGCCTTTTCAAAATAATTAACAGCTAAAAAGAAGAAATTGAACTATTTTAACTAACTTTTGATTAGCAGTAAAAGTTCTCTCTTAATAATAAGAGAAAAATGTTCTATAATGAAAGTATTAAACCATGTCAACCTAGTCTATTATTTATAGTAACTTACCAAAGTACATTTCGTAGACATAGACTTTCTCTGAAAATTTTTCATCTATATAATAAGTCAGATAATCAATGAACTCCCCATCTAAAAATCCTCCAGAGCAAACCGACCCAATTGAATATGCAGTGCTCACTAAGGATAAATTCTGCGAAATGTGCCCTGCTTCTAAAGTAAGGAAACGATAACCTCTATCTCCATATTTATATGCAATAAAATCAGGATCTCCTATAAAATGAACGGAGAATGCTGATTGCTGTATTAAAGATTGAGAGCTCGTAAGAAATCTTTCTGTTTTCTGATAATTCTTAGATAGAAGTCGTACAGTACTATTTTTATGATTATATACATAGAGTCCAGGTTCTAAATCCTTTACATTTTTTACATTAACTAAAAGATTAATTGGGTACGTTCCACCTGCTGATGGAACTGAATATTTGTCAAAATTAGAAGGACCGTACGAATAGTAGAGAATTGAGGAAAAAATTTCAAAGTCTACCTCTAAATTAACATTAAAATCTCTATCACTTTTCCTTTCCAAAATACATTCAATGAGATTCTTTTCAATTCTTGAGGGTTTTAGTATTATATCTCCTTCTCTATAGTATTCATTAGAAGGTAATTTATTCTTAATTCCTGTCATAAATTGAATGTCATCGAATGCTCTAGCAATCAAGTTTTCAAAAAGGTGACTATCCTTCAACGATAAGGAGGTTGAATTATGGAACTTTAAAAATAAGCATTGCTCCCCATCATTAATACAACTTTCTCTAAATTTATTCATGGTAACAACCTCTCTTATATCTCTTATACTCCAATACAGAAGAATTATTATTATATATTATTTGACCCTCTCTTATTTGAGTATTTGATGCTAAATTAAATTTCTCAGATATTAAATTATAAAGTTCTTTATTAAGAAATGAAGTCATTATTTGATCACAAGACAATAGAAATCTATAATTTAAATATGTGTACCTCTTTCTTTCTATATCTAAAATATTCGAAACGAAATTGATATCATTTTCATTTTCTATACGAGGGCCAATCGAAAAATAATTATTGTTCAATACAACTGGTATTATGATACCTTTAGATGAAATTTGAATACAATCAAAAAAACCAATTGAATCAGGTATAATATAAATAATTGCATCATAGTCTTCAATAATGTCACTAATTTTATTTTTTTCTTCAAATTGTATAGAAGCAGATATAAAATTTATATGATTATTATATACATTAAACGATTCAATAATCAATCTACCTATTTCTAAGTCAAAAGGATTAAATAACAATAGTCTAATATCTTGATTAACTTCACTATAGGTATCCTCAAAAGCTCTTATTAAAAACTCTTTTTGAATCAGAACATTAATAACTAACTCAATATTCTTAACATTCTTTTCATACCAAGTCGAATATGCTTCCTCTATAACCTCTTGATTATATATATAAGAGACATACTCATCTAATGTCATCGGAACTATCAACCTTCTCCAATATTTTATAAAATACTTAGAAATATTATTACCCGATAATTTCACTCTAGTTCCTTTTATTATGTATATCAGATTTACTTCTGAGTATGACTCAATAAAAACCTCCCTATTTAACTGAAACGATTCCATACAAACTCCTTTACATTATATAATATTTCTAAGGAAACGGAATAAAATTTATACTTCTATCTAATTTTACTCCCGATAAAATCTCAACTCTATTATAAATACTATCTGTAAATTGCGATACAGATAAGGATGGAAACCAATTCTCATCAAATATTTTGATGTTTTTTGAGTAAGACGATATTGAATAATTATAATTTTTATTGAACAAAGATAATGCTTTAGGATGCATCTTATATTTTTTATTTAATTCTTCCAAAATAATTTCAAATCCAATCGTTTCTGTTGGTTTAAACACTATTTCTTCTCCTAATTTTAAAAAATTGTAAGCTTGTAAAATCCTGTCTGGAGAAATCATGTGAAAAACATGCAAATAATCTTGATAAGTATCAATAGAGTTTTCCAACGATCCGTGTTTAACAGTGGGTAAACGTAACTCTCTTATTAATTTTTCCAATGCTTCAGTGGCATCATAACTAGACCCTAGAGCAATATCTAAATAATTATTTTTATATCCAACTGCAAAATACACCTTGTAACTATCTATAATTGAAATTTCATAAAAATCAAGATGATGAAACCTAGACGGTATTTTCTCTAGGAAAGCCTTGTTCTTTTTTATCACTCGTCTCGGACTCTTTGATAAGTATGTCAAAATGAAAGACTGACGCTCAATAAATTCATCAAAGGCATTCAAAAAACAATCCTTAGTATTCGTATGTGAGGCCATTCCACAAGAATCATTAAAGAACTTTTCTAAATTACTATCATTTTCTAATGTCACTATTTTCTTTTCATATAAATCAAAACAATCTATAAAAGAGGATGACCTAGGAGAAGTATACATGAACATAGAATGTCGCTCAAATGCTTCTCCTATCGCTCCTAAAAAGCTTTTGCTTTTTTCTTTATGCAACGATGTCGCAAATGTATGATTATAGTCAGAACTAAGCATCACCATAGGACTGGGACTAAACGAACTAAGAAACTTATTATCTTTTATAGTATAGAATGTGCAGCCTAAATTATTAATCATAAAGCATCTCCTGGAGAAATTATAAAAATACGATAAGAAGAACTAAAGTATAGCACAATCGACTTCTAAGCTAGAAAAATCAATATTATTTTTTTTGACAATGTATGTATCACTACAGAAAGTTAAATTTTCATTATTAGGAATACACTTAATTAATGAACTTGAAGATACAGTAACAACCTTTCCGCGATTAGAGGAATCGAAAAGACTTATATATAAATCATCGATCCAATCAGCTATCATCAGACCATGTATCAATGTTCCTTTTAAGTTTTGATTTACCGTTTCACTTACACTGGTATAGTTTCTGATAAAATTGTAAACGTCTAATTTCGTTTTAATATCAGTACACTTCAATACATCCATAACTCTTAAAGTCTTCCCTTCGCATATAGCTCCTTCTATAGCATCAGATAATTTCTTATCACAGCAAATTCCAGTTGTTACAAGTTCCTTATTATTAAAGGAAATATATATTACTGTTGGCCAATTCGATAAGTTATTCGATATAAATAGAAAATTTTCAAATTCTGCTAAACCATATTTAAGTAGTATGTCCTGTATTAAACAATTATTTTCTATCAATTTCCCTTTTCTACAATACCAGAAAAGTAATAATTCATTTTTCTCTATTAATTCTGAAATGGCCTTGTTTATAATTTCATAACTATCATTACCCGCTGCACTACCCGTAGTATCAACGCAATTAAATTTACCGTTTTCTCCATAAGAAAAATCAGACGCTAGCATATACTCTGATGAATCATTTAGTAAATCATAAGTTAGTATGCTCTTTTTTGATTTATAATGAACACCAATTATATTTCTTTCTAAAAACTCACTAAATAATTTACATAAACTTATATTCAGACTATTATCGGTAGCTGAACTCACTGCAGGAATCTCTAAATTCCCAAATCTTATTGGAGCTATACTACCAACCACAGTTTTAGACTTATTTATAAAACGTAGGTTTGTATATATACATTTATCATTTAAGTGTAAAAAATACATTTTCACTCCTCAATAGTTGCTATAAATTAATCCCTAATACTTCAAAGGTAAGAACTGTACCAGCATTTAATCCAGCAATTTTCGTAATCTTATTATAACCAAATGGTATTGAGAAAATATTTGATAATTCACATTTTTCCTTGATAATCTGTCTAATTTCTCCTGTTTGAATTAACGCATCTCTATAAGATTTTTTTCCTAGAGAAGCGAGTAAGTCAACATCTGAACACACTAGAATAATCAAGTCATAATTCCAGAGCATAGCCATATTATCACTTTTATGAATCCCCGTATTTAAAATATTGGGATAAAAACAGTAGTAACTTCCAGACTTTGTAAATCCAATTTCTTTCGGTACAATAATTTGTAAGAATGTTAATCTTTCAATTTGATAGATTTTATTATGGATTTCTTCTAAAATATTAACTATTTTTGGAGGTAAACAACCCTCACCTCTATCATAAATTTCTAAAGTTGATTTAGAACTTTCCTCCACACTTAAAATATTGAACTCTTCAAATGATTTTAGGATTAGATTTCTTTCATTTTGATCTATAGGTACTACATTACCACATTGTGATTGATACACTTTTCTAAAATAAGAATCTATAGTTTCCACTTTTTACCTCTCCAAACAGTCACATAATTCCCAATGAATTGCTATATCATATTCAACTTCACCATTCAAGTAACATTTTTTTATCCGAGCTGAAGATTCGTTCAAGTTTTTATTTTCAATTACCTCACATAATTCATTAATAACTGGAAGCAACACCCTTTTACTAAGAGGAATTTGACCTTTGAAAAATACCTTTTTATTATAAATCAAATCTATAATTGTTTGAAAATTAGGGTGACCATTGACTTTATTCTTTGCTCTAAGACTTGATTCCAAATTAGAAAAAAAGCATTTGGGACACGGATTATTCCAATCATTTTTATATATATTTGTTATATATAATGCTGTATCGTATCCAAAGCAAAATACACAATAAATATTTGTTTCAATAATGTATGACACTAACTTTAAAAAATATATGTAGTCAAAGGGATTTAAAATAAAAATATTTAAGGCCTCAGCTAATTCAAATTGACTAATCTCTTTAACTAATTCATCTTGTTCTAAAAAAATAATACTTTTTTCAAAGCTACAATCATCAATATTAAATCTTAAACTTTCAAAAATAACCTTATCATTAGTAAAAATATTAATATACTTATAAGGTTTCTTTATCTCATTTTCTTCTATCAGTTTTGACTCCAACATGAACTGAACAGATTGCTCCCACTCCTCACCAAAAAAATTTTTGAGGTAATGTTCTTCAAGATCTAATCTATTTTCATCATCTAAAACCTTAAAAAAACTAATCATTTTAGGATTCTTTAAAACCGTGAATCCATCCATATTTTGAACAGCAAGACTATCATCTATGTCAAACAGAATAAACTGTTTAATTCTATAGGTCTTCATTTTTAAAACAACTCCTTTTTAATATTGATTAATTTTTGCTTAATGGATTTCAAAAAGTAGCAAACAATAATAAACACTTTATAAAATATGCATCTCCTTCGAATCAACTAATATATCATCGTGTGTAATACAGATTACAATTCTCCCTCTATCACTAATTTTCTTTAGCATTTGTTGCACCTTGATTTTAAAAATTGGGTGTAAACTTGCAAGAGGTTCATCTAGTAGAAAAACATCTGCTGATTTTACTACACATACAAAGAGAGAAAGAAGTTGCCTCTCTCCGCCAGATAAATCATCACATTTATTATTTAATTTTTTGCTTAGATTAAACTCTTCCGAGAAAAATACTTCTTGAAACACATTATCATTAGCAATTTTTTCAAAATTTGATATATCATGATCTACCAAATACTCCTCAACAGTTTTACTATTATAGGAGTTATGCTGAAGCATAATCGAAAGAAATTCTTTTCGCAATTGTTTATTATTTAAATCTTTTATATTATCTCTATTAAAAATTATTTTTCCTAAATAATTTTCTTCAGAAAACACACCCACCAATGATAAAAATAAAGTTGATTTCCCAATGCCATTTTTACCAGTAATAGTATATAAGCCTCCTGCTTCAAATTTAAAGTTTATGGGTTCAGAGTACAGAGGTTTTTCATTGTAGTAAAAGTTAAAATCAGTAACTTCTATCGTAGCAATTTTACTAAGCAATTTCCCATTATCTTTGTCAAATTTGATTCTCTCAATCTCAGAAATTCTTTTAAGCGATACTCTATACTTGGGAATCTGCAAAAAAAGTTGCATAAGATTATCTATAGATGTCAGTACAGAATTCATATATTGACTAGTATATAAAAAGACACCTATAGTTAAATTTTCTTTCAGCACAACATAACCTATTATTATGAATATGATAATTTTCAATATCGAACTTATGAACAATTTTATACCATAGATACGATAATTGATTCGAAAACTGTTGTAAATATTCTGAATAAGACCGTCTTCTTTGCTAGAAATCCTCTTTATTTCATTACTAATTATCTGTTTTGATTTTATTTCTAAGTATCTTTGAAAAATATTTTCCCTATGTGCGTACAACGAATTAGCAGATTCAGAAATATCATATTCAACATCCGTAAGGACTTTATGAAACTTAGTATAGATAACAACGTAGATTGGGATAGAAAAAAAAGTAATTCCAAAAATAATAAGACTTGTCTTCAACAGAATAAGAGATACAATTATAAGTGAAATAATATTCATAATAATACCACTTACTATCTCAAAATAGAACCCCCAAATTTGAGAAATGTCTTCTAGTAACCTATTATGAAGGTAATTGGGATTGTAATGTAAAACCTGCTTTGTATTTTTTGTGAAAAGTTGATTTACCTCACCATTAATAGTAGATAAAATTAGTTTTTCTTTAACAATAAATTTATACTTATCAATAAAATAGCTTGTTATAAATTGAATTATTATTAAACCTATAATTATTAAAATATAATTGTAGAATATAATCTCATTCTTATTATAAACTAAATTATCAATCACCCTACTCTCTAGAAACGGTAGTAATATCCCCATAATTGCGAGTATGATATTTGCGAAATAAAATGGTAAAACTTTTTTGATTTTAGATAACTCCATAATATCTCTCCCACTATCTACTTATACAATAAGCATACCATAAACCGGAGTAATAAACTACGGAAAAAGAACAAAGATCACGCCATACGTATGAAGAAAATACATGTACCCATTTTCTTATCACATGCATTTTTTCATAGTTTTTATATTTAGTCATAAGTAATTCCTCAAATTCAAATTAATTATAGCATAAATTTTTGCTAAAAAACTGTATAAAATATGAAAATATGTTCTCTGAAAACTGTATTTTCTTCATGCGTTTGTCGTGAACAAAGATTTATTCTTTTCAATTTCCTTATCCGATTCATTATTTTTCGTAACATCCCTATTTTCATAACTATTAGCCTAAAAAACAACCTCACTTTGAACTGTCATGTTTTCTCCAATACTTTTTACCGTTACAAAAGTTTGTATCAATTTCTATACTCTTATTTCTGTCGACCATAGCGGTGATTTAAGGTGGGGACATCTATTCCCTCATACTCCTTACCCCATGTCCCCACCTTGTGTCTACGGAAATAGATACCTTATAAATCCACCAGCACATCAACTACCTCAACTGAGGTAGTTACTCTGATACTACCCCACCCAAACGTAAAAAGCCTTGTCTCCAAGGCTTTTAATAATGCTTTCGTTCAAAGGTTTCTAGGCTTTCACCAGCAGACCAACTACCTCGACGTGATGTGTTTGCGAGAAAATGATTATCATTACTTAAAGCAAGTTTAACTAATAATCTGAGAGTTCGAATATAACTTCATTAGATTCTTATATATATTTCACTGAGATTACATTTCTAACCTTATTCTGCTTTTCGACTAGTTAACTGAATTTAATAAATTATACTCTGGAATAAGCTCGTCATACATCAGATTTTTTGTTTTGATAAAACTGGCATAATAACAGATAAAAGAAGAAAAATATGACATCAGCAATCGCTGATGTCTTTTGCATTCTCTTGAACACAAGATAAATGAGGTAAAATATGACAACTTCAGAAAACCATAGAATATTTGCAGATGGTTCACACATTATTGTTAAGAGGAAACACAAAGAGAACGAAAAGAAATTAATACCGTACGACCCAAAAAGAAATACTCGATACAAAAAGCGGTCACGGGCAAGAGAAAGATTACTATCTTTTAAATCAACTCACTTTGTCACTCTAACAGTCCAGGAAAATTCAGAGCTAAGACTAAATCCAAAAAAACTCTTCAAAATTGGTAAGAATTTTTTATCATCAACAGGTGTAACCTTTACATTAATATTAGAACGTTATAATGATGGTGGTTATCATCTACATGCGCTGACTGATGGTAAGATTAATTTAACAGATTGGTGTGAACTCGTTAATGCAGATATTAATAACTGCTATTGTGAAAAAATTTATACGAATCGTTTATCTTGTGCATATTATCTGTTAAAAAAAATCCATCTTCTTCCAGCAAATATCCATCATTGCTACACTAATGCGACAAATTACAAATCTGAATTTACAATTGTTAAAAATAAAGAAACTATCTTTCAAAATCAACAAGCTGCTTTAAATGCTGATAAAATGAAAGATAAAGAGACTGTTATATTAGATGGAAGCATTATTGAACTAGATTCAGATGATTTAAATGTAAAAGATTCACTGGCTACGGTAAATTTAACAATTATTAACGAAGAGACTAGTGAGGTTCAGTTTAGAAATTATTCTTTTGATGAAATTCGAAGTAAACGAAATAATAAAACAAGTAAATACGCTTTAAGAACACAACAAATTCAAGCAAAAAATGAGAAATGTCACTTTAGTACAATAGCGATAAAATATACTCTTGTTTCTAAGTACACTAATGAGTGTTTTTTAAGGAAAAAATTAGCTAGAGCGCCGCCAAAAATAAAAAATTGAATAACAATTTCTTATCAAAATTCGATAAGTTTTTTCAGCATGCAGAAAATTTCAAGCGACATTCAAACCCTTAAAATGAAATAGGTTAGACTAGAAAATGAACCATAACAAATAAAATCATTATTGTAATTCTTGACAGATGGCTATATCATCCCAAACCACTCTAATGCCTCTTTAATGGCTTCTTCTTTTTCGGGTGGACAATTTGGAACCTTTGGATTATCTCTTTTAGATTTATTAAAATTTTCATGTTCAATTAAACCCAATTTATTTTTTACTTGTGCAATGTACAAGCTCGAAACTTTTAAACCATGTTTTTTTAAAACAAATTCTTTAATCTCAGGATATGTTGCACCTTTTCTAACACTTACTTCATTAAGATCTTCTTCGTCCAATTCAACCTGAATATGATGATCAACATCAAGTTTGGACAATAAACCTACCACCTCCACGTGATGCGTCTGCGGAAAAAGATCCACGGGCTGGACCTTTTGAAGTTTATAGCCGAGTTCTTCATAGAGCTTGATGTCACGCGCCATGGTCGCTGGGTTACAGGAGATGTAGGTGATTTTCTCAGGCGCGACTTCAACTGAGCTTCGGATAAAGCTTTCTGTCAGACCCTTGCGCGGAGGGTCAACGACGATGACGGTCGGTTTGATGCCTTCTTTGACCCACTTGGCCATGGCATTTTCAGCTGTATCGCAGACGTAAGTTGCATTGGTGATACCATTGCGTTCTGCATTTGCTCGGCTATCCGCAACCGCGCTTTCCACCACTTCTACGCCATAAACATGCTTGACTTGTTTGGCCAACGATAGGCCAATCGTCCCGATACCAGAATAAGCATCAACCACCACATCATCTGCTGTCAATTCAGAAAAATCAATGGCAGTTTGGTAGAGTTTCTCCGCCATTTCGGTATTGACTTGGTAAAAGGACTGGGCAGAGATAGCATAGCTATTGCCCAACATTTGGTCGGTAATGGTCTCTTTTCCATAAAGGGTTCGGAATTCTTGACCCAAAATCGCATTGGTATTTTGATCGTTGATATTTTGGATAATAGAAACAACTGCTGGGAAGGCCGCAACAATCTGCTCAATCACTTGCTCAATCCGAAAGACTTTCGGTCTTGTAGTAACGAGAACCAGCATCAATTCGCCTGTGTAATGCCCACGGCGGACAACCAAGTGACGAACGAGCCCAGTTTGTTGTACTTCATCATAGGGTTTGATGTCGTATCGACGTAAAAGATCACGAACAAAGATCAAGAGGCGGTCAATTTCCTTGTCTTGGATATAAAAATCTTCAATGGGCAAAACATCGTGCGAATGTTTTCGGAAAAAACCAATATCCAATTGGCCATTGACCCGTCGGACTGGAACTTGAGCCTTGTTGCGATAGGCATATGGTTCTGCCATCCCGATTGTTTCAGCTACTTCTACATTTGAAATACCCGCAATCTTGTACAGATTATCCTTGACTTGCTTGGCTTTAAATCGCAATTGTTCTGGATAGCTGAGGTGGCCAAAATCGGCAATTCCTGTCCGCAAATAGGCCAGATCCACATCCTGATTGCGATGAGGCGAGGTCACCAGTCTTTCTTCTACCTTGCCAAAACCAATTGATTTTTTTAGTTTTAAGACCCGCATGAGGATGCGTTCGCCAGGTAGGGCATTTTCCACAAAGAATACGAGGCCATCCTGTTTGGCTACTCCTGCTCCTTCGTGGGTTAAGTCGACAATATCGACCTCAATCATATCATTTTTTTTCAACATGTTTTCTCTCTTTTTCTAATCTGCTCTGCTTTTTCAAAAGAAAAAGGCCAGAACTAGTGTTCTAACCTTTATTATAGCATACTTTCAAGGACTTATCGGAAACCTAATGCTGATAGTTTTTCCTTATATTTTTCAAAGTCAATTTTTAGCCCAGATCCGCCATAGACATCAAATTCGTCGATCCAGTCCCCCATTTCAGGAACTGTGGTCTGCTCGACACCATTGCCACTATTAAAAGCGATTGGCACTCCATTTGTCAACATAAAGCTATATGGAATGCTGGTAGAAGTCAAGGCAAAGACTTTTCCTAGGGCTTCTGAACCTGTGAAAAGTTTGGTTGGGTCTTTGACTTGGGTCATAATGGCCGACATGACTTGTTGCTGGCGTCTGGTCCGTCCAAAATCTCCCTCATCGTCCTTGCGGAAACGGGCATAATTGAGCAGGGTTCGTCCATCCATTTTTTGCGGACCAACTTGAATGGTTTGATTAGGGACTACACCATTTTCCATCCGCAAATCATCTGGTACGTCCACTGCCTCTACCACTTGTCCATCAATGGTCGAGAACTGGGCATCGATGTCAACGCCTTCTGGAAAGAGGGTGTCAATTGCCGTTGCAAAAGTTGAAAAATCAACTAAAGCATAGTGGGAAATGTTGATGTCAAAATTTTCTTTTAACACCTGACGGACATTTTCAGCTCCTTTTTGTTGGCCATTTTGTTCTCCAAAGGTATAGGCAGTATTGAGCTTATAGTCATTTCCTTCAATCGAAATCAAGGTATCCCGCATAAAGCTGACCATCTTGATTTTTTTGTCCTTGTTGTTGACATTAACGACCATGATGGAATCCGTACGAGTCAAATCAGAGGTATCACCGATACGGCCATCTGTTCCCAAAATCAGAATATTTACCCCATCTTGGGTCTTTTCTCCATGAAAGACCTCTCGATTACTGGAAGGGTCAGTATCCACACTGTTTAAACCTTTAAAGAACATGAAGACCATACCAGCCAAGACACATAAGAATAGAAATAAGATAAATTTCAAGAAACGTTTGAAACCACCTTTTCGGCGAACTTTTTTAGTCCGTTCTTTTTTCTTTTTTGGGTAACGAGGTAGTGGCTCTTCATCGTCTTCCACAAAAAGAGGCTGACGGGGTTGGTGATGGCGTTCTTTACGGCGTTTTCGTTCTCTCGGATAAGCCGGTAAAATTTCATCTTCTTCAGCTTCAGAATCGTACTCTGAATACACCTCTTCAGGTGTGTCCTCGTATCGTGATTCGTAACGTCTTCTAGCTGGACGAGAGGATGATGAAGCTTGCGATTGATTTGGTAATTCGCCTTCTGCTTTTAGTCCCAAATAGACCAGTTCACGCTTTTCTCTATCATTTAAATAATGAATATTTTTATGCAAATAATCATAGCGTAGTTGCTCATGATGTGTCAGATTCGTATATCTTCTTGTCATAACATGTCCTTTTTTACTTGGTCTTGTAAACCAAATAGTCCCCTAGAATTTTATAAGAAATTCCTAGACTTGTCAATTCTTTTAAGGCATACTGGACTTTTTCCGTATCTGTATAGTCTGCATCAATGATAAAAAAGTATTCGCCAAGGGCTGTTTTTAAGGGCCTGCTCTCAATCTTGGTCAAATCAATCCCCCGCCAAGCAAACACGGACATGGCCTTATACAAGGCTCCTGGGAGATTGTCTGGCAAGGTAAGGGCAAGCGACAGTTTAGCAGCCTGGTCCTCCAATGGCAAAGGCAACTGCTCACTCCCTAGAATCCAAAAACGAGTGTAGTTTTCCTCTATTTCTTGGATATCTTGGCCAATCACTTCCAAGCCATACTCAATCGCTGCAGCATGCGGAGCAATGGCTGCGTAAGGCTGTTCTGGGTGTTCTGCGACAAAGCGAGCTGCATAGGCCGTGCTGGCCGTCAATTCAATCGCCACATGTGGGTAATGTTCCTGCAGGTATTTTTTCCCTTGGGCAATTGCCTGAGGATGGGAAAAGATTTTTTGGATGCTTACATGCGAACCCGCTACCATCAACTGCTGGGCAATGGGATGAATGATTTCCGCGACCGCATGAATTTGAGCCTGATGAAAAAGGTAATCAATGGTCTCATGGACTGATCCCTCAATCGAATTTTCAATCGGAATCACCGCATACTCAGCTTCACCCTGTTCGTAGGCCTTCATCACCTCAGTTATGGTTGGAAAAGGGAGGAGATTTTCTCTTGGAAAGGCCTGCTGGGCTACATGGTGGGTAAAAGAGCCCTTCGGCCCTAAATAGGCTACATGCATTTGATCAACCTTGCTATTTCTTCTGGTGTGCGATTGTCGGTATTGATGATCAAATCTGACAATCCTTCATAGAGCATCATCCGTCGCTCATAAATCCCATGGAAATCTTCCTTGGAATTGTTCAAGAAGAGCGGACGTTGAAAGACCTTGTCATTTTCAATGCGGTTATACAAGACATCAAAAGACGCTGCCAAGAGAACATTGTATTTGCGGTTTTTGCGTAATAACTCCCGATTTTTTTCGGAAATTACGACACCTCCGCCAGTTGAGATAACTGGATCCCCCTCCATCGCCAATAGTTCTTCTAGGGTCTCTGATTCAATTTTGCGAAAGGCAGGCTCTCCATGTTTGGCAAAAAACTCTGTAATCGACATGCCAATCTTCTCTTCAATCATCGTGTCCATGTCATAAAAGTCACCATCTAAGTGACCGGCTACCGTTGTTTTTCCGGCACCCATAAAACCAAGTAAAATTTTAGGCATTTTGTACTCCTTTCAAATCATCAAAGAAACTTGGGTAGCTGGTATTAATCGCCTCAGCTCGCTCCAGCTTCACTTCTCCTTCTTGCACCAGTAAGGCTGCAATAGCAGCCATCATACCAATCCGATGATCCCCCTGTGTATTGATGGTTGCTCCATATAGAGGTGTCTTCCCCTTGATGATCATGCCATCTTCAGTTGGCGTGATACTGGCTCCCATACTATTTAAAGCGTCCGCGACAACCTGGATGCGGTCTGTCTCTTTGACCTTTAACTCCTCAGCATCGCGGATAATGGTTGTACCTTCAGCCTGGGTTGCTAACAGTGCAATGATAGGAAGTTCATCAATCAAGCGTGGAATGATGCCACCACCAATCTCTGTCCCTTTTAAGGAAGATGTCTCAACAGTGATTGTTGCTGATTTGGCCAGCTCATCCTTGTCTTCTACTTCGAGATGGCCTCCCATGGCTTCAATGACTTCTAAAATACCAGTTCGAGTTTCATTGATTCCCACTTGTTCCAAACGAATCCTTGAATTGGGAACAACCAAACCAGCAACTAACCAAAAGGCTGCACTGGAAATGTCTCCAGGAACCGTCAGCTCTTGTCCTGTAAAGGACTGACCCCCTGAGACCCGGATTTCCTTGCCATTGACCTGTATGTCACCACCAAATTGAAGGATCATGTCTTCCGTGTGGTTGCGGGTTGGCTCTTTTTCAACAATGACCGACTCTCCCTTTGCTTGTAAGGCTGCAAAAATCAAAGCTGATTTGACTTGGGCTGACGCCATGGGCAATTGGTACTGAATAGGTTTCAAATCTTTCTTACCTTTTAAACGAAGGGGAGGCAAGACCCGCTCAGTTTGACCCTGAATGGAGACTCCCATCTCTGATAAAGGAATCGAAATCCGGTCCATAGGGCGTTTGGAGAGACTATCGTCTCCAACCATTTCAACTTCGAAATCTTGACCAGCTAAGATTCCAGCAATCAAACGAATAGAAGTCCCAGAATTGCCCATATCCAAAGCCTTTTTGGGAGCGGATAAGCCCTCAAACCCAACTCCTTCAATGGTCACTAAATCACCATCATCTTCAATTTGGACCCCCAAATCTCGAAAGACCTGCATGGTGGAGAGGACATCTTCTCCTCTTAAAATGTTGTGCACCCTTGTCTTTCCTTTGGCAATACTTCCAAATAAAATCGAACGATGACTAATGGACTTATCTCCTGGAACTCGAATGGTTCCTTGTAATCCTTTTGAATTTGTCTCTAACAGCATCTGACACCTCTTTTCATACAAGATAATTGTCTCTCCATTATAGCATAAAAATACAGGAAATCTGGTATTTTCCTGTATTTTCTTTCTATAAATGAGCTGCAAATTTTTCCTTGATATAATCCGCAGAATGTTGTAACTTCATTTCTTCTTCTTCCGTTAAGTTTAAGCTGACTTTTTCCAAAATCCCTGATCGTCCAACAATAGCAGGATAACTCAAATAGGTATCGTAGTCAGCCATGTATTGGGAAACAGGCAACTCTTCATGGCTATCGGACACAATGGCTAGAGCCAGGCGAATGGCAGCCGTCGCAATCCCATAACTCGTATATTTCTTCCCAAAGAATACGGTATGGCCACCAACAATGGACTCCTTAGCAAGGACTTCTAATGTATCTTCGCCTACTAATTCAGAGATAGGCTGGCCTTTTACACGGACCTGACTCCAAGCTGTAAACTGGGAATTTCCATGCTCACCAAGATTGTAGCCATAGACACTGCGAGGATCCACTTGAAAATGCTCGCCAACAGCCCGCTTCATGCGTGCCGTATCAAGTAGTGTCCCTGTTCCAATAACCCGTTCTTTGGGAAGTCCGGTATGGTGTTGAAATAGGCTCGTCACCACATCCACCGGATTGGAAATGACAATTAGAATGCCCTTAAAGCCAACGGCTTTTAATTGCTCTGCAACCAATGGAACCTGACTGGCTGTAAAAGGAAGTTCCGCAAAGCGATCGGCCTGGGGATTATCTTGCAGGGCAATGTTGCCCAAAGCAGAAATCACCACGTCCGCATCCGCCAAAGCCTGGTAATCATTGCGCACGATATTGGCATGAAATGGAAGATTCATGGCTGCGTCTTGAAAATCAACTTGATCGGCCATCACCTTGGTCTCATTGGGATCAATCAAGACATAATCATCAAAAGTCCCTTGCGCAATCAAGCCATGGGCTACAGTCGAGCCAACATGGCCCATTCCGATAATACCTACTTTTCTAACCATACACTTCTCCTTATGCCATTTGATAGCATTATTATACACTTTTTCTGCAAAAAAAGTAAGAAAAGATTGAGGAAACCTCAATCTTTTCTTGAAATGCTTATAAAGTTGGTACTTGCTCAGCAGCCAATTTACCAGACGTTAAAGCCCAAGCATTGTTGGCACCAGATGGTGAATCTGTACCCATCACACCACCAACTACTTCACCTGCGGCATAAAGGCCTTTGATGACGTCACCTTTCGTATTGTGAACTTGTAATTTATCGTCAACGACCAATCCACCCATCGTGGTTGCAAAACGTGGTTTTTGTTCAATCATGTAGTATGGACCGTCACCTACTGGAACCTGCAAGAACATACTTGGACGACCAAAGTCCTCATCAACACCCTTTTCTACCGCCTCATTAAAGCGAGCGACAGTGTTTGCAAGAGCATTGGTATCCATTCCTGCTAAATCTGCCAGCTCTTCGAGGGTTTCAGCATGGAAGAGGAACGGCGTCTTGCTTCCGTTAGCTTCCAACCATTCATTGACTTCTTTTGGAGAAATTCCTGCTTCAGCCAATCCTTCACGGAAAATATCAAAATACTGTTGATCTAGAAGAAGATAGAGAACTTTTGGATCTTGTTCCATCAATACTTCCAGAATATCATGGTTACTTGCCCGTTCATTGACCACACGATGACCCAATGAATTTACCAAGATTCCATTTTCTTTCAAGACACGTAAATTACCATCAATAGTTGATTTCGCCGTCCCTGGAGAAACTTCAACCCCGTTTGGATAAATTTTTCCAAGGTCCATCATAAGGGTTGCGGCGTTCACATCTTCTGCTTGTGCCATTTGGACCCCTTCACCCATTGACGAGCGTGTTCCGTAGAAAAGAACATCTTTCAAGTCATCAGATAACATGGCCTTGTTGTTACCATAACCACCAGTGGTGAGGATAACAGCCTTGGCAGCAATCCGATGGGTCGTTCCATTTTCCTCTACTGCAATCAATCCTGTCACATTGCCTTGACCATCTGTCAGTAATTTTTCAGCCTTGGTTTGAAGGAGGAGAGTGACATTTGAAGCCGCCATCTTAGCTCTTACAGCAGCTGCAAAACCATGTCCACCATGGGCATAAGCCAATTCGCGGTCTTTTCGGTACTCGGCCAAGATATGCAATCCACCAGCCATATCATACTGAACTCCAACATAATCATGTACCCAATCTGTCGCCTGTCCAATGTTGTTGGCCAAAAGCTCTAGGAGTTCTAAGACATTTTTGTTGTTTCCGTTTTTCAGGAAGTCTTCCACCATCAACTGTGGTGTATCGTCTTCTACACCTGCTTCTTTTTGCAAGCGGGATCCCATTACTACTTGGTTTCCTCCAGAAACAGAAATGGCTCCACCGATAAAGCTGAGTTTTTCTACCAAAATGGTCTTGAGACCAAGTTCGTCTGCTCGAAGAGAAGCTGCAATCCCAGCAGCACCACCACCGACTACGACAACATCCACTTCTTCTTCAATCACTTCTGTTGAACGCTCGATAGTTGGTTTTTGACGGGCCTTCAAGACATCCACAGCATCTTGTCCACTAGCCAAGCGTACCGCATCTGAAACCCCATCAATTACCCCTTGACTGGTCGAGGAAGCACCGGATACTGCATCAACATTCAAGGTTTGGAATTCGATAATTTGTTTTGGCATACGCTCAAAGACCAAATCCGACAGGCCAGCTGATTCTCCAGCACTGTCAATTTCAACACCAGTGATGCGGTGTTCATCAAAGGTCACGACCATTGGCAACTCACTGTTGTGACCATAAGCCAAAACATGGTATTGGCCAGGAGTGAACTCAAGGTCTTTGCTCATCAATTCTTTGAGGCGTTCAGCTTTAGCCAGTTCAGCAGCTGTATCCTTAACAAGGAAGAAACTTTCGTCCATAAACTTCCACAGTGGTGTTGGAATGACTAAGTTTTCACGATCATGGACATCCGCAAACGCTCGAACTGTCTTACCTGCTTTAATAGTACCAACCCAATCTGGCTCTACTAAGAAACCTTTGGCAACAGCCAAGAAATCATAGCCTGCTTCTAATGCATCCTCAGCATCTGCTGCTTGTAAAATACCACCGACACCAATAATTGGCGTTTGGGCTAATTTCCCAGTTTTTAACTTGTTGAACTTGGTGATCAACATTTCAGGATCCATATTGTCGACAATGGAATTGCGCGCGTAGGTAGCCATTGAGAAATGGACGTAATCCAAGTCATATTCAGCCAAAGCATGGAGTAGATACATAGTGTCTTCAAAGCGGATACCAGGTTCTTCTAACTCTTCTGGTGAGAAACGGTAGCCCAACACAAAGTTCTCAGCTCCCTCTTCTTCGATGACGCGTTTCGCCGCCTTCACAACCTCAATCGGGAATTTTGCCCGTTTTTCGATGGTGCCACCCCAGGCATCTTCTCTACGGTTGGAATGGGGGGAGAAAAATTGCTGGAGAAGATAGGTATTGGCACCATGTAATTCAACGCCATCATAACCTGCTTTAATCGCACGGCGCACACCTTCTGCGAAAGCTTCAATCATAGCTAAAATGTCTTGGTGGGTCATCTCAGTTGGAACTGGGGCGTTTGGACGCAAGGCCGCAACCGCTGAAGCTGAAATCGGATTTTGTCCTTCATTCATATTTGGGAAAGCCATCCGTCCAGCATGGTAAATCTGGATAAAAGCTTTTGATCCCTTTTCTTGAATAGCTTTTGCCAAACGGGCAAGCCCTTCTATTTTATCATCGTGGTCAATCCCAACAGCACCGTAGAAACCACGGCCATAATTCTCAACAAAGGCTGACTCAACAATCACTGCTCCAACCTCTCCTGAACGATGAGCATAATAGTCAATCAATTCTTCGGTCATGCTGCCATCGAAATAGGCAGATTGAGTCGTCATTGGGGACACCACAATCCGGTTTTTCAAGCTAACACCAGATTTTAAAACAACCTGTTCAAATAACTCTTTTGCCATATTTTATTCCTCGTTTGCTAATTTTAAAGTTGATAAGATAGAACGGAGTTCCCCTACTGGAACTTGTCCCGGTGCAGAAGCTTTAGCTGCCGCTCCAAAAGTTGCTGATGAACCAAAGACTTCACCGCTCACCCGGCTAACCATCCCAAGCGCTCCCATGGACATGGTAATCAAGGGTTGGGCAATACTGTCATAGGCTTCAGCCGTTGCAGATAATAATGTTAGAACATCCTGTTTGGATTGTGGCATAACCGCAATCTTGCAAATATCTGCCTCTTTTTCTTCCATCCGTTTTAAGCGACTAACAATCTCCTCTTTTGCAGGTGTTGCATCAAAATCGTGATTGCACATGACTACTTTAACACCCTTGTCTTTTGCCAAGGCAATGAGACTAGCTACTTCGGCTTCTGGCATGAAGAGCTCAACATCGATTAAATCTGCTTTTCCTTCTTCCAATACCGTGGTATAAATGTCAAAGTACAACTCATCTGAGAGATCTCTAACGCCACCTTCTTTGGCCGTACGGAAGGTCACCAAAACTGGTTTTCCTGCAGCTGTTGCGACTTGATGAGACAAGGCAGCTACTTGTTTCGGATTCTCCACATCTTGGTAGAAATCAATCCGCCATTCAATGACATCACAATCCAATTCCTTGGCTTGGCTAGCTGCTGCAAGAATTTCTTCTTCTGTTTTTCCAACAAGGGGAACAATAATGTTTGGTCTTCCTTGGCCAAAAATGACGTTACCGACAGTTACAGTTTGTTTTTCCATGTCTTTGTTTCCTTTTTGTGATTTTATTCACTAAAATTTTAACACAGAAGGAACATAGAAATCCAATGAATAATTTTCGGAGAATTGATAGATAAAATTTATGAATTCTTTCACAAAGAAAAAGAGTTGGGCTTACTCAACTCTTTTATTAAAAATGCAAAACCCCAAATACAATAGCTGTCAATATCACTACCAAATTGGTCACAAACATAATGGGTGCAGCATGACGTGTGTAAGGTGTCACTTCTTTTTCGATTAAAGAACATCCTACAAAGGTCGCTGAGTTCATTGGTGTTACACTAGTTGCTAAGGCCAAATTACAAACAAAAGGAGCAATCACGGCAATCGGTGACAAGCCAAAGGCTGCCCCAACTGAAATAAAGAGCGGATAAAGGGCATTATACAACTGATACGGCACGAAATAAATAATCGGCACAGCCAAGATCAGGAAAATAATGTGCATATATTTTAAGAGGAAGGTCGGGAAGACACTTTCCAATAATTGCGCTAATGACGCCACCATAGACAATTTGCTGTCATCTTCTGGTGCAGCGTTGAAAATCGCCAAGTAGAAACAAATAGCCAATAACATGATTAAGACATTAAAGAAGGTCATACCAGCCTTGTTCCAAATTTGTCCAAAGTTCTTTGGGTAGTTGATCATGGCGGTTACCATTGAGGCAGCCACAAAGACCATATAAGAAGGAACCTTGAAGATGGCCAAGGCCACAATGACGAGTAGGAAGACAATAAAGTTGACCCAGAAAAGATCATGGCGTGCGAATTCTTTTTCCTGAACAGCCGCTTCTTCCCCCTCAACAGTCGTATCTTGAGTTGGCAAACCTAAAGTCCCATGTTCTTTTTTATGCCGCCATGCAAAATAGGCATATTGCAAGAGAATAGCTGGAATGAAACACAATCCCCAAGGAATCGAAGCTGCTGCCAAGGTTTCAGCATTGGTCCCAGCCATAGTAGCCGACATCACGACACCAATTCCCCATGGCAACCAACACATGGCCGCTACTGCTGTTTGGCAAATGATAAAGGCGAAATCCCGGTTGATCTTAAATTTTTTATAGAGAGGAATAACAATTGGAAAGACAATCAAGTAGGTGGTCGACATATTGGCCGTTAGGTAGGCAATTCCCCCTAAGACACTGGTTAAAATCATGACACCCAAAACATTTAGACGATTGCCGATCCATTTCATCACCGTATTGACCATGACATCAAACATCCCTGTCTCCGTCAACATGACAAAATAAATTAAACCGAACAAGAGCATGTAACCTGTTTGGTTCATCAGGGTACTCAATTGGTTTAGAATAAAACCACTGGTTTCCTGTAAATTATAGCCCATCAAAAAGCTAAAGATAACGGGCACCGTAAACAAGACAAAGTTCATTGGTACCTTTAATTGTTTTTCGAATAAGATAAAGATCACGACAATCAAGAGCATGATCAAGGCAAGTATAGCTGGACTCATCAGTTCATCTCCTCTTTCTATTCCTTATTTTTTCAAAGTATCCAATAGACCAAACTCACGTTTGAAGGACCAAGCCATCATCTCGTGTACAAAATCTGTATAGGGATGCGGGGCGGCTGTAAAAGTATGTCCCACTCTAGGCGCTTGGAAGATTTCACATGGTACACCTGCTCGTAAGAGGCGTCTCGCATAATCAAGAACACTATCTCTCAAGGTATCGTATTCTGCAGCAATGATCATGGTTGGACCAAGTCCTCCGATATCATGACAGAGATTTGGAAAAGCGTAGTAAGATGGAAACTGGCCATTATAACCGCCTAAGAATGCAGCTTCTGAGCCTAGCGCCTTGTTGTTTGGTCCCATCTTAAAGTCCATCATTTGTTGAAAGGAAATGGTCTCCTCAATAGCTGTATCAAAGGTTGGGCAGTTTAAAACAGTCAAAGCTGGGGTTTGCTCATTATTATCACGAAGATAGAGTGCTAAGCCTTCTGCCAAAGTTCCCCCTGCACTGGATCCATGAAGCCCGATACGCTCACCATCTCCACCAAAATCATCTGCATGCTGCTGCATGTACTTGTAGGCAGTATAGCAATCCGCAAGCGGAGCCCTGTAGTCCAAGCCCGTTTTGCCACAAAGACGGTATTCAACAGCGACTACAATTGCAGGAACCCGTTCTGCCAAGGCAATACAACGGGCGTTGTCAAAAGCAACCGTGCCAGCCACAAATCCGCCACCATGTATATCTAAAATCATCGGAGCTTTGTTTGGTAAATTTGCAGGTGTAAAGACGCGAATCTGTAATTCTTGTCCTTCTTCTGGACCTGGAATCCACTGATCCTCCATAGTCATTCCATCAGGCAGCTCATAGGCCATCATGGCTTTACCTTGGGCTTCTTTGTGCTTCAATACAGTATCTGTCACCTCAGCAAGATTGCTGTACAAGTGGTCTTCATAACCTGGAAATGCTGTATATCTCATACATTGCTCCTATCTATTTTTTATATCCTAATTTCACCATAGTTTGATACACTATTCACAAAGTTGTTTTATGAATTTTTTCAGTGTTTTTCCATAGATATTTTATATCAATTATTTGGTTGTTTTCTTTGAAAAGGCTTCCGCAAAAAAAGAAATCTCAACGAGATTCCTTTTCAAACAAGAGATTTCGGATAGTATCCACCGGCATCTCTTTTCCTGTATGCAAGTAAAAGGCTTCGGCTCCTTGATAGAGCATCATACTTAAACCATTGAAAGCTTTTTGGCAACCATGTTTGCGGGCAAATTTGAGCAGTTCTGTTTCAGCTGGTTTATAGACCACATCAAAAATAACCAAATCAGGTCGAATAACAGCAGGATCCTGAATTAGCTTTTGATCCTCAAATGGTTTCATTCCAATACCAGTCGCATCAATGTAGATACTACTTTCACCAATCGATTGGTAAAAAAGGTCTGTATCTGATAAATCATGTAAACTCACTTGGCAATTGGTTTCTGTTTGCAACCGTTCAATAATCGATTTAGCAGTCTCAAAAGCTCGATCCTTTAAGTTAAAGATGCGAATTTCCTTTGCTCCATCTAATGCAGCTTGTACAGCAATCGCAGTTCCTGCTCCACCAATCCCAGCCAAGGTAATGATTTGGTTGGCTACAGAAACTCCCTCTGCTTCCAAGGCCCGTATGGCTCCAAGCCCATCTGTATTGTATCCTACAAGATGGCCTTTCCCATCCTTATTGGTAAAGGTATTGACCGCTCCAATCAACTGCGCCTCTGGGGACAATTCGTCTAAATAAGGTAAAATAGCCTGTTTATTGGGCATTGAAACATTGCCACCGAGAATTCCGAGTGCACGAACTGCTTGAACAGCATCTGCCAACTCCTCTTGCCCAACTTCAAAAGCTAGATAGGCCAAATCCAAGCCCAAAGTTGCATAAGTTTCATTGTACATGGTTGGTGACAAACTGTGGCGAATCGGAGTAGCCATCAAGGCCAAGAGTTGGGTCTGTCCTGATAAGCGCTCAGACATAAGATTCCTACTTTCTATTTTTCCGAGAGAAAAAGAGAGGACATCCTCTCTTTTTTAGTTTGCATCGCTAAAGAATGTATCGCGAATGTAGTCAACTGGCATGTCGTGACCTGTATGCAATTTGAAGGCTTCTGCACCTTGATACAACATCATTCCGATACCATTGATGGCTTTTTTCGCACCATGTTCTTTTGCAAATGCTAATAATTTTGTTTCTAGAGGGCTGTAAACAACATCAAAGACTACCAAGTCAGGACGAATCACAGCTGGATCATCAATCAAACACTCGTCTTCCAACGGTTTCATTCCAACACCTGTCGCATCAATGTAAATGGAACTTTCTGCGATAGATGCATAAAATTCTTCCTTGTTCTCCAAACGATGAACAGTTGCTTTCGCATCCGTTTTGGCATTGATTTTCTCAGCAATGGTTTCGGCATTTTGGAAGCAGTGGTCATCAATATTGAAAATACGAATTTCTTTTGCCCCATCAAGTGCCAATTGCGCTTCAATAGCTGTACCAGCACCACCTGCACCAGCAATTGTGATGATTTGGTCTTTGACTTCTACCCCTTCTGCTGCAAGTGCACGAACTGCACCAGTACCGTCTGTACAATAGCCTTTCAGATGTCCTGTACCATCCACATTCACAACAGTATTGACTGCACCTGTTAATTCCACGACCGGGTCAATTTCATCCAAAAGCGGAATAATAGCTTGTTTGTTTGGCATGGAAACATTGGAACCGCGAATGCCCAAAGCACGAATGCCCTGAACAGCGTCTGCTAATTCTTCTTGTCCGACCTCAAAAGCCAAGTAAGCATAATCCAAACCCAGTTTTGCATAGGCTTCGTTATGCATTTTTGGCGATAGGGAATGACGAATTGGAGTAGCAATTAAGCTAACAAGTAAAGTATGACCAGATAAACGTTCTGCCATGAGAAACCTCTTTCTATTTTTTCTATTTAACTATATGATTGTTTGTAAACTAATTTTTGATAGCTTTTATTCACAATACTGAGAGCAGTTGTTCCTACAAAAGCCAGAATCACCACTAAGATGAAAACATAATTAATATTTTTTTCCGCCAGTAATCCTGTTAAATAAGGAATTCCCATAACGGAAATCGATGTTGCTAAGGAATAATAACTTGTAATAAGGCCACGTTTGAACGGGAAAAACTCCAATAGAACAGCAAGTCCTAGTTGCCAAATCCCTCCTGCAGCAAAGCATCCAACTGAAAAAGTTGCAAAAAAGACAGTTGCATAATTTGGAACAAGAAGCATAATAGCAAGGGCTGTTCCCGTGATCGTTGTACAGAACATCATAAAACGTGGGACATTGATCCCTCTATTGACGATGAAAGATGTCAGAAAGACTGAAATAAAGGAAAAGATACTATACGCACTCACCATTACTAAACTGTCAGCCTCTTTCATATACAAGGATTTTTGAGCAAAGGTTGGAATCCAAGTAATGAAGACATTAAAGAGGGAAACAGAGATAAACGAAAAGACCATCAAGGCCATACCTTCAATCCGAAAACGAGAACCAGTCGGCTGGTAAGTTGTCCCTGTCTGTTCAATTTTTGTTCCTTGGATACTCCTACCATTTGAAACCTTAGGGAAAGGTAATCTTAAAACCAATAAGAGATTCAGCAACATACAAGCTGCAGAGACTAAAAATGTCCAACCAAAGTAAATGTCATTATTTAAAATAAAACGTGTGATAATCGGAAAAACAAATTGCCCCATGGAGATAAATGCCTTATTTAATACACTAAGAGCACTATTGCGTGATGGATTATCGAATGCTTCTACCACAACCGGATAGGTTGCTGTATCGAGAAAGGCATTTCCAAATCCAGCAAAAATCGACACTACAAAGGCAACTTGGTAATTAGGAGAATACAATAAACCCAAGAAGAAGATAATATAGGACAATCCGCCCAGTGCAACAGCTAATTTCCGACCTAACTTGTCCGAAAGAAAGCCTGCTGTATTGATGCTCAAGATTCTTCCTAAACCAATCGCACTCAACACCAAGGTTACTTGACTTAAGCTGGCTTGCCACTGCTCTCTCAAAATAGTCATATTTTGCGATACAATAATCGCAGCAATCCCCTGAAAGACATAGTTGATATACAAACTACTAATGGTTGGTACATAATTTTGTTTCTTCACAGGCGAATCTCCCTTCCGATATGAACAACAAATGGAGACTATAGCTTTGCCATAGTCAATCCATTTAGTAAAAAATTATTTAGCTGATTTAGAGTTTGAGAAAATCGATACACCGAAGATGTGGCTGTAACGAGTTCCTACAAAGGCCATCAAGGCTGCTGATAAGAGACCAGTCGCAGCGATAAAAAGTAAGATAATCGGTGCGTTTGGATAAGTTAATTCACCATTAACTTCTTTCGCTGCTAGCAAAACTGATGCCGCTTTTGGAACAATGTATGATCCAAGGGCCATAACAAAGTAGTAGACAGTTGTATTAAAACCTTTATTTGAAGTAAAGAATTGGTTCAAGACACCGTTCCCCATTTGAAGAAGACCACCAGCCGCACAGAAACCAACGACAATTCCGGCAATCGTTAAGGTAGTTGCAGATGGTGCAAAATAAACCAAGAGTCCTGCTAATCCAGAGAAAACTGGTGCAATCACAAGAATGGCTACGTCACGAACACCTTTTGCCATCAAGAAGGAGAAGAAAATAGTTGCAACCAAGCCACCCAATTGGTAAAGAGAGGTTACAGAGGCGGCTGCTCCTTCACTCATTTTTAATACTGTTCCTGCATAGATTTTGGATACTTGTTGGAACAGGTAGAAGTTTGAGTAAATGCTCAAGGCAAACAAGGACAAGATAGTCCCATCAATAATGAATTTCGCACGATTACTATGATTGTTTGTCTCAGCAGACGCTGTCGTTTGAGTAGCGACTGCCTGGCGTTGTTCCAAGGCTTTAATAGCTTGTGCAGGTTTTAACCCTTCTGCTTTTTGTACGTCCAAATCAGGGAATGGAGCAAACAAGGCACCAATCAAGACCAAGACACTAAGTACAAATGGCAACCAAATCCCAAGGCTAGCTGGCAAAGTACTAGATGCCAAAAAGGCTACAAAGAGTGGGTACAAGATGGACGATACTGAGATAAAGGTTTTCCCTAATACAGACGCCGTCGACTTGTTTTCTGGGTACATTTCAAAGAGGGCTGGGTTCATTGATCCATCAAAGAGTGATGTCATTGCTCCACCAATAAAGGCAAGAACTTTAGCCGTTCCCATATCTCCTGCTACCAAGAAGGCACCAAACATAATAGCGTAACCGATCAAACCAGTTACAGCAACAGGTTTCCGACCAATTTTATCTGATAACGGTCCAGAGAAAACCAAGAAGGAAATTTTACCAATTCCTGTCCATGCCACTACTGCCATGATGTCCGCTGCTGCTGTTTTAGGATCCAATCCCCATTTTTCAGTAAATAAGGCAGCATTTTGCGAGACAGTCATCGCCTGCATACCGTGACAGAAGTAAGCCATCCACAACAAGAAAGCTGTGAAGTTGTATTTATTGTTTTTAAACATCGTTTCCTAAATTCCTTTCATATTGCCTGACGGATTTTTAGCCACTCTTATTGATTACCATTGATCCGAGCAAGATAAGCTTCGTGCTCTTTAACCGCAAACTCACGACGGCCACCTGGTTTTGGCGTTTGGTCACCCATCATGATGCCAAATCCACCTTCTACACGTAATTCATGGCCATTGGTGTAATCAGAGCGATCACTAGCCAAATACATTACTGCATTTGCAATATCCATGGTATTTCCGATCCGTTTATTGGCAGTTAAGGCCTTGCGTCCTTCTTCAACAACAGGATCCGCATAAAAACTTTCTGAAAGTGGTGTTTTTACAAAACACGGTTGGATACAGTTGGAACGAACTCCAAATTGTCCCCACTCTGCGGCTATTTGACGAGACATCATGTTAACACCCGCTTTTGTCGAACTGTAAGCTGCAGAATAAGTTTCTGGAAAGACAGAAGCAATCGTTGAGATATGCACCATGGTTCCTTTGCCTTGTTTGATAAACTGGCGACCAAAGCGTTGGGATACCAAGAAATAACCTGTTAAGTTAATATCAACTGTTTGACGCCATTCCTCTAAAGGAAGGTCTTCCAATGGACAGGCACGTAACATCGCTGCCGTATTGACCAAAATATCCACTTGACCAAAAGTTTCAACGGCTTTGGCAACCGCATTGTCTACTTCTTCTTCTGAAGTTGAATTGGTTTTGACTGCTAAAGTTTTTACCCCATATTCTGCTGCAATTTCTTCTGCATATTCTGCAAGGGCATCTTCACGAATATCCATAAGGATAACATTTGCCCCTTGTTTTGCAAATTCTTGGACGATAGTCCGTCCCATACCTCCGACTGCTCCTGTTACAGCAGCAACTTTTCCTTCAAGACCTAACCATTTGTCTGACATGATTTCTCCTTTTATCATTTTTTAGTATACCACGATAGCGATTTGTTTTCTATCTGTTAACGAGAAGGTAGCTGTTCTGGCCACACTTCTTCTAATACTTTGACTGTATTATCAAAGGTATGAGCTGCAGCTTCCTCCAAACCACGGTCTAGAATCTCATCAGAGATAACTTCCACACCTATGACTTTTGGTTCAATCCCTGCTTCTTTGACCATACGAAGGAAGCCAGCTGTATCTTTGGCACCAGTTCCTGGCGCCAAACGATCATGCATCGATTCGTCACGTAAGATTGAAAAGGCATATGGACGCTCATAAGCATCATTAACTTGAATAGAAATCACTTTGTCAGCTTCTTCCTTTGTCAATGCACGATACGGTTGATCCGCCCTTACCCAGTGCCAAGTATCCAAAATCAACATGGCATTATCAGCTCCAGAGGCTTTCACAACAGCAAAGGCTTTATCAAAGGTTGGAAGACCTGAATAAGGCATTGGTTCAACACCGATAATACGATGTCCTGCACGCGCGCAGAGCTCTTTTAGTTTTTGGGCTGTGTACTCAACGGAATAATTCTCCATCAAACCACAGTTGATATGGCCAACATTGAACAAATCACACATATGGAAACAGATTTGCTCCTTGTATTTTTGTTCATAACTACGATTTTCCTCAGCCCATTGAACAATGTATTCGACCTCTGAAACGATGATATCGTATTTTTCAAGGATAGCTAGAATACCTTGATCTGTTAAGCCTTCTTGTAAGGCATCGACATAGGTTTCAGCCCGAAGACCAATCGCTTCATATCCTGCTTCTTTGGCAGCCTTTACTCGGTCTTCAAATCGACATTGATCTCCAAGGGTCCATGAACTAATAGTAATTGGTGAAAGTTTAGACATCGTCCCGTCCTCCTAGTTTGTTACTTTTTTCACTTTCTACAATTACAATTATAATCTAGTGATTTCATAAAAACAAATTAAAAATTTCACAAGTATTGATAGATAATTTCTATCAATCATGGTATAATCAAAGAAAAGATTGATAAGGAGACCAACCATGAATTTACAACATCTCCGCTATTTTATCGTGCTGGCAGATTTGGAACACTATACAGAAGCGGCTAAAAAACTACATATCACCCAACCCACGCTAAGCCATGCCATCTCGACCTTAGAAGAGGAGCTACAAGTCCCTCTTTTTAGCAAACAAGGACGCAATATTGTGCTAACCCATCAGGGAAAAGAGTTTTACACAACTGTTCAATCTTCACTTGCCATCCTAGATAAAGGCATTGAAAGACTACAAAAGAAACACGCCAATAAACCAGTTATTCATTTGACGCTTTTACGAGTATTGGGACGGAAGGCTGTTCCAAATTTAGTACGTGAATACATGGAACATTTTCCAAAAGCCAATGTCCACTTTGATTTTCATAATGATAGCGGTATGTCTGTCGACATGCTTGAAGGGCTCATTACCGATCAGTACGATGTCGCTTTTTGCTCTAAAATGGACCATTATCCAACTATCTCTTTCATTCCCATTTTCGTACAAGACATGGTGCTAGTTGTTCCAAAACACCATCCTCTAAGCGAACTGGATAATGTGACCATTCAAGATACCTTAGATTATCCTCAGGTTTGGTTTTCAAAACGAAGTGGCATTCGACCTGTTGTAGAGGGTATTTTTGAGAAGGAAAAAGAACGTCCACAAATTGCTTTTGAAGTCAGTGAAGATGAAACAGTTGCTGGATTGGTTTCCCAAGGATTTGGACTAGCTATCATGCCAAGACTTGATTTTTTAACCAGTATCCCAGATATTGATATTATTGAGATTGATAGCATTAAAAATTCTCGCATTTACTATGCAGCATACCGAAATAACAAGCCACTTCCAGAATGCCTTCATCATTTTATTGATTTCATTGGAACACAGACGACTTTAAGCGATATTGTATAAAAAAAGGGAAAGACAAAATTGTCTTTTTCCTTTTTATAATTAGCTTAAAATCAATTCATCACTGGCTAGAACTTGCCCGCTATTTTTATGAAATAGTTCCATCAATTGTGGTACAGTGAGGTTTTTCTTTTCTTCTCCTCGCACATCCACCACAATTTGACCTTGGTGAAGCATTACCAAACGATTTCCATACTCAATGGCATTTTCCATATTATGGGTAATCATGAGGGTTGTTAATTGGTGGCTCTCCACAATTTTCTTCGTTAATTCCATGACCATATCACTGGTTTTTGGATCAAGTGCCGCTGTATGTTCATCCAACAGTAAGACATTTGGTTTTACCAACGACGCCATCAAAAGTGTCAAAGCTTGACGTTGCCCACCAGATAGGAATTGCGTGTCTACTTTAAGACGATTTTCAAGTCCCAGTCCCAGTTCCTTTAGAGATTCAACAAAGACTTGTCGTTCACTATCTTTTACTCCCCAGCTAAGTCCTCTCGACTTCCCACGTCGGTAGGCGATAGCCATGTTTTCTTCAATGGTCAAGCGAGACGCTGTTCCCATCTTTGGATCTTGGAAAACACGGCTAATGTCCTTAGCACGCTTGGCTGCTGGAACCTGTTTGATGGACTGGCCATCCAAGAGAATCTCTCCCTCATCCACTGTTAGTGTTCCTGCCAAGGAATTCATCAAGGTTGATTTACCTGCACCATTGCCACCAATAATCGAGATGAAATCTCCCTCTTCCACTTCCAACGTTAAACCTCTTAAAACATGGTTTTCATTGATGGTACCTGCTTCGAAGGTTTTGTGAATGGATTCAATAGATAAAATTGTACTCATCTTTTCTGACCTATCCTTTCTGTTTTGTGCCTGCAAGTGGACGAATGCCTAACTTTTTTTGCAATTCGGGTACAAAGAGTACCACAGCCAATAAGATCGCTGAGAACAATTTCACCAAATCTGCATCCATACCAGGAATTTCAAGAATCGCTAAAATAATCAATCGATAGAGCACAGACCCTAATACAACTGATGCTAGGCGCTTGCCAATGCTCAAATTCTTCAAAATCACTTCTGCAATAATCACAGAAGCCAAGCCGATTACAATCGTACCCGTACCAGAATTCAAATCCGCATAACCATTATTCTGTGTCAAAAGAGCACCACATAAGGCAATCAAGCCATTGGATAACATGTATCCATAAATTTTCATCTTGTCTACATTGATCCCATTGGCTTCACTCATAGGAATATTGTCTCCGGTTGATCGAAGAGCAAGACCAACCTGGGTCTTCATTAACAACGTTAAAACAGCAATCACAACTACTACAAAGACTGCTCCAATCACCAATACAGCATTGGTTTTAGATAGTCCCAAACCTTGCAGTTGAGTCACTAAGGTTGTTTGGCGAAGAAGAGCAACATTGGCTTTACCCAATACTTTCAAATTGATAGAATAGAGCCCTGTTAAAGTAACAATCCCTGTTAACAGAGCTGGAATTTTTAATTTGGTATGCAAGAGACCAGATACCAATCCAGCCCCCATGCCACCAATAAAACCTAACAGAGTTGCAACAAGTGGATTGACACCACTCACAATAGCTGTCGCACAAATGGCAGCTCCTAAGGGATAAGCCCCCTCTGCTGTCAAATCTGCAATATCCAAAATTCGATAAGTTAAATAAACACCAATCGCCATGATTGACCACAATAAGCCCTGCGATAAACTTGATAATACTAAATCCACAATTTACTCCTTTGAACACATGTGTTCAGTTACTTTTTATTTTGAAACAGATAAGCTCGATACATCGATGCCCAGTTTTTCCGCCATGTCTTTATTAACATGCAAGTCAACGGTTTCTGGAACTTCAACAGCCACTTCAGCTGGAGCTTTTCCTTCTAAGACCTTGATCGCCATTTTTGCTGTTTGACGGCCCAAGGCTTCATAGTTTGTACCGTATGTTAAGAGCCCTCCAGCATCTACCATATCGGTTGATCCACCAATAACAGGAACCTTGTATTCAACAGACAATTCACCAATCATGGTCATGGTTGAAGCCACTGTATTGTCAGTCGGAACAAAGACAACATCCACATCTTTCATCAAACTAGTTGCTGCATCTTGCACATCATTAGTGGAAGAAATTCCCTTTAAAACAACTGTGTAACCTGCTTTTTTCAACAAAACTTCCGCTTCTTCTACTTGTACCTCTGAGTTTCGCTCACTGGTTGTATACAAGATGCCGACTGTTTTGGCATCTGGAACAGCCTGTCCTAACAATTCAACCTGCTTATCAATCGGTGCTTGGTCACTGGTTCCAGTCAAGTTTCCACCTGGTTTTTCCATTGAATCTACCAAATCAGCAGAAACCGGATCTGTCACAGCTGTAAATAAGATGGGTACTTCTGTTGATGCAGTTGCCAAGCTCTGAGCTGCTGGGGTTGCAATGGCTAAGACAAGGTCATTTTTCCCAACTAATTGCTCAGAAATCGTTTGAAGATTGGCTTGATCTCCTTGTGAGTTTTGATAATCAATGGTAATTTTCTCCCCTTCTTTGTAACCATTCTTTTCCAATTCAGCGACAAATCCTTCACGCGCTGCTGAAAGTGAATCGTGTTCCATATACTGCAAAATGCCAACCTTTACAGTGTCTTCTGATCCTTTCTCACCAGCAGAGCAAGCTGCCAATGTTAGAACAGACAATCCTGTTGCAACTACTACAAGTGATTTTTTCAAATAATGATACATATTTTTTCTCCTATTTTGCTAATTCTTTGATTGTACTTGGATCAATGCCAAGATTTTTCGCCATTTCTTCATTAACAGCAATACTTGCTGTCTCAGGTTTTTCAACTGGAATAGCAGATGGTTTCTTGCCTTTTAAGATGGCAACTGCTTGTTCACCAGCCTGTACCCCAATCGCATGGAAATCAACTCCGTATGTAAAGAGAACACCTTCAAGGTAGGCTTCATCACTACCAATAGCAGGAACTTTTTTCTCCATTAAGATTTCACCAATGGTTGCGGCAGTGGAAGCAACTGTATTATCAGTTGGCAGGTAGATCGCGTCTACCTGACCAGCCAAAGATGTCATTACCTGTTGGACATCGTTTGTTGAGGTAACTGTTTTTACAAGAGCTTTAACACCTACTTTTTCAAGGGCTGCTTCTGCTTCTTTAGCTTGAACTTCCGAGTTAACTTCACTCGAATTGTAAAAGATTCCGACTGTTTTTGCTGTTGGAACCACTTTTAAGAGCATCTCAATCTGACCAGCAACATCTGTCGCGTCAATAGATCCTGTCATATTTCCACCAGGTTTCTCCATACTTTCAACCAATCCTGCCGAAACGGGATCTGTCACAGCTGTAAAGACTGATGGTGTATCTGGATCCACATTTAACAATGCTTGAGCCGCAGGTGTTGCAATGGCAAAATTGACATCATTTTTGCCAGCTAATTGCTCCACCATTGTCTGAAGATTGGCTTGATCCCCTTGTGCATTTTGGAAATCCACTTTCAGATTTTTATCTTCTTCATACCCCGCTTCTTTTAGGGCTTCTAAGAAACCAGCATTAGCTGCTGACAAGGCCTCATGTTCAGCATACTGAATAATCCCGACAGATACTTGATCAGCATCTTTTGACGAGTTTGCACAGGCAACAAGACTAGATGCTGCAAGTAAGATAAAGGCCATGAGGCTAAATCGACTAAATTTCATAATGTTCTCCTTTTAAAACGAATACAGTTTTCAATCAATGTATAAAAATAAGGACCATCTAGATAAAATCTAAACGGTCCTTATACAACTGTATCATGAAAACAGATGGAATGCGGGTGCCCATTTAGATTTTTCATCTATGTGGGCACATGTCAAATAACTACAGCCACATAGATACAAACTTTACGTTTACCGTGTTTGTATCCATGTTTTCCATGTCTACAAACACTATCTAAAATAGCTGAAGTAGTAACGATTAGCTGTTAAGTTTTGACAATTCATCGACATCTATCTGTCTCCATTTCTCATTTTATTTTTTAGGTTAGTAAAATAATAAAACTTTTTTATGCATTTGTCAATAGTTTTTTATGAATAAATTGACATTTTTTTGAAATTTTATGAGAAAACGACTCAAATAAATTTTATAGCAGGTCTCTTAATGGAGAAAAAATAATTTTTTCCACATCAGAAATGTAAATAGATAGTTGTTGTTGTTTGCTAAAATACTCGGTCAATAGTGGATTCTCTTGAATTTTTTGTGTGAATTCTTGCATTTTCGTTTGCATATCAGAACTTGGTAATTGACCAGATTGAATCATTTCTTGAATTTCCGTTTGGAAGGCAAGGTAATCATCTAAAATAGCTTTAGCATCTGAATCTGCTTCGACAGATTGTTTGATTGTTTGTACAGCCTGATACTCAGGAAGTTGGCGAATCGCCCGATCTAGTTCATTTGCTAAATCATAAATATTTGTTGACATAATGGACCTCCTTAATCCATGAAAACTCGGTATGGGGTATGCTGACGAATTGTTTTGGCAGCTTTTTCCAAGTCATTTTTATTTTTAAAGGTTATTTGCAAGATACCACTGATATCTTCACGATTTTCTTCGTTGATACGAATATTGACCACCGAAGTTCCTCGTAATAGCTCAAGAATCATCAAGATTACATCTTCTTCATCGGGCACATTGATAAAAATATCATAGAAACTATCGACACCCGCTCGTTTATGGATTTCCATTTCCTGCCGCATTTGTTTTCCTAAATCAAAAAATTGCCAGATAGCCTCTTGATCCTTGTCTTTGATGGACTGTGAAATAGCATCCAATCGTTTTTTAAACTCATCAATCCTCTCAACAACCGCATCTGCATTGTGTAAGAGGATACTGGTCCACATATCAGGCTCACTTTCGGCAATACGGGTCATATCCCGAAATCCTCCGGCCGCAAAGTTGTTGGTAAAAGGGTGCTCAACAGCATAGTCTCCTGCTTGGATCATCAAACTACTTGCTAAAACATGAGGAAAATGCGAAATCTGACTCGTAACTCGGTCGTGCTCACTGGCATCAATCTCAATAAAGCGTGCCTTTAAACCAGATAACAAGTCCATCATTCTAGCAACCTCATCTTTTTGTGTTGCTTTTGAGGGGGTAAAGATATAATAAGCATTCTCAAATAGATGCAAGTCCGCTGCAATCGCACCCGATTTGTGGCTACCAGCCATGGGGTGTCCTCCGATAAAGTTAATCTTGCGGGGGGCTAGATAGGCATCTGCTGTTGCAACAATGGACTGTTTAGTTGACCCAGCATCGGTAATCAAAACAGTCTCTTTCAAAGAAAAAGTCGCTAACTCTTTTAGAAATGCTATGGTTTGTTGAATGGGTAGAGCTAAGATAATAACATCTGCCTGAGGTGCAAATTGAGAGAAGTCATCTGTGACCTGGTCTACAAAGCCATTTTCCAAAGCATAAAGACGTGATTTCTCCCCACGATTATAGCCTAAAATAGTATATTCTGGATGTTCTTTTCGAATGCCTAAGGCAAGTGATGAGCCAATCAGCCCAAGACCTGCAATATAGATAACTTTTTGCCCCATCTTGCCCTCTTTCTCGTTTGATGATAATGAAGAGGCTAGAGCCATCCGCTCAGCCACCTGTTGCTTGTCTTAAAAGTTTTGAATGTAGTTTCTATGGTTTGCGACAGCTTCAATCAGCTCTTCCATATTGTCCGATGAAAATTTCTCTAATATTTCCTGTGCTATGACAGTTGCAACAACAGCTTCCATGACAACACCAGCTGCTGGCAAAGCTGTTGGATCGGAACGTTCAACTGTTGCTTTATAAGGCTCATGTGTGTCGATATCCACAGACATCAAGGGCTTGTAAAGGGTCGGGATTGGCTTCATCACACCGCGAATAACAAGTGGCTGTCCATTTGTCATTCCTCCTTCAAAACCTCCTAGATTATTACTCTTTCGTGTATATCCATCTTCTTGATTCCACATGATTTCGTCCATGACTTCCGATCCTTTTTTGTATCCAGCTTGGAATCCAACACCAAACTCAACGCCTTTAAAGGCATTGATGGACAGAACTGCTTGGGCTAGCTTACCGTCTAGTTTTTTATCCCATTGCACAAAAGAACCAAGTCCAACTGGTACTCCTCCGACGATTGTTTCTACAACGCCACCAATCGTGTCACCTTCGCGCTTGATTTGGTCGATATAGTCTTTTATTTCCTGTTCGCGTTCTTGATTGACAACAGAAATTTCAGATTGCTGGGCCAATTGTTGGATTTCAGATACACTGAGTCCCTCAGGTACATCAATTTCTTTGCCACCAAACACAACAACATGGTTGGCAATAGCAATGTCTAATGCAGCTAGAATTTGCTTAGCAACTGCTCCAACTGCGACACGCATGGTTGTTTCACGGGCACTTGATCGTTCAAGAGAATTTCTTAAATCATCAAAACGATACTTCATTCCCCCCACCAAATCAGCATGACCAGGACGTGGGTGAACAATTCTCCTCTTACTCTTTAAACGCTCTTCAATATCTTCTACTGCCATGATATCCAACCATTTTTGATGGTCTTTATTGATAACATCCATCGTAATAGGTGCCCCTGTTGTTTTCCCATGACGAACACCAGATGTAAATACAACTTGGTCTGTCTCAATTTTCATGCGACCACCGCGGCCATAACCACCTTGGCGGCGTTTTAAATCGTCATTAACATCTTCAGCTGTCAATCTCAAACCAGCAGGAATACCTTCTATAATAGCGGTTAAACGTGGTCCGTGTGACTCTCCAGCAGTTAAATACCTCATCTTATTTCTCCAGTACTTCTACAATCTTTTTCATGACAGCCAAAGGAATTTGACCTGGCTCGCTCACTTCATCTAGACATGCATAGGTCCAGCAAGAACCTGTAATATTACCAGACAATCGAGACAAGAGGCCCAACTTGCCTAAGGAAATAGTCGCATATGATTGCTCCATATTCAGAGTTTTAAAGCCACGTGTATAGTTCATCACATCTAACACGTCCTGTTCTGTTTTTGGCTTTACTGCAATCTTAACAACGGCAGGTGAAAGGGCTGTTAATTCCGACATGATTTCCATGTAGTTTTCTGGTGTTTCTTGCCAGTTATGGTAGCTCAATACAAGATTTGGGAAATCCAACATTTCCTCAAAAACTGCCTGATGGGAATAATATTCAAAGTCAAGGTAATCAGGCTGGTAAAGCGCCGCAACTTCCTTGAGAATCGAAACGTATTCTTGATCTGATAAATCAAGATAACCACCTTCTTTAGTTGTTCGAATGGTAAAAATGACCTCACGTCCAACAAATTTTTCAAATACGGCAGGAGCAAGTGTTAAAATCTCCTCCTTAGGCAACACATCTGCCCGCCATTCAATCAGATCCGCACCTTCTAAGCGTTCTAAATCAATTGCTTCCACATCTGTTACGTTTTTAGGCATAATTGGAACTACAATTTTCATTTTTGCACCTGTATTGTAAAGACCTTGAGGTAATTACTACTTTCATCATTTTTATTGTATTTGAAATCACTTGGCAAACGATATGATTCTAGAAAATCATATCTTCTACCGTTTAATCCTTTTTCTAACTGACGCTTAAACTTATCACTCGTCACATTTGACGCATTAGTTGATGCAATCACAATACCATTTGGACTTAGGATATCCATTGCTTGAGTGACTAATTTATGGTAATCTTTGGCCACTGAAAAAGTTTGTTTTTTATTCCTAGCAAAACTAGGAGGATCCAGCACAATCACATCAAACACCAAGCCGTGGCGTTTGGCATATTTAAAGTAAGAAAAAACATCCATCACTACCAAATTATGATTTTCTAATTCGATACCATTGGCTTCAAAATGGGCTCGAGACAACTCTTTAGAGCGTTTTGCCAAATCCACGGAGGTCGTGTGAATGGCTCCTCCCATAGCCGCCGCTACCGAAAAAGCGGCCGTATAGGAAAACAGATTGAGAACTCGCTTGCCAGTAGCTAAGCCAGCTGCTAATCGGCCTCTGACCTCATGTTGATCGAGGAAGATTCCCGTCATCAGTCCATCATCTAAGAATACGGAATAAGCAATCCCATTTTCCTTGATGAGAAATGTTTCAGGGGCTTCTTTCCCAAACAGGTGTTCTGATTCATACTCCAGACCCTTAAAGCGAATTTTCTCATAAGCACCCACAATCTCTGGAAAAACTTCCTGAAAGGCTGCTACAATATGCTTTTTAAGAGAGAAAACATAGGTATTATACCACGAAAAGACAGCATATTCATTATAAATGTCTACTGTCAAACCACCAAAGCCATCACCATCTTGGTTAAAAAGACGAAAGGCGGTTGTTGTTTCTGAATCAAAGAAATGTTGTCTGTGTTCTTTTGCCGTTTCAAATAAAGATTGGAAAAAAGACGGCTCCAAACTCACTTTTTTAGAACTGATAAACCAGCCAATTCCCTTGTTCTGCACAGAGAGGTAAGCTGTTCCTAAAAATCTATCCTTTTCAGAATAAACTTCCGCTAAGTCATCACTAAAAGACGGTGTCAAACAAGAATCTGCATCCAAGATACAATAACCTTCTTTGATCTTTTGTTCTCCGATGCGATTCACTTTTAATTTCTTCATAATCTTCATTATAGCAAATTTTATCCTATATCTCAAAAAAACGGCTAAGATTTAAGCTTGTCTTAAAATTATGTTATAATGGACTGAGATTTTAATTTGTATTGTTAGAGGAAATCATAGATATATGTTTAAAGAAAAATGCAAGAAATTTTTGCAGTCTCGCTTTGGTTTTATTTTATTTCTCGTTAGTCTTTTTTGGATCAAAACCATCTTTGCTTATTTTGTTAGTTTTAATTTAGATTTTAACAAAGACTTACAGGGTGCCTACCAAATGTTTATCGCTGCCATCAACCCCTTGCCAACAGGACTATTGCTTATTGGTGCAGCGCTCTACTTCAAAAGAAGTAAGACATTTTACTACACTGCTATTGCCATCTATGTCGGTCTCTTTATTTGGATGTTCTCCAATTTGATTTACTTCAGGGAATTCACCGATTATATTACGATTTCAGCAATGATTGCGAGTTCCAGTACCTCAAAAGGCTTATTTTCTACTGTTTTAAAAATGGTTAGTCCGTGGGATATCCTATACTTCTTGGATATTTTTCTACTGATTTTCCTCCGAGTTAAAAAATGGATTCCAGCAAAAACACCTGCTGTCAACAAGCGGGCTAGTTTTGCAGTAACGGCCTTGTCCATCATGCTCTTATCTGTAAACCTCTTTTTAGCTGAATTAGAACGACCTGAGCTCCTCTCACGGGGATTTTCCAATAACTATATTGTCCGAGCTCTTGGATTCCCTGCTTTCTTTTTATACAATGCCAACCAGACCTATTCCGCTCACAAGGACCGCTCTGACGCTACTGAAGCTGACTTAAAACCGGTTCAAGAATATGTGTCAGAACAATATGCGGCTCCTAATCCGGAATACTTTGGTATTGCAAAAGGCCGAAATGTGATTTACCTCCATCTGGAAAGTCTCCAACAATTCATTATTGATTACAAACTGATGGTTGACGAGACCGAATACGAAGTAACACCTTTCCTTAACTCTCTGTATCATTCAAAAGAAACATTTGCTTTTTCTAACTTTTTCCACCAAGTCAAAGCTGGAAAAACATCTGATTCTGAAACCCTTATTGAAAACTCTCTATTTGGTTTAAACCAAGGCTCTTTCATGGTTCAGTACGGTGGCAGCAACACCCAACAAGCAGCTCCTCATATCTTGGCTCAAAACGGTGGATATAGCTCTGCTGTCTTTCATGGGAATGCTGGTAGCTTTTGGAATCGGAACAACACCTATAAACAATGGGGTTACAATTATTTCTTTGACCAGTCGTATTTCTCTACTCCAACAAAGGACAATTCTTTCCAATATGGATTAAATGATAAGGTGATGTTTGCGGATGCCATCCCATATTTGGAGCGAATGCAACAGCCTTTCTATACTAAGTTTATTACTGTTTCCAACCACTATCCCTACACTACTAGTTTATCTGGTGATGAAGTTGGGTTTCCTTTGGCCAAAACTGATGACGAAACCATCAATGGTTACTTTGCAACCGCAAATTACCTAGATACATCTATCAAATCTTTCTTTGACTATTTGAAAGCAACTGGCCTCTATGAAAATTCCATTATTGTACTGTATGGTGACCATTACGGGATTTCAAATTCACGTAACCCTGACTTAGCCCCTCTACTTGGTAAGGATTCTGAAACATGGACAGATTACGACAACGCTATGTTACAACGTGTTCCCTATATGATTGTCGTTCCTGGAATGAACAAAGGTCATATTGTAAATACTTATGGTGGAGAAGTCGATGCACTACCGACTCTAGAACACCTTCTAGGTATTGAATCCAAACAGTTTCTACAAGTTGGACAAGATCTACTCTCTCCAGACAACAAAGAAATCGTTTCGACTCGAACAAACGGGAGCTTTATTACTCCAAAATATACCAGCTATGCTGGCAAACTCTACTATACTGAAACCGGTGATGAAATTACCAATCCAGACGAAGAAATTCTAGCCGAAGTTGAGTTGCTTCGAACAGCTGCCTCAACGCAACTCGCAATGAGTGACGCTATTCAAACAGGGGATTTGATTCGATTCTTAAAGAATGATATTCCAACTGTTGATGCTACAAATTTCTCGTATCTGAATTCACTTGAAGCTATGATTGCGATCGAAAATAAACTAGGAGATAAATCAACTAGTCTTTACAGTCAAAATGGCAATAAGACCACTCAAGATTTGTTTCAAGCACCAAGTTATCTTGAATTAAATGGAGAAACTGATGAAGCTGCTACGGTTTCTTCTTCTAGTTCTGAAACTAAAAAAGAGTAAATCTGTCTTGATTTACTCTTTTTTATGTCCTTCTTCCACTTAGCACACAGCAATATAAAAAAAACTAGTTGAGAAACTAGTTTTTTTATAATTATTTACCTAATTTAGCTTTTGCTGCATCTGCAAGTGCAGTGAATGCTGCTGCATCATTTACAGCCAAATCAGCCAACATTTTACGGTTTACTTCGATTTCAGCTAATTTCAAACCATGCATCAATTGTGAGTATGACAAACCGTTCATACGAGCTGCCGCATTGATACGTGTGATCCATAATTTACGGAAATCACGTTTCTTTTGACGACGGTCACGGTATGCATAGTAGTAAGAGTTCATTACTTGTTCTTTAGCAGTACGGAACAAGATATGTTTAGCGCCATAGTAACCTTTAGCGAGTTTTAAAATACGTTTACGACGTTTGCGTGATACAACGCCACCTTTAACACGAGCCATTTATAATTCCTCCGAATAATTCTTTCTTTAATAATGCAAGTTGTGCTTATTTCAAGCCAGTCAACATTGCTTTGATACGTGCGAAGTCACCAGAGTGTACCATTGAAGCTTTGCGAAGGTGACGACGTTGTTTCTTAGTTTTACCATGGAAACGGTGTGATGTAAAGGCGCGGAAGCGTTTCAATCCACCAGAACCTGTACGTTTGAAACGTTTAGCTGATGCGCGGTGAGTTTTTTGTTTTGGCATGTTTTTTCTCCTTTAGCTTTCTAAGCTTATTTTTTGTCTGAAATTGGGGCAAGTTGCATGAACATTTGACGTCCATCCATCTTAGCACGTTGCTCAATAATCGCAACATCTTGAGTTGCTTCAGCAAACTCAGCCAAGACTTTCGCACCAACTTCTTTGTGCGTAATCATCCGTCCTTTAAAACGAATAGATACTTTGACCTTATTTCCTTTTTCAAGGAACTTACGGGCATTGCGAAGTTTCGTTTCAAAGTCACCCTTATCAATAACGGGACTAAGACGCACTTCTTTAACAGTCACAACACTTTGTTTTTTGCGTTGTTCCTTTTGTTTTTTCTGGTACTCAAATTTGAACTTACCGTAGTCCATAATTTTCGCAACCGGTGGTTTAGCTTGCGGCTGAATCAACACCAAGTCAACGTTGGCATTATCAGCGAGTGATTGTGCTTCATTGAGCGGTTTGATCCCTAACTGTTCACCATCGAGACCGATTAGACGAACTTCCCGCACACGAATTTCATCATTGATGAACAAATCTTGCTTTGCTATGGCTTTCACCTCATTTTTTTTATTTAGAGAAAAACAAACGGACTTGATAAATCAAGCCCGCACATAACATTTTCCAAATGGAATTTTGACATGTAGGGCCAGACAACGTTAGTCGCAAGGCGAGAAGTTCTCACTTCTGCTTTTCTCATTGTTACTAGTATACCAGTAGTCCACTTACTTGTCAAGAATTTCTTCTGCTTTTTTTGTAATAAAAGATACAACTTCCTCAATAGAGACACCTGTCGTATCAAATGTAATGGCATCTTCCGCTGCTTTTAATGGTGAAACTTCTCTATTGCTATCCTTGTAGTCACGCGCTGCAATTTCTTCTTTTAAAGTTTCTAAATCGGTGTCAATTCCTTTTTCTTGGTTTTCTTTAAAGCGGCGTAAGGCCCGCTCTTCCACAGATGCAATTAAGAAAATTTTCAACTCTGCATCAGGAAGGACCACGGTACCAATATCGCGTCCATCCATGACGATTCCACCTTGTTGCGCAATGCGTTGTTGTTGTCTCACTAATTCTTCTCGAATCTCTGAAATAGCAGCAACCCAGGATACATTATTGGTTACATCCGGTTGACGAATCGCCAGGGTCACATCTACATCTCCAACAAACACCATTGCCTGTCCTGTTGCTGAGTGCCCAAAACTGATTGGGTGTTCTGATAACTGTTCCAAAATCTCAGAAACGTGGTCTTTGCTCAGATTGTTCTTTAATGCTAAATAAGTTGCACAACGGTACATTGCACCAGTATCTAAGTATGTATAGCCTAATTTTTTAGCAATGATTTTTGCAACAGTAGACTTCCCACTTGATGCCGGTCCATCAATAGCAATTTGAATTGATTTCATGATTATCCTTTTATTTAATTCTTACAGTATCTCCAGGGTGAGCCAACCATGAGCCAGTTGACATCTTATCTGGATTTAAACGCTCCAAATCAGCAATGGAAATGCCTGCACGTGCTGCAATAGAGGATTGTCCTTCGCCAGGCTGAACTACAATTGTTTCCCCAGCAGTCTCAGCTGGCTGCTCAGTCGAACTTGGAACGGTCTCTTCTGGGGCTGGAGTTTCTTGTGTTGAAGCTGGTGCTTCTGTTTCACTTGTTGAAGAGCTCTCACTCGCAACAGCTGCAGATGAACTTGCATTTTTTGAATTATAAAATTCTTCTGTCGAATTAGTGCTACTACCACCACTGGATAAATAAATTGCTAAAACAGTAATTCCAGTAACAATAATACAGAAAACAACTGCTAAAATAGTAAAAATCAAATTGGCTTTATTGCCTTTTTCAGTTCTTGCTTTCCGACTCTTCTCTTCTGATGTGTAAATCTCTTCATTCCATGGTTCTTGTGACATCTCTATCTTCTCCTTGTTTTTTTTTATAATAATCGTTACAATAGCACTATGAATATTAAACTAATCCCTGAAAAATGCATTGCTTGCGGGCTGTGCCAAACTTATTCTTCCGCCTTCGATTATGATGATGACGGAATTGTCATTTTTTCTGAACACACTGGGCAAACAGCGGACTTTCCTGATGATCCAGCAATTCGATTAGCAGCAAAATCCTGCCCAACAAAAGCGATTTTAGCGGACTGATTTTGCAGATTCCGAATAATATTCTTCGAAATAATCTTGTTTAATCAAATGATCCATTAAAATAATCTCACCCTTAAAGGATAAATTACGAACTAAATCATTGATGAAATACTTTTTGGGCCATTTTCGCATGTAAAAGATTTTTCCATGTGGAAAATCTTCAGAAAATAGCTTAATGTATAAAAAAGTGACTTCAATTTTTTGGATAGAATCAATCTTAATTTTTTGCTTACGAAAAGGATTGGCATAAGTAATCAGTAAATCCTCATCATCAATTCTAAAATAGCGATGAAATCCAATTCCAAATAAGACGACAACCAAGATGAACAGTACAAAAACAGACACTGATATTTGGGTACGTTCATACAATAACGACAAGCCAATAAACATCGGGGTCAGTGCTAAAGACCAATAAATAATCGACCAAGACAACTCTGGTTGCCAATGATAACGTATTTTTCCAAATATTTTTATCATCTGGTTCCTCCTTCTATTATTCTAGCATAAAACGAGTAAAAATCCTATGAAAATTTTTCTTCTAAGAAAAGATTTATGAAATGTCTATTCTTAGAAAAACAAATCCCCCTTTTTGTGATTCTCATCCAAAGGGGGATTTAACTTTTTCTGGTAAACTAATAACTTTCTTATGGTATTTCTTGTAATTTAGCTGTGAAGTAGCGTTGTAATTCGTCCTCAATAATTGTCTGAGTGGTTTCAGATAATGGTTGCAACAGACCCTGGTCACTAGATTTCAATGTGCTATTATCATGAAACACAGTATCGAAGGAATTATTATTTTCTTTATCCATAAACAAGGTTTTTCCTAGGAAGTAATTCGGAGCACTAATATCAATGTAGTCTAGAATAGTTGGGGCTAAACTCAGTGAATTTCGACCAGCAACATTAATATCAGTCGGTCTCATTCCTTTATGGTAGATGAAAAATGGCACAGCATCCAAACTAGACTCTTGACGTGGATAATCTTTAAATGTTTCTCTAAAATCTGCATCTTGATAGGTTGCATGATCCGTTGTAAAAACAAAAATTGTATTTTCTGAAATAGGACTATTATTGAATTTCTCTATAAACTCACCCATGTGATAATCTAGATTATAAAATCGATTCAATAAATCATTGCTTCCATCTCCAAACTTTTTATCCGGAGATTTCAATGAAACATGAGTACCATATGTATAGATTGCTGTAAAATAAGGCTTATCTTGTTTCGCACTCTGTTCCAGACTATCGTAAAGCAACTCGATTGCTTCCTTGTCATAAATTGTATGACCAACTTCCTTTTTATCTTTCCCTAAATGACTAATGAGGTGATCAAATCCAAAAGACTCTAAATAAGATGTGAAACGCACATTTCTTGGCTCCGTATTAATAAAAGTTGTTTCATATCCCTCATCTTTTAAAATATCCTGAATAGAAATCAATTTATTTTCATCGTAATTGTTTAATTGGTAGCCAGAATACAATTGACCAATTAGTCCTCTATAAGTAGCAAAAGTATGGTTATAATATGCCGAAAAATTTAAAGAATTATCCTGTAATTTGCGCACATTTGGCATAATATCACGTGTATCATCGATAATATTTTGAGACAAACCTTCTACAAATACTAAAACAATATTAGGCTTTTCAGCTAATTCAACTGGGCGATTTATAAAGGACGAAACATCGCTATGTAAAAAATCTGCTGTTAAGTTTGGTTGATTTTTGATGGCTTCCATTTTTCTCTGGTATTGCACAGATTGTTCTGCCAAGGTATATAAGGCAAAAATAGGTGAAAAGGTATTTCCAAAAATAAATGCCAGAAGCAGCTCTAGCCCTAAAGTCACTGATAACAATTTATTTAATGAAATTTTCTTTAATTTAAATCGAGCGATTGGAAGAAAGGTAAAGACTAATAAAGCTACAATACCTGCAATATAGGTTGCAGCTTTACCACTTAAGGCTTCAATCGATTCCAGATTTGTGACCATGACCAAAGTGGTGTAGGTACCGCCAAACAACATAATTAGGGTTTGAATATTTAATAAAAGCAGAGATACACAGTTGAAAAAATAGGCCATCCACTTATTAAACTTCAAAAGATAGTTCGAGACTAAAATAATAATCAGTAATTCAAGGAAACTAAAGGCAACATATCGAACATCCAAACTCGTTTTATAGGAGAGCAGAATAATTGCAATCGTAAATAGGTATTTAATGATGGTCGTATATCCTTTTTTAGGGGATGTTTTAGTTCGCGTTTTTCTAGTTCTCATTTTTCTCCCTCTATTTTGTGTTTCAAACGGATAATAATATACTTGATAGCTCTTGCAGGGCCTAAAACAATGTATTTCAAGGCACCTTTAATCCCGCCCATTTGGTTAAAATCAACATAGGTTCTACCAACAGTTGCTAAATGTCCTTCTCGTCCATTTAACTCTCTATTGTCAACAAATCCTGGAATGTCTGTTGGATTTTTTGAAATATAAAAATCATAATTCTTATCCCAAGCAATATAAATCAACAGACGCTCAATAACGTGAAGAATAGAATCTTGTGGCAATGGTTCTTCTGGAACATCTTTGTCTTGCAAATTCAACTCAAAGACTTTTTCTAAAGCATCATATTTAAACCAAACAAAGGTACCATAAGACATCACAAATGTTTTAAAGTCAGAGAAATTAATGGATTTGTTCATTTGCATCTTAGACCATAACTCATTCATATGAGGAGCGATTCGCTGTTCTTCTGCCAGCGAAATCATATTATGGTAACGAAACGCAGTTGGTATATCGGATATCACAATTCCTAAATCAGCTTTCTGATCAAAATTTGCAATGATGGCATCTGCTGGACGAACAAGCATGTCAATCAATTCTCTCCGCCATGATTGACCAATAAGATAATCAACTGCTAGCGTTGATTTTTTTGTATGGAAATGGCCAATATAGTCATAATCAGCTAATTGGTCTTTTAATTTCAACATGGGTAAAACATCTCGGCCCACATTTCCAGTGACCACAATTTGCCCAGTCAGTTGATAAGCTAGCAATCGTTCTTCAATCACTGGAACTTTTTCTAATCGATCTGTCGTAATAAACAAATCATAATTAAAATGGAAAGATTGAAATGCCTCGAAAAATTCATCGATCAATTCTTCAAAGAAAACATGCAAATGAACTGCAATCTTCTTAGTGGTTTCTTCAAATTTTGTAAGTGGCAGATATTTTCTATTCAAAAGGTATTCAAAATCAGGTCGATTAATTTTAGACATATGGTCTACAATCAATTGAACAGGATAATCACTTGCATTTTCTACTTCTTGTAAAATAAAGGGTGTAACAATATGTTTGGCATCAACCGGATTGGCATCAATCGCTTTAATTTTTAAGAATGGTACACGTTCCTTCAAAATTTTTGAAGGATAAATTTGTGAGAAGTTTTCGTTTGGAAATTCCTTCTTATTCTGTAAATTAACATTTAAAACGGTATCATATGAAAAACCAGCTTTTCGAAAAATATCTGTCATCTGTGTTTCATACTGATCAATCACCAATTGAACTTCGGTATGATTTTGAATTCCTTGCCAAAAACCTTGGAAAACTTCTGATTCAAGAATGGATTTTTTAAAAGAAATGAAATAACTTTGGATATGTTCTTTTAACGTATTTTTAACTGCTCGGTGATTGGTCATCCCCCAAAAATCGGTATCACTTTTTTGTTCAAAGTGATTGTAATGTTCTTGTAAGTCCCATAGGGGGCCAAAACAAGTATCATTCATCAGTGTAACCGAATCATAATCTTGTAGATGATTAAATCCAATCAATTCCATTCCATCTCGCCAAGCAGCGAAATCAAATCCGATGTTATCTCGCTGCATAAATTCATGGATAAGACCTCGCTCAAACAAATGATCAATATCTGCTTGTGGCAATTGACTATTTGATAAAAAGACTATTTTAGAAAAAATGGGATTTATTTTTTCCAATTGGTAGAGCACATGCGGACTAATGGCATTGAATTTATTAAAATGGACATAAAGTAATAAGCGTCTCATTATTTTCTATTTTCTCCTAAAAAAGTTAATGATCTTCGTTGGAATAATCCAACGTCTTGAACCAATAATAGCATGGTATTCTTGATTTAGTTGTGAGAATGCTGCTTGTAGCTGATGCAACTCTTTTTCTTGGTACTCATTTTGGTTCTTTAATTGTCTTTGTGCTTGCAAAGTTGCTTTTAATTGTTGATCAAGAGTCTGTAATTGACTGGTTACGATGGAACCTAAATAATCATCTTCTTGAATTTCAGTCACATTAGCCAACTCATACATCAATTCGAGTTGGTGAGATTCCTTGTTCCCTAATGAATAGACCATTTGAGGATCTTCTGTTGGAAAAAAACAACCATCACCTTTGCGAAAACCATTTGTATGAATCGGCTCTAGTTCCGTTTGATTAGCAACCTGGACAAGGCACAAGGATTTGAAAAAAATCGGAAGTTCTGTCATGTCCACTCGGATAAAACGCACACTAGCATCGAATGATAATGAGAGTGTTTCTTTGTAATTGAAAGCATATTTCAGTGTTTTTTCTTCTGAAAAATTTTGGTCTTCTGAATAATAAATGGTCAGTTTCTCATTCTGATATTTCATCTTCGGATCAGATAAATAAATCGCCCTCTTGAAATTAAAATCTAGGGCCTCCCTAGCAAAATCAGGATTCTGAAGTGTATATTTTGATAGCAAGTGGCTATATGCTTCATAAAATTTCGATGTATTTTTATGGTCGCTAATCGACTGATCCAAAACACGGTAGTAAATACAGGTCTCCATGCAGGATACGGCTTTTGCTTTCTTATTCACTATCAAGTTCATGAAGAAATCATAATCGACTAATTTCTTTAGTTGGTAATCATACCGTACATCTCCGATGATGCTCCTACGGATTAAAGAGCAATTGTCCATAAAATTACCCTTATACATAGTTGCTAAATCAAATTCTGGCATAGAGATTAAGATTTCCTTACTTTCACAATCCACTAGTTTTGTGTAAATTAAATCTGCCTGTTCCTGCTCTGCTTTGTTAACTAAAGCTGAAACAAAATTATCAGGTAAATAATTATCACTATCTACAAATAAAAGGAAGTCACCCTCCACTAAATCAAAGCCCTTATTACGTGTGCGAACAACACCTTGATTTTCATGGAAGTGGTAACTTGTTTTTGCAAAAGGGGATTCCTTTAACAAGGATTGGATGATGGTTTCTGATTGGTCTGTTGAACCATCATTTAAAATAATCAATTCAATTTGTTGGTAGGTTTGTGCAAAAACACTACGCAGGCATTGTTCAATATATTGTTCATGGTTGTAACAGGTCACCACAATAGAAACTAATTTATCCATTTATCTTTTCCCATTTTCCATTTCGATGGAGAAGACCTGATGAAGACATTTTCTCCGATTTGGCATCATTTGCGCTATTGGTCCGCGTAATCAAAATAGCAGGACTATTTTCTGTGTTAGCAAAAGCAATCATTTGATCCTTGCTATCACGTACTGAGACTTGTAATTTTAGTTTTAGGAAATTGATTCCAGAAATTTGGCAACGATATTGGAATTCTTTCCTTCCTGTCCCACTTGTCATCAAGTCATAGGAATTATCGTTGTATATCCAGATATTTTTATCAATATCTGTCAATGAAAAAGCGATATAAGTACTGATGTCTTCTTTGACATCGTAGGAAACTGTAAAGACTACTTCATCACTTGTCTCAATTTGCTCGGAACACTCAAGCTTAACTCGTAAATCATCCACTAATATGATTTCTGGTTTCTCTTCTGTTTCCGACTTAGTTTGAGTTGGTTGTTGGACAACTGTATTGTCCAAGCTATATTGGTTTGCAACGTCATATGGGTCACCAATGGCTTTTACAAGTCCTTCTTCGATCAATACTGCCTTGTTGCAATATTTCTTAACCGCTCCCATATCATGAGTAACCAAAATAGTGGTTTTGCCACTTTTCTTGCGTTCCATGAAATAGTCATTACACTTGCGTTGGAAGGCTTCATCACCGACTGCTAAGACTTCATCCAAAATGAGGACATCGCCTTGGGCTTTGATGGCAACAGAAAAGGCCAAACGCACTTGCATACCACTGGAGTAATTTTTGAGTTTCTGGTTCATAAACTCGGTCAACTCTGCAAATTCAACAATATCATCGTACATATCGTCAATTTCTTCTGTTGTGAATCCCAGCATAGCCCCGTTCATGTAGACATTTTCACGTCCAGTCAATTCAGGGTTAAAACCAACACCCAATTCAATAAAGGACACCAATTTGCCGTTTACAGAGACATTCCCTTTTTCAGGAACATAAATTTGAGAGATGATTTTTAAGAGCGTGGACTTACCAGAGCCATTTCGACCTAGAATACCAAAGAAATCTCCTTCATTTACTTCAAAGGAAATATCTTTTAGTACATGCTGTTCCTTATAACCTTTAATCCCTTTGAATCGATTAACCATGGCCGTCCGCAAGCTATGCGTGGCTTCTGTCGGCAATCGAAAGTACTTACTAACGTTTTCTACTTTTACTGCAATTTTCTTTTCTGTCATTATAAAATCTCCGCAAATCTCTTCGAGCTACGATTAAATACAAACAAACCAATCGCTAAGACCACAAATGGAAGGAGGTACGGAATCACTATATACCACCAATGGTAAGAAATTTGCCAAATTGGAACATTTCCTCGATCAATTAAAATATAGCGGGCATCTTGAATAATTTGTGTCACAGGATTTAGCATGATTAGCTTTGCTGCAAACATACTTCTATCTGTGATCAAGGTAATCGGATAGATAATAGGGGTTGCATACATACCGGCCTGCATGATCACTTCCCAAATTTGACCCAAATCACGGAATTTCACAAATAAGGTCGATAAAATTAGGGCGATTCCAAATGCAAAAATAAATAACTCAATAAATAACAAGGGAACGAAAATGACGTGTGTCCATGAAACTTGAACACCATTGATCATTGCAAAAATCAAGACGACAAAAAGATTAATGGTTAAATTGATCATCGCACCACAAATAGCCGACAAGACAATAATGTGTTTTGAGAAACTCAATTTTCTCAAAAGATCTCCTCGAGTTACAATAGATACCATCCCCATATTGGTCGCTTCTGAGAAAAATGCCCAAATGACATTCCCCAACAATAAGGCCACAGCCCAATGCGGAACTCCATTACCAAGAGGTAAAAAGCGTACAAATACAACATACATGATGGCAAACATCATGAGGGGTTTTAAAATAGACCAGAGGTATCCGATGACGGATCCTTGGTAGCGTAGTTTAAAATCTGTTTTAATCATTTCCTTTAACAGAATGCGATTTTTCTTGGAAAATAAATCCATGATTACTCCTTATAGGCAAATTTCGTTAAGATTAAAGTCGTAAAGACAAGTGTGTGGAAAGCCTTGTTTTTACGAAGGCCATATTGTTTCAGAGTCGCTAGTCTTTCGAAAAATCCCTTTTCCATAATGGTTACGTAGGACTCTATTAAAGCTCTTTGGGATTCTGATAAGGACATCTCCAGTAGAAAGGCCGCCTGTTTTTGACTGTCTTGAATCAGTTTCCAATATTGTTCAAACAAGAGATGGGGCCGCAACCATTTTTTGATACGCTTAGACCAGGTTCTAGCTCCTAGCACATTGTTATCATGCTGGCGATAGAGTTCTCCAGGTTGATCGATATAGACTAAGTAACCAAAAGCAGTCGCCAACAAGGCCAAATACCAATCGTGCATCAAAATATCTTCTGTTTGTGTCCACAACTGAGCTAGGCTATGATTGATCATGGCCACACCACCTGTAACAGTATTTTCTGTTAATTCTTGAACGAGCTGGGTATTGGCATGTCCTGATTGTGTCCGAATCATACTCTCAGATAAGACTTCTAACTCTTGATTCACAACCATCAAGTCCATATAGACCATAAGCGGCGTCTCTGCAGGATACTTCTTCGCTTCTGCTAAAGACACTTCCAATTTATTTGGTAGCCAGACATCATCTTGGTCCGCAAAAAAATAGACATCTGATTCTTGGTACTGAAGTAAGCTGTGAAAACTCTTAATCACACCAAGATTTTCTTGTTTCTCTTGGTTTATCCACTGAATCCGGCTGTCTGTTGTAACAAACTGGCGGATCATATCCATTGTCCCATCTGTTGAACCATCATCACGAATCAATAAGGTCCAATCCTCAACGGTCTGAGACTGAATACTCTTAATTTGTTCTGCTAAAAACTGCTCACCATTATAGGTGGACATGAGAATTGCAATGTTCATCTTAAAAACAAGTCCTCATACTGATGGACTATTCCCTCCCATGTGTAGTTTTCTTGCATGTGTTGCTTGGCTTTTTGTCCTCGCACACAATCTTCTTCTTTTTGGTCAATTTCATTGATAAGGCCACGCAAACTCCCCTTTTCCTTAGACCAATAGCGTGCTGTATCCAGTGCCACTTTTTTATTAAAATCAACACCTAGCACTAAATTTTCATTGGTCTGAGAAAGGGCCTCTAAGAGGCCAGGATTGGTTCCACCGACTTCATGTCCATGGATATAAGCACGCGCTTCTTGACGAATGTACTTGACCAAATCTTTATCATAGACCGTCCCAACAAATTTGACCCGTTCGTCGGTCTCAAATTGTGTGGTTTCTTTTAAGGTCTCAAAATAAGCATTTCCTTCATGATTGCAAATAATCACCAAATCACGCTGTGTTTGGCTCAACATAAACTCACGAATCATGGTCTCATAATTGTTTTCTGGCACGAACCGTCCAAGAATTAAGTAGTATTCTTTTTCTTGAATGCCCCATTTTCTAAATAAATCCCGAACAATAGTTTCTTTTCCAACATAAGTCGTCGGAAGACAGTCTGTTCCATAAGCAATGCAGACTGTCTTGGCCCAAGGGTAGGCGGACATTATATATTCCTCAATCCCTTGATTGTCTGAAACCAATAGGTCGGCATATTTTGACATCCATTTCTCAGAATATTTGAGATAGGCCTGAACTGGCTTAGGCCATTTGCTTCTTTTCCATTCTAGTCCATCAGGATTCACAAAGAGCTTGCCTCCTGCCTGGTGAATGCTTCGAGCAAATGGGGCAATAAAAGCACCAATGGTATTTCCTAGAACATAAAATAAGGGATCTTTTATACCTTGTTTTTTGGAGATTTGCAAACCATAATGGATGGCCATCATGTCATAGGCAATCACTCGGGCTGGTCCCAACTGAGGTGGTTTAATCGTAAAACAATCCGCCCCTTTGTATTGTGAATGTGTTTGGTGTTCCGTCTCAGATAGGCAGGCCACATGGTATTGAATCTGGTCTGAAGCCTGATGTGAAATCAACTCTTCCACAAAGGTTTCAAATCCGCCATATGTCGCTGGCAATCCACGGCTACCGATAATAAAAATGTGTTTCATAATTTTTTTACTCATAAAAGTGGAATCAGGCTATTATACCATATTTTTTCTTTATCTTCATCGTTAAACATTCATACCTTCATCATCTCCAATTTAAAAAACCTGAAAGTCTTTTCAGGTTTTTATAGATTATTTTTTCCCTTGTTGGTAAAAGTCTTCTAAGGCTTCTTGCCAAGTTGGAATGGCAAATCCAGTCGCTTTGGCTTTGGCCAAGCTCATAGTTGAGTTAAGTGGGCGTTTGGCCTTGGCTGGGAATTGATCAGAGGATACTGGATTAACAGTGACATCTGTATCTTTCAAAATTTCTTTGGCAAAATCATACCAGCTGATCCCTTTTTCAGAATCATTTGAGAGATGGTAATAGCCAAAGTCTTGCTTGGTTTCAACCAAATGCACCATAAATTCTGCCAAAGTCCGTGTCCAAGTCGGACGACCAAATTGATCGTTGACCACACCCAAGGTGTCACGGGTTTCAGCTAGGTTTTGCATGGTAAAGACAAAGTTTTTACCATAATTTCCAAATACCCAAGCTGTACGCACGGTATAAAATTTGTCCGCATATTTTTCAACAGCTTCTTCACCCAAACGCTTGGTACGGCCGTACTCTGTTTGAGGGTTAGCTGGCTCATCCACTTCCAATTCCAGACCAACTGGTTTTTGCCCTTCAAAGACATAGTCCGTTGAAATGTAAACCAAGGTAGCATCGTATTTAGCCGCAGCCTTGGCCACATTTTCAGTACCTGTGACATTGATCTTGTAGTTCAGCTCTTTTCCCTCGTCTTCAGCGGCATCAACTGCTGTATAGGCTGCACAGTGATAAACGATGCTTGGTTTCACATCTGCAAAGAATGCATCAACTTTTTCGGCATCTGTAATGTCCATTTCCGCAACGTCTGCAGCGACATAGTCTACACCACGCTCATCCAATAAATAACGTAGTTCTGTTCCCAATTGGCCATTTGCACCAGTAATTAAAATCATGAAGTTCTCCTTTGTATTTAATATATTTAATTTTTGTTTAATATCCTTCTATATCATCTGTCCGCTTATCTATAATATAACGCGGACGGCACTTTGTTTCAAGATAAATTTTACCTATGTACTCACCAATAATTCCTATTGAAATCAATTGAATCCCTCCAATAAAAGAAATAATAGTAATTGTACTAGACCACCCTGAAACTGTATTTCCTATAAAATGACTAATAATACTCCAAATAATAAATAGAAAAGATACAAGTGATGTTATTATTCCCATTCCTGTAATTAAGCGAATTGGTTTTATACTTAAGCTTGTAATCCCATCAAAAGCTAAAGCAAGCATCTTTTTTAAGGGATAATGACTTTCACCAGCGATGCGTTCAAATCGTTCATACTCTACAATCGAATAATTAAAACCAACCAGCGGTACTAAGCCACGCAAAAATAGATTCACTTCAGTATATTCCGCCAAAGCTTTCAAAGCTCTTTTGGACATCAAACGATAATCTGCATGATTGAATATAATTTCTACACCCAGCTTTTCCATCAGGTGATAAAAATATTCTGCTGTAAATCGTTTAAAAAAGGTGTCAGTCGTACGTTTTTTACGGACTCCATAAACAACTTCTGCACCATTTTGATAAGCAATTACCATATCATTCATGCAATTTATATCATCCTGTCCATCACAATCGATTGTAATAACAATATCAGCATGTTCTTTAGCTTCCATCATTCCAGCAAGAACACTGCTTTGATGTCCTCTGTTACGAGATTGTGCAATCCCAATAATATGAGTATGTTGAGAGTACTCTTCAATAAGATTCCATGTGTTATCATCGCTTCCATCGTCGACATACATAATTCGACTGTTTTCTGATACCAATCCCTGAGAAATCAATTCTTGTAATTTTGCTAAAAACATTGGATTCGTCTCAGGTAATACAGTTTCTTCATTGTAACATGGAATGACGATGTATAAAATTGGCATTTCCAATCTAATTTCCTCCTAATTTTTTGGATATTTTTTCTACTTGGAAGCTAAAAGAAAATGCCACTACCGGGATTAACATGTATATGTAAGGGTATACATATCTGGCCTTTGCTTCCCAAAGTACGTGAAACAAGAACCCTCCAAGTAGATATAATAGTGGAACAAGATACAGGAAATTTCTCTTTTCAAGCGGTTGAAGAAATTGTATCAAAGCATATATAAGGGTTAACAAATAAATCATTCCTAAGAATACACTCATATATTTATTATAAATATGATAGTACGAACCTTCCATATATAAATTTTTTAATGTATCCGTATGTACAAACTGTTCACGTGTATGTAACGGTCCTGCATATATTGATTGGAAAGTCGGTTCATTCCAAATAGCTGACAGTTTTTTTGAGAAGAAGTTTATCGCGTATTCTCTGTCTGTTGAGAGTATCCTCACCCTGTCTTTCAAATCCTTGGCAACAACTTGTTCAACCTTTTCATCATCATAATTATTCCAAACTCGAATTAAGGTTGTATAAGCATCAAAATATCCTGGTGTTGCTGCTTTATCATTTAGCCCCATGACTACCCAAGCTGTCTGAGGAGGGAAGGTAATATTTTCTTGAATCTTCTCTTCGTAATAATGTTGAATTTTTCTATTTACAAAAAGATATAAAAATATTAAGAGCACCGGAAAAATAACTTTTCTTAGTTTAAATTTTTGAATGATTGAAAGAAATTGTAAAATGAGCAGGAGAACAAAAAATATCAAGTAGTTACTACGAAAAATACAGGCAGCAATCATAAACAAAATTGACATCATTGCAAATAGCAAATTCTCTTTCTTTCTATACTTTATGTACGCATAAAAAGCAAGCAACAAGCATAGCAAGCCTGGAATATCTCCATATAACCACAAAATTAAAAACAATGATGGTAAAAACAGATAAGATAATAAAATTGTAAGATTGTTTATTGTTTTGTTTTGAAATAGTAAATTTGCTATTCTCCAAAGCAGGAAGTGCGAACAATTAACCATCAATAACTGTAAATAAAATAAATATTTAGGATTAGTCGTAAAAGAGGCATAAACCCTAAACAAACTTAATAATCCCATCTGTGTAGGGAAAGTGGACATATATTTTGTTGCATCTATTTTATCAAAAGAAGAAAAATCCCCAGCATTCATTTCTAATGCAGCTTTAAACAAATAGTGTGGATCTGCTCTCATCAATGAATCAACATTTAAGATTAAATATGTTCCCAATCCTAAATAAACTCCAGCTAAAATACTAAACAGCGCCACAGAAGAAATTCTCTCAATTCCTTTTGTAATCAGCAGCAGTACAAATAGCAGTGTAAGCAAAGCAGTATAGAATTCCCAGCCATTTTGAAAAAAAACGACATGTTCCGCATTGTTCATATGGATATATCCACGCTCTTTTAAATTAAAAAAAGTGAGCAATAAAATAACTATTGAACTTAATAGAAGAATCGTTTTAAATGAAAATGCTAAAAAAATAGTTTGAATTTTTTTCATATTTATTAAAATAAGCCAGCACATCTATTCAGAAGTGCCGACTTCTAACCTATTTAATCACTTCTTGTGTCTTAGCGTATTTCGCTTCAACAGCTTCTTTTTCAGCCTTCCACCAGTCTTGGTTGTCTGTGTACCACTTGATGGTATCTTCGATACCTGCTTCAAAGTTGGTAAATTCTGGTGTCCAGCCTAACTCATCACGGAGCTTGCTAGCATCAATAGCATAGCGCAAATCGTGACCAGCTCGGTCTGTGACATGGTCATAGGCGTCTTTTGGCTGACCCATTTTTTCCAAGATCAATTCCAAAACTTCCTTGTTGTTCTTCTCGCCATCAGCACCAATCAAGTAGGTTTCACCCATTTGTCCCTTGGTCAAGATCGCCCAAACACCGGTTGAGTGGTCGTTGGTATGGATCCAGTCACGGACGTTTTTCCCTTCACCATAGAGTTTTGGCTTGATCCCTGCCAAGATATTGGTGATTTGGCGTGGAATGAACTTCTCAATGTGCTGGTAAGGTCCATAGTTGTTTGAACAGTTGGAAATCGTAGCTTTAACGCCAAATGAGCGTACCCATGCTTTTACAATCAAGTCAGATGCTGCCTTGGTTGAAGAGTATGGTGAACTTGGATTATAGTTGGTTTCCGCAGTGAATTTTTCACCTGGTCCTTCGCCATGACCTGGTAAATCTTCCCGAAGGGGAAGGTCTCCATATACCTCATCCGTTGACACATGGTGGAAACGAATGTCGTATTTACGAGCCGCTTCTAAAAGCGTATAGGTCCCAATGAAGTTAGTATGGATAAAGGGACTTGGGTCATTAAGGGAGTTATCGTTGTGGCTTTCTGCTGCATAGTGAACGATGGCGTCAGCCTTGGCTGCCAACTTGTCCACTAATGCTGCATCAGCAATATCTCCCACAACCAATTCAACACGGTCCCCGAGAATCTCTTCTAGGTTCGCACGGTTACCAGCGTAGGTCAATTTGTCCAGAACGGTCACATGAACGTCTGGATGGTTGTTGTATACGTAATGCACAAAGTTCGAGCCGATAAAGCCAGCTCCACCTGTGACGATAATGTTTTTAAAGGTTGTCATGATTTCTCCGAAAAATTGTATTTCTTTGTTCGTTTCTTTATAATGTCAAAAACAGTAAAGATTGACTTTATAGCGAAAGGTTTAAGAGTCCGACTAAGTGGACTAATCACTGATAGCTCGCTTCTTTCCCTAATGCTGTTTTAAGATAAGCCATTTTGACAAAATCTTTGCCATTGTTATTGTCTGTACTGTAGCTGTCTTTGGAGGAGGCCTCGTAGATGTTCAGGTATTGTTCTAGATTAGGCAAATAATAACGAACACCTTCATCTTCTATTTCTTCTAAGTCTTCCAGTTCTACACCAGCAAAACTCGGCAGAGAATGCAGGCCGCCAAATTCAACCGAACAGCCGTCCTTTTGGAATTCATGCTCATGGCGGTCAACCAAGTGATAGCCCAACTTTTCCATGAGGACATTGATTTCCTCAAAACGGTAAATACGCTCGTCATCTGGGGCATCCCAACCGCGAGGGTCACTTGGCACATGAATATCCAAGTCACCTGCTTGCCAATCACGTTTCGTTCTAACTTCAAGGCCAACGGATCCCATTAACAAGGGGGTAATGCCAATGTTATTCAGTTCACGCGCAATAGTCAAAAAGGCTTGATACATTCTTATAAATCCTCTTTTTTCAAGGGTTTCACATCTTTAAGCAAGGGGTGGTTTTTATCTGCTTCTGACACTTCAGCTTCTGCGAGGTTCTCCCATTCAATACCAAGACTTGGATCTGCATAGTTGACAAAGGCATATTTTGGTTTTAATTCCAAGGCCCAGTAATCATTGACCAGATAGGTGTAGGCTGCTTTTTCAGACAGAACTTGGAAGCCGTTGGCAACGCCGCGTGGTACGAAAATCCCTTTTGATGCATCGATAATCGTTTGGTAGGTGTTCCCGAAAGTCTCTCCCTCACGAAGGTCCACCCATGAACCGATAACAACACCTTCATCAGCGATAGACACGTACTTATCCCAAGGCTCAGCGTGCAAGCCACGCAAGGTGTTTTTCTTGTTAAAGGAAATGTTGTTTTGCAACTTGCCTTCGGCAAAGAAACTTTCTGGAAAGCCTAATGGCACCATCTTTTCTTTTTGGAAGTTCTCTTTGAACCAGCCACGATTATCCCCACGGACTGGAATATCAAATTCCAAGAGGCCAGGGATGGCATCAATCTTGCGGCAGGCTAATTCTTTATCAAAAAATTGTTCTGACATTAGGCTTCTCCAATCAAACGGAGCAAGTATTGCCCGTATTCATTTTTCTTCAGGGGTTGTGCCAATTCATGGACTTGCTCAGCTGTGATGTAACCCATGCGGTAGGCAATTTCTTCCAAGTTGGCCACTTGGACGTTTTGCAAACGTTGAACGGTTTCAATGTATTGCGCCGCTTCCAGTAAGCTCTCATGTGTACCCGTATCCAACCAGGCAAAGCCACGTCCCATGAGCTCCACAGAGAGATCTCCGCGGTCAAGGTAGGCCTTGTTGACATCTGTAATCTCCAATTCCCCACGAGGACTTGGTTTGATGTTTTTGGCAATCTCCACTACATCATTGTCATAGAAATAGAGACCAGTAACCGCAAAATTGGATTTTGGCTCTTCCGGTTTTTCTTCGATCGAGATGGCGTTCATGTTCTTATCAAACTCAACCACACCAAAGCGTTCTGGATCTTTGACTTGGTAGCCAAAGACAGTTGCGCCTTTGTCTTTTGACGCTGCCCGTTGGAGCATCTTGGTCAAGCCATTGCCATGGTAGATATTGTCTCCCAAAATCAAGCAGACACTGTCCTCACCAATAAAGTCCGCTCCGATAATAAAGGCCTGTGCCAATCCGTCTGGACTTGGCTGAACAGCATAAGAGAGGGAAATGCCCAATTCAGAACCATCTCCCAACATGTCCTCAAAACGTGGGAGGTCTTGCGGTGTTGAGATAATCAAAATTTCTGTAATCCCAGCCAACATCAAGGTAGACAGCGGATAATAAATCATGGGCTTGTCATAGATGGGCATGAGTTGTTTTGAAGCAGCACGGGTCAATGGATACAAACGTGTTCCAGAGCCACCTGCTAAAATAATACCTTTCATAGTTAATACCTTCCAAAAAAATAATCACTTCATTATACCATACTTCAGGAAGACTGTCATTTACAAGAAAGTGATTTCATCCGTAAAAAAAGAGGACAACTCCTCTTTTTATAGATGACGAAATGGATTGGTGGAAACAGTTGATGCAAGAACGTCTATGTCCCAACCTTCTTCTGCTTTCCACTGGCTTAATTTCTTGGCAATTTCTTTCACGAATAGAACTTCAATATGGTGTCCTGGATCAATACCAAGCAGCCCCTGCGTCAGCATTTCTTGACCGGTATGGTAATAAATATCACCAGTAACCAAGACATCGGCTTCTTTGGCAAGAGCATCTTTGTAAAAACTATCCCCACTACCGCCACAGATGGCAACTTTTTGAATGTATTGGTCTTTTTGGTGGGCATAGGTCACCAATCGAACACTATCAAGCGAAAAAATCTCTTTGATTTTTAGTGCAAATTCTTCCAAGGTTTGTTCTTCAATTGTTCCTACCCGGCCAATCCCATAACCAGGTTGCGTTTCATGTAAAATTTCCCGGTTTGTAATCTCCAAGGCATCACAGAACCAATCGTTCAATCCACCTTCTACTACGTCGATATCCGTATGGGAGACATAGACAGCAATATCATGCTTAACCAATTGCAGGTAAATCTGTGTCTGCAAATCATCAGAAACGAGGTTTTTCAATGGTCGAAAAATCGGTGCATGCTTGACAATGATCAAATCCACCTGTTTTTCAATGGCTTCTTGGACCGTTGTCTCACGTATATCCAAGGCCACCATAACCCGTGAAATCTCCTTATTAAGAGTTCCAATTTGAAGACCAGACACATCCCCTTCCATAGACAATTCTGGCGGACAGAATGCTTGGTACCGTTGAATCAATTGACTAGCTAACATGGAGGACCTCCTTAATCATGTTGATTTTTTCTTGAAGAGCTGCCCGGTCATCCGCATGACTCGTAGGAATACTCTTGAGGGCAACTTCTAGTTTGAACAATTCTTTTTGCCATTTGGCCACAAAGACAGGCGACTGCTCCTTGATTAAGAAGGGGCCAAAACGTTTTTCTTTTTCTGACAAGAACATTTCCCCTGGCTCAACCACTAAGATTTCATAGTTTTTTTGGTTTTCAGTCAAAATGGCTTCATGCACAATGGCAAAGCCATTTTCTTGCAACCAAACCCGCAATTCATCTTCTCGGTTATTGGGTTGTAAAATCAAGCGTTGCACCCCAACACGATTTTCCACATCAGTAGCCAATATCGTAGCAATCAAGCGCCCTCCCATCCCACAAATGGTGATGGTATCAATCTGGTCCTCTTTTTGGATAGCCGCTAACCCGCTGGCTAAACGAACGGCCACCTGATCAGAAAAACCTTCTTGGGCCACATTTCGCAAGGCAGATTGATAAGGGCCATCAACCACTTCACCTGCAACAGCGAAATCTATCTGATTTTTTTTCAGTAAAAAAAGAGGGAGGTAAGCATGGTCACTCCCTATATCTGCCAACCGTGCACCTTTTGGTACAAAGTCTGCTACCGTTTCAAGACGGCGTGAAATTTTATATTCCATCATATCAATTCGTCTTTCCAAAGATTCATGGCGTCCATCAAATCTTGCGATACGGCCACGTTTCTTGTCTGTTGGGCTTCTCTTTCAGCTTGCTTGGCTTCTACTTGATTAGGGCTGGTGATACCTTCACGACGCCAATTTCGTAAAATAGCTTGGATATAGCGCCAATTGGTTTTATTGCTAAAGACCGCTTCTCGTAAGGCCATGCGAATCAGATCAATAGAAGTATTTTCCTGGATCGTTTTTTGTAGGTCTTCAATCTCAAAAGGCGAGAGAAATCTGCCCAATTCCCGCTCAAAATCCGCCACCAATTCTTTCAGTTGGTTGGTTGGCTTTTCAGGAACTGCTACTTCCTTTGGTTGCATGAGCTGGTCCAGCTTTTCAAAAGCTGGCATGGCGTCCCAAATCATTTCAATCTCACCAGCTAATTCAATCGTTTTAAACTCCAAAAGCCCTGCTTCTTGCAAACTTTCGATAGACCGATTGACCTCTGCTGTGCTTTTCCCAATAGCCTGTGAAATATGGCTCGGTGCAATGTCGTCCAATTTACTGGTATTTTGAAAATAGAAAAATTGCCAGACCAAAAAATCATCGGCTGATGCAAATAAATCCTTAAAATGATACAAGAAGGCACTTGGGAGTACCAAGTGACCTGATTGGTATTGTTGTGAAATCGTCATAATTCCTCTTACAAACTAGCTGATAGCGAAGAAAGTTCCACCATATTCCAGTCATATGGTGTCTCTTGGTATACAGCGTAGTTAATCCAATTGTTGATAAATTGTGCTGCGGGTAAATTCCAAGTGAGAGCTGGACGTGTCGTCGGATCATCCTGTTTGAAATAATTTTCAGGAACATGAGGATTCTTACCGGCATCCAAGTCTCGTTGGTACTCTCTTGCAAGTGTATCCCGATCATACTCAAGGTGACCAAAGCTATAGACTTCTCGCAGATCCTTACTGGCAATAATCGACAAGCCCACATCTTCACCACTAGAAATAATTTCAATGTCCGCTAAATCTACAATATCCGATGCACAAACTTCTGTATAACGCGAATGAGGTGCCGAAAAGGCATCGTCAAATCCACGCATCAAAAGGCTATCTGTCTTGACGACATCCTGCCAATAAACACCAGAGAGCTTGCGAGACATAGACGTTTTGTTTACACCATGACGGGCATACAAGCCTGCTTGAGCGCCCCAGCAAATGTGCAAGGTAGAATAAACATGTTCCTTAGACCATTCAAACACTTGGAGCAATTCTGGCCAGTAATCCACTTCCTCAAAAGGCAGATTCTCCACTGGCGCACCTGTCACAATCAAGCCATCAAAGAAACGCTCTTTGACTTGGTCGAAGGTCTTATAAAATTCTTCAAGATGGGCTTCATGGGTATTTTTCGACCGGTGACTGGCCATATGTAAAAACTCAACTTCCAGCTGAAGTGGGGTATTGGCTAGCAAACGCAGCAACTGGGTCTCTGTCACAATCTTTTGAGGCATGAGGTTCAGTATCAGGATATTTAGCGGGCGAATATCTTGGTGTTGGGCTCGATTATCGTCCATGACAAAGATATTCTCGGTCCGCAATACCTCAACAGCTGGCAAAGATTTTTCAATTTTTATTGGCATGCATTTCTCCTAATTCACGTATCTCTCCGTCCGCTTACAGGGAGGAAAATCTGTCAATAGTCCGTTTGAATTAACCTGGGAAGTTCATTAAAACTTTCATGTCGTAATCGCCAACAGCTTCACGGCCACCAAGACCATCCAATTCAATCAAGAAGGCGCAGCCTGCAACGACACCACCTAATTTTTCAATCATTTCAACGGTTGCTTTTACGGTTCCACCGGTTGCCAACAAGTCATCGACAATCAAGACACGTTGTCCTGGTTGAATGGCATCCGAATGCATGCACAGAGTATCGACACCATACTCCTTTTCATAATCCGCAGAAATCACTTCACGCGGTAATTTCCCTGGCTTGCGAACTGGAGCAAATCCAATTCCCAATTCAAATGCCACAGGACAACCGACAATAAAGCCACGCGCTTCTGGGCCAACAATCATATCAATCTCTTTGTCTTGAGCGTATTGCACAATCTCACGAATGGCATAACTATAAGCATTTCCATTGGCCATCAATGGGGAAATATCACGGAAGGTAATGCCTTCTTTTGGATAATTTTCGATCGATGCAATATAATCTTCTAACTTCATGTTTTCACTCTCTTTATTTTTTGTTTTACTTCTCATTATAGCATGTTTTGAAGAGAATGTACAAACTGGACCAATCAAAAAAGCACCATACGGTACTTTTTACAAATCATTATCTGGCATGGCGTTTGGATCAATCTTCATTACTTTTCGATACAAGAAATACATAACCAATGCGTGTTGAGAGATGAGGCAAAAGACCAACAGGATAAGAGAAGAGATTTCAATCGGAAACCAAGTCATGGTTTTCTAAATGATAGAGAAGCGGTCACATCTAATACAGCTATGTAAAAAATCTGTTTCTTGATGTATTTTCTCCGTTCAGGAGAAACACTGATTGGCATGTTCTATCTCCTCTTCCTTTCCATCGTTAATCTAGCAAATCTCTACTACTGGTTCAACCAATGATAAATTTCCTCTGGTGTGCCAAGCGCCATTAGCTCTTGGAATTTGACAATTTGTACCAGGTCTTGGTAAATCTGGCTCTCTGCAATCTCACGTTTCTTAGTGTCTTTGTTCACTGTCATGACCCCATCAGTGATGGTCACAAATTCCAACTCTTGGAAAATTTGAACCATCTTGACAACTAAAATATAGGGTATCCGAAGATAATCGGCCAGTTCTTTTAACTTATAACGCACATCAAATTCAGGAAACTGATAGATGGTCTTGTAAAACTTAGCAAATTGTTCTCTTGTGCCATATCCGGAAAGGTAGTACTCTTTTTCAATTTGATTTTTAAAATAGACAACAGAAAACGATTTGTTGGCAAACAAGGCTTTCAAATCCGCTGGATTTTCTGGAATTTTATCGAGGACAACAGCTTCTGCTTTTGTATCCAAATCTAGAATCGGCACACCGTTTGGCAAGGCAGCATTTTTAGACCGAATATCAAAGAGTTGAACTCCATCGACACGGGCATCTACTAGCATGAGTTGCAGGGTTGTCGCCCCGTTCCATTGGTTGACGGATAATTGAACCGCCAACTCTAAACCTTTGACCTGACTAAATTCTGTTGCTAGACTTCCCATGTTAAAAGCAACTACATCAATACTGGTATCAGCTTTCTTGATTCGTAGCTTCAAATGGGCATTGTTTTGTCCCATGGTTCGTGCTGACTCAACCACAAAATCCTTGAGATAAAAGCTTGGCTTACTATTGTCCATGCCAAAAGGAGCTATTTTCTGTAAGGATTTGACGGTATCAAGAGTTAAGGTTTGCAAGTCCAACTCTTCATCTAATACCAGAGGTGTCTTGCCAGCCATATCAATCGCATTGTCATGGATAAAAGCAGCAAGGACGCTAACCAAATCCTCCAGATGTTCAACAGGTAAAGTCATCCCCGCTGCTCCACTATGGCCACCAAAAGCAACAAACAAGTCTCTATGAGGATTAAGGGCTTCAAAAATATCAACAGCTTCAATGGATCGTGCTGATCCTTTTGCTAGACCATCTTGGATAGTCAAGACGATAACCGGTTGGTGCAATTCTTCCAACAAGCGGCTCGCCACAATACCCAAGACACCTGGATTCCACCCTTCTTTCGCTAAGACTTGAACAGGCAAATCCTTACGAATCATGGTTTTGGCTTCCTCATAGATGGCCTGTACAATCTCTTTTCGTTGAGTGTTTTTCTCGTCGACAAGCTGCGCAACTTCCCTGATTTCGTCCTCATCAAACCCGGTTAAGAGTTCAATGGCTGAATTGGGATCGTCCAAACGCCCCAAGGCGTTCAAGCGCGGTGCCATTTGAAATCCAATCGTCTCTTCGTCCAGCGTAGTAGCGTCAATCCCAGCTATGTGAAACAATTCTTGTAAGCCGACACGTTCTGTCTGTTTCATCAAGGAAAGACCATATTGGACCATGACCCGGTTTTCATCCGTCAGGGAAACCATATCGGCAATGGTTCCAATGGCTACCAAATCAAGTAGCTCTACTTGGACAGTTTCCAAAAGGGCACAAGCCAATTTAAAGGCAACGCCACATCCCGCTAAGTGTTGAAAAGGGTAATCGGCTTCTGGGTGTTCTGGGTGAACAATGGCATAGGCCTCCGGCAAGGTTTCGGGGAGAGAATGGTGGTCTGTCACCACTACATCCACTCCCATTTCTTGGGCATAGGAAATAGCTTCGTGTCCTGCCACTCCATTGTCAACCGTGACAATCAAGGACACCCCTTCTTGCTCAATAAAATATTTATAGACCGATTGGTTTGGGCCATAGCCATCTGTAAAGCGGTTTGGCAAATAGACCTGGCATTCGGCCCCCATTTCTTCTAATGTCTCTTTTAAAATGGAAGCAGAGGTCATCCCGTCAGCATCATAATCCCCATAAATCAAAATTTGTTCATAGTCTTCAATTGCCCGACGGATCCGCTCGACGGCCTTATCCATATCATGCAAGAGATAAGGATCATGTAGCTGGTCCAAACTGGGATTTAAAAAGGTTTCAAGGTCTTCTTTCGTTTGAACGCCACGCTCATAGAGCAATTGGGCCGCTAGAGTGTCTAATCCTTGTTTTTTAGCTATTTTTAGGTATTCTTGGTCTGATATAGTGGGCTTTATTTCCCAATCAAATTTTGAGGTAATCACATTTTTACTCCTTCAATTATCCTATCCATTATAACACGAAATCAGCCGTGGTGTTCAGTCAAAGGGTTTAGCGCATCGCTTTTTTACTGGAAACCATGCCTTGTCAAAGCTTCCAGCAAAATATAAAACAGCCTAGAAATTCTAGACTGCAAAATGTTATAACAAGGGATTAAAAATCGTAATCACAGCACCTGCCAAGCGTTTGTACCAAGGATAGGTCGCTTGAAAACTTGAGAGCGTCACCTGCATGGATTCCGCTATGGAATCATCAAAATCCTTGGCAATCGCCTCTAGAACAGGTTTATGGTTGTAGATATACAAGCCGCATTCGAAATTCAGGTAGAAACTTCTAAAGTCCAAATTAACGGTTCCAACAGAAGCTTTTTTATCATCGACTAACACGACTTTTGAATGGACAAATCCTGGCGTGTATTCATAGATTTCAATCCCAGCTTTTAGATAAGTTTCAAAATCCGTTCGAGCCGCCAAATAAGCAATCTGTTTGTCATAAATATGAGGAAGTAAAATCCGAACACGAACGCCACGCTTTGCCGCATAAACCAAGTTTTCCAAGGTCTCATCATCTAAGACCAAGTAAGGTGTCATAATGGAAATGGAATAACGAGCGGATTGGAACATATCTAGATAAACCCGCTTAGCCACCGCATCACCATCAAAGGGACTTTCTCCATAGCCAATAAAATAGGAGTCCGTTTCAATTTCGTCTTTTTCCAATGCTTTTAAATCACTAAGGTAGTGGGCATCCTCATTGCTATTTTTCTCATCATAGTTCCACATCTGTAAAAACATCATCAGAAAATTAGAAACAGCTTCCCCTTGAATCATAACAGCTGCATCTTTCCAATAACCAAACCGTTCAATCTTATTGATGTATTCATCGGCAATATTGACACCACCAGTATAGGCAACTTTCCCATCAATAATGGTAATTTTACGGTGATCTCGATTGTTTTGAACTGTGGATAAGGCTGGAATAATTTGTGAAAACACTTTGGCCTTAATACCGTATTCTTGTAGTGTCTTGTAATAATGATAAGGAAGGGTACTAAGAGAATTCATACCATCATACATAAAGCGCACTTCCACCCCCTGCGCAGCTTTTTCCTTCAAGACATCAAGGATTGAGTCCCACATATAGCCCAAGTCAACAATATAGTATTCCATAAAGATATACTGCTCTGCTTTTCTCAATTCCTCAAGAAGGCTTCTAAACCAAGCCTCTCCAGATGAAAAATAGTGAGCATCGCTATTGGTATGCAAAGGGTAGCCAATGTATTCACTCATATAATGAGCTAGTTTTAATTGATCTCGATCTTGTTCCGCCAGTCCATTCATTACTTTGGCAGGCGTATGACCATAATAACTTAATGCTTGCGCTTGTTTTTTAAAAGTTTTTCGGTACCGCCGTGTTTCAAAATTGGATTGGAGAATGAAATAGAAGAGAGCACCAAAAAAAGGTAGACCCACTACAAAAATAATCCAAGTTAATTTGAAACTGGTATTCATTGGGCGATTGATGATCCGAATCCCAACGATAATAGAGAAGATTTCCAAGACGATCAAAAAAGCAGGAAGAAGATTTGCAATAGATCCAACCACCCAAAAAATTGTAAAAATCGTAATCAAAAGCAGGAGCAAGACAATAATGGTTCGACTATATAAAATCCTAAAAACCTTTTTCATAATCCCTCACTAGTTTCTCAGTGTATTTGTAGTATTATACCAAAAAATGATGGGAAATAAAAGAAGAAACTACATCAGGAAATCCCCTCTGAGAGAGACACACAGATAAAAAAATAAAGTGCCTACACACTTTATTTTTTTATTTGATCGATGATTGAAATGACTTGGTATAAATCTGGTTCCGAAATCTGATAGGCGGCTTGCTCCCTTACGATTGGTTTGGCACAAAAGGCAATACCTACACCTGCCGCATGGATCATCGGCAAATCATTGGCCCCATCTCCCATCGCAATGGTCTGAGAGAGCTCCAAATGATTCTCAGCTGCCCATTTTTTTAATTGCTGAACTTTTACCTCTTTTGTCACAATCGTGCCAATAGCACGACCTGTTAAAAAGCCATCAACTACCTCCAAGCGATTGGCTTTGACATAATCAATTCCGATTTCTTGTGCTAAAGCGTCAACTGTTTCATGAAAGCCACCAGAGACTAACCCAACCTTATATCCCCGGTTATGGAGCTCATCAACTAACTCCTTAGCCCCCTTGTTGAAATGGATTTTTTCCAAAACTTTTTGAAAAATCGCCTCCGGCAAGCCTTTCAAAGTAGCCACACGTTCTGCCAAAGCTTCCTCGAAATCCAATTCACCTCGCATCGCTCGTTCCGTAATAGCGGCCACTTTCTCCCCGACACCAGCTTCTTCTCCTAAGAGATCAATGACCTCTTCTTGAACTAAGGTCGAGTCCACATCCATGACCAATAGACCTGTAATTTGTTTCATCTTCCACCATCCTAATCTGTCACTCTAACGATTTCAGTTTTTTTATCTTTTTTCTTCTTTAAAGCTGAAGGCAGTTTTATTTTATTGGACAAATCAATGCCAAATATTAGCTTAATAAACCACAGTAAAAATGCAAACACCAGTAATGGAATAATACAGGTCGTTACAATCAAGACTGCAATGGCATCAATCATATTGCTAAACTGAGCTTGCATCTCCTCCATTTTATCTGATAGAAATGCCTGCATAGAAGCCGTCATATTGGACCATGCGTTTTTTACTTCTCCTAACAATCCCTCTTTTGAGTTCACCTTTTTTTGAACAGCCTTATTTGACGACTCCAATTCTTTTATCGTCTGTTCAACAGTATTGGCATGAGTTCGCTCGATTTGCCGAGAAAGCGCAATACTAGACGGAATCGTTAAGAAGAAAAGGGCCGCAAAAACCAGTAATTTCAGCGCTAATTTTTTAATGGCTTCTTTTTTTAAAAAGACATTTGCTCCCAAACCCACCAGTGCTAGCGGAATTAACAGTTTAAAAGTCACCAATCCAGTTATACCAATCAGGTATTTTTGAATCCAGATGGCTGCAAAAACAATTAAGAAATACTTGGATAAGTCCGCTACTGTTTCAGAAAAAGCATCTCCTCCTGGTATCATCCCAACGCCAAAAGAAGTCGCTGCACTCGCAGCTGTTAATCCTGTCACAATTGTTTTCTTATCATCCAGATACTGGGCAGTATCCTGACCGATCTGTTTCACTAACGATGAATCTGCCACAACAAAGAAAGAAAATAAGGCTATCAGCAGAAACGAACCTAATAAAATCCATTCTCTGTATTCATCATAAACTTTTTTCATAGACTCTCTCCTAAAAATATGAAATAAAAGGTCTTCTGCAAACAGAAGACCTTCCTGATTAATAACGAATCGTTTCCCGGGTTTTTTCATAAGAATGAACAAAACGTTCTGTCACTCCAGGTTCAACCGTCTCTAAGGCAAATGAAATTTCTTCAAAAGCTGCCTCATAATCAAACTCTTTTTCAAAAATAGCTAGCGAACGATTAAAGGCCTTCTGAATACTTTCATCAAATGAACGGTAACGATTAGAGTATTGCAATAACTGTTCTGTCAATGTTGCATTTTGAACAATCTTATAGGCAACCTCTTCTAGTTCATGCATATCAAAAGTTGCACTTTCTAACAAGCGGTTTACAATTTCAATATTAATGCGATTGTAATCTAATTCTGATAACAAGGCTTCTACGTGGTCACTTGCTCTAAAGAAGGTATTGAGGAATTCATCAGGAATACCTGGCAAATTCCGTTTTTCCATATAGCGCTTTAAGGTATGGAGTTGATTGATGTATTGCGATGCTTTCTTACGTGCATTAGTTTCTGAGATTTCTTGTGACTTCAAGTATTCAGCTAAAACCAATTGCTCTTCTTCCATATCTTTTAACGTTGAATACGCATGTTCTAAGCGTTCTTTCAAAATAGAATAAGCAACTTGTGGCGTATCTAAATCCGCTAAACTTTCTGAAACAGTTTCATCTATTGAAGTAACACGATTTGTAAGTTGTTGAATACGAGATAATTTACTTTCAGCCAAGTGATAGGTTTTGTTCAAACGTTCTGCTTCTTGGCTTAAATTTTGTGTATTTCCAGCAATATGCGCCACAAACTTTGGTAAGGTATTACTAATCTTTACTGTTGCTTTGTGGGAATCAATTTCATTCGTAAAGACTTGATACAAATGATCAATTTCTTCTTGAATCTCTGCATTGGCTGCTGCTGCGGCGTCCAAATCAAAGGAAACAATCAAGGCTGTGTTTTCACGAATTGCAACACGAATATCTTGGAATTTCGATTCAATATTTTGTTCTGTAAAGAGATAGTTTTGTTCAACCAATTTGCGGTAACCAGATTCCAAATCTTCCAATTGATCTGGGAAAGACTGGTCAACTTTTTCAATCAATTCTGGAACACGGTCCATAATTTGATTAAGGGCAATCATATGCTCTTCAGTCTTGTCCAAGATTTCGGATGCCTCAATCGGGTCTCCTGAAGAATTGAGCATGACAAACTCTGAAAATTCAACTTCGATATTCTTGAGTTGCTTTTCCAATTCTGGAAGTGTGTCTCCAAATTTATCTGCATTTTCACGAACGGTATCCTGAAGATTATCAAACAAATCAAGTGCGTGTTTCACACGGCCTGAATTTTTTTCTTCTTGCGATTTTAATTCTTCTAAGCCATGGCGAATCGCTTGAATATCTTCTTCCACCAAATCAATCTGGCTTTCAATACTTTCGATCGCATTTTGTGCACTCACAAAACGAAATGTATTATTAAAAGCTTCTGCTTCAAAAATATGGTTCTCAATATCAGCAAATGAATTCAAAGATAAATCAACCCATTTTTGATTCCATTCACGGAAACTAACTTGACTCTGACCGATTAAATGAAGGTTTTTCACAGCCTCCACTTCTTCATTCACAGGAAGATTGAATAATTCTTCTTTTCGCTCTTCTAGAGCATCTAATCGATTGTCGTTTCGTTTGCGGACAATCAACCCCGCTATATAAATGATCACTAAAATAATCACGATTGCGACAATTAAAATAATTGTTCCTTTAGGCATGTAAGTCTCCTTGAATAATGTATTCTACTAGAAAATATCGTCTTATTATACCATAAACATTCAAAAAAGTACATATTTTGGTTAAAACTGTTTTATTGTTTTCAAAATCATTTCCCTTCGTCTCTATCCTATAAAAAAGGAAAAATAAGAAAATAAAAAAATGCGAAAGATTCATTTCGCATTTTCGATGTGATCTACACATCTAATGTTGAATAAACAGCGTTCTCTTCAATAAATTCGCGACGTGGCTCAACTTTATCCCCCATCAGCATATCAAAAATCTTGTCTGCTTCTGCGGCATCATCAACAGATACTCGTGCCATGAGACGATTTTCAGGATTCATTGTTGTTTCCCATAGTTGGTGATCATCCATTTCCCCCAACCCTTTGTAGCGCTGAATTGTTGGTTTTGAACGTCCTTCGCTGTATTTGGCAAGAGCTGCTTTCAATTCTTCTTCTTGGTTCACTCCTGGTTGGATATATTGTTTAATATCACTGCCGACTTTTACTCCGTAAATCGGTGGTTGAGCAATGTAGACATAGCCTGCCTCTACAATCGGACGCATGTAGCGATAGAATAGAGTTAAGAGAAGTGTGCGGATATGAGCTCCGTCAACATCGGCATCGGTCATGATAACCAATTTTTGGTAGCGTGCTTTTTCTACATCAAAGTCTGCACCAAAGCCTGTTCCCATAGCTGTAAAGAGACTGCGAATTTCTTCATTGGCCAAAATCTTATCCATGCTGGCTTTTTCAACGTTCAAAATCTTACCACGAATTGGCAAAATCGCTTGAAACTCACGATCACGACCTGATTTGGCTGATCCACCAGCTGAGTCTCCCTCAACGATAAAGAGTTCTGTTTGTTTTGGATCGTTGGACGAACAATCTGCTAATTTACCAGGCAAATTGGAAATCTCTAAGCCAGATTTCTTACGGGTTACCTCACGCGCACGCTTAGCCGCAATCCGAGCCTTGCTGGCTAAAATCCCTTTTTCCACAATGCGACGTGCCACTTGCGGATTTTCCAAAAGGAAATCAGAAAAGGCTTCTGAAAAGAGACGATTGGTAATTTTAACGACTTCACTGTTTCCGAGTTTGGTTTTTGTTTGTCCCTCAAACTGCGGATTCGGGTGTTTGACAGAGATAACAGCTGTCAATCCTTCACGGACATCTTCACCTGTTAAATTGTCTTCGTTTTCCTTAAGAATTTTATTTTTCTTTGCGTAATCATTGATAACACGGGTCAAAGCTGTGCGGAAGCCCTGCTCATGTGTTCCACCCTCATGGGTATGGATATTGTTGGCAAAACTCACCACATTTTCATGATAGGCAGTCGTATACTGCATGGCTACTTCAACCGTAATGTCATCCATCTCGCCATCTGTATAGATTGGCGTGTCGAAAATTGGATCCTTGTTTTCATTCAGGTATTCAACATACGAAGCGATACCTCCCTCGTAATGGTAAGCCTTTTCTTGCTCCTTGCCTTCGCGCTTATCAATGATAGACAATTTCAAACCACGATTTAAGAAAGCTAACTCTTGGATACGTTTGTTAAGCTTTTCAAAATCAAATTCGGTCGTCTCTGTAAAAATTTCAGGATCTGGCGTAAAATGAACGGTTGTACCAGTTTGATCTGTCTCACCAATGACTTCCAAATCCGCTACAACTTCACCACGACGGTACTCTTGGTAGTAAATTTGACCATTCTTATGAACACGGACATCCAATTGCGTCGACAACGCATTTACAACAGACGATCCAACACCATGCAGCCCCCCTGAAACCTTGTATCCGCCACCGCCAAATTTTCCTCCAGCATGAAGCACCGTAAAGACCGTCTCAACCGCAGGGCGTCCTGTCTTTTCTTGAATATCAACAGGGATTCCACGGCCATTGTCTACAACCGTAATGGAGTCATCTTTTTCAATGTAAACTTTAATATCTGAAGCAAAACCTGCTAGCGCCTCGTCAATGGAGTTGTCAACAATTTCCCATACCAAGTGGTGCAAGCCTTCTTTTGAAGTTGAACCAATATACATGCCAGGACGCAAACGAACCGCTTCAAGACCTTCTAAAACTTGAATCTGACTAGCATCATATTCTTGAGCTTTCTCTTGCATTTCTTTCATTTCTTCTGTCATTTTAGTTTCCCTATATTTCTATAAACGTAACATCACAATTACCCTTTATTATACCACATTTTTTCATGATTTTCTAGAAAAATGAAAAGGAGAAGAAATAATCCATTCTTCTCCTTGATAGCAATTATGTAAACAACTGATCATAAACCATTGTGGCTGCCAACTGCTGGCCATCACCACCTAAAATATCCACCAATTGATAGGAGAATGCTAGTGCTGTACCAGCTCCTCGGCTTGTAATAAGATTGTCGTCTACTACCACAATCTCTGTCTGATGATTGCCCGTGGCAATCTCTTTTTCTTTTCCTGGGAAGCAGGTATAGTTTTTTCCTTCCAACAACCCTGCCTTTTCTAAAACAATTGGCGCTGCGCATATGGCTGCTATTTTTTGATGAGAGAGAGAAGCTTTTTGAAGTGCTTTGATCACTCCATCATGGTCCCGTAGATGAGCGGACCCTGGCATCCCACCAGGCAAGACAATCAAGTCATACTCTGATAAATTACCATCAAACACCTTATCTGCCTTTACAGTAATCCCATGAGATCCTGTTACCTCCAAAGAAGATAACCCAATTGTCTCACAAGTTATTTCTGCTCGACGCAAGACATCAACTGGTGTCAAAGCTTCAATTTCTTCAAAGCCTTCTGCTAATAGTACTGCTACTTGTGCCATCATTTTACCTAACTTTCTACCCGTTTAATGGTTATTTTTTTATATGCTCGTGATTTATTGCGTCTTCTATCTTCTGTTAAATTGTGCTGGTAACTCATTGATAAGACTAAGCCAACACCAATTAGATTGGCAATCATAGAAGATCCCCCTTGCGAAATAAAGGGTAAGGGAATACCTGTCAGCGGTAAAACTCCTGTTGCTGCACCGATATTTTCAAACACGTGGAATAACAACATCATGATATAACCAGTTGAAATATAGGTATAAAAACGATTATTAGATACAACCGTTACCCGTAACATACGGTAAATCAACAAGGTGTACAATCCAATTAAGACTGTCCCTCCGATAAAGCCAAAATTTTCTGCAATAACGGTGAAAATCATATCACTTTCTCGAACAGGAATCAGCAAGTTCGTCGTATTAAATCCCAAACCGTACATGCCACCACTACCAATTGCAATCAGGCTCTGTGCCTGTTGATAGGTTGTTGTCTGTGCATATTTAAAGGGATCCAACCATGCCGTAATTCGGTTGATTTTATAGGTATCCATGCCCAAATTATGTAAAATAGCAGTACCATCTGGGGATAGAAATAGGATTAGAAAAGCCGCAATTCCCACGATACCAACAAGCGTCGTCGGCAGAAGAATTTTCCATGAAACCCCTGATAACAAGACCATTCCACAAAATATCGCAATAAAAACCAAGGCCGTTCCCAAATCGCTCTGCATTCCCAATAGAACAAGAACAGGTAGTGTAACCAAAAACAAGAGCGCAATAAGTTTAAAATCTTCTTTTAGATTTCGCTTTGGGTATCTTTTATGAAAGGCTACGATAACCCTAGACATCATGATGATGTAGGAAATCTTCATAAATTCAGACGGCTGAAACAGCGTAACGCCATTAATGGTCACCCAGTTTTGTGCACCTGTTGAAGCCACAAGAGCTGGACTATAAAAATAAAGCGGTAAGACCATTAACCCTAGCCCTAATACATATAAAAACGGAGTCGTCATCCATAAAAATTTGGTGCTAAAAAACATCACCAAGAAAGCCAAGGCAATGCCTAAAACCATCCACATTAATTGTTGCCGTAGCATCGTCACTAACTGCCCTGGATAGTCCTGACTTAAGGCAATATAAACAGCAACAACACCAATGACCAATAAAAAAAATACTGGCAAAATCACCGTATAATCAATCCGACTCGCAATCGAACCTTGGTTTTTCTTCATTCTATCATTCCTTCTATCTCTTCCAAATCATTACTTCATTATAACAGAAAGACGAATGTTTTTCATGGTAAAAACAACTCTTTTATGTCAGTTAGACAAACAAGCAAAATAAAAATCCTCCAGTGGAGGATTTTTGATTATTTGATACCGTATTTTTTGTTGAAACGATCCACACGACCATCTGCTTGAGTGAACTTTTGACGTCCAGTATAGAATGGGTGTGAGTCTGATGAAATTTCCACACGAATCAATGGGTATGTTTCACCTTCGAATTCTACAGTTTCGTTAGAATTTTTTGTAGAACCACTAAGGAACTTGTAACCAGTAGTTGTGTCCATGAAGACAACAGTGCGATATTCAGGATGAATGTCTTTTCTCATCTTTAAAAATTTCCTTTCTGCCATAGTCCCTTTAGCGAGACCATAGATATGTTTCTTATTTTATCAAATTTTCACAAGCAATGCAAGTGATTTTTCTTATTTGTATGTGTCTAAATTTTTGGGAAATCATCAAATCCCTTGATTTCATGCAGAAAAGGCTCTAAAAAAAGACTGGAATTTAATTTCTCAGTCTTGACTTTTCTTGCATTTTTGGTAAGATAGTCTTAATGACTGAGTAATCAAAGGCCTAATTTGTTTACTCGGTTTGGGGATATGTTACTGCATATCCCTTTTTTGTTTTTTTGATGAGTTAATTTTACTATAAAATCTAGATTTTGTCAATCTTTTTATAGTTTTTAGGCATGACAAAAAAAGGTCACTAAACAACCTATCTAGCAACTGTTATTTAAAAGGATGACGTCTTCTTTTCAAAATTATTTTGTACTTATCATCTAAGCTATGTACTTGATGCTCAGGCTCTAGTTTTTGGACTTCTCCTGCTGTCATTCCTTGAAACACATTTTTTTGATATGTCTTCTGCCAATCCCCAAAGAAAAGGTCTCTCAGTTCACCTTCAGATTCTGCGATAATAACCTGACTCATAGTATCTGCTCCTCTTACTGACCAGTACATGCCCTGGTGTTTCATTCGATAAGTAATCTTTCTATGCTGGCTCTCCATAATACCGATACTTCCAGCTGGTAGCCCACGTTTGTCTGAAGCAAGGGTATGTTTCCATCTGTTTCTCAATTTTCGTTTAAAATCCATGATAGTAGTCAGCTTCTGTTCATTCTCCTCAAGAGATTCCAGTGTATCAAATGCAACATTGACAATTGACCACTTATGCTCTCTCAACCCTTTGAAGAAATACTCTCTAATTTCTGATGGGTATGGCCGTGTTAAATCCTTAATGGCTTGATTCACATGATAGCTGTCCCAAAAATGTTCATGATGTCGGATTTTTAGTGCTTTGGCTATATCTTCAAATATCTTGTAACCATATCCTTTTCCGCAATCACTATTGGTCACCAGGGTAGTTGATCTATTGATGGCAAAATTTTGATACAAATAATCTAATACGGCATCTACTGCTTCTCGATAATTCGTAGCAATAAACTCTTTCTTGTTTTGCAATTCATAGCGGTTCTGCCCTACTTTTTTACGCCCTGTATGGACAACAAAATGACTTAAATCCATGTTGTAACGCTCAACGCTTGTATCTGTAGTTTTGACCATTACACCATCTCCTTCGATGTAAATAATATCCGCAACTGTTTTCTGTTCAAGAGGCTCAGCCCAGGCTGTGACCTCTTTTTTCATGTCGAAAAGTAGCGTTGACAATTTCAAAGCCTTTAGAACAGTATCTTTTGTGATTTCAATACCATACATCATCTTCACAACTTCTACTACCTTACGATATGGCAGAAAACCACCCAACCTAGTGACTTGATAAAGTAGCTCCTTGGAATAGCGCTCATAGGGTATCAATCCCAATTTCTCATCTAACGGAATAAGTTGCTTCCCATTTCTGTACCAACGACTCCTTGTGAAAGTCATTTCTCCAAAGGTAAATAAGACTGTTCGCTCATAGCTATCCTTTCGCTTATACCCTCTAGCTCTAAGAATTGGTGCTACATAGTCTTCGTATTCTCTCACAAACTTCTGAAATTGTTCCTGGACATTTAACTGGAATCTGTTACACAAATCTATCTCTTCTATCACATTCATATTCATACTTAATATGTTCGCAATAATTTTTCAATTTTTCAAGCTCTTTCAGACAAAAAAGAACCCCATCTCTCAGTTGAGAGACAGGATTCTTAAATCATAATGATACTTATTCTTGATACTGTTCAATCCACTCATCAAGAAAAGTAGATGCACCACTATATCCTGATGCTTCTGCGATTCTATCCAGCTTTTCCCGATTTTGAGGTTTCAACGTAAACTGATAAGGAAATTTGGTCTTCCCTGATGGACGACCAGCTTTTCGCCCTCGTTTCCTTTGGGGCTTAGGGTCTTTAATCTCTTCTTGAAGGACTTTGCTGATTTTCTCTTTTTTAGATTCAAATGCCATGCTATACCTCTTTTTTGATAGTGATTTTTATAATGATTAAAATAGTGATATAAATAATGATGAAAAATTAAGCTTTATCTGTGAGTTCCTGAAGCTCATTCAATGTGTCAATCAAGGCTGAAAAGAAAGTCTTGTGTTCTCTTTTCAATGTTGAGTCAAACATCATGTCTATAACCGTTTCCTCTTTGGAGGCACGGTTAAACAGTTCCTTTTGAGGAATTAGACCAACGACTGAGTAGTCAGTTTTCAAGGCTTCTAATAGTTCTTTTGATTTTGCCGTATTATGCTTAATCATATTTGGCAAGAAATAGAGTTGAGCCGTAATCAATGATTCCCGACTAGGGCGAACAATTTCCGTCTTACGGTATTGATCCAGACGAACTTCTAAATTCTCCTTAGCTTCAAAAGCAAAATCACTAGGGGTAATTGGGCTAAAAAGCGTGTGACTGACTGCGATGGCGTTTCTTGTTGCAATCCCAAAATCAGGACGACAATCCAAAATAACATAATCGTATTGGTCAAGATTCTTGGACTCAAGATTATCCTCTAGCCAATCATACAGATACATATTTTGATTAGGGTCAGTTTCAAGTTTTCGTTCTGACTCATCCAATTTCATTGACCCAGCAATCAGGTCAATATTAGGGGCAACTGACAAAATAGATACATTATCTGAACCTGCAAAAACATTGGCAACGGTTGACGTATCTTCATAGACATCATAAAAATGCGTTAAGTTGCATTGGTGGTCTAGGTCAATAAATAAGACCTTATAACCTTTACTAGCTAGATACTGACCATTGAGGAGGGCTAAGGTAGTTTTACCAACGCCCCCTTTAATGGCTACAAAACTTATGAGCTTCATAGGAATTTCCTCTTTCATTACTTATTTTTCTATATTCTTATTATAATATATATCACTATAAAAATCAACATTAAAATCATTATTTTAATCAATATTTTTATCACTATCTTTTTGTATCATATTTTTCACGATACCGTCTGAACGTCCTCTCATTGATGCCTGTCAAACTCGCCCCATCTCCCGTTTATGGGTATTCTCTCGAATAGTCTCCAGTTGTCGAGCTTCGTTTCTAATGGTTTGCACGTGTGCGGATAAGCCCTCATATTCAATCCTAGCCTCCCTAATCAAGCGAGAGAGAGTTATCTTATCAACACTCTTATCCATTCTTGCTTCAGCTAATAGAGTAGATAATTTATCCTCTGATACAAGACCTGTTTCTTGCCCCAGAAACATTGACTCAATCTTAGTTAAACGAGCTATTTTTTGGCTCAGTTTTTCCAGTTCTGCTTCTGTCTCTTCAAACTGTAACCTAAAGTTTTGAGCCACTTCTTCGAATTGTTTTCCTGACGTAATGCCATGAGCATTTAAAAAGTTAAACTCTCTGACCAGTTGTTCCATACGTGAGATATAAGCGTTCTTATTGATAACAATTTGGCCATTGTCATAACTTAATTGCTTGGCAATCGTTTCTCCACTCATGGCTCTGTTCATCTCTGCATGTTTGGCATTGGTAAAGTAAAACCAATCATGTTTTTTCAAAAAGAGTTCATAGTTCCCATCTTCTAATTTGTCAACGTAACGACTAGGGATATGGACTAGCCCCTCATTTCCTAAACCGTATTCTAACTCCAAATAAATCCCTTTTTCTGTCTCTGATGCCACTTGCCAAGCAGAGACAGGGATACGCATTTCAAAGTCTTCTACCTGCTCTTCTTTGTAGGACTGATAAGCTGAGACTATCTCCTTTGAGGTGAGCGTTGCTTGATTGTCCTTCAGGCGTTCTTGGATTGCCTCAAGAGAGTAATTTCCTCTCTTAGACAGGATGCGGTCACGTGTATAGCGTTCCTGGTATTTCCCCTCTAAGGGATCTAAGAGTTTGTATCTGACTTCCTTGCGTTCTAGGTTGACTTCAAGAGATAAGGCTTTGGCCTTTTCTTGAAAATCATCCCAGGAATGAGAGTGTTTCATGACAAAATCCAAACGTTGTTTAATTTCAATTTTAAAGACATTTTTCTTTCGATAAGCCACATAGTCCTTTCGACTATTGGAAAGAGTTTTATCAATGATAGTAGCTCCCATCAGCTCAGCATGCTTATCAGAGATATTTTCTAAACTCCTTTTAGTTCCCTTTTGCCAACGAAATTTTTTGAGGGTCACTGCATTAGTCGCATTAAAAATGATATGGTTGTGGAGATGGTTTTTATCAACGTGTGTCGCAATGACAAATTCATGTTGACCTCCTGTCAACTCTATGACTGTTCTACGTCCAATTTCATGGATTTCTTCTGGACTTAAATCGTCTTCAGGGGAGAACGATTGGATAATATGATGGGCTAAAACATCGCTGGTCTTTCCACTATTTCTAGTCGTGAGTTTGGCATTTAATCGTGTCAGTTCAAATTCATCGGTAGCCGTTGAGGCATCCGTGACTCCATAGGTGGAGACGAGTTGGCGCTGTCGTTTCCCATCAACCATTACCCAAGGAAATTCTCTATTGTCCTCGTCAAACCCAAGGCTTGTTTTCTGTTCATTCTGGATATAGCGAAGCGCACGTGCTACTCCTGTTAATGAGTTTTCATCTAAGGTTTTGGCCTCATCTTCAATGTATTTGACACCACGAGATAAGGACTGACTAGACTTAATTTGTAAGACCTTTGTAACGACCATTACTCCTCCTTTTTCACTTGTTCTTTGATAACGTGATTGACCATCTCTCGAATAGTCTTTAATTCAACTAAGCAAGCTGCCAAGTCCTCTGCACTGGTCACATCATTCTCATTCACTTGCTTGGCAATCTGATTGACATTGATACCAATTTTATTGATTTCATACCGTAAATCTTTCAGCACTTGAAAATCAATTACATTGACTTGACCTTGGAAAATCATATCCCTAGTAAATTGGGAAAAGCTTTTCCCTGTCTCCAACAATCTATCTTTTATGTATAGATTTTCTTCTTCATCCACAAAAAAACGTTTCAAAATTGGTCTGCTTCGATTCTCAATCTTAGACATTTTTTTCTCCTCTTTTTTCATCCAGGGACTTCGACCCTTTCCATCTGGCAAGCATAGCACTTGTGGCCACAAGTACAAAAAATCAAAAAGGTCAGAGAAAGTCAATCTCACGATTTCTTTCTCTTGCCTTTTATGAAATTTTGGGGAAATCCCCAATCCCCTTCTCTCACATTCTGCGAATGTGACCGTCCAGAATGGACGACAATTACTCCGCCACGAGGGAAAGGTCTGCGACCTCTGCACCCAGTATTTCTTCTCTTAATGCATCAAACTCTGTATCTATTAGAGCCTCTATTTCTTGATAGGCGACATGGTATTCCGCCAGCAATTCCTCAGAGAAATCCTTGGCTTCTTTGCCTGCTTTCTGTAACAGATAGAGGCATTCCTTTCTCCTTAATTCACTATGTTCTTTCACTTCGGTAGACTGCATGTCTACCAAGTTTGGAAAGAAAATATCCGTGAGTTTATCAAGTGTTTCTGCTTTCATCTTCTCGATCATGTGGTAATTCTCCTTTGGGGTTTCGATTGAATAATTGGGCTATAACTCCTTGACTGGAGTCGGTGGCTTTTTTGATAAGTCACCTGCCTCTTTGGTAGCTTTGTCTTGCACTGTTTGAGTGACTTTTTCTTTGGCTTGAGATAGCTTCGATTGAAATTTATTGGTGACAAGTTGCTTGCTTTTCACCTGTTCCAATTTCGCATCAATACGTTGAATGAGACTCTTAGCTTCTGTTTGAATAACCTTTAATTGAGCTGAAAGGTCTTCATAAGTTAGCTTGTCAGTTGACCAAGAATGTAGATAACCAAAACTATAATCACTCGTATCAATTCCAAAGTGATTAGCTACCACATAAGCCACAGATTCTGCTTGTAATTCTCGCTCACTGGCACTATATCCATCTTGTTTTCCGTGGAGGTCTGAGTGTGCCATTTCGTGAAATAGGGTCTTCATAATTTGGGCTTCGCTCATCTTTTTATCCGCAAGGACAATCTCCTTATTTTCAATATGGTAGTACCCATTCGCACCATTTTCGATTGGTTTGAATGATACTGAAACTTCATTGTCTCTAGACGTTGCGACTGTTGCAAGATACAAACTTTGGTAATCTGTCACTCCATTTTCCAAGTTGTAAATCGGTCTTGGTAAGTCTCTGCCTTCTGTTTGCGAAACATCAAAGACACTCCCTAGTTTGAAACGTGTAACGGTCATTTGATTGCCATGTTCATCTAGCTTAGGATTCCCCTTTTCATCTTTTAATTTGATGGTCATTGGCACCCAAACCTTGAGACTTTTTTGGCCTTTTTGGACTTGACGACCGAAGTCATTTTTCCATTTCTGGAATGAAGCAACTAGGCTCACATCAGGATTTTGTCTAAGCAATAAATAGATATTGGCAACGGAATAATCATGGAATTTAGCCATCGCTTTGAGGAATATTTTGTACTGGTCTGAGTTTCTATAAGCCATCATGCCATCTTTTAAATGCTTCGCCAGTGCTTTGGTATCTTTTGACTCCAGAAGTTCAGATAATAGCGGCTCAGTTTGTGCTTCTTCTTTTTTTGCGCCTGGTTTAGACTGAGGGTTGAGAGGGTCTGTTCCCATGGCACGTTCCTCCTCATTGGTAAAACCGTCACCATCTGAATCCAATGTTTTCTCATAAGCTACTTGTATATTTTCTTCCAAGATAACTGCCTCAGATAGACCTCTTTCCAGAATCTCTCGCAGCTCCTTTCCACCATCCTTTATGTACTCTTCATTGATGGAAAGCTGTTCAATCTGACCGTCACGTTCACGATACACACCGAGGATAATTTTTTCATCTGCATTTTTTAACTGCTTACTTAAACCACTTCGTAGTTTCATCAAACTGGCAGGAAATGTTTCGCCATTGACTGTTCTCAAAGCCAATACAATGTCATCATCTCCTGATTTAATAGCTTTGTTCATATCTAGAGAATGAAGCTTTGGCACATCGGATAAATCATCAAAGTAAAAGGAATCTGCTTCAATAATAGCTGGTAGTTCTGGTAGCACCTTTAATTTATCAAAAGCCGCACCTTTATTCGCCAACAGTATATCGTCAAAAGCTCCTTGACCTGACACAAAATCTGTCAAGGACTTAGTAGCTGATTGACCTTCTTTGTACGGAAAAACACCTGTCAAATGTATAAATTTATCCTTATCAAATGAAACTTGAAGATTAGCAACACTATCCATATCTTGATAGAGATAATGAATAGTACTGTCAGCCAACTCCGTCAAATACCATTGAGCAACCTCCTTCAGAGAAGCTGAGTAGCGGTTTAGTTTCACCATGTCTTTATCAGAAACTGAATGGTAGCCCCGCTTATTGATTGACTTTCGCTCTTCATTTATGCTAAAATGTAGTAAAGGCTGAGGCTGAGTTTGATTTGGTGACAAGTCATCCAAAGGTTGCGACAATGTCGCTTCAGGTAGAGGTGCTGCCTCCTGTTTATCAGGTAAATCCTCGATTGTACCCTCAGCAAAAGTCTCTTGAGTTCTCTCAAGAGACTTTTTTTCTTGCTCTGAATATTCAATAGATGAATTACCTACATCCATGTTCTTCCCTTCTTTCATCTCTTTTAGATAGTCATTCCAATCCATTTTCTTTTCTCCCTCTCTTAGTGGAGGTAAATCGGATTGGACGACAATGCCTTTTTCTTCCAGGCGCTCAATAAAGCCCCTTCCTGCCTTATCATTATCAACCGCAAGAGTAATAAAACCATGATTTTCTTCTTGTTGGAAAAAGGTGGTCAACCTGGCTAAATCCGCTAGCCCTTGCCCTACTGTTTTAGGGTCTAATTGCACGTTGTTTTTCCCACGTACCTCAGCTAATAGTTCCATGGCATAGCGAGAAATCGTCGCTTCTTTCAAGCCATCCATAGAAACCAGTCTCACGTCGCTCAATTGCCCCTTTTTAGCCTCGTAATAGCTCATAAGGTCTATTGGTGCCTCAGAGAAAATAAGGCGCTTAGGAGTGCCTATATCAAGGCTCATACCACTCATGCCATCTGAGTTGTATAAAATCTGTTTCAAGTACCCTCGTCCTTCATGACGCTCTTTATTAGGAGTGATACCTTGTAAGCTCGCTCCAATCACACGGTTAGACTTATCTAGGCTTTTAAATACAATGACCGACTCTAGGTACCCATCTGGAGCTTTTTTCTTAGCCTGAGCCAAGAGACCTGCTTGTTTGAATGTCGCAATCGTTTCATCAGACAGGCCACGTTCCTGTTTCAGATAGTCCCTAGCATCGACAAAGAGCTCTTCGTATCTGGCTAAGGTATAAACAAAAGGCTGTCTTACCTCTTCTTTCACGCTCGCTTCAGGAAAGGCTCCAGTTCTCAGATAGGCCATAGCCTCCTTAAAACTAACTTCTTTTATGACCTCAACCAACTTAATAACATCTCCCCCAAAGCCCCTGGAGTACCAATAAAAGGTGTTTTTTCGTGTGTCAATCTTGAAAGAGTCATGTTCTTTCCATTCATAAGTATGAGAGCTATTGCGTTTCATCTCCATACCCAGTGCTTCTGCCACTTCAAGTATAGACCGTGACCGTGCCTCTTCCTTGGTAAATAAATGTACTTCTTCTGCCATGTGTTCCTCCTATAAAGATAACCCCTTCAGCTCTTTAGACTGCGTTATTTCATGTCCTTTCTCCAAAGGAGTAAACGCCAGCAATTCCTGGTATCGGTTTTGAATACGTTCTAATTTGGAATAGTTATCTGATAGCTCTTCTGTATCAATTAAATACTTACTCACCACTTGGCCATCATAGCCCTTGTCTGGATCGATGCTTGATAATGGAATCACTGCAGCTTCTGTCAAACTCCCTCGATAATAAGCCCCTACTCGATGTTCCAGATAATAGCGTACAGCTCCCTCCTCTTCTTGAAGCGTATCTCGTAAATACGCTAAGGAATAGACGTCTCCTTGGGAATAGCCAAAAGCCAAATGTAAAACCAATTCCTTATTGTCTCTGGCCAACTCCTGATTGATGGTTTTCAAATACTTATCAGGAAGTCCATCACAATAGAATTTAAGACCGTAATCTGTTGGGTAGTCCCTCTCATACGTTTCAATGATATAGTCTGCATAGGATTGAAACTCTCGCTTAAAAGACTCAAACTGTTGGCCGTAGTTGTAAAAGGCACGATGGGTTTCAAAATCTGGTATCGCATCGATGACAACCTCTGTAATCAGATCCTTTTCGACAGCCACAAACGTATCGTAGCGGTCTCGATTCAGGACTTCCTCATAAAAAACGCTCTTTAAGGCTGGATAGGCCTCCATGAGATAGGATAAGGTTTGATAGTCCGATTCTTCAGGAGAGTGGTAATCCGTAATCAGGCCTTCACGTGCTACTTCCCAATCATCGATATAACTTGTTTCTGGTGTTCGCAACAATAACAGCTCTTCCTTCTCCAGATTGAATCCCAGCACCTCGTCTCCACTGGCCACTCGGTCTGTTTCTAGTTCCAGAATTTTTCTATCAAGAGATTCCAAGTTTTGCTTTATCTGAAAAAGCTCCTCTGCATCCCTCTTCAGTGTCTCGAAGTATTCTCGTGACACCTCGATAGGATATACCAGTTTGTCTTGTTCACGTTGCTCACGTGGGTAAGAAAACAGATAAGGGGCGACTTCCTTAAAGTCCTGATAATTCATTTCTCGAATACATTCTGTTACCAACATATTTCTAATTGTTCCATCATCTGTATGGTTGGAAATCCAATGCTCGGTTGCCATGTTACGAACAGCCGCAACCAGGGCATAATCTGGTATTTTTTCAAAAATGCCATCAAAAAAGCCGACCCCATAGGCCGACTCACGAACAACATCTTTCTTCATTTGTTTCCACTCTTTTTGATTCATAATCTTCCTTTCTTTTAAAATCTTACATTGGCCACTTCTTCCTCCGTTATTTCAATGATACGGCTAGGGAGTACATGGTCTTGGTATTCTTCAATATCACTCATATAGCGTTTGTATCGATACCAGGTACTATCTTCTGACCTCTCGGCCAATTCGTTATATCGCTTATGTTTTTCAAGACGGTATTTTTTATCATAAAAAACATTGTGCTTATTGATAAATACCAGGGCTTCATCTGGTGCAATCGTCGCTATTTCATGCTCTGTTAACAGCATCCGTTGTAATTTAGAATTCTGAACGCTATTCGAGCCATTACGCCCCCTATTTTCACTCGTATTTCTATCATTAATCGTAGAAGCTCCTGAACGCTTGGAAAGCCATTGAAGAGTGTCTGGGTCATTTGTACCTAAATATAAAATCGTTCCACAGTTGTTCAGAATCGTTTTCAGATTGTTTTTGCCATAAAGCTCCTCAACCTGGCTGAGAGACTGTATCATGATTTTGATAGAAATTTCTCTAGACCGAATAACAGAAATAATCGGTGGAAGATTTGGAATCTTCCCAACTTGTGCAAACTCATCTGCTTCTATCTGCAGATGTAAGGGATAGGCTATATCAGTTCTTTTCCCCAACAGAATATCATCAGCCGTCTTAAAAGTAACATCAAAGAAGGTACTAAAGAAAAGGGCAGTGATAAACTGATAGGCCGGGTTGACTTCAGGCATGGAAACAAAGACAGCCGTTTTCTTTGTATTCCAGGTTTCCATCTCCATATTATCTTCTTCTAGTAAGGCTCGAACGACATCGTGGTCAAAGACAGAATAGCGAGAGGCAATAATCGCAAAGACACTATTTCTAGTTTCCCCATTGAAGTTGTCATTAAACAATCGCCATTGCTTATAGGCATAATTACCTGGTATAGATTTTTCAAGTTCTTCAAACATCACCTCAACAGGACTTTCCACATCAGGGTCTGTTCGCTTCAGGTGGCGAATTAAATCCGTTATTTGAGGTAGGTTGGCCGTGTAGCCACTTAACTGACTATCAAAAAATAAATAACCAATCAAGGCACGTTGCAATAGCATCTCAGCTTGAATCCAGAAATCTTCACCAGTATGGTCACTTCGTTTTGTGGCTGTCACAAGAGCTTCAGCAACCCGATCAATATCCATTTCATCCTTCATGTACCGAAACACGTTAAAACGGTTAGAATTAAGGAAGGTAATGACATCAAATACCTTGACCTGGTAATTATCTCGCTCAAAGGATTGCCCCATTTCATGCACTAATAGCCCTTTAGTGTCTGTAAAGACATAGCTGGAACTTCTCTGCAAGGCATTTGGTTTCACAAAAGACCGTGTCTTCCAGTCCCCTGTCCCCCCAATAACGAGAACGTTCTTATTGATTTGCTTGTCAAAAGCAAGCCTCTTGTTATACAACCCCATCTGAGCATTCTGAGTGAAAATCATATTCTTATCTTCGTCCTGGTCTCGCAGAGTCATAAGATCTTTCTTGGTCGCAAATTTGGCTGAACCATGTTCTTCTCCATAACGGAACGTACCTGTAACTTGTGGTCTTAAATAAACCAAAATAGGGAGCAACATTCCCAACATTCCCATAAACATCGAATCATCTGTAAATTGAGTATCTAACCAGGGCTTCTTCATCCAGTTGGCCTGCATCCAAGCAAAACGGCTAAGCTCAAAAAAATCCTCCATGACATCGACCTCTGGAGAGGCGGCATAGAGTTTCTGAAGCCAATGAAAGAGATAAAAGAACACAACCGAAAATACCAGGTAAATGATGACATGACGTTGCTTTTTTACAGTAATTTGCTTCATATCGTCTTACCTCCCTTGGAAGAAATGACTGGAGAATTTAAAGTGGTAGTCTTCCCCTTGGCTTTTGACACTGTTTTGGAAGTTGATAAACGCTGCGCCTCTTTTTGATAATAAGCCAATTTTTCTTTGACTGTCATATTCTTAGGTGTCTTCAGCACCTTTTTCGTGAAATCACGTGGCTTATCCTGGATGTTTAGTAAAACATCAGACAAGGCTCTTTCTACTATGGCTTTGTTTTTGAAGTGATACATCAGAAGTGTCTTACCATCTTCTTGTTCCTTAAATGCAAAGCCTACTCCATACTTTTTCAGCTCATCCTTAAACGCAGCTAAATTGACATAGTTAGTCATAAACTCTTGTACATCTTTTTGGCCAGCAGTCGCAAGCATTTTCTTCCACGATGTTTCTTTAAAAGGAATATGATTCGATGCTCTCATGGAATGAATTTCATGTGCTTTCACCGTGGCCATATAAAAGGATTTCATGACCACTTCTCCTGCTAATAAACTCCCCCTAAATAATTGTTGGACAACAATTTCTTCATTCATTGCATTCTTCTTTCTTTAAAAATAAAAAAGTACCCTCTTTTCATAAGAGAGTACTATTGTAATTCAAGTTGTCGAATAGAGGATAGGAGATGGAGGTGCTCTTTTTTTCGTTTCATCAATTGTTCAATTTGTTCATCAATCAAGGAAACTTCTCTTTGAATCCTCTCTTCAAACTCCAACTGTAAGGCATAGGTTGATAAACTCTCTGCACCTCTTGGGATAACTGAATGAGATTTTTCAGATAGAGCAGAAGTAATAACAGGAGATTTTAAAACCTCCTCGTCTTGTTCAGACATTGAAACATCTACTTCTTGAACAGACTCTGAAGAAGATTTGACTCCCTCTTCATAAAATGTTTTAGAAGGTACTTGTAGTTCCTCTTTTGACTCTTGATAAGTATGAGAAAAAATAGAATCTTCTTCATTTTGTGAGGAAGAATTCGGTAAAGTGACTGATTCTAGAACAGCATCGACCTTATCGTCATTGACTTCTTCAGAATGTTGTTCTTGGGGAGAATCTTCTCGTGTCTCCTCCATAATCTCCTCAACTTTTTCACTCCTATTCATTTCTTCTTTAGATACCTTCGTTTTCCTTCTAAATAAACCAGGCATCCATGATAAGATTCCTGTTTTTTTAGACTGACCAAAATTTTCCAATAAAAGGTCAATAGTGGCTTCTAGAGGAAATATCAATAAGATTTTATCCAAAATCTCACCATCTTCTGTTAGGTGGTAAATGATCATTTCTTGGCGAGGGTCAAGAGGCTTTCTTCTTGCGTCCATCAACTCCAATTCTGACAATAAGTCATCACGACTGGTCACAGTCCAAGATTGGTGTGTTATGTTATTTTCAACTCTATACATGATCCATTCCTTCCTTGCTTTGGATAAGTCTTTCCAAATCATCCAGGCTCATATTGCGTTCTACACATAACGCCGAAATCAATTCAGCCTCTAGTATTTGAATTTCTTTGGCCAGTTCCAGGTCTTTGGCTTTCATAGATGACAGTTGAGCTACAACCTTTTCCTGCTCCTGTTTCTTCTTCCCTAAACGCTGCTTAATTTGTTTAATATTTGGCATATTTTACTCACTTTCTACAGCTGCTACAATATCACTGGTTGGACTAGATGTAATTTCTGTACCATCTGAAACAACAAGATTGTCTAAGGTACTAACCAGGTACTTTCCATCTTGCTCGATATAGGACAAACGAATATCAAGCGTTGATTGCTGGGTAATTGAGCCACCGTCTCGATTATCCTTTTCCTCAAGTAATAAACTAGAGAATGTGACTTTTACTAAAGCTGTTTTATCCTGCTCATTGATATAAATTTTAGACGATTCATATACCTGGTCAACTACATAACCCTTGTAGGCTTGTTGGATAGGTTTTTCTTCATCTGATACAGTAGCATTATACAAGCCCTCTGTCATGAATGGCTTGTATCGAGATTGATTTTCTCCCAAGTCTTTTTTAGTAAAATAAGCAATCAAGAATTGTTCAACAAGTCCTGAGTTAAAGGCTGAAGAATTGTCTTCAGGTTTTTGAGTTGATTTTTCTTTGGTAACTTGTGTCGCTTTATCTTTTTCCTGATTCATAGAATAGAGAACAGCAGATGTCGCATATCCTCCAGCAAATATAATCCCTGCAAGTAATAAACTTACAAGAAGTTTCATCCATTTTAAAAGTTTTTGATTATACATTGTTTTCCTTTCTTAATTAGGTGTCATAAAATAAACACCTGGTTGTGGGCGTAGTACTGTCCAACCTAAACCATGCCAACCACCTGCTCCATTCATATCAGACATTAAGATAGATCCATCTTCATTAACATACTCACAGAATCCTACATGGCCATACTGAGGATGTGCGTTGGCTACTCCAGGTAAAAATACAACAGCAGAGCCTACACGTGGCTCTGAAGTAATCGTATAGCCTCTAGCTCGACCAGAAGTAACCCATTCTCCTGCATTTCCTAAATATGGATAAATTGGTTTTCCAATCTCATACATTCGGTTATATACATACCAAGTACATTGACCAATCGCATAGGCGTTACCTGGATACCCTCGACCTTGTAAAATGGATTGGTCTTTTGGTAATCCATGAGGTAGCTTACCTGAATACTCAGCTGGTAATGTTGTGCCTGATGTACCGGTACTGCTACCTGTGAGTGTTCCACTTAAATAAGCTTCCCATTTTCTAGCTGCTTCCTGCCTTGCTTGTAATTTATTACCAGGGTTTCCTTCCCAATAGATTAAAAAATAATTGGTCAAGCCATTTACATCTAAATCTTTTCTGGTCAAAGTATTTTTTAAATAAGCCTGGTAAGCAGGGTTATCCCCTTGTAACATAAATTCCAGTTGCAATTCCATATCGTACCACTTTTTCCCTTTAGATTTTGCATAATTTCTTAATAAAGTAGCACGAATAGAACCATCCATAGTATCGGTAAACTGTCCCATACCAATTCCTCGATGAATAATATTGGGATAAGCTCCACCATAAATGGTTGGTCCACCTATGTTCAACCAGTTATCATCATCCCAAGATGTTGGTGTAGCTCCGACTGGAGGTGGTAAATAGTCTCCCTCTGCACGTTTTGGATTGATGTCATTTTCAATTTCCCAATTTCCTAAAGCGGCCGCAAGACCTGGTATCGTCATACCTGGTATATTCTTTTTGAAATAGTTGTAAATAAAAGCAACTCGCTGTGCTTTATCAGCCTCAATACCTAGCGATGATTGAATGGTTGTTTTTTGAAGATATTCTACAAACTTAAAATAATAACCTGGATTGACATAGACCCACTCATCAACTTCTTTTGGAAGTAAATTTGAAAAGCTGGACTTAGGTACGAAAGTCAGTTTTTTCTGATAAGAAATGGATTGCCCTGTCGATCGACTAGTTTTTCCAATCTCAGTGCCAGAATCTACCTTATCCTTGGATTTCACACGGATACCTGTTACATCATAAAACACAAACTTTGCTTCCTTTGTCGCAATAGTCACATTTCCCTCTTTAACTGTAACCGTTCCACTCATTGGTGCATATAATTTTTGATTTGCTTCAACTTTCAGAGTGGATTTGTTGGAGATGTCTTTCTTTGATACATAACCAAAGCGCTCAGATATTTTAACAGGTGTATCACTTTCTGGCGAATCTGACGGATAAAAAGGATGTTCTAACTCATTTAGAGTCGGAAATTTCCCTGTTTCAGAGATGGATTCCAATATTTCTTTATAAGTTTCTAGCTCCTCTTTTTTCAACTCAAATTCGCTATCTTTTTTCGTATAAAGATCTTTGATTGTCTTTAAGTCAGTATGATTACCATTTAGCCCCTGCCAAATATTTTTTAAAAATATTTCTCCTAATGTTGTATCAGATATAGTACCATCGACAGAAAACTTATATATATCTCGTAAATCATCATAGCGATATTGTATATAATGACTAGTATCTTCCCAATTTGTCCAATAATCTACAACATCGTTGGATTTTTCTCTGTCCTTCTTGGTGAAATAAAGATATGTTTGGTTAAGGTCATATTCGGATTGAACATCCACAAATGGACCAAAAAAGGAGGCAATAATCAACAATAAGACAAGTAAGGAAATAGCATATAAAGCAAATGGATTCTTTGAAACAGCCTGCAAAGCTGTTTGAGAACTTTTCTTGATGGTTTGGTAGGATTGACTGGCATGTTGTTGCCTTGAAAAGTGCTGCCTTTTTCGTTTTCTCTTTAAAGCCAACTGTTGGGATTGACTTTTGATAAAAGCAGAACTATTTTGTACAAATTTAGCGCCTTTTTGACCAAAGAAACGAGTTGTTTCTTTGCCATAATGAGTGGCACGTGCCATGCGATGGCGTGCAATTTGAGCGTCTTGGTATCGACTAATCGTTTCAATAGCAGGCGCAAAATCATCTGCTTCTGAAGCTAGATTTTGGGCTTGCCTAGCCATCTGTATTCTAGCAGTTTGTTTCAACTGGTTACTAACACCATATCCAGTATTTTTAAGAACATATCGTTGAGCTTGCTTGTGTTTTAAAAAGTTACTTTTCGCTTCATCCAGTTTTCTTTTTGCTTTTTGGACATCCTCTTTTGCTTTTTGAACAGCTTTTTTATCTTTGCCATCAAGCTCAGAAAGTTTCTGCTTGCTTAGAGAATATTCTTTGCTTGCATCTCTTAGATGTGCACGACTTTCGTATAGATTTTGCTTAGTTTCCTTCCTAGCAACCCTAGAAGATTGTTCTTTCAAATAAGATCGGCCAAGTTCGTTGCCAGCTTCTTTAACATAGCGATTTCCTTTAGGAATTTGTTTTGAATCCATAAGCCAATCCTCTAAGCATCTGTTTCAACCAGTTGAAATAGCTTGGTATCTCTTGGAATTGGATTTTCAAACGGAACGATTTTTCCTTCCGCAAAGATTAAACCAGTTCCTTTTGCTTTTGGGTTTTCAATATACCGTATCTGTTCATCTGTCAAATGAATAATCTGGCGTAAGCTATGAATATCTTGTTTCTTCATTTTCAACAAGATAAAGAACTCAGAGTTAGATAGCAACTTCCGTCCTTCTTCCATCGATGTCAGAGTCTCAGGATTTTGTGTAATACCTGTCGCAATCGCACCATACTTCCGAATACGTGACCAAAGCTCCGTAAAGAAAATAGCTGTTTCTTTGGTCTTAAAGGACAGCTGCAATTCATCCCAATAAATACGTGTTGTAAATTTACGTTGATTTTCAACAACATGATTCCAGATATAATCTTGTAGGACCATCAAGGCAAATGGCTTCATCTTTCCTGATAGTTTTTTGAGGTTAAAAATGATAAAGCGATTATTAACATTGATATTGGTTGGATAAGAGAAAATATCATTTGACCCCATTGTGTACTGCTCCACTTTAAGAGCTAGGTTTTTTGCCTCATCTTCTGGTTGTTGGCTTAAAATCCCATGCCAGTCTTTCAAGGTTGGCGACTCAAATTGGCGATAAGCCTCTTTGGTAACTCGGTCAATCAGACCGAATTGTTCATCAGATACAAAGTCCATAATGGATTCAAACATCCCCATCAATAGGTTAGATTTGTGTCCGATATAGTCCTGGTCTTCAACATTCAATTTATTGACGTTGGGCTTGTCTAACAAATTGAGATGGGTGTTTGAGCCTGGGAAAACATCAATAATTTGAGCTCCAAAGGCTCGACCAATATCCGAGTATTCATCTTCAGGGTCAACTAGGATAATTTTATCTTCCTTATACTTCAGCAAAGTAGGGATAATCTCGCCTATCTTCACAGTGGTAGATTTACCTGAGCCTGACGACCCTAAGACCACACCTGATCCTGTATTTAGGTCATTCTTTCTATCCAAGGTAATAATATTGTTAGAAAGCTGATTTTGGCCATAATACAAAGCTTTAGGACTAGATGATTGTAAATCAACGCTAGTAAATGGGACTTGTGTGGCGATATTAGAAGTTGTCATATCACGCATAAAGCCACGTCGAACATCTAAATACGTTAAACCGATTGGAAGAATCGTGTTCAGCCCTTCTTCCTGATAGTAGTAGGCCTCTTCTAATTCCACGTGTAACTTTCCACTCGCACTTTTTAGCTTATCGGTGTACTGTTTTAGTTGCTCTTTAGTATCTGCTTTAACATAGACAGCAATCAAGCCTGTGAAGATTTTTTGGTCATGTTCGGTAATCTCATCTCTCCATAGTTCGGTTGCTTCTCCAACGTCATCAGTATGAGATGAAATAAAGAGTTCACCATCAATTCCTTGGTTAGCCGCATATTGATACTTCTTTTTCTTCTCCTTACGGATTTGTGAAGCAACTGTATTGATTCTCTCAAGAGCAAAACTATCTTCATAGGGTTGACCTTGAATGGTGATGGCCACCTCAATTCCTAACGTAGTTAAAGAACGAATTAACTTATCTGTCAAAAAAGAGGGATAGGTTTTTGCATATAAGATTTTGGCATATTTTTCATTGATTCGGAACTGATTTTCTTCAAAAACAAAACGCCCAGGAGCAACGAAAGCCTTCGTAGTCAATCCTGACAAAGCAACGTCGTTATAGGTGTATGGAAACGTATAGTCTCCTTTAAGCAAATTCGAAAATACTCGCAATCTTCCAACTCCATCCAGTTCTTTCAATGAAACATCAACTGTCTGAAGTTGATTCGCAAGTGCTGTACCTGTATCTTGTAATTGAATCATAGCTTGATTTCTATCAATGGCTTTTTGGGAAATGGTAATATATTTATCAATTTCAAAATTATTTGATTCATCTGTAAAACGACTCTCAATCAATTGATTGTATTCAGCTCGGTAAGCATCATAGCCATCATTTTCGTACTCATACAAAATACTTTTTAAGGTATCTTCTTGGGTACGACGATTGATAATCAGCAGTTGATAGTTTGTTTGGCTATCAAGGAGATTCAGCCCTTCAGCATAAGCATCAATAATATCAATCTTATCATCTTGGCTTGCCGTAACATAAGAGACATCTCCTAATTGATAAGTTTTTGAATAATGGTCAGCTGTGATATGCATCAGACCATTTTCAAATAGACTTGTGTACATTAAAGTATTTTGAGCGGTTGGTTGTAGCCCCCGTTTTAATCGGTCTTTTCTAGCCTTATCAGAAGCTGTCAGTCTCTTTGACTTTTTTCGATTGAATAAATTCATCTCTTGAATATTCCCTTTCATTTTCTGTTCGATATGGTCTTTCCTTAACGGTTAAAAAAAAGAGAAAACGATCCATAAATTGCCGTTCTCTCTTTGCGCCATACAATAAGAAAGGAGGAAATAAAATCCCCCCTATTATATAGATAAATAATTCTGGTAGTTTATAATAGGTGATGACTAGAGATAATCCACCTAGCAACACGCATCCCACCATAAATACGGTTTGTCGCAAAGTCAATTTCCAAAAGAACGGAGGCTCATAGTCCTCAAATTCCTTTAGGAAAGTTGACCCAATTTTTTGTTTCATATTACGATACCCCTAATATTTGTTTGATATAGCGAGCGCTTCCCATTATAACTACCACATAGATAAATCCTTTTGTGATACTAGACAAAGCAGACATCGCACTTGGTAAAATCCCTGAATTTACCTTGACCAGTTCATCTGTAATCATGTAAGGGAAAAGCCGTATAATAATCAATAATACCAATCCTTGTAAAGCATAGGCCGCAAACAATTTGATGAAGTTAATCGCTACACTCCGTAATGTTTTATTGACAAATAAAGCAATAATAACAGGAGCTAATGCGTTTGCGATATATAGTTGATAATAACGCATCATCAGCATGACACGTGTTGCGATTAAACCAAAAAATTCTACAATAATGGCTATTAACTGGATGATATTCTTAAAAAACCAGCCTTTAATTTTACCAACTTCAATGGCCGTTTTGATTGCTTCTTCAGGAACAGATTTATTTCCAACTTTTGTTAAAAGATTTGCGATATACATAATGGCTTCGAATAAAACAGACGAATTTAGTATCAACAGGTAGGCAAAAGCATAATTAAAGAAAATACTCCCCAACATCTTTGGGGTGACTACTCCACCATCTAACTTAGTTTCTACTGATTGTTCTAGTATTTCTAAACCAAGAAAAAACAACAACAATATGTAACCAGTTGGTCTCATGGCTGCTGCGAGTGCTTCTGCCGCAGAATGCGCTTGAGGGGAGTATGCCTGCATTGTTTTGATCAATTCAGATGCATTCATAGTTTACCTTAACCCATTCCATTTAATCCTGCTATAACCATTGCCATAATTTTTGGTCCCCAAAGCATTGCAATAATACCAAACACAATCGCATAAACAGCCATATCCTGGCGGGAACCTTCATTATTCTTCTTGGCACTTCCTAAATCCAGTAAACCAAATCCTAATGATAGAATTCCTACCACTCGAATTCCTACTCCTAACATTGTAAAAAATTGAATTACTTCAGCTGGCATATATTTCTCCTTTTATATCCATCTTCATTAGCACTTCTTTCAGTGCTTGTGCTTCTTCTGCTTTAAGAGCAATCCCTTTGCTCATCCTGCCATTTGGACTCCACTTGCGAATGTCCAACATTGGCGGTTTTCCATTAAACGAAATCCAGTTGACTTCCTTTCTCCAGCCGTTACTATCTTCTGACAGCACAGCAATCGCTTTGACTTTTTCATAACGGAAAGCATCATCTTTTTCTTTCATCTGCGTCTCCTAACGAAATAAAAAAGCACTAGAATAAAAATCTAGTGCTGCTATAGATAAGACAAGTTGTGAGTAGCTCAGAAATGATATGCTTCTTGTCTTACCTCTACTTATTTTACCTTATTTTTTGCGTCTTTTCTTAAAAAGACCTGTTTTAGTGACAATGACAGTTCCTAAAATACCAAATCCAAGAATCGGTAGGCCGATAGATGCGACTTCTCCTGTACTTGGTAAGCTGCCTTTAGGTGCTTCCTTTGGTGTTTCCTTTGGTGTTTCTTTGGGTGTCTTATTAACACGTTTTTCTGTTGGAATATCTAATTGCTCGCCCTTCTGATCGATTACGATTTGACGAGCTGTGTTCTCAATATCAACCCCAGCTGCTACATCGTTTTTGACTGTAGCTGGTATGTCAAATTGATAAACCACTCCCAATTCAAATTTAGTTGTGTCCAAAATCTGAATTTGTTCAAAAACTTTTTTCACACTGGCTTTTGGTTTAATAGATACCTTTCCATCCTTATCGACATAATCGAACAAATCGGTCACATCTTTTCCAGTGGTTTTATTATAGGCCTTGATGTTTTTAACGTCGATGGTCACATAACGTTCATCATAATCATCTTCTACATAGGTATCTTGTAAAAGACTATCCTTGTTGTATGGAGTTGTATCCATCCAAACCTGGTAATGGAGAACTTGACCTGCCTTAACAATTGCCGTATTGATATTAGAGGTTTCATTATTGTCTCTCTTATCCAAATACGGGTCTTTGTTTGTGTCGGCATAACGATCTTTTAGCTCAGAATCATCATCTAACAGTACTGTACCTTTCACATCAAATCCTGACTTATCAAGAACAAATTTATGTGGTTGAGGAGTTGGGTTTTTACCAACCTTATTGACACGTTTCTGTGTTGGCTTGTCATATTGTTTACCTGATGTTGTCGTTACAAATTGAGCAGCTGTATTGAGAATATCCTCATCTGCTGGTACGTCATCTTTTACAGTTGCGAGGATTTCAAACTTGTAATACCGTCCAAATGGGAATTTAGCATTATCAATCTTGCCATCTTTGTCTTTCAGACTTTCCTTGGTCTGAATCGTGACTTTGCCATCTTTATTTTCAATATCAAATAGAGATAATACATCTTCTCCAGTTTGAGCATCAAAGCCTTTGATGTCCTTGACATTCAGTCTCAAGCGTTTTTCATCATAATCATCTACAATACCAACTACCGCAATTTCATCTTTTTCCGTAAATTGAGTAGTGTCCAGCCATACCTGGTAATAGCGTTTATCGCCACGTTGTACCGTTGATGTATTGGTATTAGCTGGCTCGTTATTATCTGGCTTATCCAAATAAGGGTCTTTATTGGTATCACTGTACTCATCAGTCATCTCATCATCATCATCTAATAGACTTGTACCTTTGATGTCAAATCCCCCTTCAGAAAGATTGAATTTTTCTGGTTGGAAGTTTGGTGGTGTTTCCACTGGTGGTGGCGTAGCATTATCTTTAAAGGTCATTTTAGATAGGCTAATCAGCGCATTAGAGGATGTCAGTACACCTGCAAGACTGCCCTTGGCATTTTTATTTTTATCTGATTGCTCATCGGACTGGCTAAATGTCCTTGTCGAAAATGGTTTTGAGCCATCTTCATTCTTGGAAGCAGTAATGGTATAGAGGTCAGTTGCTACATCATAGCTCATGTGAATATAGATTGGGGCAATCTTCTCATAACCTTCAGGAGCCTCAACTTCTTCGATTTTGTAGTCTCCATAAACCAATTCGACTTCTACATAGCCATCTTCATCACCCTTGATACCGGTCGTAAATTCAACTGCTTCTCCTTTGGTGTCATTGATAGGGGTCGCTTTAAAGGTCACATCATTGATACCACTAGACGATCCATCACCTGCACTTTGTGCAATCTTATGGATAGCAAGTTTGGCTTTAATGACTTGTTCTAGGGACTTGGTATTTGGGGTTACAATATTTTTCGTCACATCATCTTGTTTTGTGATTTCAAATTCATGTTTTTTCCCATCGATAGCATAACCTTCAGGAGCATTTGTCTCTTTCCAGTAATACTTCCCTAGTGATAAATTCCCAACAGCTACTTTGAGGCTTTCATCATCAACATTTAAGACAATATTGTCTTTATTATCAACAGAAACACCATTGATAACTGATGTTCTAGCCTTTTCTCCAGCAAGTAAAATTGCATTTGGGACATCAGACCATTTTACAGGTGTGTCCTTGGTATGTGGACTACTACCGCTAGAATCGTCATTATAGTAAAGCGTATATTCTGCGTTTTTCAATATAGCTTGACCTTGAGTATTTTTACCAGTGTCTTTATCAACTTTTTCAAGCGTGTTCTGACCTTTGATTTCATCGTTAGTGCCAGTGACTTCTAGCTCCAGCTTCCCATCTTGGCTCAAGGTTGCTTTTTGTGTTTTAAAGGTACGTACAAAACCAGCTGATGAGGATAATTCTTCTACCTCATATTCTCCCAGCTGCATCCCTTCTACCAAGGCTTCCCCATTAGCATTTGTCTTAATTTCATAGACCTTTTTGGATTCCAAATTAGTCAGACGGAAAACATTACCCTCTAGGCTGTAGCGACTATTCCACATGGCCAATTCAGATTCAGTCCCTTTTTTAAGAATCTTAATCTTACCTGTGATTTCATCATTTGTACCAGTTACTTTCAAGAGTTGCTCATCAATACCGTTGATTTTAGCTTTTGGAGTCGTAGCTGATAAGGTGACCGTCTGTTTCTTGAATGTTTTATAGAATCCCTTTGAAGCTGTGATTTCTTCAACATCATACGTTCCAAACGGTAATTTATCCAAGCGAGCATAACCTTTATCATCTGTTGTCATCTGATAAGTCTTACCTGTTTTCGTGTCTGTTAGCTTAAAGACATTGCCTTTCAAGCTATAATTAGAGTTCCAGCTAGTCGTTCCAGATTGGCTACCTGTTTTCACAATCTCAATCGAACCTGTTGAGTCTGTATTCACTTTGAATCCAGTATTACCAAATAATCCCGAAACTATGTCAAAGTGATTGCGAGCGCCATCTGTATAACTATAGCTGACAGCCGCACTATTCCAGTTCTTCAAAACAACGTAAGAGGTAGAAGATAACAAGGTTGTATCTGCAGTTGTTAGTTCGTCTGTTCTTGCGACCAAACCATAAGAGGATAAGGAGAGAGCAGTATCTGGAGAGAGTATATAAGCAATCGACCCTCTAGCGCCAACAACAGCATCCTGAGAGGAATCAATATCAGACATCTTCATGGCCATGATAATCTCTTCATTTGGAATCGGTTGTTTGGTATCTTGGCGAATCAGAACAGCATCATAAGTAATACTATCGATCCAGCCAATAGCCCTACCTGTTCCGCCACCGGCTCCTGTTGTACCAGGTGCTTCAGTTGTACCACCACTACCAACTGTGATACCAGCACCAGTTGGTGTTGCGACACCTACTGTAATCACACTAGACTGGTTTTTAATCGCCATGACAATATCTTTATTTGACCAGCCATCGTTCCCACGTACCATACTGGTATAGGTGATGACCAAATCAACAGGAATCTTCTTTCCAGTTGCCAACTCTGTTATACTACCAACATTGGTTACCGCAAGAGATTGACCTGGATTCAAAAAGGCACCAATATCATCATAAGTAAAGCCATCTTGTTTTAAGAAATAGCTAATATTTGAGCCAATGTGAGTCCCAATCGGACCTGTTGCAACGCCGTTTACACCTTTGACAGTAGTATTGGCATTCCATTGAATTTCATCTGCGACGAACTTTACTTTTGATAAATCCGAATCCGCAATCAAGGAATCCACCAATTCTTGAAACTCTTTGGTCTTCATATCTGAGACCTTGGATTTCACAACAGGTCTATTATTCAGCTTCCCAATTTGTGTTCCATGCTTGATTTCAGCTGCTTCTACTTGTATCACTTCAAATAAACCATGAGAAGTAAAGGAAGTAGCGTATCCTCCCACCATTAAAGCAGAAAGTACCGCACCTGAAAGCAATGCCTTGTGTAAGATTTTAGTCTTACCATTTTGTTGCATATTGTTCTCCTTTTTTTAAACACAAAAGACAAGCCGAGTAGACTTGTCTTTTTGACTGATTAGTAATTATAGGTGCGATTATTTGCATCATCCTCACCTTGATTCACGTTTTGTTGGCGTTGGGCTGGATCTTCTGGTTGATTCGCAGCTGGATAGTTTGGAGCAGGCGGTGTATAACTTCCTTGACCTCCTGTATAGCCACCTGAGGGCTGTTCTGCAGGTGCTTGGTAATAGCTACCACCTTGTCCTCCTGTTTCAGCTGGAGTAGTTTGGCCTGGGCTTGCTTGTGACTGTTGAGCTTGAGCAGTGGCCTGGGCCTCACGTTGTGCTATTGCAGCCTTAACCAAATCAATACGGTGTTGTAATTTTTCCTTTTGAGCTGCATCAAATACCTTATTCACCGCATCTTGAGCTGGCTGAACATTTTCAGATACTTGTTTATCTTCTAGCACCTTCACCAAGCGCTCCGCTTCTGCTAAATCCTTTGCACGTGCTTCTTTGACTTCAATCGCTGCTTTAACAGCATCAATCCGCTTTTGAAATTCAGCTTTTACCTCAGATTCTTCAACCTTATCAACTGCTTCCTGGGCTGGAGCGATATTGCCTTTTTCTTGATGGTCTTCAAGATACTGGACTGCCCTTTCAGCTTTTTCCACCAACTCTTTTTTTGCTTGTTTTTTGTTTGCCTCCTCCTGTTTCTTTGCTTTTTCTTTAGCAGCTTGTTCTTTTGCATTTTGGGCTACAATCGCTTGTTCTGCTTGGATTTTTTGGTAATAAACTGTACCACCAGTTCCCAAAACCGCCGCAGCAATCAAGCCAAGTGCCATAACACGCTGCTTCTTCGTAGTGTTGCGTAGTCTATCCTTCAATGTGTTTTTCATATTTTCTTCTCACTTTCTTTCACAATCTCATTATACCATATTTTGTTAGGGTGGACATTAGTTCTTCGGTTTTTTATAACCTTTTCCTGTTGTCTTTAGAACTGTTTTATTACCTTGTTTTTCACGTCTGGCAACCAAGACCCCATTATGCATAATCGTGCGAATGTGTGAGTAGATTTTCGGATAGTCTACAACGACATCCACTGCTTGTAATTCGCCAGCAATATAACCTTTTTCTGAAACTGTCCCAAACCTCGGTAACAATTTCATCTCTCGTCCATCATCCAGGCGGGCGGTTACTCCACCTTGACGACCTAAGTAACGCAGGTCTGAAATTGTAATTGTCATTTCAGAACCATTTGATTGTTTTATTTGATTCATTTCTTCTTCCTCCTTGCGAATCAAAGGCTGGATTTACAGCCATGCCGAAAGGCAACGTATTGCCTTTTCTGTATTTCATACGCACCGTTTGAAGTCTAGTAACGGCAAACTCCTTCAGCTTATGGCTAGGCCATGCTTTTACGTTTATGTGACTGCGACTAGATATGCCTTTCTAGCCATTACACTCCGCCCCCAGTTTCTTTTTTATCGCATAGTCACGCTGTATCAGGGCAGAGGGGGTATTCAGTTGTCAAAGAACAAGCAGTTTAATGACGTGCTAGGGTCAATGAATTTTTTATAAAAGGTAAAAATTCTCTGGGGATAACTCTAAAGTCAACCATAGGGCTTCACTTTCTGAAATGTGAATTAGTTTTCCACCTTCATCATTAAACCGCTTTAACGTAAAAATACCATCAGGAAGTTTTCCCAGAACAACCATATCTTCTGTCGTTTTAACTCTCCATAATTCAGTATCAGAACGAAAAGCGTCTTCTGCCCATTCACTAACTTTACTCTTTCTAGTCATTCATACCCCTCACGAGTACTGCTCCCTAGCAACTTTATGAGCAGCAATCCTTTCTTCCTGCCGTCTTTCTTCGGTTAGATTCCCCAACCGTTTCATCAAGTAAGCAAAGGGACTGGATAGAGCTTCTGGCATTTGTTCAATCATCCGAACAACCTCTTGACCAGACACATAACCATCTGCTAAAAATTTGCCTATCTGCATTTTCTGTTCATGCTTCAAATGATAGACCTTGGGTAATTCTCCTGGAACATGCCATACTCTATCATGATATGCCTCAGCAATCCCCTGGAGAGATTGATAGCGTTTCGTTGGTATAAACTCTTGAGATTTTTCTTGGGTAGAGCTTGCATCAGCATCAGCCTTTCTAGAACTATTATCTTTATTCTCAGTATCACTATACTCAGTATCATTAGAGTGTCGTTTTGACACTTCTTGAAGTGTCATTTTGACATTTCCTTGATTTTCCTGGAAGTGTCGTTTTGACACTTCCGCTTGTACCAAGGGTTTAGGGCTATTTTCTTCATCTTCAACATCTTCAAAATGAAACTCAACATTGCCAAGATACAATAGGTTAGGCTGATTCAATCCTTGGCGAACTTCTTCTAAAAGTCCAAACTCTTTTAGTTCTTTTTTAAGGCTAATAACTTTTTTATTACCATACCCCAAAATATCCTGTAACTCTTGAACGGTATAAATTAAAAATACATCTCCGTTTTTGTCAATCCAGTTATTCTTCAAAGATAATTCAAAACGGTCTTTCAAGATAGAGTATGTAAACTTGGCTTCCGTACTCATCTTTTTGTAGTAAGCAGACTCAAAGAATACTTTAGGAACACGATAGAAGCGCTCACTTGTTTGTACTTGTTGGGCAGATATTCGTTTCATGATTACGCTCCTAACTGTCTCAAGCCAAATTCTCCAGAGGAAGAAAACGTTACTAAACCAAATTTTTCTAACTCTTCGATAATCTCATGTGCTTTCTTTTTCGATACGTTTTGACTAGCCATAATCTCAGTTAATAATAATTGTCTAGACATTTTTTCTTTCTTAGTCATAAATAAAACTCCTTTAAAATTGGATAACAAAAAAGAGAGGAAACAGATTTTTTCTGCTTCCTCTCAAAGAGTATTTTTATATTTCCCAAAACTCTAGACACTTACTTCTTATTTTTTCACTTAAATAGCAGAAGCTCCTGATACAGCATCTGGGACAATTCGTTGCCCTAAAAATCCTTCTGTTGCACTGGATACGGCATCCATCTGTTCACTGCTACTTTCTTCCCTAATCATAGTAAAAGGGAGTTTCATTGTATCTTTTATCATATTCTAGCTTTCTCTTACGAAATGCGTCCTTCCAAACCTGGCGTGTAAATCAATTTATCATCTTTGGTGATAATAATAGCTTCAATTCCTTCTGTTTGGCAAACCGTTTGATAAATGGTAAGAAGGTCTGCTCCAAACAAACGAGTTGTCCATATTTCACCATCAACTGATTGCTCTGAAACAATGGTCAGGCTGGCCAAATCAGTGTCCACCGGATAACCAGTCTGACTATCAAAGATATGGTGGTAGGTTTTACCTTGGTATTCAAAGGTTCGCTCATAAATCCCTGAGGTTACAACCGACTCTTCTCCCACCGTCACAACAGCAGCGTTGTTTCCCCTGCTTTTTTTTGGATGTTGAATCCCAATCCGCCACTTCCCATCTGGATTGTGATCAGCAACGCCCATGGTCAACACATTTCCACCCAAATTGATAAGAGCTTTGTCAACTCCCATCCGTCTGAGGTGCTCCATGATTTTATCCGCGATAAAGCCTTTGGCCAGGGCTCCCAAGTCAATGGCCATGCCTTCTTTTTTGAGATAGACAGACTGTTCAACTTCATCCAATACAATATCTGTCGGATCAATCAGACTTAATTTCTCTTGAATCGTCTCATTGTCAGGAAGATTAGCCTCTTTAAAGCCAATTCTCCACGTCTGGACCAAGGGGCCAATGGTGATATTGAGGTGACTTCCCTCTGCACAACTGTGCTCTTTTCCAATCGCAATCAATTCATACAAATCCTCAGCAACTGGGACTGCTTGAATACCCGCATTGAGGTTGACTTCCATTAATTCAGAGGTCAAGTCATTAGCTGAAAACCGGTCTTTGTAAAGATAGAGTAAGTTCTCCACTTGATCTATAATCGGCTCTGGATCTGCATGCCAAATTTTGGTGGAAATATTGGTACCCATCAATCGGATAGTTCTAGTCATTTCTTGCATCTGCCACAACCTGCTTGATTTCTTGGTAAATTGCTTCGTTTTCTTCTAAGCTATAAGAGTTGGCACCACTGGCCAGAGGATGACCACCACCGTCGTGGCGTTTTGCGATTTCATTGATAACTGCCACCTTACTGCGTAGCCGAACTCGGTAGGAACCGTTTGGCTGTTCCACAAAAATAGCCCAGGATTGAACAGTGTCGATTTTACCAGGCGTCCCAACAATGGCAGCTGTTTCTGCATCAGTCACTTGAAAGGTCTCCAGCAAGTCTTGTGTTAAGGTAACACGGGCTGCGCCATTTTCATCGACTTCCAGATGGTCAAAAATATATCCTTGTAGTTTAGCAATTTTAAAGGAAAAACTATCCATTTGGCGTGAAATCGCTGCAAAATCAAAGTCAAATTCTCTAAGACTAGCCGCTAACTGCATGGTTTTACTGGTAGTGGCTGGGTAAAGAAAGCGCCCCGTATCTCCTACGATTCCAGCATACAATAAGCGAGCGCTGGTATTGGAAAGGTTCAATCCAGTCTCAAGAGCAAAGTCCGTAATGATTTCGCTGGCACTGGAGGCTGTCGCATCAACATGCAAGAGGTCTCCGTAAGGATCTTCATTTGGATGGTGGTCGATCTTAATCAGAAAATCTCCTGTTGAATAGCGATTGTCATCAATTCTGGGTGTGTTGGCCGTATCTGTTACTATGACCAGAGCCCCTTCATAATCAACCGTTTCGACTTGGTCCATCTCGGCCATCCAGGTCAACGTTGGCTCATCGACACCTGTTGCTAAAATACGTTTTTCTGGGAAATTCTCCTGCAACAAGGCTCGTAAGCCAGCTTGACTCCCAATGGCATCTGGATCCGGACGTTGGTGGCGATGGATAATAATGGTCTCATACTGCTTGATCTTTTCTAAAATCTCTTGAAAAATGGTCATGACCTCTCCTAAACTGAATGTTGTTTCTCTATTATAACACGAAATCCCTTGTCCAGTCTCTGACAAGGGATTTATCTGTCTAAATAGATTGGTGTTCTGCTGCCAGACCCCGTTGGACCGCTGGGCGCTCTGCAATGGTTTGGGTCCATTTTTGCAAATTGGGATAGCTGGTCACATCCAAAAATTCCCCCGCCCGTTCCCAGAGTTTGTCTTGGGCCAATTGGCCATACCAAGACCAGACGGCTATATCCGCAATCGTGTAGTCATCGCCTGCAATAAACGGCTTTGCTGCTAATTCTTTGTCTAACAAATCCAATTGCCGCTTAGCTTCCATGGCAAAACGGTTAATGGGGTACTCAATTTTTTCAGGTGCATAGTGGAAAAAGTGCCCAAAACCGCCCCCTAAAAAGGGCGCTGCTCCTGTCTGCCAGAAGAGCCAGTTGAGGACTTCTGTTTTTTCTTTGGGACTTGTCGGTAAAAACTGGCCAAATTTTTCCGCTAAGTAAAGCAAGATATTAGCAGATTCAAAGACACGAATCGGTTCATCTCCAGATTGGTCTAGCATGGCTGGGATTTTGGAATTAGGGTTAAGGGCTACGAAGTCCGATCCAAATTGCTGGCCTTCTCCTATCGCAATTTTGTACAAATCATAATCGGCTTCTTGAATGCCTAACTCCTTTAATTCTTCTAACAGAACGGTCACTTTTACGCCATTTGGCGTACCGAGAGAATAGAGTTGGAATGGTTTGTCCCCCACCGGCAGCGTCTGCTCAAATCGACTTCCTGCAGTTGGCTGGTTCAAATCTCCCCATGCTCCTCCGAGATTGGCTGGATTTTCCCATACGGTTGGTAATGTGTATTCTGACATAGCTCACTCTCCTTTTTACTTTCTTTCATCCTAACAAAAACAAGGGATTTTTTCAATTTTTGACTACCAAAAAACTCGAATGCCTTCCTGTTCTCAAAATCTGATTTTTGATAGACTATTTGTACTAAAGTATGCTAAAATAGAAGTATTATAGGACTGGAGGAAGTTATGGCTTTAGCAAAAATCGTCTACGCAAGTATGACTGGAAATACAGAAGAAATCGCAGATATCGTGGCGAGCAAATTGGAAGAATTAGGGCTTGAAGTCCACAATGATGAGTGTACAACTATCGAAACCGAAGAAATTTTAGACGCAGATATTATTGTTGTTGCCACCTATACCTATTCTTATGGTGGAGATGGCGAATTGCCAGACGAAATCGTTGATTTCTACACCGATTTAGCGGATCTGGATCTATCTGGCAAGGTCTACGGTGTCTGTGGATCAGGTGATACTTTCTACGATGATTTCTGCAAATCCATCGATGACTTTGACGTCATGTTGGCATCGCGTGGTGCTAAAAAAGGAGCAGAAAGCGTCAAGGTAGACTTGGCTGCAGAAGACGAAGACATCATCAACCTCGAAAAATTTGCAGAAGACCTTGTTGCGGCCTTGGGGTAAAAGTTAAGAAATATTAAAACACTTAGAGTGGTACTCAATAGTCCATTCTAAGTGTTTTTTAGTTAGTGTTATTCTATTTGAGAGAATTTTTAGACCAGGTATATAAAAAATCTTATAAATAATATGTTTAGTGTCTATCTATCTTCCCTGCCGGAATCGAACCAGCAACTAATTCTTAGGAGGAATTTGTTATATCCATTTAACTAAGGGAAGAAACAGTACCATACTACCTTAATTTGAAAAAAATTTCAAGTACTTGGTAGAATGGTTGAAGCATTATTTTTTGGGATGATCCCGGTATTTTTGCATTTTCTTTTTAAAAAGTTCTGCTGTCGAAGGTGCTGTGTAGGTAATGGCATTAGCACCAGCTGCAATAACCTCACGAATACTTTCGTCTGTCGGTCCACCTGTTGCAATAATCGGAATTTCAGGATAGGATTTTCTAATTTTTCGAACGACAGAAGCCGTTTCTGGACCACAACTAACGTTCAAAATATCAATTCCTGCTTCAATACGGGCTGCAATGTCCGATTTATCAGATACTACTGTGTAAACGATTGGAATATCAATCATTTTATTGATTTTCTGTATGGTTTTGACATTCGTCGGACCATTTACAACAACAGCAAGGGCGCCTTCTGATTCAGAAAATAAACTCATATTGGCCGAACGGGTCCCTCTCGTCAATCCGCCGCCTACTCCAGCTAAAACGGGAACATTGGATACCAGCATAATGCTTTTTAAAATGGCAGGGTGAGGAGTAAAAGGATAAACTGCTAAAACTGCATCTGCATCATGATTGGCAATAATGGCAACGTCTGTGGTAAACAAAATTGAACGAATTTTCCGTCCATAAATTTGAATACCAGAACACTCTCGGATCGCTTTTGGCACCATTACAATATCTTGCCGTAAACTGGAAGAGACTGACGGTATTTTTTTTTCTTCTATCATAAATTTTTCTCCACTTTCTGATTCCTATTGTACTACAAATCTCCTGAAAACAATGATTAAAAAAATTTTCTTTTTATTCTGGGACAATTCTGTAAAAAAATCCCTGTTTTGTAAGTAGTCTCAGTACACGACATCAAATGTCCACAATATACCTTTATTTTTTATTACTCTATTGCTATAATACAGATAGGTTAGCTACCGTTTTAGAAATGGAGGAAGATCATGGACTTATATACACCTGTTGTTGAAAAGCTAAAAGAGCTGGATATTGATTTTCAGATTGTGGAACATGAACCTGCCTTAACAACCGAACAGGCGGATCGTTTCATTGAAGGGATTGAGGGCGTTCGCACCAAAACGATGTTTTTGACTAACAAGAAAAAAACACAATTCTATCTATTGATTATGGACGACCAGAAGATGTTGGATATGGACGCATTCAAGGATATTGTAGCTGCTAATCGCATCCGTATGGCATCGAGTGACAGCCTTTATGATAAGATGCTTCTCCCAGCTGGTGTTGTTTCCCCTTTTGGGTTGCTCAATAACCAGGACCATGATATTGCTGTTTATATCGACAACGAGATTATGCCTGAAAAACGCATGAGTTTCCATCCAAATACTAACGAAAAAACAATCTTCTTGGACACCCCTGATTTGGTGAAATTTATAAAAACAATTGGTTATGACGTCCAAATCATTAACTTATAAATCTTGTACCTTTTAGCCCAAGAACTAGAAATGAAAAACTGCTCAAGACTTGATTTTGGGCAGTTTTTTCATACAGTAGCTGAACACAAAATAAAATCAAAAAAAAGGATCTCCTGTGAGAACCTTCCAATCCGAATCGAGCACAGCCTACGAGCTGGGTAAAACAAAACCCACTCGAAACGAATCAAGTGGGGCTGTATCCTATCGTAATTGAGTTCGAGCTAAAAGTTTGGCAAAAAAGAGTTTTCGCCTTGTGTGTCGCACACACTACGTTGAACTCCTATTTTTGCTCAACTTTTTTAAAGCTCTCACATCTTGATATTAACGACGGATTTCTTTGATACGTGCTGCTTTACCTTGAAGTGCACGCAAGTAGTACAATTTCGCACGACGTACTTTACCGTAACGAACAACCTCAATCTTGTCAACACGTGGAGTGTGGATTGGGAATGTACGTTCTACACCGATACCACCTGAAATTTTACGTACAGTATACATTTCTGAGATACCTTGACCTTTACGAGCGATAACAACGCCTTCAAAGATCTGGATACGTTCACGAGAACCTTCGACAACTTTCGCGTGTACGCGAACAGTGTCACCAGGACGGAATGATGGGATATCAGTACGAAGTTGACCTTCAGTCAAGCTTTGGATTAATGGATTCATGTTTTTCTCCTATCTTTGTCAATCATAGGTGCTTTTAAACCCAGCGGATAAACTGTATTTTTGTGCGTCCATTACACACAAAGAATATTATACTAGAATGGCTGGTATTTGTAAAGAAAAATCCCTACAAATCTTCTGCAATTTTATTGATTTTACGTAGGCGATGGTTAACACCACTCTTTGTAATAGGATTGCTCAAGCTATCTGCCAACTGTTGGATAGAATAGTCTGGATGTTGAATACGCAATTGGGCTACTTCTTGCAAATCAAGGGGCAATTGATCCAGGCCGATCGTCTCCATAATGGTCTCAATATTGTGAATGGTTTTCATGCTAGCAGTGACTGTTCGAGCAATATTTGCAGTTTCGGCATTGTTTGCTCGATTGAGGTCGTTTCTGGCTTCACGTAAAAGCTTCACATTCTCAAACTCGATCTTGGCTTCTTCTGCTCCCACCACCAATAGAAAATCCATAATGTCCTCGGCCCGTTGGAGATAAGTGACGACTCCTTTTGAACGTTCAATTACCTTAGCGTCCAACAAGAACACTTGCAAAAGGGAGGCCAAATCCTGAGCATGGTCACTGTAAACAGAAGAAATTTCCAATTGGTACTTACCTTTTTCAGGATCCTTAACAGAGCCACTCGCTAAAAAAGCTCCACGCAAATAGGCCTGACTCCAACGATCATTTTCCAAGATTGCTGTTGCAATGCCCGTCTCAATCCCAAAGAAATTATCTGCCAAATGCAAATCATCTAAAATCGCATTCACACCATCATCTAAAAACACGGTATAGACACGGTTTTTCCGCAAATTGGTCTTCAGATGATGGCGAATCTCTGCCTTTACTTGGTAAAAATGATCCAGCATTTCATACAAATGACGGGCGATTTTGGCATTTTCTGTCGAGATAGATAAGGTCAGGCCACTAGTCGTTAAGCCAAGACTGCCCGATAGTTTAATCATGGCAGCCAATTCACTTTTTTCTTTTAAGCCTCTGGTTAAAATCTCTTCTTTGACTTGAATGGTAAAACTCATGACCGCACCTGTATAATTTTCAGCAACTCTTCTACTACTAAGTCCCCATCATGAAAGGCTCCACCGTTTTCCAAGCGAAGAAAATTAGAGGAAATAATTCGTTTCGACTGAGACTGCAAGCCAGCAAAATCATGTTTAACCTGCAAGAGGTACTCATCAAATTCATGGTTTTCCATGTATCGTTGCGGAACAGGCTCAATATTGACTAAAACAGTGTCAATCGCATCTTTTCCAAGGTGTCGATTTAAAACTTGAACATGGTCTGCATCACTGAAAAACTCAGTTTCTCCCCGTTGGGTCATAATATTGCAGACATAGGTGACTTCGGCTTTGGTTTCACGCAGGGCTTGGCCAATTTCAGAAATCATTAAGTTGGGTAAAATAGAGGTAAATAAAGACCCTGGTCCTAGAACGATCATGTCGCTTTCCATGATACTAGTCACAACTTTGCGACTCGCAGTCGGCTCATCATCATTATAGGAATTGGTCACATAGACATGGTCAATCATGCCCTTGTATTTGGAAATCTTGCTTTCACCAACGACCTCATGACCGTCTTGAAAGACAGCATGAAGCGTGAGGGCATTTTCACTAGAGGGGTAAATTTTTCCTGTGGTATGGAAAAAGGTCGACAGGAGCTGCATGGCATTATAGGTAGACCCTTGCATTTCAGAGATTCCTGCAATGATAAGATTTCCTAAGGGATGGCCGGCAAGTGCCCCGTCTCGTTCTGCAAAACGATACTGAAAAATCCGTTCATAGAGCTTGGGCATATCTGACAAAGCCAAGAGGACATTTCGCAAATCACCGGGCGGCGTCATTTGCAATGCTTCTCGTAATTCGCCAGAGGAGCCACCATCATCCGCAACGGTCACGATTGCCGTAATCTCCACTTCCTTGTCTCGGAGGCTCTTTAAAATAACAGGAATCCCTGTTCCGCCACCGATGACTGTAATTTTAGGTTTTCTCATGAACGATTGACCGTTTCCTTTCGTCTATCCTTGTCACGATGGGTCCGATTGACAACCCAATTTTTCTCCAAATCATCTGCGAGTCGTTTGGCAAAGGCAACACTACGGTGTTGCCCACCTGTACAGCCCACAGCAATGGTCAAAAGCGACTTCCCTTCTTTGCGGTAGCCGGGAAGAATCGGGTCAATCAAGCCAATCAAATGGCTATAAAAGGCTTCGGATTCTTCGTGTTCCATGACATAATCAAACACAGGCTGATCCAGACCTGTTAAATTCCGCAATTCTACTTGATAGTAAGGATTTGGCAAAAAGCGCACATCAAAAACCAAGTCCGCATCAAGTGGCAAACCGTACTTGAAGCCAAAGGAAACAACCTCCACACGAAATCCAGGTTGGTCATCTTGACGTGCAAACTGATCTGTGATTTCTTTTCGGAGCATGCGAGGTGTTAGCTCGGTTGTATCAATGACATTTTGACTCATATTTTTCAAAGGAGCCAGCAACTCTCTTTCTAGCTGAATCCCGTCTAACACACGACCGTCTGCTGCTAGCGGATGGCTTCTGCGGGTCTCCTTGTAGCGGGCAACCAATTCATTATCCGTTGCGTCCAAGAAGAAAATCTTAAAGTCTAAATCATCTGCTCCCTCAATGTCGTCTAACACCTCTCTGATTTCAGAAAAGAAGGAACGGCTCCGCATATCGACTACCAAGGCGATCTTATCATTGTCTTGGCTATGTCGGATTAACTCGATAAATTTCGGCACCAAGGTTGGTGGCATATTGTCAATGGTAAAGTAACCCAAATCTTCAAAGGATTGAATGGCAACTGTTTTACCTGCTCCACTCATCCCTGTTACAATCACTAAGTGAATGGTCTCATTCGTCATAAAGCACCTCTTTCTATGCTTGTTTCTACACTTTCATTATACCACAAAAACCTGCCTAAGCAGGTTTTAGCTTTTCTTAATCAAGGGCTGCAATGACTTCGATTTCGACTTTTACATCGCGAGGTAGGCGAGCAACTTCCACCGCTGAACGGGCTGGAAATTCTTCTGTAAAAGCTGTCGCATACACTTCGTTAAAAGCGGCAAAATCGTTCATATCTTTTAAGAAGCAAGTTGTTTTGACAACATGGTTAAAATCCGTCCCTGCTTCCTCCAAAATAGCCGCAATGTTTTTCAAGACTTGCTCTGTTTGCTCTCGAATCGTTGTTCCAACAACCTCACCTGTTTCTGGAGACAAGGGAACTTGCCCAGATGCAAACAAGAGATTGCCTACAACTTTTCCTTGAACGTATGGACCGATTGCTGCGGGGGCTTTTTCTGTGTGAATGGTTTTCATATGATTTCCTACTTTCTATCTTTTATCGTTTGACCAAATTGATCGGCACGATGAATAGCTTGGCTGAAAGCTTCTGCTGTAAAAGGGGTATTGCGAAATTCAGCCGTGGTCGTCGCATAAGCGACAATAGCTGGAATGTCCTCTTCTGTCAAACCAATATCTGCTAAGGTCACTGGAAGACCTAACGAATCATTGAATAAAGCAACGGTTTCAAGTTCCGTTTCCTCTTCAAAATAAGCATGCAAGACCATGACTCCAAATGCGACAACTGCACCGTGCAAATGCTTGCGACTAGCTGAAACAACGGTCGAGCCATTGTAAAAAGCATGGGCATGACAGGTTGTCAAATCAAAAGCAGGTGGCTGCACCACTAAATTAGAAGCATAGGCGGTCGAGACAATAATCGCCAAGGCAATTTCTTGTACCGCCAGACTAGGGCGATGATTGGCCACATCTTGCAGGGCTTCTTGGGCATAGTCATACAGTGATTGGACTGAAGATTGAGCAATAGCTTGTCCCAACACAACTGGGTGGGGAGGCACAAAACCTCGTTGAACAGCTTCTTTAACAGCTCTGGTTACTTCTGGTCCTTTGGAAATGCCATCCCCAATACCAGCCCAAAAATATTCTTTTGGAGCTTCGGCAATCACTCGGGTATTGATAAAGGTATGCAGAGGTGGCTTACCGCTTTCATAATAGTCAAAGGAATGGTCTTCCTTATAGATAACTGCAATCCCAGTTGCTGCTGCACAGGTGGAACAAATCGTCGGCACACTGAATAGTTCTTTTTTCAATGCCCGTGCCACCTTTTTAACAGTATCCAAGGCCTGTCCACCACCAATTCCAATTAAGACAGCCGCATCTTGTACAGCTGGCTGGCGAACTAAGGCATTAATATTGCTTTGGGTTGCTGCTGTTCCGTAGACAAAACTAGCCGTTACCCCGACTCCTGCCTCTGTCAAAATGGTCCGCAACTCCTCTTCAACAGCTGCCAAAGCCTTTTGACCGCCAATGAGGGCAACAGAGTCAAAACCATAAGTCTTTAGGACACTTGGCAACTCCCTAAAACAATCTGTTCCGACACTGTAATTTGTAAAAAATTGACTGGTCATTCTTGTCTCCTCCACTTTTTGAACAGCAAATTGATAATCGAAAACCCAGCTACAAGTAACTGAGCTTTCTCCTGTATCATGAAAATGTGATTATGGCTTGATACGATGAAGCATACGTGGGAATGGAATGGCTTCACGGATATGCTTGGTACCTGCTACAAAGGTCACCATCCGCTCCAAACCAAGTCCAAAGCCACAGTGTGGAACCGATCCATATTTCCGCAAATCAAGATAGAAGGCATAGTCTTCTGGATTGAGGCCCTCTTCTTCGATTTTCGCCAATAATTTATCATAGTCTGTCTCACGTTCAGAGCCACCGATGATTTCTCCGTAGCCTTCTGGCGCCAACAAATCCGCACAAAGGACACGCTCAGGATTTCCTGGAACTGGCTTCATATAAAAGGCTTTGAAGCTGGCAGGATAGTTGACCACAAAGGTTGGCACACCAAAGTAGTTAGAAATCCATGTTTCATGTGGTGATCCAAAATCATCACCATGCTCCAAGTGCTCGTAATCCGTATCTTCATCTGCTTCATGCTCTTGCAAGAGGGTAATAGCATCGTCATAGGCCACACGTTTGAAAGGCTCTGCCACATAACGCTTGAGGGCTTCCACATCACGTTCTAAGGTTTCCAAAGCTTGCGGTGCGCGGTCAAGAACACCTTGGATCAAGGCCTTGACATAGGCTTCTTGCAAGTCAAGTGATTGGTCATGGCTGAGGAATGGATATTCCGCGTCCATCATCCAAAATTCCGTCAAGTGACGACGGGTTTTGGATTTTTCAGCACGGAAAACCGGTCCAAAATCATAAACACGCCCAAGGGCATACATGCCCGCTTCAAGGTAGAGCTGACCAGATTGGCTAAGGAAGGCTGGTGTACCGAAATAATCTGTTTCAAAGAGTTCGGTTGTGTTTTCAGCGGCGTTTCCAGATAGTATCGGACTATCAAACTTGGTAAAGCCATTTTTGTCAAAAAATTCAGCTGACGCCATTAAAATCGCATTCCGAATTTGCATAATGGCCGCTTGGCGACGCGAACGCAACCACAAGTGACGGTTGTCCATCAAGAAGTCTGTTCCATGTTCTTTTGGTGTAATAGGATAATCAACAGACTCGCCGATGATTTCAATATCCGTCACATCCAACTCATAGCCAAATTTCGAACGTTCATCTTCTTTGACAATTCCTGTCACATAGACAGAAGTTTCTTGGCTGACACGTTTGACGATGTCAAACTTGGCTGTTCCTTCTTCTTCACCAAATTTTTCAATAAAGTTTGGTTTAAACGCCACTGCTTGGAAAAAAGCAGAGCCATCACGAAGTTGCAAAAAGGCAATTTTCCCTTTACCAGATTTGTTGGCAACCCACGCTCCGATGGTCACTTCTTGACCAGCATGCTGGGGAACTTGGCTAATGGTAATTAAATCTTTTGTCATAAATTTCTCTTTCTCTTATTTTTCATTTAGCATAAAGGCATGGATCCGACGAACAGCTTCTTTTAAGGTACCCAAATCAGTTGCGTAACTCAAGCGAATATTTTCAGGAGCTCCAAAACCAGCTCCTGTCACCAAGGCAACACCGGTTTCTTCTAAGATGGCTGTTGTAAATTCGGTAACATCTGTGTAGCCTTTCATGTCCATGGCCTTTTTGACATTTGGAAATAGGTAGAAAGCCCCTTGGGGTTTGATAACCTCAAACCCTGGAATGGCTGCAACCAATGGATATAGAATATTCAGGCGTTCTTCAAAGGCTTGGCGCATGGTTTCAATAGAAGATTGATCGCCTGTTAAAGCTTCAATGGCCGCATATTGGGCTACCGTTGTCAGATTGGACGTTGTCTGGCCCACAATCTTAGACATGGCTGAAATAATATCCGGTTCTCCCACCGCAAATCCAACTCGCCAGCCCGTCATGGCATAGGTCTTAGAAACACCATTGACGACAACAGTTTGCTTGCGAATGGCTTCAGAGAGGCTGGAAATAGCTGTAAATCCATTGCCGTTATAAACCAGACGGCCGTAAATGTCATCTGCTAAGATGACAATATTGTGGGCAACCGCCCAATTTCCAATAGCTTCCAATTCCTCACGGGTATAGATCATACCAGTTGGGTTGGAAGGGGAATTGAGCAAGAGCACTTTTGTCTTTTCAGTACGGGCTGCTTCTAATTGGTCAACCGTTGCTTTGAATTGATTGGCTTCTGTTGTTTGGAAGGTTACTGGGACACCATCAACCATCTTCACTTGGTCGACATAAGAAACCCAGCAAGGAGTTGGAATGATGACTTCATCACCCGGATTGAGCACTGCTGCAAAAAAGGCATACAAGATAAATTTAGCCCCTGTCGCCACAACAACTTGATTGCGCTCCACAGCATAGCCGTAATAATTCTCCATATAAGAGGAAATGGCATCTTTTAATTCTGGAATACCAGAAGCTACGGTATAAAAACTCGCTTTGCCACTTGAAATGGCTTCGATGGCCTTATCTTGAATATTTTGCGGCGTGACAAAATCAGGCTCGCCCAAGGTCAAGGACAAAATATCCCTCCCTTGTTCTTTTAGCGCCTTTGCACGCGCGCTAGCGGCCAGCGTCACACTCTCTTCCATGTTTACCACACGATTAGATAATACTGTCATAAACCCTCCTTCTCCAACAATTCTCCTGTTTCAAAATCAATAATGTAGTAGGTTGTCCCTGATTTAATCTCCCAAATGGGCTCTTGATCACGGATACCGACTTGTGTTTTATCGATGTCAGACGCTCCTTGTTCCGTTGCAATTGAGATGGCTTCTTGCTCACTGATGCCGTCTCTTACAGGAAAAACATACAAATTGGAACTTTCTTCTGGCACAAATATATAGACATCCTCTTGCTGGTCCGTTTTCCCTCTAACGGTATAATAGGTCTCCAAACCATTATATATGTTTACATTCGAAACTTCTGAGACTCCAGCATACTGCTTGGCAACCGTTACAGCATGTTCTCTTGCCAATTCAAAAGGCTGGGCTGATTTTTCCAAAATGTATAAGATTGAAAAACAGACAGTAGCCGCTAACACAAAGAGACCAAAAACAACTTGTGTCCACATGCTAACTGATTTTTTTGATTGTGATCCGTATCGTTTGCCTAATTTTGCCATAATAGACATATTATACACCATTTTGCAACAGATTTCCATTGATTAAAAGTATCTTTATTGCTAAAATAAGCCTATGAAAGAAAATATTAAACAATCTATTGAAAAAAACCAAGAAGCCCTTCATAGCATCATCGTTTTTCGACGGGCTGAGAATGTGATCATGAAAAAAGAGTTGGAAACCATTCGTAAAAATGGCCTGACACCTACGCAATTTGGTGTGTTGGAAATTTTATACAACAAGGGGAGCTTGCGGATCCAAGATTTAATTGATAAAATGCTGAGCACATCTGGTAATATGACCGTTGTCATCAAAAATATGATTCGCGAGAATTACATTACCCGTATCCCCAATCCAACTGACAGGAGAGCCTGCCTAATCAGTCTAACCGAGGAAGGAAAGGGAAAAATCGAAGAAATATTGGAAGATCACTACAACAATATTGGGGATATTTTCTCAGTTTTAAGTAGTGAAGAACAAGAACAACTGGTCACGATTTTAAAAAAATTCAAACCGTGAGCATTTTTATTGCTAATTAGTGATATCTTTGTTATCCTTATCTCACAAAATAATTTTTTAGAATTAAGGAGTCACACATGACAAAAGTATTATTCTTAGTAGGTTCTCTTCGCAAAGGTTCTTTCAACCACCAATTGGCAGCACAAGCAGAAAAAGCTTTAGCTGGTAAAGCGGAAGTTTCTTACCTTGACTATTCCAAAGTACCTGTTTTTAACCAAGAATTGGAAATGCCTGTTCTTCCTGAAATCCAAGCCGTTCGTGACCAAGTTATGGCAGCGGATGCTATCTGGATTTTCTCTCCAGTTTACAACTTTTCTATCCCTGGCCCAGTTAAAAATGTCTTGGATTGGTTGAGCCGTGCATTGGATTTAACAGATCCTTCAGGTCCATCTGCTCTTCAAGACAAGGTGGTAACAGTATCTTCTGTTGCTAACGGCGGACAAGAAAACCTCTTTGCAAACTTCAAAGATCTATTGCCATTTATCCGCACAAAAGCTGTCGGTGAGTTTACAGCTGTTAGCGTCAACCCAGAAGCGTGGGGAACAGGTGAATTAGTTGTCGCAGAAGACAAATTAGCAGAAATTACTGCACAAGCAGATGCACTTCTTGTTGCCATTCAGTAATCCAGTTATAGACAAAAAATCTGAGAACCTCCTTCTCAGATTTTTATTTTTCAATCTTGAATATCATGAATCACTTTTTATTGTGGAGTGGTTATTCAGTAGCTACCAAACTCTCTTTCGAGTGCTCAACAATCTCTCCTGTCACAGCATCAATAGTGTAATCATAGTCCAGACCCGCAGTTGTATCATTGAAATCAACTTCGTAGACTTGCTGGCCATTTTCCATATCCAATTGAATGGTCAGTTGTGAAACGGCAGATTCTGCTAATCCAGCATGTTTAAGCGCTGCCTCTTTGGCTTGTTCTTCTGAAATGAGACTCGCTGCCACAGCTGCTTGATCGGTTGTCGAAGCTGTGCTCTCACTGCTACTTGTTGCTTGTGTTGTAGAAGAAGGAGCTGCCGCTACTTGGGAATTGATATGTTTACTTGTCGTAATATCCACATCCCGCTCCAAGATACTTCCGGTTGTTCCATCGATGGTAAAAGCATATTCTCCATCTGCTGTATAAAATTCAATATCATAGGTTTTCTGCCCGTCTTCCAAGTCCTTCTCAGATCGTGTAAAGGTCACCTCTGATTTGGCAACACCGGCACTTTCTAAAGCAATACTTTGTGCTTCGTCAAGCGAAATCGCATATTGATTGAAAGAATAAGCGAAAATCCCACCACCAATGGCTAGAGCTGCTAAGGCGACACCACCTCCAATAAGAACTTTTTTAGATTTAAATAAATGCAACATAAACTGTACCTCTTTTCTAATTATAATCTCATTATACAAAAAGACCGAACTCCAGTGTTCGGTCTTTTTGGTGCAAAAGTGTGGAAAATCTGTGGCAGTCTTAATTCCGATAAAAAGTCAGAATAAAAGCAGTCTCCTCATCATTAGTCTCCACATGGATTTTTCCACCCATCCGTTCAATCAAATCTTTTGTCATAGCCAGTCCAATGCCAACATGGCCATCTGCTCCCTTGTAAAACCGTTCAAAAATATGTGGAAGATCCTTATCCGCAATTTTTGGCCCATCATTTGAAATGGTGATGTACACTTGTTCTTCTTTTTGAATAGTTTCTATGTGGATAGCCTCTTTGGCATAGCGAATGGCATTGCTTAGAATGTTTGCAAATGCTTTTTCCATCAGGGCTTCATCCAAATCTAGGATTGGATTTTCCAATGTCAGGTTATGAACAAGGGCAATCCCTTTTTTATCTGCTTGCCCCTTTAATCGCCAAGAAACATCATAGAGCAATTCTTGTAGATCAATTTCTTCAAGTCTTAATGGGTGACTGACGTCTTCCATTCGAGACAGTTGCAGAATCTCATCGACTAACTCTTTCATTTTTTGGCTTTCTGCTTGAATAATCCCAGCTGCATGACGTGGGTTGTCAACCACTTCTTCCTGAATGGCTTCAGCATATCCCTGAATTGACATGAGAGGCGTCCGCAATTCATGTGACGCATTTTGGAAAAAGAGTTTTTGGCTGCGTTCATTGGCAGCAATCAAATGGTCCATTTCTTCAACAGACTGTTTGACCTCCTGAAACTCAACAAAAGCCAAGGAATCCAAACTGGCCTTTTTTTCTCGCTTCCCCACATGGTAAATAAAGGCTTTTAAGCGAGCAAAATCCCTGTCCACTTTTTGTGACGTTAAATAAATCAGTCCAACCGCCACACAGCCAATCACAGCCATCAAGCTCCATAATATCAACTGGATCAAGCGACTAAATTGGTCTAATGGTGTTGTATTCACAAATATGAGTACATAGTAGGTTTGGTCCTTGTCTTGGCTTTGCCGCACAAAGTAGTCCTTCAATTCCCCTTCGTATTCTCGGATTTTAACTGCATATCGGCTATCTTCCAATGAAATCAAAACAGGACTGCTTCCCCGGTCTGATTCCTCAATTTCTGCTTCTTCTTGCTCTTCTTGGTCAAAAAATTCCCAGTCATCATCGTGTTCATAAAAATAAGCCACGACTTCATCTGATACAACCGAGCTGGTCAAGTCGTCCTGACTAGCTGACAAATAGACCGTTTCATGGTTCTCATTGACAATGACATAAATGGGAGAAAAAATAGTCTCATCCGGTAATTCAGTTAATTCTTTCCCCACATACCGAGCATCCAACACATCGTATTGATACTGAATGGCCTCATCCACATGTTCGTTGATAAAGTAGCGCATGGCTAGCTGAAACAAGAGCAAGATTGAGAGAAAAGCCAAAATTAGAATTCCAAGTGGTTGAAGAAAGAGGGTCGACTTCAGGCGAACTCGTCTCTTCTGCCTATTTTTTAAGAAGTTTAAAGCCAAAGCCCCAAACCGTTTCAATCTGTACATCACTATCTACCTGCCTTAGTTTTTTCCGTAAGCGTTTAATGGTATCATCTGTCACTCGGGTTTCGACATCACTTTCGTAGCCCCAAACTCTCAAGAGCAAGTCTTCTCTCGCAACAGCTTCTTCTTGGTGTTCCATCAATACTTTTAAAAGTTCGTATTCTGTATTGGTCAAGGAAATGCCCTTTTCCTGAAAATGAGCATCTCGTGTTTTTTCAGACAAACTCAAACCACCAAACTGCATTTCGGATAGAGAAGCACTTGGCCTAATCTGTCGTTGCAAAATGGCTTTTACCCGCAGGGTTAATTGAATGGGAGAGAAAGGTTTTGTAAAATAATCATCTGCCCCAGCAGCAAACCCGTCGATAAAATCCTGATCGCTATCCCGTGCCGTTAAGAGAATAATTGGAACATCAGAGCGTTTTCGTATGGCTGACGCTGTATCATACCCATTGGTTCCCGGCATCATAACATCTAAAATCACTACATCCGCTGCTTTTTCTAGAAAGCGCAACAACAGCTGGTCCCCAGTTTCAAACAACTCAACATCTAGTCCTTCTTTTCGTAGAAAAGAGCCCAACAGTTCCCTGATATTTTTCTCATCATCTGCAATATAGATTGTCACCATAGGAACATCCTCCCGATCATTTGCTTCTATCATACCATATTTTGGTAGTAAAAAAGGCAAACTCTTGCGTTTGCCACACTTTTGCCTTATTTAGTGCTTGGTCGTAAATACACCAAGTCTGTTTCGCTTGATAAGTCTTCTTGATAGACAAAACCATCGACCGATAGGGCTTTTAATGCTTCGACAGTTTGAACATTGTGACGAGCCATTTCCGACACAAAACGTCCCCGGCCTTTTTTAGAAATGGTCGAGTGAATCTTGTTGATCCCATTTCGTTCTTCCATAAAGGTCAAATGCACCATGCGTTTTTGAATAGCTGGAGAAAAAACAGCTTCAAATTCAGAAGACAAAAGGGAAATCACCAACTCTTCTTCTTGGACAAGGGCATCATACTGGCTGCGCCAAAAAGCCTTGAGGCTCTTGGAACCAATTTTTAGACTGCCTTGAAAATCCAAACGATGGGGCGAAATCAAGTCAAAGACATTGATGGCTCCATAAAAACCAGTTGTGATATAGACAGACTCCTTAAGATAGGCCATTTCTTCCTTGGTCAAATCCCGACGACTCATATAACGGTACATGAGTCCATCATAAAGTTGCCAAGCAGGATAGGTCTTGGCCTGTCCATTTGCAATTCGTTGCCAGCGGTCATATTCTAAGGTAGCCTTGTCAGGATTTATTTTATAAAATTTGGCCAATTCATCAGGGCTCATTTTGGATAGAACTGCTAAAAGCTCCTGGCTGGCACTGGACAAAGTCGCAAAAGGAGCATTGTCTAAATTGGTATTCATTTCTTTGGCATTTGGAATCAAAATTTTCATAATTCTATTGTATCATATCGCCTTTTTCCTTGACAAGATATTTAGATAATGTTAACATCTGATCATCAATACTAGATAAGGTTGTTTTTATGACTAACATTCCCCTTTGGGAGACCATTCCAGAACTGGAACTCTACCTTGACCAAGTCCTACTCTATGTCAACCAAGTGACAACCAGCTTTGAAGACATACAAGATAAACCCTTAACGGCTGCCATGGTCAACAATTATGTCAAACATGGCTATCTTCCAAAACCAACAAAAAAGAAATATGGCCGTGAGCACTTAGCCCGTCTCATCGTCCTCACCCTTTCTAAACAGGTCTTTGCCATTGCTGATACAGCAAAGCTCATGGACTCCTTAAGACTAGTAGAAGAAAATGAAAAGCTCTACAATCATTTTGTCACTACCTTGCAGGGTCAAGAAGATGAGCATACCCCGCCCGTTATTCGCTTGTTGTGCCAAACACTTCTTTCTTATCAGCAAACCATGGCCGCATTTCACACACAAACCAGAACCACTGAAGGAGAATAGTATGTCCAGAAGCTTTCAATTGTCCAACCCACTATCTTTTGGTGAAGAAGTTGCCAACGCAGTAACCCACGCTGTTGGTTCGTTACTAATGCTGATTCTTCTGCCTTTTGTCGCTATCTACAGCTATACCGAGCACGGCCTTGTCCATGCTGTCGGAGTATCTATTTTTGTGATTGGACTCTTTCTCATGTTTTTGTCTTCGACCATCTACCATTCCATGTCTTACGGAAGTGTCCACAAATATATCTTACGGATTATCGACCACAGTATGATTTATATTGCCATCGCAGCCAGTTATACCCCTGTCGTCTTAGCTCTCATGAACAATTGGATGGGCTATGTGATTTTGACACTGCAATGGGGAACAACCATTTTTGGTATTCTCTACAAAATCTTTGCTAAGAAGGTCAACGAGAAATTCAGTCTCATCCTCTACCTCATTATGGGGTGGCTGATTATTTTTATCTTCCCTAAGATCATTGCTCAAACTGGTATCCAGTTTTGGCTCATGATGCTAGCAGGAGGCTTGGCCTACTCCATCGGTGCTCTCTTTTATGCCAAGAAAAAGCCATATTATCACATGATTTGGCACCTGTTTATCCTCTTGGCCAGCAGTTTGCAATTTATCGGAATTATCTTTTATATGGTGTAAAAACAGGTCAGTGATTGATCTGTTTTCTTGTTTTTCAAGGTAAAATCAGCTAGAATAGAAGAAATCAATCTGTAGGGGGACAGATATGGCAAGCAAATACCAGACCATCATGAACACAATTTTACAAGGGATTGAAAACGGCAGCATCAAACGTGGGCAAAAACTACCTTCTATTCGGCAACTAAGCCAAGAATACCAATGCAGCAAAGATACGGTGCAAAAGGCGTTTTTAGAGCTTAAATACCAAAAAGTAATTTATGCAGTTGAAAAGAGTGGTTACTATGTATTAGAGGACAAGGCCTTCCAGGAAGAACAGATCCCTTTGGCATCGGAGGATTTCCACCAGCTCCCCTATGAAGATTTTCGCCTCTGCCTCAATGAATCCTTGATTGGCCGTGAAAACTACCTCTTTAACTACTACCATCAACAAGAAGGGTTAGAAGAGCTCATTTCCTCCACCCAGCAACTGCTGATGGATTACCAGGTTTTTGCCAAAAAAGAACAGATTGCCATCACCGCTGGAACCCAACAAGCCCTTTATGTCTTGTCCCGCATGAGCTTCCCTAGCAAACGGGAAACCATCCTGCTGGAACATCCTACCTATGACCGCATGCAACACCTTCTCGACCAGCAAGAGATTCCCTACCGCCTCATCGAACGCGATTTGGACGGGATTGATCTGGACGAATTGGAAAAGCAATTTCAAGAAGGGGATATTAAATTTTTCTATACCATTCCCCGCTTGCACAATCCCCTGGGCACCAGCTATAGCCTGCAAGAAAAAGAAGCCATCCTTCGTTTAGCCCAAACCTATCAAGTCTACATTGTGGAAGACGACTATTTGGCAGATTTTGACTTGGAACAGGTTCTCCCCTTTCATTACTTAGACACAGAGGACAGGGTTATCTATCTCAAATCCTTTACCACCACTCTTTTTCCGGCTCTCCGGATTGGAAGTGTGGTGCTGCCACCCGCTCTCATTGAACGATTTTTAGAAGACAAGGGATTGATTGATTACGATACCAACCTCATCATGCAAAAAGCTCTCTCTCTCTACATCGACAATGGCATGTTTGCCCGAAATACCAAACATTTAAAAGACGCCCACCGCCAACAACAAGAAAGACTAGGCTTGCTGGTTAAAGAAAGTGGAATCCGCCTTCCCTATCAAATCACAAAAGATGCCATCCTTTTTCAACTACCTAAGAAACAGCTGACTCCGAAAATCAAACACAGTGGTCTTCCCCTTACTTTAATGGAAAATAAAGAATCGTTCTTTATCCGATTAACAGATAGTGCACAATTACAAAAACAGCTTATGCAAATCACAAAATTATTGCAATAAAAAGAAGCCCTTGGGCTTCTTTTTATGTATTCATCATACCAGACTGCAATTGGTACATTTTATGGTAGGTACCTTCCAGAGCTAGGAGCTCATCATGGGTACCTGCTTCAATAATTTCTCCCTTATCCAACACATAGATGCAATTAGCATCTTGAATGGTCGACAAACGATGGGCAATCGCAATCGTCGTGCGGCCCTGCCGCATTTTTTTCAAGGATTCTTGGATCACTTCTTCTGTTTCAGAATCAATATTGGCTGTTGCTTCATCCAAAATGAGGATTTTGGGTTGGGCAGCAATGGTTCTTGCAAAAGCAATTAATTGGCGTTGCCCAGAAGAAAAGGTCGATCCTCTCTCGGTCACAGGCTGGTCGTAACCCTTAGGAAGGCTCTTAATAAAGTCTGCCGCGTCCACAAATTCTGCAGCTGCCTCAATTTCCTCTCTGCTGAGCTGTTCTTGGTACATCTGAATATTGGATGCCACTGAACCATGATAAAGGAAGGGATCCTGTAAGACCAGACCAACGGCCTTTCGTAAGGCTGGCTGACTGTAAGAACGAATATCTTTGCCATCAATCCGAATCTGTCCTCGGTCAAATTCATAAAACCGCATAAACAGGTTAATAATAGAGGATTTACCAGATCCAGTATGGCCAACAAAGGCGATGGTTTCCCCCTTGTTCACAGAAAATGAAATATTTTTTAAGACATCTGTTTCCCCGTCATAAGAAAAACTCACATTTTCAAATTCAATTCGACCTTCAAGGACTGCTTCACTACTGTCTGCCTGGGCTGGCTCGTAATCTTTTTGGTCCATCAAGGTAAAAACACGATCCGCAGATACCATTGACGTCTGGAGGGTCGCGAAATTCTGCGTTACCTCAATCAAAGGATCAAATAGTTGGTTAATGTATTGGATAAAGGCATACATGAGACCAGCTGTAAAAGTAGCTGTTTGCCAGTTGAGTCCAAAATAAGTCAAAATAACTGCATAGGCCAAGACTTTTAAGACAGACATAGCAGGACGCAAGAAAAGGGAGTTGACATTGATTGAGCGATTGGCATAGTCTAAGTGCTCTTCGTTAATCTCCTCAAACTCTTCGTTCAAGCGATCCTCTTGTACAAAGGCTTGGATTATCCGCATGCCTTCAATTGACTCGGATAGCTTAACATTGATGTCACTCAATTTTTTACGGGTCATAGCCACCAAGTCATTGGATAATTTCCGATAAAGCCAGACCGATCCCCAAATAATGGGTAAGAAAGGAATAATAGCCAGGGTCAACTGCCAGTTCAACTGCAGCATGGTGACCAGGGTTGCTGCAAAAAGGAAAAAGGAAGAGATAAAACTGGCAAATACCGTACCAAACATATCCGCCACCGCCTGACTATCATTGGTTAAACGAGATACAATAGAGCCGGCAGGCGTTTTATCAAAATAAGACATGCCTAAGGATTGCAAATTAGCAAATGTTTCTTGACGAAGGTCACGCACAATACTATAGGCCACTTTGGAAAAAGTATAGCTTCCTAAGTAGGTAAAGAGAATCCGTAATAGAAACAAGAGGTAATAACCAATTAAGACAAAAAGCCCTGCTTGTCCAACTTGATTGTTAATAAAATGATCTATATAATAACGGGCTACCAAGGGAATGGCCGTTCGTGTCGCTGTTGTCAGCAGAATAAAGAGGAGAGCCAAGAAGGTCAGCCACTTGTAACGATAGACATAGGCCATCAAGCGACCAAATACACTAGTTTTCATGCTGCAAGTCTCCTTTCTCTAAACTGGCTGTTAAATCTTCAATCAATTGTTGAGACTGATAAGTATCATAGTACCAGCCTTGTTGGGCCATCAATTCTTCATGGGTTCCACGCTCCTTGATGGTGCCATTTTCCATCACCAAAATCAAATCCGCATGAACAATAGCTGACAAACGATGGGCGGTAATGATCGTCGTTTTACCAATCCGCTCTGATTTGAGGTTTTCAACAATCAGGTGCTCTGTCTTGGCATCAACGGCAGATAAGGAGTCATCCAAAAGCAAGATTTCAGGATTGGCTGCCAGAGCTCGGCTCATGGCAATCCGTTGTTTTTGACCACCCGAAAGTGAAACACCACGCTCGCCAATAATGGTTGAAAAACCATCCCTCATGCTCATAATGTCATCGTATACTCCACATAGCTGAGCAGCATTAGCAATGTCTTCCTGCGTTAGGTTAGGATTTGAAAAAGCAATATTGTCTGCAATACTCATAGCAAACAAAACCTGATCTTGAGGAACATAGCCTGTTAAACCACGTAAATCCTTGAGACGATAATCTTTGATATTGTAGCCATTGACTAAAATCTGACCATCAACTAGATCTCGTTCACGCAATAATAATTTCAAGAGGGTTGTCTTCCCAGACCCCGTTGGACCAACAATCCCTAAGGTCTGTCCCTTTTCAAGGGTAAAGGAAACAGCTGAAAGCGTTTCTTGCTCATCATAAGAGAAAGACTCAATCTGATAAGTAATAGCACCATTTTCCATAGGTACAATCGGCTCCAAAGTCTCCGTAATATCGGATTTTTGAGCTAAAAGATGGTCAATCCGCTCATAGGACACAGAGCCCCGCTGGATCACATTGAACAAGAAGCCCATGGCTTGAAGCGGCCAGACCAACATATCCAAATAGGTAATAAAAGTCACCAACTGCCCAATGGTTAAATCTCCTTGGCGAATAAAGAAAGCCCCCATAACCAAGGTCACGACATAGGAAAGACCTACAAAGGTCAAGGTTAAGGGATCAAACAAGGCATTGTATTTAGCGGCCACCATGTTTTTTTCAAATACAGCTTGATTAGTCTCTGAAAAAGCGGCAATCTCTTGTTCTTTGTAACCAAATGACTTCGTAACTTTGATACCTGAAACACTTTCTTGAACATGGTTGTTTAAAGTTGAAAAAGCTTCTTGTGATGCCTTGAAAGCCCTGTGGTTCCGTCGTCCCAGAGCACTCGTCCCCAAAGCCATAAAAGGCAAGGGAAGGATGGCTAAGAGGGTCAAGCGCCAATCCAATACAACAAACATGGTTGCTAGGGTTACCAAGGCCGTAATCGAAGCATCAACAGCCGACATGACACCAGCTCCTGCTGTCATTGTCAAGGCATTGATGTCATTGGTCGCATGGGCCATCAAGTCACCGGTTCGAAAGCGTTGGAAAAAGGACGGAGACATCTTTGTAAAGTGGTCAAACAAGCGAAAACGCAAAATCCGCCCCAAATGATTGGCCGTCCCCAAAATATACATTCGCCAAACATAACGTAGGGCATACATGGCAAAACCGGATAAAACTAAGTAAAGGATATTGAGCCATAATTCCTGATTGGTTAAGGTCCCTGATGCGATCTGGTCTATCACAACCCCCATCACTCGTGGTGGAACTAGATTAAAGACACTCACCAGTGCGAGGGCGACAATCCCAATCACATACCGGCGTTTTTCAAGCTTAAAAAACCAGCCTAATTTCTTTATTAAATTCATAGAATCTCCTTTAACAAACTATACTATTATATGCCCATCAGGACAGAATTGCAAGGATTGTCCATTAAAAAAACAGAAAAAGCCGAACAAAGTCAGCTTTCTCTTATCCAATTTCATATCCCATCAAGAGACCATTTTCTTCTGCATAAAAACTGCACAATCCTGAAGTCGCAATTACTTCAATGTCTGCACCTGGAAACTCTGCTTTAACCAGTTCTGAAAATTGATCTACAAATTTCTCATTGTTGCGGTGTGCCATGGCAATTCTACCACCAGCATAACCTGCTTTTTTCAATTCATCAAAGGCTGTTGTTACTGATTTCTTATGGCCACGCGCTTTTTGCAAGAGTTCCAATTTTCCTTCACTGCTGGCTTCGCCGACCATACGAATGTTCAAGAGACCAACAACTGTACCTAATAACTTACTGAGTCGGCCATTTTTAACAAGATTATCTACTTTTGCCAATACAAACAACAATTTTGTTTTGGCTTGGTAAGCCGTGATGGCATCCACTACTTGGTCAAAGTCTAATCCTTGACTAATCAAGCGGTTGATTTCCATCACCAAAAGATCCATCTCGCCACCAGCTGACAAACTATCGATCAAGTGAACATTGACATCTGGATGCTCTTCAGCAAACATTTCTTTAGCAACACGGGCACTATTAAAGCTACCTGATAGGCCACCTGTAATGGTCACTACAATGACATTTTCAGCCCCTTCATAGGCTGCTGCAAAGGCTTGAGGACTTGGGCAGGCTGAACTAGCTGCTTTGGAAGAACCATACATGGTTTCCATCATATAGTCAATATTGAGATTGGCGTCATCCACAAAATCAACACCCTCAACTTGGATGGACAAGGGAACACTTTCAAAAGCCGCATCAGGGGCTAAGTTTGCTAATTCTTTATAGTCACAGCCAGAATCGGCTACAATTTTCCATTTTTTCATTTTACATCATTCCTTTTCAAACAAACAATAGACTACTTTTATTTGACAAGCAGATTATCTTCTTTTACAATTATACCATGAAAACCATTTCCACTAAAGTACAAATGCCTTCGGATGTCACACTTAAAGGAGAACTATGAACAAACGCCAGATTTCACCAAAATCCTTAAAAAATCTCTATCAATCCAATAAAGAGTCTAACCAACTGACCAGAGAATCCATTGAAACAGCTCTACTCTTTCTCATGGAGAAAAAAGAGATGAAACAGATTTCGATTTCTGAGCTGGTTCGAAAAGCTGGTGTCTCCCGCAATGCCTTTTACCGCAACTACAAATCCAAGGAAGAAATTTTAGAGATGGCCTATGAGCGGACATCTCATCAACTGGCTGAAAAGTGGAAACATTTGTCTGATAAAGTGAAACGTAAAGGCGTTCCCCAGACTGTATCAGACTTTGTTCAACACCAAAAAGATAAGGTGACGGACAATCCAACTTTGACCAATGTCAGCCAATGGATCAAAGAAAAGACTGAGAAAAAATGATTGAACGCTTCAGTCATTTTTCTATTTTATTAATAAAAGAAGCTACTATTCCCTCATAGAGGGAAAATCGTCTGATCTAAATATAAGGAGAAAAAATGAAACCCTTACGATTTGATCCATTCGGTCTTCTGGTCGGTGGCATGATATTCGCCATTTACCTGATGGTCTTTGAAGATACCTTTTTTGTCTTTCCTCGTAATCTCATTACCTTCTATTTAATGGTATGTGTTATCTGTTTTTCCTTAGTATTGGATGAATTTCCCCATCGTTTTACCTTTCCTACTCCATCCTTACTTTATCGCTTGATTTATCCCCTCTTGTGGTTATTTGCGCCCTTTTACCTTGTCTATCTCCATTTTAGCTCCAAATCTTAATAAATAAAGCTCATAATTCAAAATTTTATCCCCGCTATAACATAAAATGTCTATAGGCATATGTTGATGAATTACAATATAAAAAGACTACACGACATTCGTGTAGTCTTTTTGACGTTCAAATGGAACTACGTTCTTTTTTACTCGACATCATATGCTAAAACAAGAGCTTGATAAGGTTTCAAGGTGATTTGTTTTGCCTCAACCGCTACATCTATATAGTTGTTCAAGAGCACTTCTTCAATAGATTGCTCAAGGTTCAATACGGCTTCTCTTGCTTGGAAATTGACGATAACAGCAACTCGTTTGTCTAAAACACGTTCATAGGCAATGACACCTGTTTCCCCTGCTAAAATCGGTAAGAGGTCACCGTGTTGAATGGTTTTTCCATAGGTATCATGCTTGTAAAGACGGGTAAGACGGCGATAGAAATGAAGAACAGAATTCTCATCCTTTAATTGAGCCGCAACGGTAATGTTCCGATTTGGTTGCTTGCTATAGAGCCATGGCTCAGTCGTTGAGAAACCAAGGTACTCACTATCATCCCACTGAACAGGGGTCCGAGCATTGTCACGGCTAATTTTAGAAACCGCCTTGAAAGCTTCTTCAGGGGTCAAGCCGTCTTCCATAGCCACCTTGTATTCATTCAAGGTGCTAATGTCATCAAATTCAGAAACATCTGTAAAGACCTGATTTTCCATCCCAATTTCTTGGCCTTGGTAGATAAATGGAATCCCTTTTCGCAAGGTGAAGATCGTTGCCAAGGCTTTTTTACTGGTGTCGTTCAAGTCTGCTTCTAGAATAAAGCGGCTAACGCCACGGGGTTGATCATGGTTTTCAATGATAGTTGAAATCACACCCACTGGATCATTGCGCTTGTGAGCCGCAAAGATACTTTCCTTGATTTGTTCAGCTGTCGGTGTCTCAAAATGGTGCCAGCCTTTTTCCATATTGATACCAGATTGTTTGAAATCAAAGATGGAAGAAAAGACACTCTCGTCTCCACCAATCAAGAACTGAAGGTCGTCATCACTTTCGTTGAAGACTTCTCCAACCGCAAAGGCATTGTATTTCTTGAAGGTTTCTTCATACATTTCACGAAGGAATGGTTCAATTGGTTGGGCATTGTCAAGGAAGACATCTGGAGATACCAAACCATCTTCATCTTCTGACTCATAAGTGGTCCAATTGAGGTCTTTTTTGATGTTGATAATGGCATCAATCCGGAAACCAGCCACTCCTTTGTCCATCCACCAGTTCATCATATCATAAATCTTGCGGCGAACCACTGGATTTTGCCAGTTCAAATCTGGCTGTGCCTTATGGAAGGAATGGAAATAATAGGTATCCGTTCCAGGAATTTGTTCCCACATATTGCCACCAAAGTAACTTCTCCAGTTGCTTGGCGGGCCATCTGGACTGTCTACAAAGTAGAAGTAATCACGGTACTCACTGTCTGGATCAGCCAAGGCTTGTTGGAACCATTCATGCTGGTCTGAACAATGATTGACCACTAAATCAAGAACAATGGCAATCCCACGTTTTTTAGCTTCTGCAATCAATTCGTCCATATCTTCATCTGTACCAAAGATTGGATCCACCTTGTAGTAATCTGAAATATCGTAACCTTGGTCTACAAAAGGACTCTGAAACATTGGCGAGAGCCAGAGAATATCAATCCCAAGGTCTTGTAAGTAATCTAATTTTTCGGTAATTCCTTTCAAGTCACCATAGCCATCATTGTTGCTATCGTTGAAACTTTTCGGGTAAATCTGGTAGGCAACTTTGCCCTTCCACCAATTTTTCTCCATTTTTTCTCCTATTACGTATAATTTTATTTTACAGCACCATCAGACAAGCCCTTGATGATATTCTTTTGCAAGAACAAGAACATGATGATGACTGGGGTAATGGTAATCAATACCGCTGGGAAAATCAAATCCCATGAATTACCATATTGGCCTGATTCGATTTTTGCAAAATAAACCGAAAGGGTTAAGGTTTTGACTGGACTGTTTCCGATTACCAAGAATGGTAAGAGGTAATCATTCCAAATCCACATACCATTTAAAATGATAACAGTCATGGTCGTTGGCTTCAACAGTGGCATAATGACCTTGAAATAGACTTGAATCGGACTTGCTCCATCAATAATAGCCGCTTCTTCTAAAGATGCTGGGATACTCTTGATAAACCCATGGTATAAAAAGAGTGACATACTAAGTCCAAATCCACCATACATCAAAATAAGACCTGGTACATTTTTCAAGCCCATGCTATCAAAGTTACTGATCAATGGATACATAATAGCTTGGAAAGGAATCAACATGGATGCCGTAAAGCAAAGCAATAAAAATGTTGAGAATTTCGATTTAAAACGCACCATCATCCAAGCTGCTGCCGACGATACAAAGACAATCAAAGCAACAGATAAAACCGTAATAACTAAGGTCAAAACAAAAGAGCTTCCAATGTTAATTTTTTCAATGGCATTGATAATGTATTCAAATGAAAAGTTTTTTGGCAAGGCCATCGGAGTCTTGACGATCTCTGTCTGAGATTTAAAGGAGTTTAAGAGCAAGAAAACGATTGGAAACAAGGTAAAGAGTGCCATGATAGTGATAATGGCGTACCGTAAGTAGGATTGTACTTGTTGTTTTTTCATTGTGCTTCAATCTCCTTTCTCTTAGTAATTACAACTTGTGTCAAGGATACAACAGCGATAATCACGAAGAAGATAACCGCTTGCGCTTGCGCCATACCATAGTTGTTCGTCGTATCTTTTGGAACACGTAAAATTTGCAAGGCTAACATACGGGTGCTGAATTCCCCGTTTGTCAAAGCCACGTTTGGGTCCAAGAGCTTAAAACAACCAGATAAGACTAAGAAGAATACGACTGTAAAACTTGGCATCAGCATTGGGAAGGTCACATTGCGCAATTTTTGCCAGTAGTTGGCACCATCAATATCTGCTGCTTCATATAAATCATCTGGAATATTGGCTAAACCGGTAATGTAAATAATCATCATATAGCCAGACATTTGCCATGTGACCATAATCAAAAGAGCCAAAAGGTTTTTGCCACTATCTTGGGTCATATTATTAAGCAAGTCAAATGGCATGATACCGTCTGGACCAAAGAGCATTTTTGAGAAAACATTCTCGTAGATAAAGAGCCAGATATAACCCAGAGCTAATCCACCTAGTAAGTTCGGTAAGAAAAAGGTTGCACGAAAGAGCCCAACAAACTTACCGAGACCGTGTACTAAAAGGGCTTGCGCTAAGGAAACCACATTGACCACCACTACTGCAATGACTGTAAATTTCAAGGTATAGACAAAAGCATTTCTAAAGTTTTCATTTTGAAATGATTTGATGTAGTTTTCAAATCCAACCCAAGCCTCAAAGGGATTACTTCCTCCTGCAAAGTAAACCCCTCTCCAAGCTGAGAAGGAGTAAATGACACCAACAATAAATGGTACTAAGACCACCATTGCAAACAAGATAAATGCTGGCAACACAAATGGAGCAAACCATTTTTTATAGACAGAATTCATACAGTCCTCCTAAATATTAAATAAGATAGGAGTGAGAAGTGCAGTAGCCGATTGGCCGACTGACTTTTCACTCCCGGTCGTCTTTTTAGCAATTAGTTTGCTGCGTCTTTCAAGTCAATCCATGTCTTGATGTATTTGTCAGCAAAATCTGAGTAAGTTTTTTCATCCCATGTTTCTTTGGTCATGTAGTTTTCTTTCAATTCATTCCCAATTTCCTCAAGGAAGCTACCTGGTGCAGCGTTGTATGGGTTTGAGAGGGTATCATTACCAAGGTATTGAACAATTGCATTGTTTAATGTATTTGGTGAATCAGTAGCGGTTGGGTCATTGTACATGATAAAGCCACTTTCTTCTTTCAAGAATTTCAAACCACGCTCAGAAGTATAGAGCCATACAAGGAAGTCTTCTGCTGCTTTGATTTTTTCTTCGCCTACATTTTTATTGATAGTGAAGTAGTTTGGAATGAAAACTGGAATAGAGTTTGTAAAGGTTTCAGCTTTACGACCATCAACAGAGATATCATCTTGTGTGAATGGCATTTTCACTGGCAACATATCCAATGTTGAAACGATTTCTTCGTTTAATTTCACCAAGTTAGGGTAAATCCAGTTCCCTTGTTTGATGAAGAGACCTTTGTGGCCCGCAAACAATTCAAGTGAGTAGTCGTATGAACCAGTAGTTGTGTTCACATACTCTGGACCACGTTTGTTCGGCCCATCTTCTCCAGCTGCGTGGGCAGTGTTGTACTCCAAGACACCCATTGCTTTAACGATAGCTGATTTTGCTTTTTCCATTTGTTTGGCATCTGTGTAAAGAGCGTCTGAGTAGCTCTCAAATGCTGCGTTGATTGGAAGATTGGCCATGAAATGGTCTGAGTATGTCCATTTTTCAGCACCTGCTTCAACAAAGACACCAGTCAATTGTTTGGTCAACTCTGTTTTTTCACTTGCAAATGTGTAAGTATTGCCATTGATTGTCACTGTTTGGCCAGTCTTGCCATTGATGAAAGCGTCAACAGCATCTGTGAATTGACGGAATGAATCAAAATCCGCCGCTTTTAAGTCAGCTACCAACGCTGCTGTATCCGCTCCTGCAAATAATTCAGTCAATAATTTCGTGTCAAAGACGTAACCATATCCTTCCACTGTGTAAGGAATACCAAAGTTTTCTTCATCCGTAGAACGCAAACGTTGTGCATCTGGAACTTGGTCAGCCAGTTCTTTCAATTTTTCATTGGAAGATTCGTTCAAGTTATACAAGAAATCACCGTCTTTTGGTCCCCAAGGAACAAGAGATACTGTTGAGAAAATCGCTGGTGGATTTTTAGAAGCCATCTCCGCATTGGCAGTTTCAGTAGTATCTGTACCAGATCCTGGTGAGAACACTTTTAATTTTTGACCAGTTTCTTCCTCGTAATCTTTTGCTAATTGCTCCAGACCAGGACCAATTTCACTCTTTGTGTTAAAGATATACAACTCATCGCTACTGGACGATCCACCTGAATTGCCACATCCAACAAGGGCTGCACCAAGTGCCACAGCAGCGAACATGCGCAAAAATGTTTTTTTCTTCATAAAAACATATCTCCTTTTTTCTTTGAACAGAAATTTTTCTGCCAACGCTTTTTAAAAGCGCTTTCTTTTGTTGATATATTTATTATATGGTAACGTTATCATAATGTCAAGCGTTTTGCAGAATTTTTTTATAAAAAATTTTTTATGGCTAAAATACAAACAAAATTCCCCTTTAAACTTGCCTTATAATCAAGTTTTTTTTATACTTAATATATTAAAAGGAGATAGGACTATGCCAGCTAGTATTACAGATGTTGCGAAAAAGGCTGGGGTATCAGTAACGACTGTTTCAAGAGCCATTAATGATCACCCCTACGTATCCAAACAAACAAAAGACCGCATCAAGGCGGTTATGGAAGAGCTAAACTACTATCCCAATCATGTTGCCCAACAATTACGGGGGCATAAATCAAAGCTGATTGGAGTCACCATCTCCTTTATCACCAACCAATTTTTTGCTTATCTGGTAGATGCCATTGAAAAAAAAGCTAAAGAGATGGGATACCGAATCAATATTTTACAAACTTCTGAAAATCCTGAATTGGAAGATTTTTATTTGGATTTGATTGCCAAAAAACAAATGGATGGGCTGATTGTGACCAGTATCGGTGAAGCAACACCCAAGTTAAAAAAATTATTAAAAGAAAAAAAAGTTGTTCTCTGCAATCGCTATTTAGGCGAAGAGCCCTTAGATATGATTCGGATTGATGAGGAAGAAGCTTGTTATGAAGGAACTAAACTTCTCATTGAAAAAGGGCATAAGACCATTGCTTTTTGTACTGGTAATCACCGCGATCCTTCCTTTAATGACAAACGTTACAAGGGTTTTTACAGGGCTATGGAAGACGCTGGATTATCCTTCAATATGGACCACTACTTCGCTCACACGATGGGAATCGAGGGTGGCCGATACTTTGCAAAAGAATGGATGAACATGACAGATGATCGTCCAACGGCTGTTTTTTCAAATGGTGATTTGACAGCTGCTGGTATCATCAATGAGCTACAAGAAAATGGCTATCGTGTTCCTGAAGATTTGGCAGTTCTGGGTTTTGACGACCAACCCATTGCTGGTCTAACCAAGCCTGGCATCACGACCATTGCCCAACCCATTCAAGAAATGGGGGAATTGGTAACAGAAATCTTGATCCATTCCTTAGAAGACAATGACATTCCAGCATATCAAACCTTAAAAACGAAATTGATTATTCGCGGTAGTGTCTAATATCGCTCAAGACATCTAAAAACGAGTTCAACACTGAACTCGTCTTTTTTTTAGCCAAAATGAATTTCTTGTCCATTTTCCGTCACACTATAAGTGACATCTTTTAGATTAAGGGTCGCGGTTGCAACAACTGACTTATCCTTATTGTGACGCGTAATCACAATAGTATTTTCATCTGGTGTCTCCACTTCAATGCCACCGTCTAAATCAAAAGCTTGGCTCTTGTTACGGTAGGTAAAGAGGCTAAGAAGCGATTTGACAACTGGTCGTTCCACTTCTTGTGCGATCTCTTCGCTACTATAATAGTGACGATTGATATTGCGGCCTTCCTTGGTGCTTTCAAGCAGTTCCAAATCGTTTTTACCAGCCAAGAAGCCAACATAATAAACCTGAGGAATACCAGGAGCAAAGGCTTGGATCAAACGAGAAAGGAAGTATTTCTTGTCATCATCACCCAGTGCAGAATAATAGGTTGAGTTGATTTGGTAGATATCCAAGTTGTTGTATTCAGCAGAAGAATATTTGCGTTTGACATTGGCTCCCACCTTATACAATTCGTTTGAAGCAAAATCAATTTCCTCGTCTGTCAAAATGTCTTTAACATCCACAACCCCAATTCCATCATGGGTATCCAAGGTAGTAAATTGCTTCATCGGACTCATCTTGAGCCATTTAGCCAACTGGTTGGTTTTTCCGCTATATAGCGAATAGAGGGTCACCATTGGAAGGGCAAAATCGTAAACATAGTAATCGTGATCAGCAATTTTGAACTGAATGGTGTAGTGCTCATGGATTTCCGGAAGCAACTCCACACCTTTTTCTGCTGCCATGTCTCGAACCTTGTCCAAGAGGTCCCAGATTTCAGGCTCTACAAAGAAATCATTGGTATCCAATTTTTTGATGGCGTAGGCAAAGGCATCTAAGCGAATCAAGTCACAGCCGTTTTCAGCCAAGTTGTCAATGGTATTTTTGATGAATTCCATGGTTACTTCTTTGGTCACATCTAAGTCAATTTGTTCTTCGCCAAAGGTGTTCCAAAGGTGCTCTTTACTGCCGTCTGCAAAAACAATTTCCTGCATTGGCGCCTTGTCTTTACGCTTGTAAATTAAATCAATGTCTTCTTGAGTCGGACGATTTTCAGGCCAGAATTTTTCCCAACGCAAGAACAAATCCGCATAAGCTGAATCGTCCTTTTTCTCTTGGAAGTCCTTGTAGTATTTGGATTGACGGGAAATGTGGTTGATCATAAAGTCAAACATGAGGTAGTATTTTTCACCCAGACGTTTGACATCATCCCAGTCTCCAAAAGCAGGATCGACTTCATCGTAGTCAACAGGGGCAAACCCACGGTCTCCTGTAGATGGGAAAAACGGCAAGAGGTGAACACCACCGACTGCTTCTCCAAAATACTTGGTCAAGTTTTCATCGAGTTCTTTTAAGTTTTTACCCAAACTATCTGAATAGGTAATCAACATGGTTTTATTTGAAATGGGCATAGCTACTCCTTTTTTTCAATTATTTTCTATATCTTAACAAATAAACCGCTTTCACAATAGAGGCAATCCCCCTAAATTTTTCGGTCAATTTGCACAAAGAACAATTACCAAAAGAAAATGAAGTTCAAGACTTCATTTTCTGGCTCTTACTTAACGGATCCACTGGTCATACCAGAAATAATATTCTTTTGGAAAATGAGGTAGACGATCAAGATTGGGATAATCCCTACGACATAGGAAGCAAAAGATGGTCCATAATCACTGAAATACATGCCTTGGTAATTGTATTGGAACAACGGAAGCGTCCACATATTTTGGTCCTTGTTCAAGACTAAAAGGGGCAACATAAAGTCATTCCATAGCCAAAGAGCATTGATAATTAAGACGGTCGCATGCATGGGCTTCATCAAGGGGAAGATAATTTTCCAATACATGGTATATTTGTCACAGCCATCAATGGCCGCTGCTTCGTCCATTTCAATTGGTACAATCGTTTTGATATAACCAACATAGAGAAAGAGGGTTTGTGGAATAGCGTAGGTTAAATAGAGAATAATCAAGCCAGTAATGTTGCTCAATCCTAGGCTAGACATAAGTTTGGTCATCGGTAACATAATGACTTGGAAAGGAACAAAAATCCCTAAAATCAAGAAGAAATACATGATACCAAATGCTTTTTTCCGATCCATATGGCGGGCTACTGAGAAGGCAGCCATCGGAATCACCAATATAATCAAGGCCACTCCAACAACTGTGACAGTTGCGGAATTTCCAAAATACTGGACAATCCCATCTTGGAAGAGACGGGTATAGTTTTCTAAGGTAAATTCTTGCGGCAAGCCAAAGAAGTTACCCGTAATTTCTTTGGTTGGTTTAAAGGAGCTGATGATGGTTACCAGAAGGGGAACAAACATCAAGAGAATGCCAGAGAATAAGATAAGGTAAACCCACCAGTTTTTTTGTTTGTGTTTCATTGCTTATTCTCCTTTCTATACTTCAAACCGTTTGGACAATCTCATTTGGATGAGCGAAATCACGACAATCATGATAAATAAGATGATCGCCAAGGTATTGGCATGTGAAAACTTATTATCAACAAAGGCATAGTTGTAAACCATTAGACCGAGCGATTCCGTTTTTCCATTTGGGCCACCACTGGTCAAGGCAAAAATTAAGTCAAATGCCGTCAAACCAGATTTCATGGCCATGATAAAGACCATGCTGATGGATGGTAACAAGTATGGCAATTCAATTTGGAAGAAGGTTTGGGAGCTGTTGGCTCCATCAATGGCTGCTGCTTCTTTCACATCATCAGGGATACTTTGCAAACCGGATAGGAAGATAATAATCGGCATGGCCAATCCTTGCCAAAGGGCAACAAAGATGACAGATGGAACAGCTGTTTTTTCCTGTACCAGTAAGTTTTCAGACAACCAGTCGATTCCTAACGCTTCACCAATTTGTGGCAAACCGTAGTTGAACAATTGGACAAAAATCAAACCGAGGGTCACCGTAGATAAAACTGCTGGGAAGAAATACCAAGTCCGAAAGAATCCCAAAGCTTTAATCTTGCGATTCAAGAGGGTGGCAATCCAAATCCCGATGACAATTTCACCCACTAATAAGCCGAGTGTAAAGATCAGGGTAAAGACCATACTGGTATAGAAATCAGAACTTTTGAGTACGTCAATATAGTTCTGAATACCAACCATGTCATAGGTATTGGAGAGACCATTCCAGTTTGTTAAGCTATAATAAATACCATTTACCAAGGGGTAAAAGAAAAATATTAATTGCAAGATAATCGGAATGGCCACAAAGAAATAGGCCCAATATTTTCCAAAAAATCCTTTTTGAGTCATAAGATACTCCTTTAATGATGTGTTTGTAGTCCACTAATTGAATGGACTTTCGACCAATGAAATGGACTACGTATTGAAAGTGAAAAGCCGGGCTCTTATATTGATTAAGGCCCAGCTTCTTTCAATTATTTTTTCATTGGGTCAAAGAATTTATTTAATAATTTCGTCAACTGTTCTGAGTCTGGTTTTTTAACTGTTTCGACAGTGATATTCCAGAATTCATCTTCTGATTCCCACTCACTTTGCAACCACACTACATGTTTGTCTGTGAAGGCCAAGTCTGCAATGCCATTCAACTCTTCAAATTTACCTTCTGTATCGACACCGACAACAGATGTTGGTGAGCCGTCTACGTCATAGTATTTTTGGAAAACTTCAGGGCTAGAAAGGTAGCTCAAGAATTTCTTCGCTTCTTCTGGGTGTTTAGATTCAGCCGATATAGATACTGCAACATCAGCCGCACCAATGGTGTATGAGTTACCTGCTTCTTCACTAGGGAAGGCAAAGATACCGTATTCGAATTCTGGCTCTTGTTGGTTGATAACAGCTGCTGCCCATGAACCTTGTGGCAACATCAATGCATCACCAGCAGCAAAGGCTGCAACAGCATCAGCATATTTAGCACCTGCTGCTCCTTTTTGGCCATTGTCTTTCAACAATTCCAAGCGTTTTGTAACAGCTTGTGTTTTTTCATCATTAGCAACTGCTCCTTTTCCACTGCGGATTAAGATGTCCTCTGCTGCATCAAAACCACCTGCAACAGTTACCCATGCTAATTGGTGGTAACCATTTAATGACCAAGCATCATTCAATGAAAGAGCAAATGGAGCGGCATTCCCATCGTCCTTAATGGTTTTTACCAATGCTTCAAACTCAGCATAGGTTTCAGGAACCTCAATACCAAGCTCTTCAAACTTGTCTTTGTTGTAGTAAATACCGTAAGCATTCACGTTCAATGGCAGTGAGTAAATCTTATCATTGACTGCATAAGTCGCTGCTGCGCCTTCTTTTAAGTTTGACAAACCAGCATCATCACCTAATTCAAGGAAACGATCATTGACTGCCCACTCTTTGAAGTCCGCATTTTGAGGGTAACTATGGATGATGTCTGGCGCTTCGTTGTTGGCCATACGTGTCCGAAGAACGGTTCCAGCATCTGGTACACTTGTAAACTTGATGTCAATGTCTGGATTCTCTTTTTCAAAATCCGCAACAATTTCTTCAAGGGTTTGTTTCATTTCTCCTTTTTGTGAGAAAAACTCGATTTCAACTTTGTCACTGTTTCCACCACTTTGAGCGTTTCCACATGCAACAAGTAAGCTAGCGAATGCTACAACAGATGCAGCTTTTAAGAATGATTTGAATTTCATAAAATCCTCCTAAGATTTTAAATATTTTTTACATTTTTTAAAATGGTTAAACGTTTACTTATGTTTGTATTATAAAATAGAGATTGATTTTTGTCAAACGTTTTCACAAACTTTTTTAAAGATATATTGCACACTGACATAATCTTTTTGAAGATGTGGCATGGTCAAACCGATGTTCATCAGCTCGTCTCCGTAGAAATGAGCATCCAATTCTGAGCAGTAATATTGGACATTTGGATCCAATCCCTCTAGCTGAACACGAATCAGAGGAGCTTCCGGTTGGGAAAGAATTTTAACAAAGGTAAAGACAACTTCGCTCTTATCTTGACTAACATAATTGTATGCAGCCGTATTGCTGGTCTTTTTCAGACGGTAATAATCGCCAAATTGAATTGTCTTGCGAATAGACTTGTAGGTCGCAATTTGCTGACTAATGCCGTCCAATTCTTCTTTTTCAAGACTCAGTAAGTCCAATTCGTAGCCGAGATTGCCCAACATGGCCACATTTCCCCTAGTTGAAAGTGGTGTTATGCGTCCTGTTTGGTGATTGGGCACAGCTGAAACATGGCTCCCCACGCTAATAGCTGGAAAAATTAAGCCAGTTCCTTCTTGAATAGACAAACGTCCAATGGCATCAGTGTTATCACTTGCCCATGCCTGAGGCATGTAATAGATCATACCTAAATCATTACGGCCTCCACCACCAGAACAAGATTCAAACAGGATATTTGGGAATCGTTTTGTCAGTTCTTCCAAGATAGAGTACAAGCCAAGCATATAGCGGTGGTAAAATTCATGCTTTTCGTCATTGGCTTGTGATTCTGGAATATTGGTAATATTCCGGTTCATATCCCACTTGACATAACTGATGTTGGCTGAGGATAGAATATCTGACACTGATTCAATCAAAAATTCACAGACTGCTTCTTGCGATAAATCCAAGACCAGTTGTTCCCGGCTGTAAGTATGACTACGGCCACTTGTTTGAATCGTCCATTCTGGATGGGCTCGGTAAAGGTCACTATCTTCAGAGACCATCTCTGGTTCAAACCAGAGTCCAAACTGCATCCCAAGATCGGTAATTTTTTGTGACAAACCAGCTAAGCCAGAAGGCAGTTTTTCGAGATTAACGACCCAATCTCCAAGCGAACAGGTATCACTGTTGCGTTTTCCAAACCAACCATCATCTAAGACAAAGAGTTCGACACCGGTTTCCTTGGCCGCTTTAGCCAAGTCCACAATTTTTTCTTCCGTAAAATCAAAGTAAGTGGCTTCCCAGTTGTTGATCAAAATCGGACGTTCTTTGTGGGCCCAAGTTCCTCTTGCAATATGATAGCGAACAAAGTTTTGACTGTCCCAGGTTTGTCCGCGGAAGCCCTGATCTGTATAACTCAAGAGGGCTTCCGGTGTTTGGAACTGGCTGTTTGGCCCTAATTTCCAGCGGAATTTCTCATCATTGATTCCAATTCCCATCCGAGTGGTGTGAATGGCGGTTGTCTCTGCAAAGGCTGTAAAGTTGCCACTATAAATCAATTGAGCTGAATAAACACTACCAGCTGTTTCTGTTGCTTCTGGATCTGCCAAAGCAATAAAAGGTGTCCGTGAATGGCTAGATGCCCCTCGGATACTGCCAATTGAATATTTCCCTTGGGTCAATGGCGTCTTGGTCCACTCTTTTTCATAGCCATATCGTCCCGTCAGACTGTGGATAGTAAAGTCTTTTTCTGGCAAATCTATGGTCAAGCTCAAGACCTTCTCCAAGTCTGCTGCTTGTTCTCCCGTTTTCACCAAAGCAGAGCGAACCAACATATTGGCTTCAGCAAAGAGATGATAGGATAGGGTAACCGTGACATCTGTCAATTGGTCATAAAGATCAATTTCTAGGGTTTCAACGTCATTCTCCTTGCCATGACTAGATGGCAAGCCACTTAGAAGAGGTTTTCCCTTTAGCATCCGGTGTTCTTTGTACTTCAAGTCCAATGTGGTCCCTTTTTCTGAACGCAACTCAATCGCAGAGGTTCGAAAATCACCCAAACCATTGCTACTGTATTCCTGTTGCAGAGTATCCATTGAGAAGGTACGATCCTTGCTGGTTGGATTCGGTGAAAATGCACGATCCAAAAAGGTAATTTTGTTAGCTGAACTGTATCGTTCAACACGTTTTCCAAAATACCGATGAACCAAGAGACCATTCTCTAGTACCTGCATGACATATGAAAAACGTTTGCCTTTCAAATGAAAGAGAGACGTAGTTTCATGAAACTCAATCATGTTTTCCTCCTCCTTTAAGTTGATTTTATTCTACCAAATGAAAACGCTTTATAAAATGGAGTTTTGTTGCTAAGATATGGTAAAATGTTACTAAGGAAATAAGGAGGCCAACAATGTTTTATTCTGAACTGCACCAAGATACCATGGACCTAACCATTGACTTTTATGGCTACGAAGCCTGTAGCTCACTCTATTCTTTCGGTCCAGCCATCCGGGAAAACTATGTCTTGCATTACATCGAAAAAGGAAAAGGCTACTTTCATTACCAAAACAAGGTTGTTACTTTGCAAGAAGGAGACCTATTTTTGTTAAAACCAAATGAGGTTACTTTTTACCAGGCAGACGAAGCAAATCCTTGGGCCTATTTTTGGATTGGACTAAGTGGTAACAAAGCCAAAGACTACTTTTCCTTATCCCATATCCAAGAAGATGCTTATCTTATCAATACAACGCAACAAGTGACAGGCTCAATCGGACAAGAAATTATCAATCTATTGCAAACTGCAGAATCCAAAGAACATTCCACCCAAAACCATTTGGAATTACTAGGCCATGCCTATCAAATTCTTTATCTCCTAAGTGATTTGGCTCCAAATAAAAGTAAGGTTGAACTCACTCAAACAGAAGAAATTTGCTTGGAATGCCGCCATATCATTGACAAACATTATAATTTAGATGGCCTATCCATTTCTAATATTGCTGATGAACTATCAGTCAACCGTAGCTACCTAACCACCAGTTTTAAAAAGCTCTATCACATTAGTCCCAAAGATTACCTGCTTCAAACCAGGATGAAACGAGCCAAGCAACTCCTTGAAGCCACCGACGAAGCTATCAAGGTTATCTCCTATTCTGTTGGCTACAGGGATCCCCTCTATTTCTCCAAGGCCTTTAAAGACTTTTACAAACAATCTCCCAGCCAATTCCGCCGATCTGGAACAATCCTTTCAGAATAAGAAGTCCATCACATGCAAAAAAGAACATCGATCGATGTTCTGATGTTCTTTTGTGTTGTTATTTGCCTAATTCCTTGGTGCGTAAGAGGGCTTGATTGACAGCTTGTACGGTCGCAGCCTGGAAACCTGCCTCCGTCAAAGCCACTAAGCCTGCGATGGTAGCCCCCCCTGGTGAGGTCACTTGGTCTCGTAAAACAGCAGGATGTTCTTGGCTTTCTTGAACCAATTGGGCAGCCCCTAAAACGGTCTGGCTAGCTAGGGACTGTGCCAACTGAACTGGCAGACCATTTTGCACACCTGCACTGGTCAAGGATTCAATAAATTCATAGACAAATGCAGGTCCGCAGCCAGCAATAGCAGTCGCAGCATCTATCTGATGTTCCGGCAGTTCAATGGTTTGCCCAGATGCCGCCATCCATTCTTGAAAGATCGGAGCGATTGCTGGACGATTGGTGGCAAAGCTTGTCATGCCTTGCCCGATGGCAACGGGTGTGTTGGGCATCATCCGAATGATCGATTGATTCGGAAGCCACTCTTCCAGCTGGGCCAAGGTGATACCCGCAGCCATAGAAATCCAAATAGTGTCTTTCTTGCCTTGGAATTTTTCAGCTTCTTGGGTCAAAAAAGAAGCCATCAGATGTGGTTTAATGCCCAAAAAGATGGCATCGGCAGCTGCAATAATGTCGCTATTAGACAAAACTTGTCCGCCAATTTTTTCTTGAAGGGCCTTTGCCTTTTGAGGATTGTGGTTGCTCAAGAGCAATTCGTATTTTTCTAGTTTGGCAAGAGCCTGAGCAACGGCTCCGCCCATATTGCCCAAACCAATAAATCCAATTTTCATCTTTTCTCGCTTTCTAAGAGACGGATCTCTTATGCTTGTCAATTAAACCTGGAAGAGTTGGAACAAGTTGGATTAAATCCGCACCTGTCCCTCTCCCGTAATAATGTATTTGTAGGTGGTCATTTCACGCAAGCCCATTGGTCCACGCGCATGCATTTTTTGGGTGGAAATCCCCAATTCACAGCCCAAACCAAACTGACCGCCGTCTGTAAAACGGGTCGAAACGTTAACATAAACTGCGGCAGCATCCACATGGCCTGTAAAATAGGCTGCATGTTCTTGATTTTCAGTAACAATGGCCTCACTATGGCCGGTTGAGTGAGCAGCAATGTGTTGAACAGCTTCTTGCACATCTTTCACAACCTTGACAGCTAGGATAAAGTCTAGAAACTCAGTATCAAAATCTGCTGGTCCCGCAGGAACAGCCTGCTTGAAATAGGGTAAAGCAGAGGAGTCTGCTCGGAATTCAACTTTTCCTGCTAGCAAGGATTCGAGTTGCGGTAAAAAGTCAGAAGCCACTTTTTCATGGACTAAGAGAACTTCTTCTGAATTGCAGACGGAAGGACGGCTGGTTTTAGCATTTTCAACAATAGATAAGGCCTTTTCCAAATCCGCAGCCTCGTCAACATAGACATGGCAAATGCCTGTTCCCGTTTCAATGACAGGTACAGTGGCTTGCTCAACAACGGCTTGAATGAGCCCAGCTCCTCCTCTCGGAACCAAGAGATCAATCTTTCCTTTTGCAGTCATCAATTCCATTGCAGAAGACCGACTGGTATCTTGCACCAATTCAATGACCTTCGGAGATAGTCCAGCTTTTTCCAATCCCGTTTTTAAGGCGGTGACAATGGCTTGCGCAGAGCGAATCGCTTCTTTTCCACTGCGTAAAATCACCGCATTCCCGCTCTTAATGGCCAAGGCTGCCGCATCAGATGTGACATTTGGACGGCTTTCATAAATCATCCCAATCAAGCCAAAGGGAATGGATTTTTTGACAATCCGCATTCCATTTTCTGCTTGATGCTCTTCTAAGACCAGGCCGACCGGATCTGGCAAGGCAATCAAGGCACGAATGCCCTCTGCCATATCACTGATCCGTTCCTTGGTTAATAAGAGACGGTCCAACATAACCGTTGTAATCCCAAAATCTTTGGCCTGTACCATGTCCTCTTGATTGGCTACTAGAATCACGTCACTTTGCGCTTCCAATTCACTGGCCATGGCTTCCAGGGCCTTGTTCTTTTCATCTGTCGTTGCCAAATTGATGGCGGCTTTGTGGTCCAATAAACTGTGTAATAAATCCTGTGTCGTCGTCATAGACTCTCCTATCATCTCATCTTATAAACTAACCCAGTCATTGCGGTGGATAAACATACCACCCGTTTGATTGTTTGCCATCCTCTCTTCCAGTTCACGAGAGGAGAGCCGGACACGGCCTTTTCCAATCAGGCGGTGTTGTGTCTGCGAATAAACTTCAACAATGCTACCCGCTTCAAATTCACCTTCCAATGCCCGAATCCCTGCTGACAACAAACTTTTTCCTTGGTGAAGAATGGCTTCTTCCGCTCCTGCATCAATCTCCACCCAAGCATCCACTCGGGCATAAAAAGCCATCCACTGCTGGCGTTGTTTCATGGATTTGGCATCGGCTAAAAAGAGGGTCCCCTTGTTGGTCTGCTCTACGGCTTCCAAAAGTGCTGTATCTTTTTCTGACGAACAAATATAGACTGGGACGCCAGACTTGGTTGCAAGGACCGCAGCCTGCAATTTGGTTGTCATCCCACCTGTACCATTGCTACTTCCAGCGCCTGCTGCCATTTCAAATAATTCTTCGGTGATGGCATCAATCACAGGCAAGTGTTTAGCTGTTGGATCTGTATTAGGATTGGCGGTATAAAGGCCATCTACATCTGTCAGAAGGACCAACAAATCCACTTTTAATAGGGAGGCTACTTGAGCCGATAGGGTGTCATTGTCACCAACCTTGATTTCTTCAATAGCAATGGTGTCATTTTCATTGATGATGGGAATGGCCCGTTGGCGCAAGAGGACTTGGAGAGCCTGGGAAGCATTTTTGTAGCGTCTGGCATCTGCAAAATCGTCCTGGGTCAAAAGGACTTGAGCTGAAACAATCCCGTCCTTCATCAAGTTCTGAGTATATTCTTCAATCAATAATCCTTGCCCAACAGCTGCACTGGCCTGTTTTTCAGCGATTTTTGTAGGTCGTTTTTCAAAACCCAAACGGCGAAAACCAGCTGCAATGGACCCTGAAGTCACCAAGACAATCTGGTGTCCTTGTTGATGAAGCTGCGCTAATTGGTTGGTGATTCGTGCCAACTTAATCCGATCCAAACTCCCATTTTTTTGGGTGAGCGAACTGGTGCCCACTTTAAATACAATCGTTTTTTCTTTCATAGAGCGATTCTTTCCATCAAAATCTTATTAGTAAAGTATAGCACAATTCTACCCTTAAAACTAGAAGAAAAAGAATGGCTAACCATTCTTTCTACTGTTTTTTCTCAAAAAATTCTTTCAAAGAAGAAAATAGTTCTTCTTGCACGACTTCCTTGGTTTGGTATTCCTTTTTAATAAAGGAACGAATCTGACGGCTATAACGCTTTGTTTTTGTCCGATTGTCTAATATCACCACTGCTGAGAATTGACCTTCGTAGCGTTTGGTTCGTCCAATGGCCTGCCGCAACCGCAAGAGCATCATGGGCAATCCGTAGTCATAAAAAGGTTGCTTTCCTTGGTGCTTTAAATAGCGGTTAATTTTTTGTACAAAAAAGTCTTTGGGATTCTCAAAGGGAAGCCGTGAAATAACCTGAATGACTTCTGTTTGTTTGGCAAAATCAACCCCTTCCCAGAACAAGCCCGTTCCAAGAAGCAATTGGGTTTCTCCTTTTTCAAAACGACGTTTTAACAGGGATTCTTCTCCATCACGGTGTTGAGCCAAATGCGCAATAGCCTTTTCCTCTAAAGCATCGGAAACAGCTAGCAAGGTCGCAATAGAGGTAAACAAAACCAAGATTGGCCTCTTCAATGCTTGTAACAAAATGAGTTGCTGACAAATATAATCTGCTTGTTCAACAGCAGTTAATTCTACCAAATCTGGAGAATCTCCTACTAGATAAACAGCTTGATTAGGCTGCTGTTGGTGATCCAGTTTATCACTGGTTACCTCTTTAAAGCCAAGCAAGTCTGAAATCCTTAATTTTTTACTCAATTCCAGGGTCGCACTAATGCAAAAAATCTTGGTTTGTGGCAACAATTCCGACACATTTAATAGATCGAACTGGGTTGCTTTAAACAAAAACTCTCCAGTAGTCCGCTCTTTTTCAATCCAAAACTGCTCATAAAAATCCAACATCCAATGCAGGTTCGCCAATCGTGGGGATAAGGTTGTTAATTCTAGTAAGTTTTGCTGTACCTGTTTGAGCTCACCAGTAACACGCATCAGGGTCTCCCCTTTTTTATGCCGCTCCATCAGGTGAGACAACTCAAACAAACAGCTTTCATACAAACGTTTTTGCAACATATCCTGAGCCTTCTGACCAGCTTCTTCCAGTTCTGTCAATAAGGAAGAAAGGGGTTGCTCATGATTGCTTAATTCTTCAGCTGTCAAAAGGAGTTTTTGGGCCTCATCAATGACCAAGATTCGATTTTCCATCAAATAGGCTTGGTCTTTTATATGGTGCAATAGGTAAGAATGGTTGGTCAACAGAATCTGACTCTCTTGAGCTTTTTTTTGAATCTGTTTAACAAAATCACCATCGACAAACAAGGAATTAATGGCTAAAAATCCATCATGCCTAATCGCATCATAAAAACTAGGCAGGCGGTATTGTTGCTTCAGTTCTGTTAAATCGCCTGTCTCTGTTTCACACAACCAGACCAAAACCTGCTGTTTCAAGCGATTAAAGAGTCGATTACTGTCCTCACGTTGCAACAAGTCATAAAAAACATCTAACTTAATGTAGTGGCGAGGTGATTTTAATGAGCCAATCGAAACGCCAAAAGTATCTTGTAGCTGGCGCCCTTCCTTCTCCATAATCTGATCCTGCAAAATTTTGGTCGGAACAGAAACCAACAATTGCTTTTGCAATTTAGCCAAAAGCGGCAGGAGATAGCCATAGGTCTTTCCAATTCCAGCTTGAGCTTGGATAAAATGAACCTGCCCCTCCTCTTCCAGTCTCTTTTCGACACAGGCAGCAAATGCTGCTTGTAAGGGACGCTCATCTAAGCCTAAGACAGCCAAGTTACTGTCAAAATCAGATGACAGTGCTCTTTTCTCTAACACCCTATCTTCTTTTTTTAAAAAGAGGCCTCCTACTTCCCTATAAGCATCTGCTGGATAGTCTGACATCCCCCCATACACTTCTTCAATAGCGATCCTTGTTTCGTACAAGAGAGAATCCCCAAAAGAAAGGATTTGCCCAATGGTCTGCTTGGGTAACGAAGCTATTTTTTGCTGTATCTTTAGAAAAAGCAGAGCTGTTGCATGGGCATCTGCAATGGCTGTATGAGCATGTGCCAGCTCAATGTTCAATTCCTTTGCTAGATAAGACAAATTGTACTTTTCGAATGTTGGATAAAAGAGTTGTGCCAACTCAACCGTATCAACCCGCGGTGTCCGCAGCTCAAAGCCCTCAAAAAACAATTCCTCTGCTAATAAATTGGCATCAAAGCGGACATTGTGTGCGACAAAAACCGCCTCTCCAATCAGGTCGTAGATCCGTGCAGCTACCTGTCCAAAACTAGGCGCCTGTACCAATCGTTCATTCGTCAAGCCTGTTAAGTCTTGGATATGTTTTGAAATCGGCTCATGTGGGTTTATATCTGTTTCATATTGATTGACAATCTGACCATCTTCAATGACGACAATGCCAACCTGAATAATTCGCGCATCGCTACCTGTTCCTGTTGCCTCTAAATCAACGACAGCGTAGCGATTTTTCATCTGATTACTTGTCATAGTAACCAAATTATAACACAAAATAGCAAAGAGGACATCTTTCTTTGATGGGAAGGACTAGCAAAAAAAAGGCCTTTTTGGTACACTGAAATAGAAAAGGAGAATTGCTATGAACCTACACCAAAGTTTTAATCCAGTTGCTGGAGAAAATACCTATTATCTAGAAAATGATCACCATCTCATTCTTGTCGACCCTGGTAGTGATTGGAATGCCATTCAAGCGGTTATTGATCGCATCAATAAACCAATTGCAGCTATTTTGCTAACCCATACCCATTACGATCATATTCTGAGCCTTGATTTGGTCAGAGAAAAGTACAATCAACCACCTGTATATGTTGCTGAAAGTGAGGCAGACTGGCTCTTTGACCCCGAAAAAAATGGCTTGACACGGCATGATGAATTGGAAAATATCATTCTCCAACCAGCAGAAGAAATCTTTCAATATGACACTCCCTATTCCATTGAAGGTTTTGAATTTTCAGTAGTCCAAACCCCTGGACACTCTATCGGTGGCGTTTCCTTTATTTTCCACGAAGAAGCCTTTGTCATCACTGGCGATGCCTTGTTCAAGGGAACCATCGGTCGAACAGATCTTCCGACAGGGAATTTTGAACAGCTCATTCACAGTATCCAGACACAACTCATGGTGCTACCCACCCATTACAAAGTCTTGCCTGGCCATGGCCCTTCTACCACTATTGGCTATGAGAAACTCTTTAACTCATTTTTAAACTAAACAAAAAAAGCCTTACGGCTTTTTTCTTTAAATTTTCAAGAAACGACGCATGGAAATTGTAGATCCCAAAGCACCAATCACAATTCCAATTAAGAAGAGACTGCCAACCATAGCAGGGATAAACAATCCCATTGGGAACAAGGATAAATTCTGTGTTGCCAAAGTTGGATTGGTGGATTGGAAGACTGCTTGATAGCCAAAATAAACCAAAACAGATGGAACAATTGCTCCTAATAGACCAACCCAAGCGCCTTCTAATAAGAATGGACCACGAATATAAGAATTCTTAGCTCCAACTAAGCGCATGATTTGAATTTCACGGCTACGTGAAATAATGGTGATCCGAATGGTATTGGAAATCAAGAAAATCGCCGTAAAGAGTAAGAGAACCGTTGCCGCAAGCCCCCATGTACGGACCATGGCTGCTAATTTAAAAATCCTTTCCGTCTCAACTTCGCCATCGCGAACTTCTGAGACTCCGTCAATCTTAGCTACTTCTTTTGCTACACTTTTGACAGCCGATGGACTCTTTGTATCAATAATATAAGCATCATACAAAGGATTTGCGTCTCCTTTAAAGAGATTCCAGGTCTCACCCAACTTTTCAGTCAAGTTTTTCAATTGCTCATCTTTACTAGAATAAGTAACGCTTTCAACATCTTTCAAGGCTGAGATTTGATTGTAAATCGAAAGGTAATTTTCGTTTGGAACTTGCTCACCTTGTTCATTAACAACCGTTTCCATTTGATCTGTCGAATCCGCTCTTAAGAAGACATTGATCCGAACATTATTTTCCAAGTCAGAAGCCAATTTTGCTGTATTTAAAATTACTGAAGCAAAGATTCCGACCAAGGTCAAGGTAATTGTTACAGACGAAATCGCTGCAACTGTCATCCAACCATTTCGCTTCAAGCTCTTTAATGACTCAATAAAATGGCTAAAAAATCGTCTAATCATTATATCCGTATTCTCCTTCTGCTTCATCCCGTACGACACGACCATCTTCAATCGCAATCACACGATGGCGGAGGGTATTTACAATCTGGCTATTATGTGTCGCCATCAAGATTGTTGTCCCTTGTAGGTTAATCCGCTCCAACAAATTCATAATTTCCCATGAATTTTCTGGATCCAAGTTACCAGTTGGCTCATCCGCAATCAATACTTTTGGATTGTTGACAATCGCACGGGCAATTGCAATCCGTTGTTGCTCACCACCTGACAATTCATTTGGGAAAGAGCGGATTTTGTGTTTTAAACCAACTAAATCCAAAACTTCCATAACCCGTTTTTTGATGTTACGTGGTTTTTCTCCGATAACTTCCATAGCATAGGCAATGTTTTCAAATACAGTTTTTCGTGGTAACAGTTTGTAATCCTGGAAGACAACTCCCACACTACGACGCAACATTGGAACATCTTTTTTCTTGATTTTTCCTAAGTTAAACTTACCAACTTTCAACATTCCCTTATCAAACTTTTCTTCACGGTATAACAATTTAATAAAGGTTGATTTCCCAGCTCCAGATGGACCTACAATATAGGCAAATTCACCTGGTTCCACATTGATTGACACCCCTCTAAGGGCGGTTGTTCCGTTTCCATATTTTTTAGAAACGTCTTTCATTTCAATAATTCCCATAAGATTTTCTGTCTTGCGACAGTCCTTTCTTTCATTTAGCGAATACGCCATTTCAAATAGGCGTCAATAAAGCCTTCGATATCACCATCCATGACCTTATCAACTTGAGCCACTTCAAAGTTTGTTCGGTGGTCTTTTACCATGGTATAAGGTGTAAAAACATAGGAGCGAATCTGACTTCCCCAGCTGATTTCTTGTTTGTCACCTTTTAAGGCATCGACTTCAGCTGCTTTTTTCTCTTGTTCCAATTGGTAGAGCTTAGCTTGCAGCATCTTCATGGCCCGGTCTCGGTTTCCATATTGGGTCCGATCGACCGTAGATGCTACTACAATTCCGGTTGGAATATGGGTCAAACGTACACCTGTCGAAACCTTATTGACGTTCTGACCACCAGCGCCCCCACTTCGGAAGGTATCCATTTTAATGTCGTCCTCCCGAATGTCCACTTCAATTGTATCATCCAATTCTGGCATCACCTCGACAGAAGTAAAGGAAGTATGGCGGCGTTTTGCCGAGTCAAATGGTGAAATTCGTACCAAGCGGTGAACACCCATTTCTGACTTTAAAAAGCCATAGGCATTTGGACCTTCAAAAGAGAGGGTCACAGATTTAATACCAGCCTCATCTCCTGATTGGTAATCCAAGGTTTCGACCTTATAACCCTTAGCATTCCCAAAACGCATGTACATGCGCATGAGCATCTCGCCCCAATCCTGAGCCTCTGTTCCACCAGATCCTGGATGGATTTCCAAGATCGCATTGTTGTGGTCATAAGGTTCAGAAAGAAGCAAGGTCATCTCATAGCTTGCCATCATTTTTTCCAATTCGGCCAAGTTTTCAACCAGCTCATCATGAACCGATTCGTCTTCTGCTAAAAAATCCCTGAGAATCTCAGATTCATCCAACAAATCAATCATTTTATGAAATTGCTGATAGGTATTCTTTAACTCATTGAGTTCTTGAGATGTCTTTTGCGCTGCTAAATTGTCATTCCAAAAATCAGGTTCGGTCATCTTATGTTCCAAGATAGCAATTTCTTCTTCTAAGCCATCTAAGTCAAAGAGACCCCCTGAATGAGTCCAATTTGGCAGACAGCATCTCGATTTTTTGTCTAATTTCTGCTGTGTCCATCGTTACCTCATTCTATTTTTTGTCCCAAAGGACTCTATCTTATTTATTCTATCACATTTGTAGCCCTTTGGCTATCTTCATAAACGCATCACGCTCCGCGATAATATCTGGATGATCTGTCTTGATGTCTTCAATAAAGGACACCATCTCATCACTAGGCTGTTTGACAATCTGACTCAGTGCCCAAATCGCCGTTGCGACATGAATGGGATTTTGCATCTTGTCAATAATTTCTAAGAGCTTGGGAATGGCAGAGCGGTCGTGGGCATTCGCAAGAGCAATAATAGCGTTGCGTTGCAAAATGTTTTTGCCTCGCCAGGAGCCCGCTATCTGACCAAACTTCTCTTTGAACTGTCCGTTGGACAAGTCCAAAAATGGCAGTAACTCGGGTTCTGCTAAGTCAGGATCAATCTCCACAATGGGCGGATTGTAAATCCCCTTATTATAGGGACAACAAATCTGGCAAATATCACATCCATAAATAACCGTTTTGATTTTTTTGCGAAATTCAAGATCCATCATTCCCTTATCTTGGGTTTGAAATGACAGGCAACGTCTGGCATTCATCGAACCGTCTCCAATCAAACAAGAGGTCGGACAGACATCCACGCAGCGATTGCAATCTCCGCAGCCATAGTCAACAGGCTGATCTGGTTCAATCTCCAAATTCGTAATCAGTTCCCCCAAAAACATGTAGGAACCAAACTCTTTGGAAATCACCAGGCCACTCTTACCAATAAAGCCAATCCCAGCTCTTTGAGCTACTGCTGTATCCACCAGGGCTCCAGTATCTACCATGCCCTTGTATTCAAAATCAGCAGTCAACTCCTCAATGGCACGGGCTAGTCGTTCCATTTTATCCTGTAAGATGTAATGGTAATCCACACCCCAGGAACTGGGACTAAACTTACCACGTTTGTATTGGCTTTTTTCTGGTTTGACGGGAAGCGTCCTCGGATAAGCCACTGCAATCGAAATAATGGTTTTAGCACTTTCCAAGGTCAATCTCGGATCCAGCCGTTCCTCGATATTTTTGTGTTCAAATCCAGAAGAACGCCCTTCCTCAATCGAAGCCCGCAAAGATTTTTCCAAATAATCAAAATTATCCGCAGTTGTAAAACCGATTTTTGAAATACCAATTTCTTGCGACAATTCTCTAATTTTTTCTTTTAAATTCATCACTTTCATTGTAACAAAATTAACTGTAAAATCAAAAATATCCCCTCGTATGACAAGGACATTGCTACATTATAGCAGAAAAAAGCACTGATTAGGTTACAATTCCGTAACGTTTCATGCCCCATGTTACAAATGGCTTACAATTTCAGCAAAAAACACCTCATCAGAGTGAGGTGCTTCATAAACATTAAAATGAACGGTAACTACTGCTAGTTTGCACGGCCATTTGCAATTTCTCTAAATTCTTGCGTTTGGTCACTCCCATAATTAAGAACCAATCAACAATCGGCCAAATACCAAATGTAAACCAAGATAAACATAACTTTGCAACTCCTAACCCAATATCGCCAACATAAAAACGATCGATACCAAAACTACCAAGAAAAATAGAAAAGATGAGGGCAACAATTGGATTTTTCATTTCAATCGATAACAGATAGGATTGTTGTCTTTCATCCATTTGCTCCAATTGCTGACGAAGAACAGGGATGGATTGGGCAGGTAAGTTAGTCGCATTTGCCGCTAAAAATGAATCTATGAAAACAGACATAATATCTCCTTTATTATTTTCCTATAAGCATACACTAAAAATAAGAATCTGTAAACACTCTTATGATTTTTCTTGCATCAAATGACGTAGTTCCAAAGCTCTTTCAGGTTTATCTGTAATAATCGCTGCTACTTTTTTGTGAAAAGCTTTTTCCATCATTTCCTCATCATTAACCGTCCACAATCGAACGCGTTTTCTTACTTTTTTCCCCTCTCTAAAATACCACTTATGTGATAGGTGCAGAGCACCAATAAAAGGAAGAATTCCTGACCAAAAGAGCAAATGGCTATCCCTTGATAATAAATAAGCCTTCTCTCCCTTCCAATCTACAAGGTGCATATTGAATAAGGATCGCAGACTAAATGACGAATACATCACCTTGAACGGCCATTTTTTTGATGTTAAAATCCTACCAATCTTCTTTTCAATACCCTTATAGCGATAGACGGATGTTTTTAATTCAATGTTGAGATGCCCTTTGAAGTCTTTTTTCTCTAATAGTTCAAATACTTCTAGTAAGGTTGGTATCTGCTCTCCAGCAAATTCAGGTGCAAACCAAGAGCCTGCATCCAGTGCTTTTAACTGAGCAAGGGTTTTATCTTTTACTTTTCCTTTTCCATCTGTCGTGCGATTTACAGTTTCATCATGAATCACAACGACATGCCCATCCTGACTAAGGTGAACATCCAATTCAATTCCATCCGCATGTACACGAACAGCTTCTTCAAAAGCAGAAAGGGTATTTTCTGGTCGATTAATCCGACTCCCTCTATGCGCTACAATCTCTGTCATACTCTTTTCCATTCTTTTACTTTTCCTTATTGTATTGTACCATATTTCTTGCCAAATACACCTATACGACAGCTTTTGGCTATGATATAATAACACCAAGAGGTTCATCATTATGGCTATTCATATTTTAAGAAGAACTGGAATTTTAGGTCCATGGGGACAACTGTTTTTAGCAGTAGACCAAACAGAGATTTCCCCTATCGAAAATAATCAGTCCATTCGCATCGAGCTGCCCTATTATCCTGCTAAATTAGAAATTGTAGGGGATGCCAAGTCTGCGATTGTGACCAGTAACCACCAGTTTTGGATATTGGAAAACCATCCACTCTATCAAATCCTTTGTTGCCTAGCGCTTCTATTAGGATTTTTTTCCTGGTGGCTACCTGTTTTTTGGTTAAAAATAAGTTGTATCTGTTTTGCTCTGTTGCTTAGTTTAATCGCAATGGTATTGGTGCCACGTTTTCGATTTAGACCTGTTAGAAAAGCAAATTTCAGCATCAAGGAGTTATCTGTATGAAGATCACATTGATTCGTGCCACATCCTGGTGGCACTTTGCAAATACTGTCTCTATTTACCACGAGAAAAAATGCCTTCAATCACTGGAGATAAATGAGAAAACGACACTTCATATTGCCTCAAAAGACGAAATTATTCTCTCTGTCTCCCAAGCACTTTTTGCTCCTAAGGCTCAATTGACGGACGGTGATACACTTCTCATCTCGTCAAACCCCTTCCCTATCTACTTTCTACTGATTGCTACTATTTTGGCCTTCTTTCTTTCCAACTACTATGATTGGACCCGTATCGCTTGGTACATTTCAATTGCCCTTGCACATCTATTTCCTCGTTACCATTTGCAGAAAATTCCTGCTACAAAAGCATAAAAAATCAGATTCTTTCGAATCTGATTTTTTGTTTAAATAGCTTTTTTATCCATACCTAAAGCACGTTGAAGCAATTTCACGATTTCAACTAAGACAAACATACCAAAGCTTCCAATCAAGACAACTGTCCATTGTGTCATATCAAGGTGACTAACATGGAAGATTTTCTCAAGGAATGGAATGGTCAATGTTGAAATGAGTAGCAACAAGGATCCCACGATTGACCAGTTAAAGGTTTTGTTTTTGAATGGACCAACTGTAAAGACAGATTGGTAAACAGACTTCACGTTAAAGGCATGTACTAATTGGATCAAACCAAGTGTCGCATAAGCCATCGTCAAAGCATCTGCGTGAATTTCAGCGTAGCTAGAATGAACTGGGTTTGCAATCGCATAAGCATACACTCCAAGAACTAAAGCAGCTTGGAAGATACCTTGGTAGGCAATCGCGCCAAGAACACCACCTGAAAAGAAGCTTGAATTGCGTCCACGAGGTTTATTTTTCATGACACCAGGTTCAGCTGGCTCCATACCCAAAGCAATGGCTGGAAGCGTATCGGTTACCAAGTTGATCCACAAGAGGTGAACTGGCTCCAGAACATCCCATCCGAAGAGGGTTGCAAGGAAGATACAAAGTACCTCAGCAGTATTAGCTGAAAGCAAGTATTGAACTGTTTTTTGGATATTGGAGAAGACCTTACGTCCTTCTTCAACCGCTACGATAATCGTTGCAAAGTTATCATCAGCAAGGACCATGTCAGAAGCACCTTTGGATACTTCTGTACCTGTAATCCCCATACCGATACCGATATCAGCCGTCTTAAGGGATGGTGCATCGTTTACTCCGTCACCTGTCATGGCAACGACTTTTCCTTCATTTTGCCAAGCCTTCACGATACGCACCTTGTGCTCTGGAGACACACGTGCATACACAGAGTATTGTTTGAAGACTTTTTGGAATTCTTCGTCTGTCAATTCATTGAGTTCTGCACCTGTAAAGACATGGTCTTCTGTATCATTTGGATCAATGATTCCAAGACGTTTGGCAATCGCTTCAGCTGTATCTTGGTGGTCACCGGTGATCATGATTGGACGGATTCCAGCTTCTTTTGCAACCCGAACTGCTTCAGCTGCTTCTGGACGCTCAGGGTCAATCATACCAACCAAACCAGCAAAGATAAGGTCATTTTCAACCACTTCAGATGTCAACGAAGTTGGTACAGCGCTCTCATACTTGTAAGCCATCATAAGGACACGAAGAGCTTGTTTTGCAAGAGACTTGTTGGTTGCCAGAATCTCTTGGCGGTCTTCTTCTGTAATTGGGCGAACTTGACCGTCAATAGAAATCTGTGTCACTCGTTTCAAGAGCTGGTCTGGCGCACCCTTAACAGCTACAAAAATACGACCATCCGCTTGCGAGTGAAGTGTAGACATAAGCTTGCGGTCTGAGTCAAACGGAATTTCCGCTACACGTGGCTCAGCTTTCAAGGCTTGACGAACATCAAAGTCTTTGTCCCAACCAAATTGTACCAAGGCAGTCTCTGTTGGATCACCAATTAGTTTTCCTTCTTGGTCAAACTTGGTATCATTGGCAAAGTTCATAACACGAAGCGTCATGCTTTCATGTGAAATCGGCTCTGCCGCATCAGACATGCTACCATTTTGGTAAACTTTTTCAACCGTCATCTTGTTCATGGTAAGGGTACCAGTCTTGTCAGATGCGATGATTTCAGTGGAGCCAAGCGTTTCAACAGCTGGCAATTTACGGATAATCGAGTTCCGCTTTGCTAACACTGTCGAGCCAATCGACAAGACAACTGTAACAATAGCTGGAAGTCCTTCTGGAATCGCTGCAACAGCAAGAGCAACAGCCGTCATCAATCCTTCTAGTGGAGCTGTGCCACGTAAGAAGACTGCAACAATAAAGGTAATCGCTGCAATGACCAAAATCACATAAGTCAATACTTTTGATAGTTGGTTGAGATTTTGCTTGAGCGGTGTATCTGACTCATCTGCATTTGCAAGCATGTTGGCAATATGCCCAACCTCTGTGTACATACCTGTGTTGGTTACAACACCAAGACCACGACCATAAGTCACGTTTGAGTTTTGGTAACCCATGTTGACACGGTCACCAATACCTGCATCTTCCTCTAATTGAACAGAAAGGTCTTTTTCAACAGGAACAGATTCACCTGTGAGGGCCGCTTCTTCAATCTTGAGAGAGTTGGCTTCTAAAAGACGCATATCTGCTGGGACCACATCCCCTGCTTCCAACATGACAATATCACCAGGAACCAACTCTTTTGAGTCAACTTCCTTGGCATGACCGTCACGAAGAACACGGGCACTTGGACTAGACATGGACTTAAGGGCATCAATTGCTGCTTCCGCTTTTCCTTCTTGGTAAACACCAAAACCAGCATTCAAGACAACCACCAAGAGAATAATAATGGCATCTGTCAAACCATGCATTCCCTCTGTCACGACAGACAGTGCCGCTGCGGCCAAGAGGATAATAATCATCAAATCCTTAAATTGGTCTAAGAATTTTTGAAGAAGAGTCCGCTTTTCAGCCTCTTCCAATTCGTTGCGGCCATATGCTGCCAAACGCTCTTGGGCTTGTGCACTTGTCAGACCCTCAGTTGTTGTATCTAATTTAGATAAAACTTCTGTTTCTGTCAGCGTGTAAAACGTGTCACGCAATTGTTCTTTTGACAATAGTTTTCTCCTTTTTAGCCCCTTTTCCAAAAGAAAAAGAGACCTGTTTTATTAAAACAAGTCTCGCTATTTAAGATTATGCCGGAATAATTCGGAATGACGACATAATCACGGTAAGACCGCTAGCTACTCCCTCGATTTACATTCTATTATAGCAAATTTTCATTTTTTTTCAAGAATGAAAAACTATGAAAATTGTTTTAAAATGTTACATCCAAGAAATCGTCATCTTATACGAAGCAAAAATCCCTTCTCCTTCTAACTGTTTTAAGTCATAGTGTAGGACAATCTGCTGTTGCAAGAGGTCTTGCTGGTAATGACTGGTAGCTGTCACAAAATGTTGAATCCCCATTGGAGTCGGGAGGGTAATTATCGCCTCTTCCTCTTTTATGAATCGCATGATGGTCTTTGGATTGGAAAAACGTGTCATGTGCAATTCTGTCGCAGTAGACTTCATCATCACTTTCTCTTTTTCATCGTTTGTATAAACGAGAAAGAATGCTCCATTTTTTTCAGTTACCTCAACAGGAAACTGCTGTTCAATGACTTCCATTTCCCCATCCAGTTGAATTTCATTTTTTAAATAAATCTGCACCATTTCTTCCTTACTTTCTTTTTTCTCTTTCTCATTTTAAGCTAAAGGCTCTCATTTGTAAAGAAAGAGACCAGTCTCATTAGACCAGGAAAAAAAGAAGAAGTCAGACAATTTGCGACTTATTTGATATAATAGAAGAATGATTGAAAAAGTATTTCGTGACCCTGTTCACAACTACATTCACGTTAATCACGACGTGATTTACAAACTCATCAATACCAAAGAATTTCAACGACTACGCCGCATCAAACAATTAGGAACCACTTCCTATACCTTCCACGGGGGTGAGCATAGCCGTTTTTCGCATTGTCTTGGTGCCTATGAAATTGCCAGACGCATTACCCAAAATTTTGAAAAAAAACACGCAGACAAATGGGAAAAAAGTGAATCTCTCCTTACCATGGTCTCAGCCTTGCTACACGATATTGGTCACGGTGCCTATTCCCATACCTTTGAGCGGCTCTTTGATACGGACCATGAAGAGATGACCTGTGCCATCATTACGGATTCAGAAACCGAGGTCAATCAAATTTTGTGTCAAATTTCTGCTGATTTTCCAGAAAAAGTGGCCAGCGTTATCCGACACACCTATCCAAATAAACAAGTTGTACAGCTGATCTCCAGCCAAATTGATGTGGATCGCATGGATTACTTGCTAAGGGATTCTTATTTTACAGGTGTCAACTATGGGCAGTTTGATTTAACACGCATTTTGCGGGTCATTCGCCCAACTGAAAATGGTATCTCCTTTCTGGATTCAGGAATGCATGCTGTGGAAGACTATGTTGTTAGTCGCTACCAGATGTACATGCAAGTTTACTTTCACCCTGCTAGCCGCTCCATGGAAGTTCTTTTACAAAATCTATTGGACAGAGCTAAGGTGCTCTACCCTGTTGAAAAGACTTTTTTCACCGCTTCTTCTCCTCGTCTGATCCCATTTTTTGAGCACCGCTATACCTTAGCGGATTACTTAGGGTTGGATGATGGCGTGATGAACAGTTATTTCCAAGCCTGGGTTGACGGACCAGATAAGACCCTCTCTGATTTAGCGCAACGCTATATCAATCGCAAGGTTTTTAAGTCCATTACCTTTGAGCCAGCCATGGAGACTCAACTGGATTGCCTACGGGAAATTGTAGCTGAAGTTGGTTTTGACCCGGAATATTACACAGCTGTTCACCATAATTTCGACCTTCCCTATGATGTCTACCGTCCTGATGCGGAGAAAAAACGGACACAGATTGAAATGATCTGTAAAGACGACTCCAAGATTGAGCTCTCTCAACTATCTCCCCTTGTCAATGCTTTATCAGGAACAATCCACGGAGACAGTCGCTTTTATTTTCCAAAAGAAATGCTGGAAGATATCGGGATTTTTACCGACCAACAAGCCCAGTTTTTACAATACATTCACAACGACCATTTTATACCTGGAGGAACAAATGACCATTAAACTTGTGGCTATCGATTTAGATGGCACCTTGCTCAATTCCAAAAAAGAAATCACGCCAGCAGTATTTGAAGCTATTCAAGATGCGAAAAAAGCAGGTGTTAAAATTGTGATTACAACGGGGCGCCCTATTTCAGGCGTTAAGCAAATCCTAACTGACCTGCACTTGACTGACCCTGGTGATTATGTCATCACTTTTAACGGTGGTCTCGTCCAAGACGCTGCGACGCAAGAGGACATTTTACGCGAAACCCTTCGCTATGATGAATACCTAGATATTGAATTCACTGCCAGAAAATTGGCCTTGCCCCTGCATGCCAGTGCAAAAGAAGGCATGTATACAGCTAATCGAAACATTGGCAAATATACCATGTATGAAGCCATGCTAGTTGATTCACCGCTCTTTTATCGAACTCCAGAGGAAATGGCAGAAACAACGATTATTAAAACCATGATGGTCGATGAACCTGAAAGATTAGACCAAAAAATCGAAGAGTTGCCAGCTGACTTTTATCAGCGTTTCAACATTTCAAAATCAGCTCCCTTTTACCTCGAAATTACCCCTAAAACAGCCAGCAAGGGCCAAGCTCTTAAAAGCCTGGCGACCTATCTGGGGTATTCAATCAGTGAAACCATGGCTATTGGCGATGAGGAAAATGACCGTTCTATGTTAGAAATGGCTGGATGTGCAGTGGTCATGGAAAACGGGGCAGCAGCCTTAAAAGAAATCGCAACACACATCACCAAATCAAACGAAGAAAACGGCGTAGCCTACGCCATCAGAGAGTGGGTATTAAAATAAATGTATACATATCAAACGGGCATCTCTGCCTATGACCATGACGAATTTGTCAAAAATCATCCCCAAGTCAACCTATTACAAAGCAGTTCTTGGGCGACCATTAAAGATTCTTGGGGCAATGAGCGGGTTGGTTTTTACCAAGACGGCCAATTGTGTGCCGTTGCTTCCATCTTGATTCAGCCACTACCACTTGGCTTTACTATGATGTACATCCCTCGTGGGCCTGTAATGGACTATGCGGACACGGAGTTGGTTGCCTTTGTCATTGCCTCCCTAAAGAAGATTGCTAAAAAACACAGCGCAGTCTTTATCAAATTTGACCCTTCGATTATTTTAAGACAATATGCCTTAGCAGATGCTCAAACAGCAACAGAAGACACAACTGTCTTAAACTTTATTGAAAATCTTAAACAAGCTGGTGCTATTTGGTCGGGACGAACAAGCGATATGGCAGATACAATTCAGCCGCGTTACCAAGCCAAAGTCTTTACCTCAGAAAACGTACTTTCTAACTTTCCAAAACACACTCAGCGTCTCATGAAAGATGCCATCAACCGTGGTGTGGTGACCACGCGTGGCTCTATTGAAGAACTTCCTGAATTTGCTAGTATCATTGCCTTGACGGAAAATCGAAAAGGAGTGGCTCTTCGAAATGAAGACTACTTCAAAAAAATTATGACCGTTTATGGTAAAGACGCATATTTGCATTTGGCTAAAGTGCACTTGTCAAATCGATTGGAAGAATACAAAGAACAGCTTCTTCAAATTACAAAGGAATTGGACGAAACAGCACCACACCAGAAAAAACGCCTAACCAAATTAAGCCAACAAAAAGCGTCCGTCGAAAAATACATCACAGAATTTACAGGTTTTGTTGAAAAATATGATGATGAATTGGTTATCGCTGGTATCTTATCCATCAAGTTCGGAAATAGCATGGAAATGCTCTATGCAGGAATGAATGATGAATTTAAAAAATTCTATCCACAATATTCCCTTTACCCCAAAGTCTTTACAGATGCATATGAAGATGGTATCGTTTGGGCCAATATGGGCGGGGTTGAAGGAAGCTTGGAAGATGGTTTGACCAAATTCAAAGCAAATTTTGCTCCTGCCTTTGAAGAATACATGGGTGAATTTGACATTCCAGCCAATCCAATTCTGTATCGATTATCGATTTTCGCTTATAACCTTCGGAAAAAATTAAGGAATAAACACTAATGGCTTTAAATATTTTAAGCATAGAAGAATACCAACAACACGCAGAAAAACAAGTAGAACGATCTTTCCTACAAACAGAAGAAATGGCTCAACTGTTGCAAAAAAGAGGCATGACAGTGCAACGGATTGGTTTGGTAAAAAATAATGAAATCCGTGTCGCAGGACTCTTATACAGCATTCCGATGACAGGTGGACTTCATATGGAAATAAACGGCGGGCCAAGCACCCTCTATCCTGAAGATTTAGCCGAATTTTACAGCTTGTTAAAGGATTATGCCAAAGAAAACGGGGCTCTACAATTGATTGTCAAACCCTACCAAACCTACCAGAGTTTTGACAGCAATGGTGAACCAATCAGCCAACAAAAAGAACAACTTCTCTCTGATTTAACCAAATCTGGTTATCAATTTGATGGCCTAAAAACTGGTTACCCAGGAGGAGAGCCAGATTGGCATTACGTCAAAGATTTAGCTGGCTTAACCAAGGATACCCTTCGCAAATCCTTTAGTAAAAAAGGTCGTCCACTTGCAAACAAAACAGCATCTTTTGGTATCACGACTAAGAAATTAAACCGAGATGAACTAGTTATCTTTAAAGAGATTACAGAAGCAACTTCCGAAAGACGGGAATATGAAGATAAACCCCTTGACTATTATGAAGCCTTCTACGATTCCTTTGGCGATAACTGCGAATTTATGATTGCCAGCATCAATTTCAAAGATTATCATACCATCATTGATGCAGAACACAAACAAATACAAGCAGAATTAGATGCGATTGCTGAAAAAATTGCCCAAGGGGTGAATTCAGCTAAAGTAAATACCCAACAAGCTCAATTGCAAAAGAAAATCCTCACCTTCGAACAACGCTTACACGAAGCCAACGATTTGGTAGAAAAATACGGTGACCAAGACGTCACACTTGCTGGAAGTCTGTTCATCTATACACCTCAAGAAACTGTTTATCTATTTAGTGGATCTTACCCTGAGTTTAATAAATTTTATGCACCTGTTGCTCTACAAGAATACGTCATGCAAGAAAGTATCCGACGTGGTATTTCTTTTTATACCTTATTAGGTGTACAAGGAATTTTTGATGGGTCAGACGGCGTCTTACGCTTTAAACAAAACTTCAATGGTTACATTGTCCGAAAGATGGGAACTTTCCGCTATTACCCAAATCCCATTAAATACAAATTACTCCAAGGAATCAAAAAATTACTTGGAAGAAACTAAAAAAACAGTCCTCGGACTGTTTTTTTTTAATTAGTAAAGCGACCTGTATAATCGATATTTAAATCAAAGAAGGAGCGACCAACCAATAGGTTAGCTTTGGAGGTAAATTGCCATGCCGCTGTATGGTGGTGGTAATTAAGAGAACGCGCCTGTGATACAGACATGCCGTTGATGTATGGATAATGAGCAACCCAAAAATTATTTAAGCCAAACTGATTGGTTTGAATCGGACCAAGAATCCCTAAATTATTGACATCAATCCAGCTCGCTCCTGTATAATGAACAAGATTGGTATAGCCAAGCAAGCGCATTTCTGCTTCCCAAGCTTTCATATTAGCATTGATATTGTTTCTTGTCTTATTTTCTTCAATATCATTGACCATCACCGTATTTGCTGGCAAACCCAATGCTTTTGCAAAGGCTACGAAATAGCGGGCTTCTGCTTGTGCTTCTTTTGCCGATGTAAAATGAGAATAATGGTAAACAGAAACTTTCAATCCTGCTTTCTGTGCATTCCGAACTTGTGATTCAGCAAAAGGATTACGGTAACTTGTTGCTTCTGTTAATTTCACAACAACTCCAGCAACACCTTGTGAGATGAGTTGTTGATAATCGACAACCGACAAATAACCATTATGGCTGCTGACATCAATGAAGGATTGACCTGTTTTCTTTGTGAAAGACAGATTGGTCTGACTAGATCCAAGACCATAACGTTTTCCATTGCTTGTCACATAAAGATGGGCATGGTACAAACCAGTTTCATAGCCATGGTTGGCTGCTCGAATCGTTACTTTATAGCTACCATCTGCTTGTTTATAAGCATCGTACCACTGAATATCATTTTGACCATTCTTATCGCCCCAAACTGGCACTTGGATTTTTTCAATCCCAAATGGCACAAAAAGATCTGACACCACAACATCAAATGTTCCAAAAGTATTGTTCACATTTTCAATAGCAATCTTAGCTTGAGGAGTTTGTTGTGTCCAAACAACATTGGTCTTTGTTTGTGCAACTCCGACCATTGCCCCGCTTGACTCTTTTAAGTAAAGATGAATATGGTAGGTGCCTTGGTCATAAGCATGATGACTTGAATGAACGGTAACTTTGTAAGTGCCGTTAGCTTGTTTTTTTCCTTCGTACCATACAATATCGTCTTGGCCATTTTTATCAGACCAAACAGGAATTAGTACTGTGGACAAGCCGTTTGGACTGACGACATCTGTTACAAGGATATCAAAACTACCAGTGTTCTGATTCTTATTTTGAATGTGCAATTTCGCAGCTGCTTTTTGTCCTGGTAGAGTTGCACTCGTTGCTCCAATTCCTTCTGTTCTACCATTTTCATAGGTAAAATAAAGGTGGGCATGGTAAAGGCCTGTTTCATTCTTATGATCTTTTTTAGAAATAACAACTTTATAGGTACCATTAGCTTGCTTTGTAGCAGTATACCATTTCAAGTCATCTTGGCCATTGGCGGCCGTCCAGACTGGTATCTGAACAGACTGAATAGGAGACGATGATTGAACATTGGTTACCAATACTTCAAAGGTCCCTAATTGTCCATTTATAGAGCCAACACTAATCTTTCCACTGGCCTTATGCTGAAGCGTCGTTTTAGTGGATGCAACTCCTTGCTTTGTGCCATTTGAAAAGGCATAATACAAATGAACATGGTAGAGTCCATTTTGGTTTTTATGATTGGATTTGTGGACTGTGGCTTTATAGGTACCATCTGCTTGTAGTTGTGCCCGATACCAACGAAGATCATCTTGACCTCCAGCTTCGGTCCAGACTGGCACTTGAACTTCAGCCAATGGAAAAGCCGATTGAACATCTGAGATAACAATGTCAAAGCTACCTTTTAAAGTATCCATATTGTTAATGGAAATTTTTCCTTGGTTTGAAAGAGCAATCCTGCTTGCCCCAATGCCTTCTTGTTTTCCATCGGTATATTCATAATACAAATGCACCTGGTAATACCCAGTCCCATTTTTATGGTTTTTCTTGTTAACTGTTACTTTGTAATCCCCATTTGTTTGCTTAACAGCTTCATACCAACGAAGATCATCTTGACCTCCAGTTTCTGTCCAAACTGGTACCTTTACTTTTTTGATAGTAGAAGAACCCTGTACATTTTGGATGATAACATCAAAACTTCCAGTAGTTAAATTCTGATTGGCAAAAGTAATCGTCCCAGTTTTTACAGGCGATAAAGAGACTTTACTAGAGGAAACTCCTTGTTGTTTCCCATTGGTAAACTGATAATATAGGTGGACGTGGTAAGCACCATTTCCATTTTTATGATTTCGTTTATTGATGGTGATTTTATAATTACCATTTGCTTGTCTGGTAGCTTCGTACCAACGAAGATCATCTTGACCTCCAGCTTCTGTCCAAACTGGCACTAAGACTTTTTGAATGGAAAATGGACTACTTATTGAGGAAATAAGGACATCAAATGTTCCATTAGATGGATGGACCTGTTGAAAGGAAATCTTACCAGTTGTACTTAAAGCTGTCGTTGTAGCTGAAATTCCATTTGTTTTGCCACTTCTGTCTTCATAATAGAGATGCACATGGTACAGACCAGTATCTTGTTTATGATTTCGTTTATCAATAGTAACCTTATAAGTCCCATTTGGCTGGCGAGTTGGTTCATACCATCTCAGATCATCTTGACCGCCTGTCTCAGTCCAAACAGGGATTTTTATCTTAGCAATGGCAGAAAAATCCGTAATCTGCGACACTACAACATCAAATGTTCCAGCTTGAAGATTATGATTTGTCACAGACAAATTGGCTCGGACAGCTTCATTTTGAATAGCTACCGAAGTATTTGTATCATCGCTCTGTGCTAGAGTTGATGAAGAAAAACTCGTTGAACGACTTGTTGTCGTACTAGGAGATACTACAACCGTGCTAATTCTAATTTCATGATTTTTTAACATGAAAACCTGATTATCTTCTGACAGTGCTGTCACATTCAAGAAAACTTGCTTCGCCTTAGATGACCATTTTTTATCCAAACGGCCGACAAAGCGACCTGACTCATCTTTTTCTAGAATAATCTTTTCTATATCTGACAAATCAGACTGACTCCAAATCTCTACTTCTACGGATTGGAATGCAATTGTATTTTCAGCAATTAAAAACTGCAAGCCCTCTTCATCTTCTTCCACCATGAATTGACCAGACTTGATAGTTTGATCTTGTGAAACAAGGGAAATCGCCTCGCTTACCATTTCTTCAGCAGAGATAAAACGATTAGAAAAGAGAGAGAAACTTATGCATAAAGCGATAAGTGCAATAACCAATGAACACTTCTTTCGATTCAAAATTTCCTCCTAAATACTTGAAAAACTTCTAGCTGTAACAGTTAGAAGTTTTTTCTTTGACTACTACTTATCTTAACATGCTTAAAACTTCAACAATGCCAAGAAGCTTTCTGCTTCCAAGGAAGCTCCACCTACAAGAGCACCGTCAACATCTGGACAAGCCATGTATTCTGCAATGTTTTCAGGTTTCACAGAACCACCGTATTGTACACGAACTTTGTCTGCAACTTCTTGACCAAAGTCAGCAGCAACAACGTCACGAACGGCTTTACACATTTTTTGTGCATCGTCTTGAGTAGCTGATTTACCAGTACCGATCGCCCAGATTGGCTCGTAAGCAAGTACAGATGATGCTACTTGCTCTGCTGTCAACCCTTTCAATGCTGCAGATACTTGAGCTCCTACAAACTCTTCTGCTTTACCAGCTTCATAAGTTTCAAGAGACTCACCACAACAGATGATTGGAGTCATGCCATTCTTGAAAATAGCATGCGCTTTTTTATTGATGTCTTCGTCTGTTTCATGGAAGTAGTCACGACGCTCAGAGTGACCGATAATAACATATTCTACACCTAAAGCAGCAATGGTTGCTGGGCTGTTTTCACCAGTGTAGGCACCAAAATCTTCAAAATAGCAGTTTTGTGCTGCAACTTTTAATTCAGACTTAGTCATTTTAACACCTTTTTTCATTCCTTCAAGGAAAATCGCTGGTGCACCAATAACAGTTTCTACAACATCATTTGATGGAATAGCATTGGCAACTGCTCCAATAAAATCACGAGCTTCTTTAGCTGTCTTATTCATTTTCCAGTTTCCGGCAATAATTGGTTTACGTGACATTTCACATACCTCTTCTTTTTTATTTTACAGAGTCTATTATAGCATAAGTCAGCGAATTAGGAAAGGCAAAATCTAGCGTCGGTAATCTCCACCCTCAACACCAAGGTATTCTTCTAACGAGAGACCGGATCTGTAAATTTCTGTCGCTTCATTTCCAATGTAACGGATGTGCCAAGCCTCTGCCATGTAGCCCGTAATGTGTTCTTTTCCTGCTTGGTAACGTACAATAAAACCATATTCATGAGCATGGCTAGCTAGCCACGCCACGGCATTGGGTTGGGATAACAATCCTCCTCCTGTGCCAATCACATCAAATGCTAATCCTGTTTGGTGCTCACTGTGTCCAGGACGAGCAGAAAAACGATCTGCCGCTACTTGACCATGAAGATTCACATAATTCCAGTAAAGTCGATTCTGTGTTTCATAACTTCTAAAGCCACTATAGGAATAGGAAATGCCAAAGCCTAGCGTTCTCATTTGATTTGTCAACCTGTTAAATGCTGCTTTAGCACTTGGATTTTCTCCAGGAGCATACTGTCGATTGACAGCATATTTTTTATTGACGATTGGGATTTCCCCATATTTTCCCTGTACGCTATAATAATTGCCATTGTATTGTGGCCCCTTGTAGTGAATATCGACACTTGTTGCACCAATGCCAAGGCGTGATTGGTTAAGAGGTGTCACATAAGCATGGATATGGTATTTGCCTGCTTGGTAACCATGATCTGCAATCTTCACTGTCAAATGATATGTCCCATCAGATCTGCGTGTAGCAGTATACCACCGAATATCATCTTGTCCACCCTTATCAGACCAAACTGGCACTTCGATTTTGCTAATTCCAGTTGGAACATATAACTGAGAGACCACCACATCAAAACTGCCTCTATTGTGATCGACTTGTTGGATCTGGATTTTTCCCTCTGGCTTTGTCTGCTTGATGGAAACAAACTGTTTTGTGGCAGCTATCATCGGTTGCTCCCCGTTGGCTAACTTGTAATAGAGGTGAATATGGTAATCGCCGATACTGTATTTGTGATTCTGAGCTTGAACAGAAACTCTGTACTTCCCATCTGAACTTTTCTGAGCAGTATACCAGTTCAAATCGTCCTGACCATTTACATCTGACCAAACTGGAATGAGAATAGAGGTGATTTCTTGAGGAGCTGAGACCCCCGTCACTACAATATCAAAAGTTCCTTTTTGGTCATCATATCGTTCAATATGGATCTGACCAGTACTCTTTGGAGCCCTCATATCGGTCTGGAATGACTGAACACCATACATTTCCCCTGATTCAACAACATAGTAAAGAATAAATTGGTACTTGCCATACGAATTGGCATGCTCTTTGGCCAAAACGGTTAACTGGTATTGGCCATTTTCTTGTGGTTGTAAATCGTACCACTTCTTATCATCTTGCCCAGCCTCTTTGGACCAGACAGCCATTTTTACCTGTTTGATGGGGGACGAGCTATAAACATTCTTTACTGAAACAGTTAGTTCTCCTGTTTTCTCAGAAACAAGCTCAATATCGCCTTTTACCTCAATCGGATTTTCTTTGGGAAGCGCAGGGTTCTGACCAGTGTTATCTGATACAGAATAAAAAGAAATTCCTTCTTGTCTCCAACCATGATGCACCAGACTAGCATATTCCTTTGTATTCTTTGTGTAGAGATGTCTTCTTAAATAAGGATTGTAAAGCCGATAAATCGGAACTTCACCAAATGAATAAAAGGCTTTGCCTTCTTGTCTCCAACCATGGTGTGTTAAGGTATTGTATTCGTTTAAATTCTTTGTATACAAATGGGTACTTAAGGTCGGATTATAGAGACGGTAGACAATCTCCCCCTGATGTTCCGAAGAGTGCCAAGCCAATCCTTCTTGTCTCCAGCCCTTGGTTGCTAGAATCGAGTATTCATTCGTATCCATGGTATAGAGGTGTACACTAAAAATTGGATGAAAGAGACGATAAACTGCACGAATTGATTCATTTTGTGTTTGTTCTCTGGTCTTAGTCTCTTCTTCGAGTCCCACAGATGATTCAATGGGCTCTTCAGCCACTGTATTGGTATCAGACAGACCTACCTGTACAGTCGGTTCTGTGCTTAGACTTGTACTATCTCTTGGTTCAACTAGAGATGAAGAACTATTGTCAGCTGGCTCTTCTCTTACCATACTACTACTCGTACTTGTTCCATCGATCACAGAAGAGGAGGTCGTTGTCATATTTTCTTCTGCTAAAAAAGCAGTTGGTAAGCTGGCAATTAGTAATGTAAATAGCAGCAAAGTTGTCTGTGTTTTTGAAATGATTTTTTTCATATTTTGCTCCTTTTCTCACTTATTATAGCAAATGAAGCGTTCCCATTCAATCAAAAACTGGTTGACAATGAGATTGTTAAGTGATATATTTATAACAAATAAAGTTACTTATTTCTAACTAAAAGGAGGGGCTATGAAACATCATCAACCTTTTGATCTCAGTGTCAAACTCTACGGACTGACACTTGGTTTTGCACTCGAATTCTATGTAATAGGGCTTTGGCTACTCTTACCAAATAACATCGAAAAATACAGTATCCTTGGCTTTGGTTTTATCTTTGTGACTAGCGGACTCGTCTATTTTGCTCTGAGAAAATCTGGTGAAAGGCCAGACGAGCGTTTCTTTCAGAATCTTCTCAAAGCTGCCAGTATAGTCTTAGCGATGATAATCCTATTCCTTCTAGCATTGGGTATTTTTATCCTTTTTTATCAGAAATTGACACTATCTGCCGGTCTGATTTTTATTGTTCTTGCCGCATTGATTTTTTTATTTGATCTGGTCTTTTTCAGTTTGGAAAAAGAGGGGTATCCCTATGCCTAATATCATCAATCAGTTAAAAGCCGTTCGGAAAAAGCACAAAATGAGCCAGCAAGAACTGGCTCAACTAATTGGCGTCCGCAGAGAAACCATTGTCCATCTTGAAAACGACCGCTACAACCCCTCACTGGAAATGGCTCTTAAGATTGCAGCTGTTTTTCAAGTGTCTATCGAAGACATTTTTCAATTAAAGAAGGAGGTAGCTGCAAACGATGGCTGAATCAAGAAACTGTCAAGAATGCCATCAAACCGATACCATAATCTGCAAAAGTACTGTTTACGGAGCAGTTACTCGGGCAGATAAGAAATTCCCTCTCAAACAAGAACTAATCTACCATGAAATTTGTAAAAATTGTGGTACGATCCTTCGTTCTTATATCAAAAGCCCCTCTCGCTTGTTGTAAGTCTGTCTATCTGACAGACTTTTTTTATACACAAAAAAGTCTCCTACCAATGGTAGGAGACTCCAATTTAAAGTTGTCTGACTTTATAATTGTTAAATTGGGAACGCAATCGAATTAAGCTTCGATTTCTGTAACCATACCTGAACCAACAGTACGTCCACCTTCACGGATAGAGAAAGTAGTACCTTGTTCAACGGCGATTGGGTGGATCAATTCAACGTCGATAGTAACGTTATCACCAGGCATTACCATTTCAGTACCTGCTGGCAATTTGATTGAACCAGTAACGTCAGTTGTACGGAAGTAGAACTGTGGACGGTAGTTGTCGAAGAATGGAGTGTGACGTCCACCTTCTTCTTTAGAAAGGATATAAACTTCACCTTTGAATTTAGTGTGTGGGTTGATTGAACCTGGTTTAGAGATAACTTGTCCACGTTCGATTTCGTCACGTTGTACACCACGAAGAAGGATACCTACGTTATCGCCGGCAAGACCTTCGTCAAGTTGTTTACGGAACATTTCAACACCAGTAACAACTGCTTTTTTCTTCTCTTCTTTGATACCAACGATTTCGATTTCGTCGTTGACACGAACAGTACCACGGTCGATACGTCCTGAAGCAACAGTACCACGACCAGTGATTGAGAATACGTCCTCGACTGGAAGAAGCAATGGTTTGTCAGTATCGCGTTCTGGCTCTTCGATGTACTCATCAACAGTGCTCATCAATTCCATGATGATGTCTTCGTATTTAGAGTCACCTTCAAGGGCTTTAAGAGCTGAACCTTGGATAACTGGAAGATCGTCACCTGGGAAGTCGTATTCTGACAAGAGGTCACGGATTTCCATCTCAACCAATTCAAGCAATTCTTCATCATCAACAAGGTCAACTTTGTTCATGAAGACGATAAGACGTTTAACACCTACCTGACGTGAAAGCAAGATGTGCTCACGAGTTTGTGGCATTGGTCCATCAGTTGACGCAACTACAAGGATCGCACCGTCCATTTGGGCAGCACCAGTGATCATGTTTTTAACGTAGTCCGCGTGTCCTGGGGCATCGATATGCGCATAGTGACGTGACTCAGTTTCGTACTCAACGTGTGCAGTGTTGATAGTGATACCGCGTTCGCGTTCTTCTGGAGCAGCATCGATAGACGCATAGTCTTTAGGTTGGTTAACTGATGAAGGCAAGCGACGTGCTAATACAGTTGTGATCGCTGCAGTCAAAGTAGTTTTACCGTGGTCGACGTGACCGATAGTACCAATGTTTACGTGTGGTTTGCTACGGTCAAATTTTTCTTTTGCCATTTGAGTGAAAGCCTCCAATAAAATATATTTTATAGATAGACCGTAGGCATTACAGTCTAACTTTACCTTACTATTCTATCAAATTATGGCGAAATTGCAAGTGTTTTACTTATTTTTCTACCCATCGACTCCAAAGAGTAGTTTCAGTCAATGGACAAGTACAGTCCTCGTTTCATTTTATACGACCATAGCCTGATACTCTAGTTTCCTTTTTCAAGTTGACGATACGGCCTGATGTATATACTCTGGCCAATAATTAAAGCAAAAATCCACTCTGCATTTTCCAACTGTTGAACATATTCTGCCCATCCAGTTACAATAACCTCAGCAAATCTTGCTTCATCAGTGCTATCATTTTTCGACAAAACCACTCGATGTCTTTGTGTAAATCCCAATCTCTAACTGACCCAGGCTATCCATTCTTTTTCATAATCATCTAGTTGAATTGCCATCACTTCCTTTCTTTACTTATTAAATGATTGATCCCTTCTTTGGTTACAGTTTTGCAAAAAAACTTCGAACAACTGTCGAAGTTTTTTATCTGTGAATTCTTAACCAGAATTCCGTAATCCTGTCGCGATACCATTGATGGTAATGTGAATGAGGCTTTCTTGTTCTGCACTCAATTCACCGCGACGCAAACGGTTAATCAATTCAATCTGAATGTAATTTAAGACATTGAAATAAGGGAGTCGGTAATCTAGACTGGCTTTTAATGCAGGCAATTCTGCCAAGAGATGGTCATTTTGTTCAATTGCCAAAATGATATTTTTGGTCAATTGCCATTCATCTAAAATGGCATAAAAGACCGATTTGACTGCTTCATCTTCACACATTTTAGCATATTCAAAGGCAATATTCATATTGGACTTGGATAACACCATGTCTACATTTGATAAGAGGGATCGGAAAAACGGCCAGTTTTCATACATAGTTTTTAGTTTTTCTAAGTTTTCAGGTGCCTGATCAATGAAGCGTTTGAAACTAGAGCCTACTCCATACCAACCTGGCAACATCACGCGGTTTTGCGACCAAGAAAATACCCAAGGAATAGCACGCAAGCCAGAGATCTCTGTGATGGTTTTACGAGCAGCTGGACGCGAGCCGATGTTGAGACTGGAAACCTCACGAATTGGACTAGCCGTAAAGAAATAGTCGTAAAAATGAGGGTTTTGGAAAACCAATTCACGGTAAATATGGTAACTATCATCCACAATATCATTCATGGTTTCACGGTATCCATCGATTTCTTCTGGATCTGTAATCATCTGGGTAACCATGCGGTCCAAGGTTGCAGATACTAGCATTTCCAAATTGTAATAAGCAGCATCCTTATTCCCATACTTATTCCCAATCACTTCTCCTTGCTCCGTTACACGAATGCGGTCATTGATTGAGCCAAATGGTTGAGAAGTAATGGCATCATAAGATGGGCCTCCACCTCGACCAACCGTTCCACCTCGACCATGGAAGAAGGTAATCTTAACACCGTTTTCTCTTCCGATTCGCGTCAAATCATTTTGAGCCTTGTAGAGGGTCCAGCCAGAAGCAAGATATCCCCCATCCTTATTCGAATCAGAATAGCCCAACATGATTTCTTGGTAGAAATCATTAGTAGCCAACCATTTCTTAACTAGGTCGTAATTCAAGTATTCTGTCATGATCCCACGCGAATTTTCCAAGTCTTCAATGGTTTCAAACAGTGGTACAATCTGGACACGGGCCTTGTCTTTTGTCACCAAACCAACTTCTTTGAGCATAATGGCCAACTCAAACATATCCGACACACTCTCTGTATGTGAGATAATATGTTGTTTGATTACTTGATCGCCGAGTCGGTCTTTCAGCTCACGCGCTACCTGGTAAATTGCCAACTCTTTTTCCAATAAGGCTGATTTTTCCAAATGCGGTGCAGACAAAGGACGAGGATCATTTTCCAGTTGTTGTATCAGAATACGGCATTTTTCTTCCTCAGATAAGGCTGAGTAATCCGAGATAATATTGGCACTCTTGAGCAATTCAGCCACGCAGGCTTCTTGAATACTCGAATCCTGACGCATGTCAATGCTGGCTAAATAGAAGCCAAATACATCAACCGCTTGAAGCAATTCATTGAAATCACCTGTTAATAGAGCTTGACCACCGTTTTCTACTAAGGATTGTTGAATGATCAGCAAATCATTTTTAAACTCCTGCGCAGTACGGTAGCTCATTTGAATGGTTTCCTTGGCTTCTGTACTAGCAGTTGACAAACGATTTTGCAAGAAACGAGCTACAATGCTGGCACTATTTTCTGTGGTACTGATATTGTCAAAGGCTTTCGCATCCGTAAGGTGGTCTAAAATATTGGTTTCTGCTTGAGGGGTTCCGAGTTCAATCAAGGTTTGAACCAGTTTCGACAAAATGTAGCTAAAGGCTTTCCGATACGGCTCGTTTTCACGATAAATCGATTGGTCTTCAGAAAGTTCTGCTAACTGTTCTACTTCTGGACTAATTCCTGTCAAAGTTGTTGACAGAGAGAAGGTCTGGTAAAGCTCAGAGACTTTTTCAATGTAGTAGTTGACAATAACTTCACTCTGAATTGTTGCAGACAAACGAAGTGTTTCAGCTGTGACAAATGGATTCCCATCGCGGTCACCACCGATCCACATACCCATGGTAATTGGAGTAGGATTCGTTAATACTAACCCTTTTTTGGCTGCTAATTGTTTATAGGTCGCAGTTAGTTTGGTCACAGCTGGAATAAGCGAAGTGCTGTAATACTCCATGACATTGGTGATTTCATTTTTAACCTTTAACTTCTTCTCACGCGTAATATCCGTTTGCATAATGATTTCAACATATCGTCTCAAATCTGCATGCCATTTTTCACGATTGACAACTCCCGCCTTCACATCTCGGTATTTACGGAGTAAATCATGGATTTTTTTGGTTAATTCCAAGACTGTTTTACGTTGTACTTGAGTCGGATGAGCCGTTAAAACAGGCACTACATTCAAGTTCTCCAAGATTTCTGAAGCATCTGTACGAACCGATACCATATCAATGGTTGTTGAAATTTTCCCTAAGTAATCTTGGTTGGTATTGTTGTTGTAGTTGATTTCATAAGCTAAGTCCACGTCCTCTGAAATATTGATTAAGAGTGGCAAGATGGCAAAATAGCGTGAAATAACAGCCAATTCATCATTGGTCATCTGTCCAATAATATCCAGTAATTCTTGGTAATGATCTTGAGTAGATAAGTGGGCCAAGGCTAACGTTTTATCAAATATGTCAGACGGAATCATTTGACGAGCAACATCTTGTAAGGTGTCTGTCAAAATCGTAATTTCCTCTTTTATCGTATTTTTAGCATTATAATTTTCTATTGTTTGTTTTGCCACTAGCAATCTCCTTTCGTTAGTGCTTTTTCTTTAATGGAAAAAGGTTTCTTCAATTTCTCTTTCAAGCTTTTTGCGTTTTTCATGGGCATCAATGTTTAGGACAAACCCAATACCAACTGAAATAATCAAGAGACTGCTCCCTCCTTGTGATAGAAAGGGAAAAGTCACTCCTGTTGCAGGAATCAAGCCAGAGATTCCGCCAATATTTACAAAGGTCTGAATCAATAACATTCCAGCAACACCAAAGGCCACCATGGCATTAAAGGCATCTTTAGCCCGCATACCGACATTAATAATGCGAAGGATTAAGAAAAATAAGATAGCTAATATCAGACTAGCTCCAATAAATCCCAATTCTTCAATGGCAATTGAAAAGGCAAAATCGGTATGGGCCTCTGGCAAATAGCCATTCTTTTCAATAGAGTTCCCAAGTCCACGGCCAAACCACCCACCATTGCTCATCGCATAGTAAGAGTTGGCCAACTGCAAACCTGCATTTGTCGCATCTTCAAATGGATTAAAGAAGGCCGAAAAACGCTTTGCAACATAACCAAATACTGGAATCCTTGTCACAACATCCACACCAATAAGACGGATAGAGCCTAAAAGCACTGTCGATGCCGTTACAATGGCCAATAAAATGGTCGAAAACCAACGGTAGCCAATCCCACTAACAGTTACCATGATAACAATAATAAGTGCAATAATGGTCGCATTTCCCAAATCAGGTAGGGTCGCAACAAGTCCGATAAAAACCAAACTAACAATCCGCCAATCATTGAAACGGTTGGGAAGCCACCTTCCTTTTATCAAAGCCCTATAATCATAAACCGCGACTTCTTTTTGCATTTCATAGAATTTATAAGCTAAGTACCAAATGATAATGAGTTTCAAGTATTCAGCAGGTTGTAAACTTATCCTACCAAAGCGAATCCAACCATGAGCTCCATTATAACGAGAAAAAAAACGAGAAGCAATCAAGAGTCCAATTTCAACCAAAACAACCAACTTGATGAAGCCTTTGTTTCGTAAAAAACTCAGTCGCATCCGATACAAAATATAAATGACAACCAGACTAACACCCCAAAATAGAGCTTGATTTCGCACCAGACCAAAGGGATTTAATCCACTTTGAACCTGGCTAGCACTGGTCGTTGAATAAACCATAATCAAGCCAATGATGGATAGCATGATATATGGAATAAAAATGGAATAATTTAAAAAATGGCGCTTATCAATTTTCATCTCTGCTCCTGGATTATCATTTCGAGAATATTTTTACTATTATACCACAATTTCACATTTATTGTCAGAATATTTTTGACAAAAAAAGAACGGTTCCCCATTCTTTTCTTACTTTATTCAAATGTCTCTAAATAAAAGACGATTGTGTCACCCTCAGCGACTGTCATTTCCTCTGCACCTTTTGGCGCTAACTCATCGTTGATGTCATACATCCAATAGGTCTTTTTTGAGACATCTTGGGATACACCATCAATCGCTGTGACCATGCCATTGTCTTCATCAACTTCGTAATTTTCTTCCAAGATATCCATGACAGAATCATCCTTTTCAAAATGAACTGTTTTGGTATCTGTTTTATCCTCAAATTTCACTGTCAAAGTCGCTGTTAGCGCATTGCTATCAACTTCCTTTTCTTCAACAGATGCTGCTGATTGACAAGCAACTAATAAAAATGCAACTACTAAGGTATTAAGGCCTAAAAATAATTTTTTCATGTGGGTAAAATCTCCTAAAAATAGAATCAATAAGGGGGTAAAATAAACCGGTTGACACTGCATGTAGCAGATCAAAACTCAGGCCATTAACCCAAAAAACAAATAGATTTGTTGAAAACTGAAATGAGAGAGGAATACTAATCCAAAAACCATAGGACAAGGTTATCAAGGTTGCAAAGAAACTTTGAATGAGAAGCCAAAATCGTCCAGTTCCAACAAAAGGAACAAAAAGCAGTCTCCAAATACTCATGATGACAAAAAAGCTAAGAATCTGCCATAGAACAACGATACTAAATCCAAAAATCAAACCACTCCCAAAAATCGTCACTCCCATAATTAAAAAAGCATCTACTGCACTCATATAAAAAAGACTAATTAAAAAGAAAGCTGTAATGGGTTTGATATTCGGAAAAGGACCAAATGCTACCCTCAGCACAATACAGAGTGCTGCTAAGATGGCAATTCGACTGATTCGCCTTGCGGTCATTCCTCATCTCCTTCTTCTTTCTACACAGTTAACTCTATCTTATTTCAAGTTGTCTGTCAAGCGGTTCATACTAACCTATTTTTTTGACTTTTTGGAATTGAAAAGGTAAAATATACAAGATAAGAAAGAAATTAAAACCGATTTTTGTATTTGCTTTTTTCTTCCTCTTTGTTGTCACTATTTTATGGACACGAACGAAGGCATTGGAATCAAACCAGCAAATCAAAACCATAGAGAATACCAATGTGACATCAAGTGTCTCTGTTTCAGAAACCAGTACCAGCCCATCTTCATCTGAACCCTACTATATTGAAAACGCTCTAGAAATGAAGCCCATAATTGATGTCTCTGGTTGGCAACTACCGTCTGACATCGATTATGACACCTTATCTAAAAATATATCTGGTGTTATTGTCCGTGTTCAAAGTGGTTCACACACCACAAAAGACAACAACGCTTCTGATAAAAACGGCCTTGATAAATCCTATAAAACCCATATCAAGGAATTCAAAAAACGGGGGATTCCAGTTGCTGTTTATGCCTATGTAACCGGCAATAGCATCAAAAGTATGGAAGAAGAAGCTACTAGTTTCTATAAAGCATCCGCACCTTATAATCCGACCTTCTACTGGTTAGATGTAGAAGAAAAAACAATGGACGATATGAATGCTGGTGTTGAAGCCTTCCGTAAAAAATTAGAAGATATGGGTGCTCATAAAATCGGGATTTATATTGGAACCTATTTCATGGCAGAACACAGTATTGATACGGCAGCCTTTGATTCCGTCTGGATTCCAACTTATGGTACAGACTCCGGTTATTACAATGCTGCTCCCAATACAGATATTGATTACGATTTACACCAATACACTTCTCAAGGTCGATTGAACGGCTTTAAACACGCTCTTGACTTGAACCTCATTACCACTCTAAAAGAGCCAAACGAAGTTTATCAACGCTTGTTTACAAATCCTGAATAAAAAACTTAGCTCCTTAAATGGAGCTTTTTTTCTGCCCGCTTTTTCTAAAAAAGTGCTATAATAGACTGATTAAAAAACTGGAGGAATTCATGGGATCTTTTGTATCACGTATTATTAAAGGAATGATCATTGCACTGGGCTTCATCCTGCCTGGCGTCTCTGGAGGAGTCTTGGCGGCTATCTTAGGTATTTATGAACGGATGATTCGTTTCCTAGCCCATATCCGACAAAACTTCATTGAAAATGTGCTCTTTTTCTTACCTGTTGGTATCGGTGGAATTTTAGGGATCGCTCTCTTTTCTTATCCGGTCGAATTCTTATTGGAAAAATTTCAAGTTCCGGTTCTTTGGGGATTTGCAGGTGCGATTGTCGGAACCATTCCAAGCCTGATGACCGAATCGACCCGTAAAAGCGGACGTGATTTCGCAGAATGGTCTTGGCTAATCGGCACCTTTGTTATTTCTGGCGTCCTCCTATATAACCTCAACAACCTCATCGGGACTATCCCGGCTGGTTTTACAGGCTTTGTCCTAGCAGGTGCCTTAATCGCTCTCGGTGTCTTGGTTCCAGGTCTTAGCCCATCCAATCTGCTCTTGATTTTAGGGCTTTACTCACCAATGCTTAAAGGCTTTAAATCCCTGGATTTAACCGGAACTTTCTTGCCAATTGCAATCGGAGGAGTTTTGGCGATATTGCTTTTTTCAAAAGCCATGGATGCAGCACTTGAAAAATACCATTCACGAGTCTACCACTTTATCATCGGAATTGTTCTGTCCAGTACCCTACTGATTCTCTTGCCAAATCCAAGCAGCTCTGAATCCATCTCTTATACTGGTGCAGGTGTAGGAACGTGGTTGGCAGCACTTGTTTTATTTGTTTTAGGAATTTGGTTGGGACTTTGGATGAGTAAACTCGAGGAAAAATACAAATGAGTAAGAAAAACAAGCTCAAGAAAACCCTGGTCGACCAAATCTTGGACAAGGCCAATATTCCACACGAACCCCTTTCGCTCAATGCCTTTGAAGGACGGTTGCCAGACGGTATTCAAGAAGCGGACATCTTCAAAACCCTTGCACTAATTGGCGATAAAACAGGTCCGCTAATCGGCATTGTACCGATTACCGAACACCTATCCGAGAAAAAATTAGCTGCCGTTTCTGGCAACAAAAAAGTCAGCATGATTCCACAAAAGGACTTGCAAAAAACAACTGGCTACGTACATGGCGCCAACAACCCAGTTGGTATTCGTCAGCGACATGCCTTTCCAATTTTCATTGATCAAATTGCCCTTGAAAAAGGACAACTGATCGTTTCAGCTGGAGAAATCGGCCGTTCGATCCGCATCGATAGCCAACTATTGGCTGACTTTGTCCAAGCTAGTTTTGCCGATTTGTGCCAATAAGAACCCGTATCCATCCAATCGATGGATATTTTTTTGCTCACAGTGCGATCCCAGCTGATTTTTTCCTCAATCTATGATAAAATAGAAAGAACAGACTTTGGAGGAATGAAAAATTTATGTCGAACGAACATATTGAAGAATTAAATGACCAACAGATTGTCCGCCGTGAAAAAATGGCTGCTTTAGCAGAACAAGGAATCGATCCATTTGGAAAACGATTTGAACGAACTGCTGATTCTGGCCAGCTCAAAGAAAAATACGCAGACAAGACCAAAGAAGAATTACATGATTTAAATGAAACAGCGATTGTCGCTGGACGCATGATGACCAAGCGTGGAAAAGGAAAAGCTGGCTTTGCACACTTGCAGGACCGCGAAGGCCAAATCCAAGTATATGTCCGCAAAGACGCTGTCGGTGAAGAAAACTACGAGATTTTTAAGAAGGCTGACCTCGGTGATTTCCTTGGGGTTGAAGGAGAAATCATGCGGACTGACATGGGTGAGTTGTCCATTAAGGCGACTAAATTGACCCACTTGTCCAAAGCACTTCGCCCACTTCCTGAAAAATACCACGGCTTGTCTGATGTGGAAACCATCTACCGCAAACGCTATTTGGATTTGATTTCCAATCGTGAAAGCTTTGACCGCTTTGTGACACGCTCTAAAATCATCTCTGAAATCCGCCGCTACTTAGATGGCCAAGGTTTCCTTGAAGTTGAAACGCCTGTCCTTCACAATGAAGCTGGCGGAGCTGCTGCTCGTCCATTTATCACCCACCACAACGCTCAAGATATCGACATGGTACTGCGGATTGCAACTGAATTGCACTTAAAACGCCTTATTGTCGGTGGAATGGAACGTGTCTATGAAATGGGCCGTATCTTCCGTAACGAAGGAATGGACGCAACACACAATCCAGAGTTCACTTCCATTGAAGTTTACCAAGCTTATGCGGATTACAAGGACATCATGGACTTGACCGAAGCGATTATCCAACATGCTGCAAAAGCTGTTATCGGAGATGGACCAGTTAACTATCAAGGTACAGAGATCCAAATCAACCAACCTTTCAACCGTCTCCACATGGTCGATGCCATTAAGAAGATTACAGGGGTTGATTTCTGGCAAGAAATGACGCTTGAAGAAGCACAAGCTCATGCCAAAGAAAAACACGTGCCACTGGAGAAACATTTCAATACAGTCGGTCACATCATCAATGCCTTCTTTGAAGAGTTTGTTGAAGAAACCCTGATTCAACCAACCTTTGTCTATGGTCACCCAGTTGAAGTATCGCCACTTGCGAAGAAAAACGAAGAAGACCCACGTTTTACAGACCGTTTCGAACTCTTTATCATGACCAAAGAATACGCCAATGCCTTTACCGAATTGAACGACCCAATCGATCAATTGGAACGCTTTGAAGCGCAAGCCAAGGCCAAAGAATTGGGAGACGACGAAGCAACTGGTATTGACTACGACTTCGTAGAAGCCCTCGAATATGGTATGCCACCAACTGGTGGATTGGGGATCGGGATTGACCGCCTCTGCATGCTCCTAACAAACACCACAACGATTCGCGATGTCTTGTTGTTCCCTACGATGAAGTAATCTCGCTTAAAAAACTTGATATCATAAGGTTTTTGGAGATAGAATTGCATAACTTAACAAAAATTTAACAAAAATTATTAAAGTCTTGATAAACCAAAATTAAAAGATTTTAAAACAATAAAAAAACGAACTAAGCTAAACCTAGAAATTTAATTCTAAGTATGTGTTCGTTTTTTTTTATGGAATCTATGAATCTATAATTTTTGTATAACCTGATTTTATAGCTTATTGTTTTAATCAAATTCAAAACGCTCTATTCATAAAACTTTTATAGGTTTCTTTCAATTTATTATCTATTTGATTTAATTAAAGCATAAAAGATTCTATAGATTGGTAATTTCAAATAAAAACGCTTAAGGTACGATTCAAAGAGACGAAGCCGATACTTTTACAGTAAGTGATACTAAAAATACTAATGAGTTATATGGTAACAGTATATAACTCTACAGAAAAGTATAATGGTTTCCTAAAAACATTTGTAGTTGCTACACATTCTTTTTCTTAAGTATTTCCTCTGCATCATTTAAAAATATTGATAACAAATTACCTTTATTAACCGATTTCACACCTAAATCTTTACGCATTTCATTCATAACTTCTTCAATTAGAATTAAAACATTTTCTTGAGAGGTTGTATTTTCTCCATCTAAAGAATTTTTTCTGAATTTAATCCATTTTTTAACTACCTTCGGAGAACCCCATAGTGTAATTTTGCTATTAAAGCTTTGGATATCTTTTCTCATTTCTTCTTCAGGATAGTTATTACCATCGCCACCACTCTGCGTTATCTTATAAACCAAACTTATAAATTCTGTGTAAGGTTCTTCTCTTTTTCCTGCTAAATATTCTCTTCGTTTGTTTATATTTTCAGAAAACCTTGAATAAAATGAATTAGCCAGTGAAATAAAGCCAGTTATTAACGCTACTAATATCACAGCATCTAAACTGGAAGCCATATTTTGTAAATATGTGATTATTGAATTAAGAACTCTAGGAAACTCCTTTATAACATAATTAGATATTAAGTAGGTATCTGCAATCAAAAGTAACAGTAAAATATAATTCAAGATTTTGGGTACTTTGGTACTGTTACCAATAATATAAGATACCAAAAATGTTACAAATACTAAAATTCCAAAAAGCATACTTCTCCTCTATCTGAATAAACAATATCTAAACTAACAACCTCTTATTGTGCTTTTTTAAAACTACTGTACTTTTAGTTACAAGAAAGAAATTTTCATCGTTGATTAGTCTATTATAAATTTGAAATTTACATTCTTTAGTTTTCACATCTAGAGTATATAGTATATAGTATATAGATGTGATAATCAAATTTTGGATCCTCCGATGCTCTGATTTCATTATTATTTATATCTCTGACTTCTTCAAAGAAACATTCAAATTCAGTAGAAATGTCGTGTACTAAATTGATGATTTTTCCTATATGGTCTAAATCTTCAAAATTACTTTTCTTTTCAGAAAAAATGTATATATGACTTATTTTTTCTGTTCCTTCGGACCACCTAAACAGATAAACAACATCAATCGAATCAAGTTCTCCAGTAGATAAATTAACATGAGGGTACATCCACCCCTCATATTTTTCCTCTATTTCAAACCTTCTTGGGTAAAAACCAAGAAAATCACCTGGTTCAAACTCTAAAGTTACTTTCATCCTATCTCCTTTTTAAACAAATGAATTATCAAACAGTATAACAAGAGCGCTTTCAAAAAGCAATAATTTTAGTAATATATTTTACTAAAATTACTTTTTAAATCCTATATTGAAACAAGTACTGTTTTTTCCTTTTTATCTAAAAATTAAAATAAATATGGCATGATAGAAAGATAGCCTTTATTCACCCTTGTAGCCGGAGCGTAGCGACTGTCCCTTTAATGAGATTGAGTACCCTTCGAAAATAGAGGAATTGAAAAAATTTAGGTACCTGGATGAAAAATCTGTCGAAGACCGTTATTTATATATTTATAGTATATATTTAATATATATTTAGGGGGTCTGGAAAGCGTTGATATGAATCGGCTACACTAAACTAGACAATATTTATAAAGTATTCTACACTAAAGAAAACAGGAGAACTCTATGTCTCGAAAAGTACGCCGTCATTTTACAGATGACTTTAAACAACAAATCGTTGACCTTCACACTGCAGGTATGAAACGAAGTGCGCTAATCAAAGAATATGATTTAACCCCCTCGACCTTTGACAAGTGGGTGAGACAAGCTAAAACAACGGGATCCTTCAAATCGATTGATAATCTTACCGATGAACAGCGGGAGCTGATTGCCCTTAGAAAGCGAAATAGAGAACTTGAAACGCAGCAATAGATAATACTAAGTTTCCTATTGCAAATATCATCAGTTGCATATCTGTCGGTTTTTCAAGCAAAATATTTGTTACTACTATTAGACCTACCATAATAGCTACTAAGATTATTAAACTAATAATACTCATAGCTTCAATTCTATCATTGGGATCTAAGTAAGAAATAAGTAAGAAAATCGCATTCATTATCAAACTAATTCCTATTGCAGATGAAAATAACAAGACTACATCTATATATCGATATCCTTTAGCATATTCTTCCCATGTCGAGATATTTGATGCTTTCGCTTCTTTGTTTCTTCCCTAGTATTTATAAAACCAAGAAAGGATAATAAGAATAGCAAACTGTTTAAATAGTGACTAAGAAATGCACATTTACTTTCTTACAGCATCAAATCAATAGTTGGAATTAATTTCCTAAATCAGTTTTTCCATTAATAATTATGTGATTTTTTTCATTAATCATTCAAAAATAAGACATTTTCTCTAAAAATGTCTTTTTTTAGGTGTTCAAATACTTGTTTTATACGAATGAATAGGATAGGATAATAGATACAAACCTTAAACGAGATTCAATAAAATCTTTACTAGGTAACGATTTAAGATAGAGCTGTTATTAAAAAAACTAGCTATGCAAAAGCTCTATTTCATTATATGGAGGTGTATTTTGTCAAAGTTTCATAAACACTCCAAATCAAAACAAGCTTTAATTTTCGCATTATTTGATTTATCTTGGGAAAAAGAATTTTCGACAATTCCCATAAAAGATATCTGCCAAAAGAGCAAGATAGGACGATCAACTTTCTACAATCATTTTTCAGATAAAGACGATTTGTCCCGTTATATTATTACATATTACAACCACTTGGTACACGCTATTATTTTACAAGATTCTGTTGAACCAAGAACTTCGTCAAAGAATTTAAAAGAGGAACTATTTGAACATACTTTGCATTTATTGGAGCACCAAACAGCGATGTATTCTTTACTATTCTCACCTTTTCCTAGTCAAGAATTTAAACTGCATTTAGAAGATGTCATTAAGCAGAGAATGAGTCGCATTGTCTATCAAAAAGAGCACCCTTATCGTGTTCCAGACGAATTAATTATTGACATATTTGCGAATATAGCTCTTCAGGCTATTTATTACTTTGTCGAGCAAAATAAAAGATTAGATTTTCCAATATATGCCAATTATTTTGAATTACTTCAATCGATTACAAATTTAGATAATCCGACAATTGAAAAGCAAACTGTTAAATTAACTTAAGGAGAAAACATGTCTTCATATGCAACTCTACCAAAGAGTAAAAAAGCAATCGTAACAGCTCTAATCAGTTTATTAGGAAAACTGGATTTCCAAAAAATTACTATTCAAAAAATCTGTGACCAAGCTGGAATTGTTCGCTCTACTTTCTATCATCATTTCGAGGATAAGACGACTGCAGCTATCTTTGTGGTAGAGCATGTAACCAATTTAGCAAAAACTGCGACTCTAGATACTTTTTTAACAGAAGATGAGATGGACTTACGAAACAACCTAATAAGAGGTTACCAAATTACCATCAAACATCATCATATGGTAAAAGCAATGTTCTCCTTGCATCTTCCTGAAGCAGATTTCGAGCAAAATTTTAAAGATATCTTGCGTATCAAAACGGAAGCAATGATTGAGGAGCACAAAATTCATCCACAAATTCCAAAAGAATTAGCCATCAATCTCTATATTTCAAATGCCCTCTTGGTGACAAAATACATTGCCTTTCATCCTGAAACAGCAGACATTGAACAGCTAGCAGACTTCATGAGCCAAATTTATTTTAAATTATTGGGGCATGATCCCAATAAGACTACCATCAAAAACCAAGCTAAAACTGAATCTGATTTATAAAAAACTTTTCCTCGCGGAAAAGTTTTTTTAGGCGAAATAATTCCTAACGATAGGCGCTACCACTGTGCCGTATAGCTCAATTGCCCGAAGAACGCTATCGTGTGGCATCGAGCCAATCGGCAAGTGTAAAAAGAAACGATCCAAGTCAAGTGTTTCAATCATAGTGATGATTTTTTGTGCAACATGCTCTGGATTCCCAACAATGGTCGCACCTAAATCCGATAAGGAATGCTCATACTGCTCCCGTGTCATCTCCCGCCAGTGAGGTCTATCTTTCGCAATATTGTCCACAGTCTGTTTCGTGGGATAGAAATATTCTTCAACTGCTCGTTCTTGCTCATCTGCAATCCACCCCCAAGAATGAGCGGCTACCTTGATTCGTTCCTCCGAATGACCTGCACTTTTGGCAATCTTACGGTAATGATCCGCCAGTGGTTTAAACTGTTTTGGAGCTGTTCCAATGACGGCATAGACAATTGGTAAACCGAGCTGGGCAATCTTGATCGTGGACTCAACATGACCACCCGTTGCCACCCAAATCGGAAAATCTTCCTGTACGGCTCTTGGATAAACAGGTCTGTTTTGAACAGTCTGTGTATGTTTTCCCTGCCAATTTAGATTGGTGTCTTCCTTAATACAGAGTATCATGGCTAATTTTTCGTCAAATAAGGCTTCATAGTCAGCCAAATCTTGACCAAATAAGGGAAAACTCTCCGTAAATGATCCTCGTCCAGCCATGATTTCCGCCCTGCCATTTGATAAAGCATCGATGGTTGCATATTGCTGGTAAAGACGAACAGGATCCATCGAAGACAAGACAGATACAGCCGAAGTCAGCTTGATTTGTTTTGTATTGATGGCTCCTGCTGCCAAGACGATCTCTGGTGCAGATACCGCAAAATCCTCTCGGTGGTGTTCTCCAATACCGTAAACATCTAATCCGACTTGATCCGCCAGTTCAATCTCTGCAATCAACTGACGAATACGCTCATCATGCGAATAGAGTTGGCCTGTCTTTTCTAAGGGTGTTGTCTCTCCAAAAGTTGAAATACCTAGTTCAATCATTCTATTTTCCACCTAGTTTGTAGTCTCTTATGATGATTTTATCACTAATTAGTTGTTTTATCAATCTTTTTGACTGACCTGTTCTAATGAATAAACCATATGACAATTGTTATCCACCAGTTGACGATCATGTGAGATAAATAATACTGTTAGATTCTTTTGCGCCTGTAACAAGCGAATGATTCCCATCTCTGTTATCTTATCTAGATTTGCAGTTGATTCATCACAGATTAATACTTTTGGCTTAGCCAACAATGCTAGAGCAATACAGACCCTTTGGTATTGTCCGCCACTTAAAGTACTGATTCGCTTACTTAATATGGTCGAATCTAGCTTGCAATCCGACAACAGAGTAGCTATTTGCTCTTGTTTTTCTTGAGTGGAAAATTGCTCTCCGAAAAAAGCTGTATAGGTTTTGTTCAACAAAGAACCAACTGTCTTTAGCGGATCTAAGCTATCGCGATTGTACTGCGGAATCAATTGAACATTTCTAAACCAGTCACTTATCTGATACGACTCTTGTGATTGGTCTAATAAAGTAATAAAACCGCTGCTTGGTTTTTCAAAACCAGCTAAGATTTTCGCTAATGTTGATTTCCCAGAACCATTTGGTCCAACCAAGCCAATCCACTGTCCTTCTTGTGCTTTTAAATGAAAAGCATTCAATACGGATTGTTCTCCATACTGTTTGGATAATTCGCTGCATTTAATCACTATTGGTTTCAAAATAACTAAACAACTCCTTTGTATAGTTCTCTTTAGGTTGATCTACAATTTGCTGGACTGTTCCGGATTCGACGATTCTTCCAGACTTTAGAATAGTAATATGTGTTGCAATATTCGCTATGAGTTCTAAATCATGTGTAATAAATAAAATGGTCTTCCCTTTTTCCCACTGTTGTTTTAAAAGTGTTAGTATTTCGATACGTCCTTTTGGATCCAAGGCACTTGTTGGCTCATCGGCTACAATAAAGTCTGGATTTGACAGCAATGAAAAGGCGATTGCAACACGTTGGCACATTCCTCCGCTCAACTCAAAACTATTTTTTCTTAATAAAGTAGATAGGTTTGTCAATCCAACTTCCAACAAACTTTTCTTAATCATTTCTTGTCGCTTTTGTCTCTTCCATTTTGTTTGAGACCGCAAAATATGATGTCCTTGTTCTTCAACAGTCCAAAAAAGTTGTAAATTGTCCCTTGGATCTTGTAAAATCAATTCACTTTGTTTCGCAAAGTTAGTGATTTCTCCAGATAGACTTAATCTCTGGGGAAGGATTCCTAACACTAATTTACTCAGTAAACTCTTTCCGCCACCGCTTTCTCCTACGATACAATAAAAACTATTTTTCGGAATTGTGAACTTATCGATGGATAATAAGACCTCATCTGAATTAAAAACAGAAACATTTCTTAATGAGATGATAGATTCCATTTGTTAATCACCTTTCTACCTAGATAATTTCCACCATAGACCAATACAGTTAATACCAGACCTGGATACAATAAGAGCCCAGGTGATTGATAAAAGTACGTTCTTCCATCATATAAAATCGTACCTAATTCTGGAAAAGGAGGCTGTACACCGATACCGATAAAAGCTAAGCCTGAAATACTTAAAATAATTTTTCCAATATCCGTTAAAAACAGTGATAAGAGTCTTATGGAAAGATTCGGCAAGATATGAAACAATAAAATCTGAAAAGTAGTCAAGCCTCGCATAGGAGCCAAGCGAATGAAATCTTTATTTTTTATATCTAGAACCAAGTTGCGAATATATCGCACATATTTGCCAGACCAACTCACCACCATTGCAACTACAATTGTTATGGTTGAGTTTGAAAATAGCCCTACAAATACAAGTGCTAAAACCAGCGATGGGATACACAAGAGTAAATCCGATAAAAAAGTAGCTACTACATCCATCCACCCACCAAAATACCCTGCTAAACCGCCTAACACCAGACTGATGACGACAACAATGCCCAAAGTAAGGCCACCTAATGTGATAGAATGCATTGTCCCCACTACTAATCGACTAAATAAATCTCTCCCTAAATAATCCGTTCCGAGTGGATATTTAAAACTGCCATTGTTTAGTAGATTGGTCTGATCGATTTGATTCGGATTTTTCATAAAATAAAGAATAACGAAAATGAAGATGCCTGCAAGAATGATACACCAACTAATCCACTTAGAAAACTTCATTTTCTTCTCCTTTTATCAAACAAATTCGATTGTCAATTACTTGCAACAAGACATCTAAACTGTAATACAAGAGAAAGGTCAGACAGGCTAGAAGGCAAGTGATACATTGAATAACAGGGTAATCTCTTGATAGAATTGACTCCAACAATAATTGCCCAACTCCAAAAATACTAAAAATAGACTCTATCAACAGAATCATTCCAAATAAATGTTGAAAAGCTTGTACCCACAAGGTTACAAGAGGAATCAATAACTCTCTTATTTGGTACAACCAAATATAGTACCATTTCATCTTTCGAAAACGGGCCATCAGCTGGCGCTCTGATTGCTTATTTTCATAGAATAAATCCATGCTCATCTTACTTAGATAAGCTCCTTCTGAAATGACCAAACACATCACTGGTAGGATAAAATGTAGGGGCGTTTGACTCCCTACAAAAGGCAAAAATTGGAACTGAATACCAAATAAGTAAATAAGCAGAAAAGACGAACAATAAACGGGGGTAGAAACCAGAATGGTAAAAAAAGAGCTTAGGAATGAAAAGTTTTTTTCTTTTTTTACATTAGCAAGCATCCCCCCTAAAACCAAGGAAAGTAATATATTAACAAGATAGGCTGGAAGAATAATCCCTAAACTTGTTAAAAAACGTTCTCCAAATAATAATAATGCTGGCTTTTTATGAACGAATGACACACCAAAATCTCCCATTAAGGCGCTTTTTAACCATACTATATAAGTTTCAAATAAATTACCCTCTAATCCTAATAATTGCCTTACTTCTGCTAATTGTTGTTGGGACGAAGATTCAACCCCTGCTCTTCTTAAAAAACCAAGTGCAGGATCCCCCACTGAAAACCGAAGCAAAACGTGCAATAAAAAAGAAAAAACAAGAAGACTCACAATGAGTCTTAGTGTTTTTTGTAAAATAAATTTCTTCATTGTTATTTCACTTTTAGTTGAGCGTAATCAATCGGTGCATCTGATAAACCAGAATAAGCAAACTTCTCGATTGATTCTGAGGTAACGAATGTCTCATCTCTGTAATCCACAGGAACAGCTAAACTTGCTTGAGAAAAATAGGTTAGAATGGTGTCAAAAGCTACTTCTTGTTCCTTGCGATCAGACAATGTTTCAAAATCCGTTAACATCTTTGTCAATTTTTCATCATTGGCTAATAATCCAGATGTTTCATCTCCATTTGCAAAGACCGATGTCATAAAACTATAAGGCAATAGCGCATCTGTATAAGTACGGTACAAAATCAAGTCAAATTTTTTACTTTGCCACAAGGTGTCATAGTAACTCTCCGTATCCAAAATACTAATGTTGGCTTCAATGCCAATTTCTTTTAAAGAAGCTTCTATGATTTCTGCTTTTTCTTTCCAAGATGGGAATTCTGCTGTCTGAATGATAAAATCAAAACGAAGCTCTATCCCATCTTTCTCATACATTCCTCTTTTATTTAACTGGTACCCTTGAGTTTCAATCAGCTCCATGGCTTTGGTTTTATTGTATTCAGTCGCAATCTGGTTTTCTGGACGAACATACTGAACAGTTGGTTGGAACAAGCCGATCATCTTTTTAGAAGACAAATTATCTTTATTAATCCCTAACCCAATAGCCTGACGAAGCTCTTTTGTTAGCACTTGATTGTCTGGATTAAAGGCTAGAAAATGACTCATGGTTCCTTCAAAATCATAGCGTCTGTATTTTTTTGAAAGCGTCTCTGCTTCGAAATCAGATATTTCACTTAAGGTTCCACCAACAATATCCACCTCACCACTTTGCAAAGCAAGACTTCTAGCACTTGCATCTGTAATTGTTTTAAAGGTAATTGAATAATCAACAGGCTCTTCTTCATTATAGTATGGATTCGGAACCATTTTTGTAGATTCGGCGTCTGTTGTTTCAATTGTAAATGGCCCTGTTCCAATCGCCTGTTGGAATGTGCCGTCTATCTTTTCTTTTTCAACAGCAGTCGTACTCATCATACGCAATGGTCGCGTTTGACACAGTTCGTTAAGTACTTGGTTAACGGTTTGACTAAAATACAATTCAATCGTATAGTCATCTAAAATTTCTATTTTGTCGAGGTAACTCAAAGTCTGAAGTGTTGTACTACTATTTTGAAATTTAGCCCTTTCTAAGGTAAATTTCACATCTTCAGCTGTAAAATCTGTTCCATCAGAGAATTTAACATTCTCTTTTAGGTGAAAGACATATTTTTTTCCATTTTCTAAAATCTCCCAAGAATCTGCCAGGCCTGGTTTAAACGCCCCTTTTTCACCATATTTAACGAGAGGTTCATAAATGGCACTATAAAGAGACATTGCAGCATCATAGCTTGTTGCATCTAATTTATCGGCATTTCCTTGGGTTGAAATAGCCACTTGGATATTATTTTCTTGTACACTTTTAGCAGGTCCTGTTTGTTTAGCGCAAGCGACCAAACAGCTTAGAAGCAAAACACTTCCTAAAAATTGAATCTTTTTCATTTTCTTCCTCCCTTAGTTGCTTTTATAATATAAGATTGTTGATAGGAATAAATTAAATCATCTACTGTTTCATAAAATTCTCGGTAATGGCTCACATCAAATCGATCCGATTTCCATTCCTTTATCAATTCAACAGAAAACCCCTTTTCAACAAAGGCATCCACAACTTCAGTTAATGTTTTTACCTGCATTTTTGTCGATCCGTAGCGATCAATCTGTTCTTTCATATAAGACAGACTTGGATTTTTACTTTGATCTGCGAAAGAAGCATAATACACTCCTCCCTCCACTAATGCATCCGAAATTACTTGTGCATGCTCATCTAAATCTTCAATTAAGTAGAGAACCGATGTGCTGATAGCAGTATCAAAGGCTTCTTTAAACACTTGAGGATCGCTAGTTTGTACATATGTAATTGGGTAGTTACCAACACGATTTTGGGCTGTTTTGATTGCTTCACTAGCTAAATCCATTCCAGCTCCTTTTTGAAATGGAATACGGTCATATAGTGCACGCAAAAAACCTCCTTGGTTACATCCAAAATCCAATATTTTTTTATCTCGAATTTCTTCGACATCAAGAAGAGAGATAACATTTTGCCAGGCTTCTTTGTGGCTTTCCTCCATTCCTTGGTCTCCACCTTCACCATTCCACCAATTCTTATACATCGCTTCTCCTTTACCAGTTAATTAACTAATCAAGTATATCGCTTTTGATGTACTTTGTCAACCTATCATCCATTTCTATTTTATAAAATAATATCATTAGAAACTATAATATATAGAAAGGAATCATCTTAAACACCACTATTTATCTATAAAAAAATAACCAGCTTTTGCTGGTTATTTTTTAGAATACAATCGTTATTTTTCCCATTCTGTTGGTTTGCGCAACCAGTTAGCTGTTTGTTTATCTAGCTCCAATAAAAGATCTCCTACAACCGGCATATCTTCTAGCAATAGTAGATCAACATTGCTATAGTTGTACAAATTTACCAAGTACCCTTTTTTATCTTTAATTTCAAATCGGTAGAGGACTACTGCATTTTCTGGTATTTCTCCAAAAACAGTTGAAGCGTCAGCGTCTTCACCACTTTTACCAATATACTCAGAGAAAACATCTAAGACATCTTGATTGGTGGTTTCAAGAACTTTTTGGTCCTTGCTATCAAATACTGTCAAGGTATCTTCTGCTACCGGTTCTGATTTGACGAGCGAGCATGCAGCCAGACTGATACTGAGAAAACACAAGATAAGAAGAGAGAAAAACTTTTTCATGAGCGATTCCTTTCTAACCCTCTATTCGTAGCGAAGGGCTTCGATTGGGTCCAATTTAGAAGCTTTATTGGCTGGTAGGACTCCAAATACCATACCAACTGCTGCTGAAAAGAGCAGACTTCCTACCACAACAGGAATAGAGATACTGGCCATAATCCCTTCCCCCAATGGTTGAATACTATTTAAGATAAATACCCCACCTTGCGCAATCAAGAGACCAATCAAACCACCGATACTGGTTAACACCATCGCCTCAATCAAGAACTGCAAAAGGATATTGCTTCGGGTAGCACCCAGTGCCTTACGAAGACCAATTTCACGGGTCCGCTCTGTAACGGATACCAGCATGATGTTCATGACCCCGATTCCTCCAACAAAAAGAGAAATACCTGCTACTGCCCCAATAAAGAGCGTTACTCCAGCCATTTGTTGGTTAAAATCATCCAGCATTTGACTCAGGTCAAAAATTTCATAACGGGCATCTTTTAGACCTGTTTCTTGGGTCAGGTACTCGGCTGCTGCAGTTCCGATTTCACCAGAACGTGCGATATCCTCCACGTTTACATACACAAGAGCATTTTCCTTTTGTCCAAACTCTGCAGCCAATTGAGTATTGGTCATCAACGCATTTCCATCATTCATCATGCCAAATGGTCCACTAGTTTCGGTATTGGAATCTTTATAGACACCAATGACCAAATAGTTCTGATTTCCGATGGATACCGTTTGGTTCAGTGCTTCTTCATGGCTAGAAAAAAGTTTTTTGACCAACTTTTCATCCAGCATGATGACCCGTGAAAAGCGGTTGTAATCATCTTTGATAAATTGGCGTCCCGCTAGAATCTTCAATTCTTTGACATCAAAATAGCGAGCATTCACACCTGTAATATTAGCATTTTGAACTTCTTTTTTTCCATACTTGATAGGAGAGGCATTGTTGGTCTCAGTGTAGTAATTCTTGACCCCATCAATCTCCAAAAGGCCATCTAAGGTTTTTTTCGTCAAATCCGGCTCTTGCTCTTGGGAAACTTCTTCAGAATTAAACATGGTCATCATACCATCTGATACTTCTTCTGTCACATAGGTTGTAAAATAGATTTGAACATTTTCTTTATCACCACCGAGGGCTTTTTCAAGGCTTTTACTCATTCCATGCCCCATAGCGACAATAATCACCACAGAGGCAACACCGATGATAATCCCCAGCATGGTCAAGAGCGACCGCATCTTATGAGCAAGGACAGATTTTAAGGCAAACTTCCAATTTTCCATTAGTAAACCTCCTTGCGGCTATCTTCTGTGATTTCTCCATCACGAAGAACAATTTTCCGAGTAGCATATTCTGCAATTTCTGGCTCATGGGTAACCATGATAATGGTGCTTCCTTCCCGATTTAACTCGGTCAAGAGATCCATGATTTGGGCACCTGTCTTAGTATCCAGCGCTCCTGTCGGCTCATCTGCTAAAATGATTGACGGACTATTGACCAGGGCACGAGCAATCGCAACCCGCTGTTTTTGCCCACCAGATAATTCAGATGGCAAGTGTTCCATCCGTTCCGAAAGCTCAACCTTTTCTAGAAATTGTTTTGATAATTCTTTGCGTTTTGTAGCTGGAACACCTGCATAAATGAGAGGCAATTCAACATTTTGCAAGGCATTTAATTTGGAAAGAAGAAAGAACTGTTGAAAGACAAAACCAATCTGGTCATTACGGACATGGGCTAGTTTCTTCTCTGAAAGATGGGCCACCTCTTCTTCCTCTAATAAGTAATCACCTGTTGTTGGTCTATCTAAAAGACCAATGATATTCATGAGAGTGGATTTGCCTGACCCAGACGGTCCCATAATGGCTAAAAACTCACCTTCTTCAACTTCAAGTGAAACATCTTTCAATACCCGAAGCTCTTGGTCTCCATTTTTATAACTCTTATTGATGTTGGTCAGCTTAATCAGTTGTTTCTTCATGGGCTTCGACCTCTTTTCCATCTTTTAAGCTATCATTTGGCCAAGAAATAACCTGATCTCCTGCTACTAAGCCCGATTTTACTTCTTGGTGAATGGCATCTGCACTACCAAGTTCAACCTCTACCTTTTTGGCTTTTCCATCAACATAGGTCCAAACAAAGTTTTTATCCTCCTCTGGCACAACTGCTGTAACTGGAATCAATATATTTTTCGATTGATTAACAACTTCAATATTGACAGTGAAGCCTTGCTTTAATTGACCAATGTCACTGGTCAATTGAATCTTGAATGGGTATTTAGCAGAAGCTGTTCCACCTCCAGCACCACTAGGAAGAGCTGTTTCGCCTTGGCTAGCTGGGTAGTTCGAAATGTAAGAAACCTTTCCGGTCCATTCTTGATCTGGGTATACTTTCGATGTGATTTTGACTTCCTGGTCCACACCAATATTGGCAAGGTCATACTCAGTCAATTCACCCTTGATTTGAAGACTTCCTTGATTGACAATATGGACAACCGTTTGGCTGGTGCTGGTATTGGATTTTGAAACCGAGGAATTAACCTCAACAACCGTACCTGCCACTGTACTCTTAATCGTTGCATCTCCTAGCGCAGCCGCAGCTTTATCAACCGCCGCCTGTGCATCTGCATAAGAGTCATTCAAATCCTGTAATTGCAAATCAACAGAGCGTTGAGCTGAAGCAACCGCATTTCCATCTTCACCATCGTCGCCTGATAAGGCTACTGTTTGCCCATTGGTGCGTAAATCATAAATCTGACGTCCAATTTTATCTCGACCACGCACAGCAGAATCATAGGCAGACTGCAACTCTGTCACATCATACTGCACCAAGTCTTGACCAGCAGTGACTTGATCTCCTTGCTTGACCTTAATCTCGGTAATATCCCCTTTTGTGGCATCATAATAAACATATTGTTCTTCTGCTGCAATGACAGTACCAGAAAGAAGTGTTGATGATGCAATTGATCCTTCCTTTACAGCTACATAAGTTAGGGGCATGTCTCCCATCTCTTCTGTATCACTTGGTTTTGACAGCCCATTTTGAAGAAGAGCAAAACCAATGACTCCAGCAGCCACTACTCCTAATCCTGAAAACAAAGCAATTTTCGCCTTTTTTGTCTTAAACATATCTTTCTCCTTTTAAAAATATAAAGAAACTTACTGTGTTATTGATATAATACACCAATGCAATAATTTTTGCAAGCATTTTCTAATACTATTTTATAAAAAAATACGAAAATCATCATTTCATAAGAAATCCTTTTACCTTACAGTTTTGTAAGTTTTGGCAAGCGTAGCAAATTTTTGCGAGAAAATAAGAAAAACGATACAATAAAATCACTGAAAAGGAGCTAAAAATGGTTAAAAAATTTGATATTATTGCTATCGGAGGGGGATCTGGCGGCATTGCCAGCATGAATCGTGCTGGTGAACATGGAGCCAAGGCTGCTGTCATTGAAGGAAATCTTCTAGGTGGAACCTGTGTCAATATCGGTTGTGTTCCAAAAAAAATCATGTGGTACGGTGCCAACATCGCTGAGAGCATCCACCACTATGGACCAGAATATGGTTTTACAGCTGAAAATGTGACTTTTGACTTTGCGACACTGCGTCAGAATCGAGAAGCCTATATCGAACGTTCCCGCAATTCCTACAATGGGTCATTTGCACGCAACAATGTTGAACTAATTGAAGGGTATGCCCGTTTTGTTGATGAACATACTGTTGAAGTTAACGGTGAATTGATCATGGCTGATCACATCATCATTGCCACGGGAGCTAAACCTGCTGTACCAAATATTCCAGGTAAAGAGCTTGGTGTTGTATCAGACGATGTTTTTGCTTGGGAAAACTTACCAAAATCAGTAGCCGTTATTGGAGCAGGTTACATCGCTGTTGAAATGGCTGGGGTCTTACATAACCTTGGTGTCAAGACAGATTTATTTGTTCGAAAAGAAGGACCACTTCGTAATTTTGAGCCGTACATCGTCGAAGCTTTAGTTGAAGATATGGAAAAAACAAACCTTTCTCTCCATATCCATAAGATTCCAACTCGCTTAGACAAGGTTGGAGACTTGATTCAGATTACCTTTGAAGATGGCACGACACATCAGGCTGAACAAGTCTTGTGGGCCATTGGTCGCACACCGAATCTTGAAGGACTCAATCTTGAAGCCGCAGGTGTCCAATTAACAGACCGTGGCTATATTCAAGTCGACGAATTCCAAGAAACAACAACTAAAGGAATTTATGCCATCGGTGATGTAACCGGACAAGCAGAATTGACTCCAGTAGCTATAAAAGCTGGACGACTTCTTTCTGAACGTCTTTTCAATAATAAACCAAGTGCTAAAATGGATTATTCCCTGATTCCAACTGTTGTATTCTCCCATCCAGCTATTGGAACAGTCGGCTTAACAGAGCCAAAAGCCATTGAAACTTATGGACAAGAAAATGTAAAAGTCTACACCTCTGCCTTTGCATCTATGTACACCGCACTCGGAACTCATCGCCAAATGGCCAAGTTTAAACTAGTTACAGCTGGAGAAGACGAACGAGTTGTCGGCTTACACGGTATCGGTTATGGCGTTGATGAAATGATCCAAGGATTTGCTGTTGCCATGAAAATGGGTGCTACTAAGGAAGAATTCGATGCCGTAGTGGCTATTCATCCAACGGGATCTGAAGAATTTGTCACCATGCGCTAGGAGTACCAAATGCAACAGAAATTATTGATTCTCTTGCGTCTGGCCATCGTATTATTTTGTGTTGCCAATACACAACACCACTTTCTAACAGGTCACGCCGATACAGCCCTTTCCTTTGTGACCTTGCTCGTCATCTTCTATGAAGTATTTGAAAGTCACAAAAAAATTCGTGAGTACCGTAAAGAAAAACAGTCCCAAAATTCCTAATCTGGGACTGTTTTTTGTTTATCTTTGTCATTGCATAGCTTGATACATGGCCTTTGCTAAAATATTATATGCCACTTCTCCAAAATGGAGGCCATCATCCATACTTCCTTTTAATAATTGATCTGCTGGTGCTGGACCATTTTGAAAAAGAGGCTGAACGGCTAGATAGGACATTCCGTATTCGGTAGCCATTTTTTCTACGATTTCACTATAATAACCTGCCAATCGATTGGTCCGGTAAGGTTGCTTTTCTTCGTCCACAAAGGTCATGCCTAATAAAACGATTTGTGACGGAGCATAGTTCTTTAAAAGGCGTTCACATATCCACTTCAGATTGTCTTGGTATTCGCCAAGGTAGATCTGCTTGTGGGTTGCCATATCATTGGCTCCAATCCATACAAAGACAAAATCAGCACCGGACACATCAGCCTCTTTTAAGATTTGGCAAGTATCTACACTATTGGCACCTGATACTGCCAGATTCTGAAATACTAATTGATCATCTAACTGCTCCATGGACCACTCGATATGCGGTTTTTCTTTTCCTTCTTTACGGGCAAACAAGCTATCGCCAATCAATACTAATTTCATTTGGTCTCCTTTTTGTAACAGTATACAATATTTTTAAATATGCCTCCAGTTTTCACTACACAAATCATGGATTTTATGGGAAAATAAGAGAAAAGAACAAAGGAGAAAGACTATGAAACTCATACTCGATACTGCCAACATTTCTAAAATCAAAGAATACTTGGATTACCTGCCTGTTCACGGAGTTACCAGCAATCCAAGTATCATCAAAAAAGAAGGAAAAATTGATTTCTTTTCCCATATGAAAGAAATCCGCAACCTAATCGGTTTTGACCGTACCCTCCATGTCCAAGTCATTGCCAAAGATTATGAAGGTATCCTAAAAGATGCCAAGGAGATTTTAAAGGAGATTGATGACCAGGTCTACATCAAAATCCCTGTGACAAAAGATGGCTTAAAAGCCATTCGTCAGTTAAAATCAGAAGGAGTTAACATTACTGCAACTGCCATCTATACAGAGATGCAAGCCCTCTTGGCTGTTGAATGTGGTGCCGATTTCCTTGCTCCCTATGTTAATCGGATCACCGTTTTAAATGGAGACCCTTACCAGCTCATTGCCAATGTTCAAGAACAAATTGACCTAACTGGTTCAACCTCCAATATCCTCGCTGCTAGCTTCAAACAAGTCCATCAAGTGCAAGATGCAACCTATGCGGGAGCTGCTTATGTGACAGTCGGTTGCGATGTCCTTGACCAATTCTTAGCTTATCCTTCCATTGACAAGGCAGTAGATGATTTTGCGGCTGACTGGAAAGAAACCTTTGGAACAGACCACATTTAACTCAAAAGAGAAAGAAACTTTCTTTCTCTTTTTTTAATATATTCTAAAGCTGTGACAGCAGATAACCAGCCATTGACTTTTGCCCTAAAGACCTGTATAGTAATTGTTAACCATTATTTTAGAAAAGGGTAACACGATGAATCAACACATTATTCGAACCATTACTTACAGTGCGATTGGAGCAGGACTACTAGCTGTTTTGTCCCAAATTTCCATTCCACTCGGACCTGTCCCATTTACTTTGCAGACTCTAGCCATCGGGATTATTGCAACCCTCTACAAACCAAAAGAGGCTATCACCAGTGTCCTACTTTACCTACTATTAGGAGCAATAGGCCTACCCGTTTTTGCTGGAGGAGCAGCAGGATTTGGCGTACTCTTTGGTGCAACTGGAGGCTTCTTATGGGCTTTTATCCTCTACGCAGCCATCACTTCCACTACAAGCAGTCTTCATTCCAATCCTGTCACCACTTTTTTATCAAATAGCTTGGGTGTTGCCATCGTTTTATTGGGTGGTGCTGCCTACTTTAAATTCTTTAGCCAGGCCAGTTGGACAGATACCTTTGCTTGGACAGTGACTCCATTTGTGTTAACAGGAATTTTAAAAATCATCCTTGTCATCATCATCTGCAAGGCCTTGCAGCCAATTCTAAAAAAAGAAGCCTACTTTAAATAGTGGGCTTCTTATTTGTTGGAAAAGGCGTTGAGCATGACTTGAAACTCTTCGTTTGATAGCGTAATGCCTTTCCCCATCTTAGTGTGGTCTGGACTCCAGGTACGGATATCGTATTTTGCTGGTGCACCGTTAAAGGAAACCCGGTTGAGTTCCTTGGTCCAACCCTTGTCATTTTCTGAGAGCACCAAGAGGTGTTCTTCAATTTCAAATGTAAATTCTGCCATCTGAACCTCCTACAAGATTATTCGAAATAGTTCTTGTCTTTTTTTTAAAAATTGGGTAAGATTATTGTATCAAGGATGAAAGGATTTTGCCATGAAAAAGTTTGCGCACCTGCTCAAGGACCAGCTGAACCTTTTTTTGGGAAATGCTGCGCCACCCATCCAGATTGAAGAAGAAGACAATCCCTATGGGCCATTGGTGGAGATGATTGCTCATGCCCAAAAGACATCTTCTGCTGTGCATGTGATTTATTCCAAACAAAAAAGCATCACAGGTGAAATCGTGAAATGGGACGAAAAAAGGGAACAATTGATTGTTAAAAATTTTGCTAAAAATTTAACCACCATCATCCGTCTCAAGGATATTCAACGCATTACCTTAGTGCCGGAGACCATTACCCGCTCTCAAAAACTAGATTAAAACAATGCCTCAGCAGTGCTGAGGCATTTTACTATGCTCGAACGGTCATGGATACACCGTCTTCTTTATAAAGATTGATCAGACCAGATTTGCAGGCACGGATCATATCTCCAGGAGAAACAACTTGATCCAATTGGATGGTTAAGAGCTCCATAGGCTTATTGGCCCGTTCAATGGCCATTCCATCAGCATCCCGCAAATCGCGAATGACGGTTTCAAAATGACGGAAGCCAGGTCCATAAAATTCAACCGCATCCCCTTCGTTGATGACATTACGTTGGCGAATGGTTGCGACCATCTTGTCTTCATCAAAAGCAACCACTTCTCCGATAAACTTGTATTCTGGAATTTTACGACGGGCGCCAAATAGTTGTTCATTTTCTGTGGGGGCATGGTAATAGAAACCGGTCGCCAACTCCCGTTGGGCTACTTTCCACATTTCGTCAATCAGGTCTTGTTTGATAGCCTCAAATTTTTCAGGACTTTCCAAATAGGCATCTACTGCCGCCTTGTAGCAATTTGTCACCGTCGAAACATAGTGAACAGACTTCATCCGTCCTTCAATTTTAAGGCTATCAACACCATTTTCAATCATGTCTGGAATATGGTCAATCATGCACATATCCACTGCAGACATGGAAAATTCTTCTGGATCCTGTCCTTTGATACTGCGGCGTTCTTCCCCAAAGGGCAAATCGTAGAGATTGTATTTCCAACGACAAGATTGTGAGCAGCCTCCACGATTGGCATCGCGGTTGCTCATGTGATTGGATAAAACACAGCGTCCTGAATAAGAAATACACATGGCACCATGAACAAAAGCTTCAATTTCCACACTGGTTCGTTTTCTGATTTCTGCCAATTCCGCCATGGTCACTTCACGCGCCAAGACCACTCGGGTTAAGCCCAACTCTTTCCAAAACTCAAAGGTTTCATAGTTGGTAGACGAAGCCTGGGTCGATAAATGGATTTCCAATCCTGGTGCTTCGGTCGCACAAATCATGATGAGAGCAGGGTCTGATACGATAACCGCATCCAGCCCCATATCCCGCAATTCCCGAAACCAAGCTCCTGCTCCCGTTTCATTTCCCTCATGGGTAACCATGTTGGCTGCGACATAGACCTTTGCTCCTCGGGCGTGGGCATAGTCAATTCCCTCCTTCATTTCTTCCATAGAGAAATTGCCAGCACGACTCCGCAAACCGTAGGCTTGCCCCCCGACAAAGACAGCATCTGCACCATAATCAATGGCAACTTTTAACTTTTCCAATGTACCTGCAGGTGATAAAACCTCAGGTCGTTTTAAATTTCTTGACATGTGTGTTTCCTTCCTTCTATTTGCAAGATAGACAATGAAGTGACCGTTTCTTATTTGACTTTGTTTCGGTCGTATTCGTAAAACCCAGTATCCAAGCCCCGCTCTTTTGGATGGAGCTTACGGACTTGTTCCTCCAGATAAAAGAGTTGGTCATAGGTTAAGGCATCTTTTTCCAACAAATCTCGCGCTTCTACAAAGAGTTTGGCGATTTCGACAAAATGATCTCCTGGACAGAAAATCCCATCCAATTTCCAATTGCAGTAGCCATGCTCTGCCAACTCAGGCAATTTGGACATCATGTTGATATCATTGTTGATGAAAATATGGGTTCCATGTTTGTCTTCAAAAATCGAATAGTGGCTATCAGGATCACTTGGTTCTGCCAAAAAGAGGCCACGTTCCTTGGACTTATCCGTCTCTGCTGCCTGGGTAAAATTATAGTAATTTTGCAACAAGGACCGCTTGGAATGGTGGATAACAGAGGCACCATAGACCAAGATTTCAGCCGGCATGGCTAAATTCTCTGCGATATCAAATAGTTCTTCAGATGGTATCTCCCTTGCCAACACAGCTTCGACCGCCCCATGGTCTTTCCAAAAATTAATCTGGCGGCTAGAGGTCACAAAAACCGAGGTATCATAAATTAGTTTAAAATGATAGTCATCTCGTTTGTTGATGTAAAAGACGCCCGCATCACCTACTACCAAATAATCCACCTGGATTTCTTTCATCAATTCCATAAAAGGAGTGATGGCATCCATCATCTCTTGGTGCATCAGGGCATTGGCTGCCACTGTCAATTCTTTACCAGCGGCATGAACCATACGGGCAATGGTCCGAATCTCATCATAGGTAAAGGTTTTGGGTACCCGTAAGGCATAATCCTCTTCACCGATATAAATCCGGTCAACACCCGCATCCAAAAGTTCTTTGACCTGTTCGACACTTTCAGCTGTTGCTGTAATGATAATTTTCTTCATGTGAATAGTATAACAAAAATTTTCAGCGTTTTTTCATTTTACCTGCATTTTAATGTTCTGACTTTTCTCATTTTTTTGTAACAGTTTTGTAACATAACTGTCATACTCTGACAGTATTCATATGGTATCCTAAGGTGTAGAAAAAAGGAGACCGTATGGCACTTAGACAGCAACGGCCTGACCAATACCAGTATGAAGAGTATATCCCGAAAGAGAAACAGGCCAAGTACCAAGAATATTCTATACAACATTCCCACACCAATCGTTTAAAAGAGGTGTTATTTTTTGTAAATGTTGTATTGTTTAGCATTTTAACCGTATTAACAACCTATGTTTATCTCTCGATGAAAATTCCAGTTTTTTTGTCCTTTGTTTTGGGTATTGCAACTGGCTTGATCGGATTGAGAGTCATCCAAATTGCGATGAGAAATCACTATTTCCGTATGAAACAAAAAAGACGTTCGAAATAAATGTCTTTTTTCTATCCAAATACCTTCGTTTTGCTTTTTTTTCATCTACCTGCACAAGCAAAAGACATTTATTTAAATACAAGAACACAAAAAGCCCACAAAAATGGGCTTTTTATTTTAGTTATTAGGATTCCAAATCAATTTCAATTTCGTCTTGGACGACGATGTCTTCTGCCAAATCCACTTCTGTTTCTTCAAAAACTTCAATGATTTCACCTTCTTCAGCCGGAACTGAATCAGACAATTGCTCCTTGATTTTATCGAATTTCTCTAAAGACTGTTCTTTCAGGAGTTGAGCTTTTTGTTTGCCTGTTTGTACAAGGTCTTCAATGGTCAATTCCCCAGTTTCAAATTGCTCTTTGACTTCTGTATACTTGTCAACTGCTTGATTTTTCAAGTCCTGAGCCTTGTTCACAATGTCTGTATGAACAGATTCTGGATTTTCTTGGTAGTCTTTGACCACTGTTGATAGCTTGGATTTTAATTTTTTTCCACTTTCAGATGCAAGAAAGACTGCTGCTGCTGTTCCCCCTGCAATTCCCAAAACAACACTGGTTAATAAATTTAGTTTTTTAGCCATCTTATTCTCCCTTCTTTTTCTTACCTAAGAGTGATGACACAACATTTACAGCAGTCGCTACACCGCCAACTTTAGCGGTCGTTTTCCCTGCTGATGACGCCTTGCTTGTCAAATGACGAGCTGAATGATTTAAATCTGATACAGAGACGGACAAGTCGGCAACAGCTGTAAACAAGGGATCCAAGGTTGACACTTTACCATTGACATCCTCCACTAAAACATTGGCTTTAGCAAGTATTTCATTGGCTTGGTATAGGGTCACATTGACATCACTTGTCAACACCTTAATCGTTTGTTGGGATTCATCCACAACTTTCCCGACTTTTTGCAAGAGCAATACAAGATAAACCCCCACTGCGACAATCACAACTGCAACAACAAGTAAAAATAGTTCAATTGACATAGATTCCTCCTTTTAGGACTGGTAATAAGGGCGATTGCCTTTTTTTCGATAATAGAGAAAAAGACCAAGACCCAAGGCAACAAGTAGGGCTGATAGCCACTGTGACACACGAAGACCTGCTAGCATCAGACTATCTGTTCGCATGCCTTCAATCATGAAACGTCCTAGACCATACCAGACTAGATAAAAAATGGTAATTTCTCCCTGTTTGAGTAGTCCTGGTTTTCGGCGCAAGACCGCAATCAAGGTAAAACCCAGTAGGTTCCAAAATGATTCATATAAGAAAGTAGGCGCACGGTAACTACCATCTATATACATTTGCTTTTGGATAAACTCAGGCAGGTAGTTTAAATGGGAAACTTTGGCACCAAAAGCCTCTTGATTAAAGAAATTTCCCCATCGGCCAATAGCTTGGGCAATCATCACAGAGGGAGCTGCAATATCCAAAAAATCCCACGTATCAATAAAATTATATCGGGTATATAAAATCAAGACGAGAAGACCTGCTATTAAGCCTCCATAGATAGCTAAACCACCATTCCAGATGGCAAAAATCTCTAACAGATTATCTTGGTAGTCCTTCCACGAAAAGATAACGTAATAAAGACGGGCACCAATAATCGCAATCGGAAAAGCTAATAAAATAAAATCTAAAACATCATCTGGACGAATCCGTTTTCGAGGTGCTTCTTTTGAAGCTAGGTAAACCGCCAATACCAAACCGGCTATAATACACACTGCATACCAACGAATTGATAAGGGACCTAAACGTAGGGCAATCGGATCAATCATCTTATCCCTCACTTTCCTTATTGCTTTCAATCAAGCCAGATAGGCGTTCTTCAAAGGTTTTGGTTGCATCAAATCCCATTTTCTTAGCGCGGTAATTCATCGCAGCTGCTTCAATCACCACAGAGATATTCCGTCCTGTTGTAACTGGGACTCGAATCTGTGGAATTTCAATACCTGAAAATTCTACTGTTTCACCACCATTTCCAAGGCGATCGAACTGTTTCCCTTTTTCAAACTTCTCCAAATAAATCGCTAATTGAACTTCTGATGAGCTTTTAACTGCACTTGCTCCATACAAGCTCATGATGTCAATAATACCAACTCCACGGATTTCAATCAAATGACGAAGAATCTCTGCTGGCTCTCCCCAAAGGGTCACATCATCTTTTGCATAGACATCTACTCGGTCATCTGCAACGAGTCTGTGTCCTCGTTTGACCAATTCAAGACCGGTCTCACTCTTACCGATCCCTGAATCTCCTTGAATCAAAACCCCCATACCATAAATATCCATCAAGACCCCATGAATGCTAGTTCGTTTGGCTAAACGCGAGTCAAGATAAGAAGATAGTTCTCCTGATAGACGACTGGTTGCGGTGTTACTTTGTAAAATCGCAATCTGATTTTCCTTAGCCGCTTGAAACATCTCCTCTGGAATGTCTAAGCCACGCGCAACAATGACAACAGGGGTCTCAGGCTGGAACATCTGACGAAGAACTTGGTAGCGATTGTGAGCGGTCATGGCCATCAAGTAAGACCATTCTTTCATACCAATTAACTGAATTCGTTCTGGTGAGTAATAGTCGAAATAGCCCGTCATCTCAAGTCCTGGTCGTGAAATATCAGAAGTTGTAATCTCTTTTTTCAAGAGTTTTTCTGTTCCACTAACACAGGTAACACGGATATGTTCGATTAAATCTTTTACATAAACTACCATCTATTTACCTCATCTATTTGATGCTACTATTATACCACAAAGAAAGCGTTCTTTTCTGTTTTGCGCATAGAAAAAGCAACTACTGCTTTTATTTATTGACATAAGCTAGTAATTGCTTCTTTTGACTCTCAAATACAAGTTGCTCTTCCAAAAACGATTCTAACTCCTGCTCTGCTATCCAGACATAGCCATCTGTCTCGCCTTCTTGGCAAACGATGCTGTCTTTTGCGGCAGATACTATTACCAGATAGGTATCAAAATGGGTCAGATACTGTTCTTCGGTAAATGGAAACAGGTATTGAATCGCATCCGCTGATAACCCTGTCTCTTCTTTTAATTCCCGCAAGGCTGCTTCTTGAGCGGTTTCCCCTTGTATAACAGAACCACCTGCCCCCAATTCATAAACATTAGGGTAATGACTTTTACTACTGGAGCGTTTGACAAAAAGCCAAGAGCCATCTTGGTGCTGAACCCAGACATTGACTGCCAAGTGGTAGTAGCCTTCTTTGTAAGGAAAGGCTGAACGCTCTAGGACAATCCCTGGTAGCAGGTCACGATTGCTATCATAAGCATCCCACACTTCCATTAGGTAAACCACTTTCCATCATCGATGATATCCGCATCTTTTCGTTTGCGGTTGAGCGGAGCTTCGTAGTAATAGTTCTTTCGATTTTGAGGCAACTTTAATGCCGCTACAATATAGGCAATAATGGCAAAAATACTAACTGGGCTAAACAGTACAATCGCTACAAAAATCATTCGCGTCAAGGACAAATCCCAATTGAATTTTTCAGCAACACCAGCTAATACACCTGAAACAACTTTGTTTTCTGTTTTTTTATAAATTCCAAACATGTTTGATTCCTTTCATCAAGAGGGGACTGGTCTCTGTTTCTACTTGAAGATACAAGATCGTATTCCCCTGTTTTTCACAACAGTAGGGACTGGTTTCCATTTTGCGATTGATTTGCACCAGCCCTTTCTTTCCAAGTAAACGACCCTTTAATCCCTGATGTTTTGGAACATGGAGATGAATAGGCGCATGCTGGATAACAAGATGTAGGTGCTGGTTGTGCTCTGGATCCGCAGTCACTCGAATATCCTGTTGTTTTTTATCCGAGTGACTATGAATCGATACGTCTTCAAAAGGAAGATAGTCAATCCGCGCATCTGACTCTCCAATTTCTAAATCAAGAACTGACAGCCATTGGTTTTCAGGCAAATAGATCGTTAGTTGGCAGCTTACATTTGATAAAAAATGAAGAGCGTGTTTCTCAACATAAATCTGAGGAAGACTCGTTTCAGCTGTGGATTGGGGATAGACAATAGAAAGACGAACTGTTTCTGACTTGTGCTTTTGAAAGACCAGCTTGCCTTTTGACAGACTGATTTTCATGGATTCAATGTCCTTGAAATGGTAGTTTTGCTTTTCCTTAGAGGTCGCAAAGACTTTGAGACTCGGAATAGTAAAGGCTAATCGTGCTTTTTCTTCTACAAATACAAAATCAGGCGCTTCTTCCAATTCTAAAAAACAAGCTTTGGCTTCCTCTTTTGTCAGGACACCTTTTTCATATAATTCTATCAATCGTTTTTGTTGTTCTTGTCCCATACAATCACCTCTGTACAAACAGTATACCATTTTTTAACAAAAAGAAATCAGCCCAAGGACTGATTTCAATTATGCTTTGTAATCGAGTTTTCCACGGCATTTTCCGCACCGGAATTTGGCGGTATCAATCCGCCGTTTGCGGGGGTAAAGTTGCTGACAGCCCAAACACTGGTAGAGGTGATTGGCTCTTTTTTTGTCCTGTAATGGAGGAGCAAATCGCAGGCCGTTCACTTCCTTTAAAAGTGTCTTGAAGTCCTGATCTCCATGCTTGTAGCCTTTTTTCTCAAAATAGAGATGGTAATGGCAGAGCTCATGGCGGACAATCTGCCGAAAAATATCCAATCCGTGTTGGTCCACCATCTTGGGATTGAAGTCCAGGTGGCCATCCTTGGGAAAGAATCGGCCACCCGTTGACCGTAGGCGCTTGTTCCAATGGGCTTCGTGCAAAAAGGGTTTGCCGAAATCTTCTTGGGAGACTTGGCGAACGTAATCAGTGAGATTCACGAGGCACCACCAAGCTGAGATTAACTTTTTCACGGACGGTATCCAGTTTGTGGACCCAAACCGTCACCACGTCTCCTACGGATACGACTTGACTTGGGTGCTTGATAAAGGACTTGCTCATATTGGAAATATGAATCAGGCCATCTTCGTGAATGCCAATATCAACAAAGGCACCAAAGTCGACCACATTTCGGACTACTCCTTCTAATTTCTGGCCAATGACCAAGTCTTTGAAATCCAGGACGTCTTGACGAAGCACAGGAGCTGCAAACTCATCCCGCATGTCCCGACCTGGTTTCAAGAGGTCTGCCAAAATATCCTTCAAGGTCTCGCTACCAATGCCCAATTTTTCTGCCATCTCTTTTACCTGGACTGCCTTCAGGCTTTCTTGAGCTTGGTTATCTAGTCTTGTAATCCCTAATTCTTGAAACAGCTGGGAAACAGCCTGATAGGACTCTGGGTGAACTCCTGTGTTGTCCAGGAAGTTTTCCCCGTTTGGAATTCGCAAGAAACCAGCGGCTTGTTCAAAGGCCTTGTCCCCCAATCGTGGGACCTTTTTCAACTCTGAACGGCTGGACAGTGCCCCGTTTTCCTCACGGTATTTCACGATGTTTTCTGAGATGGTTTTATTGAGTCCAGCTACGTGAGAAAGTAAGGCAGGACTGGCCGTATTGACATTGACACCGACTTGATTGACCACCGTCTCCACGACAAATTCTAGTCCTTCAGACAATTTCTTCTGGTTGACATCATGCTGGTATTGGCCGACACCAATGGATTTAGGATCGATTTTAACGAGTTCAGCCAATGGATCTTGGAGCCTGCGGGCAATGGAAATGGCGGAGCGTTTTTCAACCGTCAAATCTGGAAACTCGTGACGGGCCAAATCCGAAGCCGAATAGACAGAAGCCCCGCTTTCATTGACGATGACATAGCTCACATCTGGAAAATCTTGAAGAATCTCAGCTACAAAACTCTCAGATTCGCGACTGGCTGTCCCATTTCCGATGGCAATGATCTCAACCGCATATTGGCCCAACAAAGCCGCCAAGTCCTTTTTAGACTGGGCGATTTGGCCAGCTGAGGCTGGTTTGACTGGGTAGATAACCTGGGTCGTCAAGAGCTTCCCTGTCGCATCAACGACCGCCAACTTAGCCCCAGTCCGAAAGGCAGGGTCAAAGCCCAAAACAGTTTTGCCTTTTAATGGTGGTACCAAGAGCAGGTTGCGTAGGTTTTCTGAGAAGAGGGAAATAGCCCCTTCTTCTGCGGCTTCGGTTAACTCAGTCCGAATGCGGCGCTCCATAGCCGGAAGGATTTTTTTCTTGACGGCTTGTTGAATGGCTTCTTCGATGTAGGCATTCTTTTGAGGGAAGCGGACGGCAAAAAAGCGGAGCATCTTTTCAAGATTGTGCTCAAAGCCAACTTTCAAGGCCCCTAGCTTTTCACCACGGTTCAAGGCCAGGGTCCGATAGCCTTGCATATCAGCCACTTTTTCAGAGAAATCATAGTACATCTGAAAGACCAATTTCTCATCGGCTGCCTGATCTTTCAAACTAGAGACCAAAACGGAATACTGCAAGATTTCCTGATAGGTCCATGCCCGTAATTTGGTGTCCTCTGAAATGGCTTCGGTCAAAATATCGACTGCCCCTGCCAGACAAGCTGCGGCTGTATCAAATCCCTCGCATATAAAATCAGCAGCCTGTGTTTCCAAATCGCCTGTGTTTTGTAAGATAAGCCGGGCCAAGGGAAAGAGACCTGCCTCTTTGGCAATGGTCGCCTTGGTGCGGCGTTTTTCCTTATAAGGAAGATAGAGTTCTTCCACATCGGCTAGTTTTTCGGCTTCTTCAATTGCTTTTTGCAAGTCTGGAGTTAATTTGCCCAGTTCTTGAATCTTGGCCAAAACCGTCTCTTTTCGATCAGCCAGCGCAGTCAAACTCTTGTCCAAATCGATAATGGACTTGATTAACACTTCATCAAGGTTGCCAGTTGCTTCCTTTCGGTAGCGGGCAATAAAGGGAATGGTGTTGCCTTCTGCTGTCAAGGCTAAGACCGTATCAATTTGTTTTAAGCTGACGCCCACTTCTTGGGCAATTGTTTCGTATTTTTTATCCATGACCCTATTATATCATAAGTCCCCATTGACGAAGCCTTCCTTTTTCACTAAAATAGAGAAAAACAGGAGGATTGGTATGCACTTATTTCAAGAGATGGAACAATTATAAGTCCAAGAAGCAGCTGGATGGATTATGCCCATGAATTGGCAAGAGACACCACAAGAAATAGCCCCAGCTGATTTGGACCATTTTGCTCAGAACATGCTGGGCTTGCTGGTTGAGTGGTTCCTAAAGTGTTCCCAAATCTATCTCTTTCAGCTCCAAGAAGAAGAGTTGGTTGCCATGGCATCTTGGCGTAAAGAAGACATCATCGAAGCCCTCTATCTTGCCTTGACAGACCAGATAGGAAAAATCTATGTCTATCTCAAAGACTGGAAGAGCCTGCTGATTTTAAATGGCCAACAGGCCTGTCCGCTTTATGCAAGCGATCCTCAGATATTGGAAGGCCTAAAAACGGATTGCCTCCGCAATCAACTGGACTTGCGAGACAACAATCCAATTTAGATGTTACAACAAAAAGAGCCCGATGCAATCAGGCTCCTATCCTCCCAGATAGATTAAGGGGTTAAATTGATTTGTTTGGTAAGGCGTTCGATTAAGATGGCTCCTACCAAGAGGGAAGCTAATTCTCCTAGACCAGTTGTCAACCAGGTAACGAAAAATGGGCTGTCAAACAAGATTTTCAATTCTAAGGCAATGGTAAACATGCTAAGAGAAAAGAAAATAGAAAAATAAAAGAATGCTTTGTTAAACAAGCCGTCCAGAATCCGTTGATCCATGTATTTCTCAAAGAGAAAGACACCTAAAGTAACGAAGATAAGCGTCGAAAATCCACCAACAAAGACATCCACAATCCCATAACCAATAAAGTTTGCAATCATACAACCAATTGTCAGACCGGTGATGTATTTCTTGTTGTAAAAGGCTAGGAAGTTCAACATTTCGGCAATCCGAAATTGGTAAGCACCATAAGAAATGGCGTTTAAGGGTGGGGTGATGGTTAACACCACATAAATTGCCGCAACAAGGGCGATTTGCACCATGTCACGCGCGTTCCATTTATTCGTTTTCATCTATTCTCCTTTGGCGGCTAAACCGCTTGTAATATGCTTGGCTAAAGGGAGGAAGTGCCAAGGGTTGCTGCTGCAACGTTGTCTAGTATAGCACATTCTTAAAAAAAATGGTAGACTAGTTCTATGAAACAATTAAAAAAAATAATCACAAATGAAATTTTCCTCTATTTAGTTTTTGGCGTCGCTACAACTGTTGTCTATATGGTATCACGTAGCCTCTTGTTCAAATGGATTCCTTCTATTGAAGTTGTCGTATTGCTAGCAAACAGCATTGCGATTGCTTTTGCCTTTGTGACCAATGACAGCATCGTCTTCAATCAACAGCGGACGGGTTGGCAAAAACGGTTTGTCAAATTTCTTTCTGCTCGTCTCGCAACGCTTGTCTTGGATATTTTTCTAGCCTTTCTCTTGGTCAGAGCTTACCCACATCTCATCGGGCAATTTGTGCAAGGAAATCCTGAACAAATCAATTTCATTGCAGGATTGATCGCTCAAGTACTGGTCATTGTGGCCAACTATGTCCTCAGTAAATTATTTGTCTTCAACGAAAAACAGCCTCATCTCAATTAGGCTGTTTTGTTGTTTGTTGGCATTTATCGGATTCTGACAAGTGGTTGATTTTTCGTTAAGTGCATGATGTCCCCAGAAACGCCAAAATAGCTTTCTACTAATTCCTTCAAAGCCTCCATCGCTGCTATTGCAACTTGTTTTTGGGAGCCTGTCACTGCTTCAATGACCAAAACGGCTTCAGTTGTATCTTCTGTCAACATGGTTCGCTGGGCTTCTCTCCAATTGAAATTGCGGCAGATTGCACCAGCAGCATCATAATAGATGATTTCTTCTGGTAAAGCCGGTGAATCTTCTTCTGCACCAAGTGGGAAAAAGGATTCTCCACCCTTGGCCTTGCCCAATTTCATATCACCTTCAATCTTGTCTACATCTTCTCCACCACATGGCAAACCATATGATAAAGAGATGCTATTGTACAAATCAACTAGTGGATTGATTGGTTGAAACTCTCGGTTTTGACTGACTCTTTTTAGAAGTGCTTCAATTGAGGAGCGTGTCCCTTTTTTGGTTTTAAATTGACCAAATGCCTCACGCCACTCTTTGACCACCCTATTTTGCGCAAAGGAATCCTCTGTTATAAACTGCTCTGCTTTTTGACTTGCCTCTGCTAACAACTCTGTAAAATAAGCCGTTTTTGAAGAGTCTATGTGGTTGTCTATGCCTGAGATAAATAAGACAGAGATCAGTCCTTCTGGAAATACATCCCAAAAGCTTTCTTTAACAATAATATTCATGGTGTCCTCCTTTAATAGATCCGTTTTTTTCCATTTTTGACACGTTCCCAATCTGAAACAATGGCCTCGCCAGCTTTCAAGAGAAGTCGATAAAGGCAGTCGGCTTCTTCTGGCGTCAGAGCTGAACACAGTTGTTGTTCTGAATAGGCATGCTCCCGTAAGACAAAGCATGCTAGCTCCTCGCCTTTTTTTGTGGCAAATAGAGGCTTATTTTTGCGGTTTGTTTCAGACAAGACACGTTTGACAAGGCCGTTCAACTCTAGTTTTCTAACAGCGCGTGCCACTGTTGAGCGATCAACCTTTAGAATATCTGATAATTCTTCTTGTATCAGACCTGGTTGTTCGTAGATCCGCACCAAATACAAATACTGTCCCTTTGATAAGTCGATATCCCGAAACTCATAGTTGGCAATGGAATCCAAACTTCTTGCTATTTTTCCAATTTCTCTACTAATCATCTGTCCTCCTCTTTTTAGTATATCATTTTTTATTGCAAATGCAACAAAAAAACAAAAAATAGAAAACTATCCCATCGGATAGTTCATTCTTCTACTGTTTCTTCTGATACGGTAAATCTGGCCCGGATACGATTAAAGACAGAAACGACATCTCCGTTTCGTGTATAAAAGTCATCGCAGTACAAACTTTGCACTGTTGCGTTTAAGACTGCTCCTGTGATTAGGACATTAGCCATAAAGACAAACCAGAGCATCATGACCAAGATGACAACTGCTGTCACAAAACGAAAGTCCATGAGGCGATCTGCATAAGATTCAACGTAAATAGAAAATAACCGTCCCACTGTCCCCATCACCAGCATCACAAATAAAGCACCAGGTATGGCATAACGAATCTTGCCTATTTTTACGTTAGGCGTAACATAGTAAAGCATGACCAAGGCCAAAAAGAGGGTCACATAAATGACAGGCGTCGTATAGTCCATGAGCGTTAAAAAGCTCCCATCGCCAATTTCCAAGAGTCGGTAAATATTGCGAATGGCTGTATTTCCAAAAGTAATCATCAAGACACTCAAGGTAATAATCATCTGCAGCGCAATTCCCAAGGAAATTCCCACCAAGTGTGTAATGATAAAATCCCGGTGTTCCGTCACTCCGTAAGCCTTGTTAAAGGCTTTTTGGAGGATATTCATGCTTCTAGAAATCGTCCACAAGGTCGTTGCAATCGAAATCCCAATCCAAGAAGAGGAGGGCTTGGTTAAAACAGACTCCAGCATGCTTTTGACCGTCGGCATAAGCTGTTCTGGGAAAAAATCCTTTGATAAGGCTAGAATCTGCTCAACATCAAATTGAAAATAGGGCAGCAAGCTAGCCAACATCATCAAAATCGGGAAGACCGAAATCAAGATGTAATAGGCCACTCCGACACTGGTTATATCAATATCTGCCGAGGTATATAAGGAAATAAAAGAAGTAAAAAATTGTTTCCACTTAGGTTTTTTTGTTCTTTTCGTCACGCTTTTTCTCTTTCAGCTACTGGCTAATAGGTGCCTTCTTCTCCCTGACTGGTTAGGATTTTAGGACCGTCTTTGGTAATCACAAATTGGTGCTCGTATTGACAAGACAGGCCGCCATCTAGGGTCTTATGGGCCCAACCGGTCTTCATATCTGTATCAATTTCCCAGGTTCCTGTATTGATCATGGGCTCAATGGTCAAGACCATTCCTTCTTTGAGGCGTAAGCCACGGCCTGAACGGCCAAAGTGAGGAACCATCGGTTCTTCGTGCATGGTGGGACCAACTCCGTGTCCTACCAAATCTTGTACCACCCCGTAACCACGGCTTTCTGCGTGTTCTTGAATGGCTGCTCCGATATCACCGATGCGGTTACCGACTACGGCTTGTTCAATTCCGATATAGAGGCATTCTTTGGTGACAGTCATCAAGTCTATCACTTCTTGTGAGACTTGACCAACTGCATAAGCCCAACACGAATCCGCCAATCCACCTTTGTAGGCTGTTGTGTGTGTTTTCATTTGGGCAACATTGTTAAAGTTTAACTTGGAAACATCCAAAACAGACTTGTCAATCGGCTCTGATAGCACCATGTCTACCTTCAAGAGATCCCCTTCTTTTAGGATATAATGACGGGGAAAGGCATGGGCTACTTCATCGTTTAGACCACAGCAAGTGGCATAAGGATAGTCCATGATGTGACCATCAACACCGATTTGTAGCGGTAGTACATTTTCTTCTTTGCAGCGTCTGCGAACATATTCTTCGACTTCCCACATGTCCAAGCCTGGCTTGATTAAGTCACGGAGACCGATATGGATACTGGCTAAAATATCGCCAGCTCGGTCCATTGCTTCAATTTCTCTTTGTGATTTTAATGTAATCATATCATTCTTCCTCTTTTAACATCTTGTATAGCTCTTTTTTTGTAAATTGAAATTGGAGGTAGTCCCGCATCTGATGGGTGTAGCGATCGCTCCCCTTGTACTGTTTGACAAACTGATAACCTGCCTTTTTCGCTACTTGTTGGCTGGCCTTGTTTTCCAAATGGGTCATCAGCGTCAACTCTTTAAAATCCATGTGGGCTAGAGCCAGATAAGAAACAGTTTTCAGTGCTTCGCACATCAATCCTTGACCCCAATAGGTCCTTGATAGGAAATACCCTATTTCTGCTACTGCTTTTTTCTCTGAAATCATTTCAAAGGAAAGAGCACCAATCAATTGCTGGCTTCTTTTATCGACCACGGCCCACTTCCCTAAGGGATTTTTTAAGAAGAAACTCACCAGTAGTTCGGTTGCTTCTTCTTGGCTTGCCCGACTGGGAAATACAAAGGGCAGTGCTGCATCTACTCCTACAATCTGATAAAAAGCCTCTCTATCTTCATAGGAAAAGGGCCTTAAGACCATTCGCTCTGTTTCAAACAGAGAATAGTGGGCTAGTTTTGTCCACAAACTCATTTGTGCATCCTCATTTATAGAAAGAGAGCAAGAAGCATGGATTGTCTCTCGCTAGCTTTCTTGCTCTATTGTTTCATCTTCTAGCAGCTGAATGTCTGCACCCAGGTCTTGTAATTTTTCGATGATATTGGAATAGCCTCGAAGGATAAATTCAATGTTGGTAATTTCGGTCTGACCTTTTGCCATCAAACCTGCAATCACCATGGCTGCTCCTGCACGCAAGTCCGTTGCCTTGACCTTTGAACCTGTCAAGGGTTGACTGCCTTTGTAGGCAATGTAGTTGCTCCGAGTGGAAATGTCTGCACCAAAGCTAGCCAGTTCTGCTACGTGGCCAATTCGTTTTTCATAAATGGTATCAATGATGCGGCCGCTTCCCTCTGCCTTTAACAAGAGCGGAGTAATCGGTTGCTGCAAATCAGTGGCAAAGCCTGGATAAGGCGCTGTCTTGATAGAGACTGCCTTTAAATAATCCTGTTTTTCCACATAAACACTGTCTTCTGAAATGGTCATGCGAACACCCATTTCCTCTAACTTGGCAATATAAGACTCCAAATGCTCATACAAGACATTGTCGATTTGAATCCCTTCACCAACTGCTGCCGCAAGCGCAATATAGGTCCCTGCCTCAATACGGTCTGGGATGACTTGGTGGCGTGTGCCGTGTAAACTCTCTACTCCATCAATCGTGATCACATCTGTTCCAGCACCCCGTACATGGGCTCCCATGTTGTTAAGCAGAGTCGCTACATCAATGATTTCTGGTTCTCGTGCCGCATTTTCAATCACTGTTCGACCACTTGCTTTGACTGCTGCTAACATCGTGTTGATAGTCGCACCTACGCTAACGGTATCCATGTAGATGTGCGCTCCACGAAGTGTTTTGTCTGCTGCAATAAGGTGCATATTATTGCCTTCATAGGTCACTGCTGCGCCCATTGCTTCAAATGCCTTGAGGTGCAAGTCAATCGGACGTGGTCCCAAATCACAGCCACCTGGAAGACCGACAACAGCTTGACCAAAGCGCCCTAAGAGCGATCCATAGAAATAATAGGATGCACGAAGACTATTGATCTTGCCAAAGGGCATTGGAACATCTTGCACGCCACGTGGATCAATTTCCAGTGTTTCGCCATCTTGACGGACAGTGGCGCCCATCGTTTCTAAAATATCAATTAAACTATCTACATCTGAAATGGCAGGTACCCCATCCAGTGTCACTACCCCATCACTTAGAATAATCGCTGGAATCAAGGCAACAACTGAATTCTTTGCACCACTAACGGTTACCTTGCCTTTTAAGGGAGTCCCTCCCTTAATTACAATTCGTCTCATACAAACTAATCACTTTCTGATATTCGCCAAAAATAGGCATACAGTTTATTGTATCATACTATTAGAAAATTAGCTACTATTCTAGTTTTTAAGCTCTTTTTTACAAAGAAGTCCCTCGTTAGCCAAAAAAAGAGTATCTGTTTTTATCCAGATACTCTTTAACACAATAGAAAGCAAAACTGTTTTTCTTCTGGTTATGATAAGGATGAAAAACGTTTTTTAAGGAAAGCATAAGCAGTTAATAGAACGAGGCCAATTCCGCCTAATAGGGTCAGGAAAGGACTGTTTTTGGTACCTGTTTGTGGTAAGACCTTCATACCAGGCTCCCCTGATTTTACTTGAATAGAAGATGTTTGGCGCAAACCATTTGCATCCCCATCTCCTTCGCTCGGCTGTATATTGGCTGCTGTTTCTTTTGTACCAACTTCTACAACTTCTGTAACAGCAGCCTTGATAACCTGGCGACTAATTTCCTTGCGACTGGTTTCCACGCCATCGGTATAGGTCACTTCATAGGTGATTGCCACCTCTCCCGCTTGACCTTTTGTCTTGATTCGGCGCTCACCTTTTGGCAACGATGGATTCTGCTCCTCTTTGATGTCAAAAGGAATAGGGCTATTCAGTACCTCTTCTTTTGTGGAAACAAGAGGATTTGGTGCCAATTCTTTTGTACCAACTTCTACAACTTCTGTAACGGCAGCCTTAACAACCTGTCGGCTAATTTCCTTGCGACTGGTTTCCACGCCATCGGTATAGGTCACTTCATAGGTGACGGCCACCTCTCCTGCTTGACCTTTTGTCTTGATTCGGCGCTCACCTTTTGGCAATGATGGATTCTGCTCCTCTTTAGTTTCAAAGGCAATAGCCTCTTTTTGGATTTCTGTCTTGACTTCGGTTTTTGTTCCTGTGTCAGTTTTTACAATTATTTTGTTGCCTTTTTCTAAATGCGGTTTCAAAGTATCGGCGATGGACTGTTTCTGCACATACACAACCGTTTCAGCTGGAATGGCTAAGCTCTTAGCTTCCACTTTCCAGTCTGAGCTATCTGTCAAGAAATGAACTTCTTTTAAAGAGTCCAAATTACCGGATAAAAAGTTAGCTGGAAGATGAGTGACTCCTTTTCCGAATGTGATTTTTTCTAATTTTGGCAATCCGTTAAATGGGTATACTCCAAACTCCGAAACCTGATTTGGAATCGTCAATTCCTTTAATTCCATATCTTCATAAAAAGCGAGGCGCCCAATCTTTTTCAAACTATTTGGCAATGCAATACTTTCAACATTGATGGTCGCTGCAAAAGCAAAGGTTGGAATTTCTTCAATCCCTTCTCCTATGCTAATTTTCTTTAAGGTCGTATTGTTATTGAATGCATAAGGCGATAAAGACTTGGTGGCATTTGGTGTTGCAAAGGTCTCTCCTGGTTTTTGAGCAGGATAATAGAGCAAACTCTCTAATCCCTTAGTATACAGAACACCATCTTGCGATTCATAACGTTCATTTCCTTCTGCGACATGAACAGCTTTAAAACCAGACGACAAAGCAAATGGTTTTTCCCCGATATGATTTAGGGTTTTGGGAAGAATCAATTCTTCTAATTTTGGCAAGCTCGCAAATACTTCATTTCCGATACTGTTTAGGCGTGAGCCTTCTTCAAATGTAAAACTTGTTAAGCTTTCATTGAAATTAAAAGCCCGATTTCCAATTGTTTCAACAGAAGCTGGGAGCTGGAAACTTTGCAGATTGGTAAAGGAAAAAGCACCATCTTCTATTGTTTGCAATTGACTGCCTGCTTCAAAGGCAATCGTTCGTGCATTGCTAGCCTTAAATCCATTTTTCTTGATGAGAGTTACTCCTTTTGGTACTGTAATCGCCGCAGGGTAATAGGTCATCATTCCAGATTCATCTGCATAATAGGCCAAGGCTTCTTCACCAATAGCAGTAACCGTATAGGTTGTGCCATCAATCGTCACTTGAGATGGCACGGTATAGGGCTGACCATCTTGTTCACTTTTAAATTCAATGGGGTACAGACCATTTCCTAGCTGAACAGTTGGGTGCTCGCCTAAACTCAAGACCTTAAATTTCACACCGTTTTCGACTAAAACCTTTCCAACAGATACAGCCTCATTACTAGAACTTGTCTCGCTACTTTCTGCTTCAAGGACAGGAAGAGTCGTACTAGCTTCTGAATGACTATCCTCGCTCAGCGTTTCACTAGTTCCGACAACGGCTTCCATTGCCGAATTGCTAGTAGGGGGTTCTTCAGCCAAAACAAGAAGCGGTTGGGCCAACTGAGACGTCAGCAAGGTTGCAACAGTCGTTAAATAAACAATTTGTTGTCTTTTCATATCAATTCCTAACTAAATAAAACAAAATGATGAAACAATAAACTGCGAGCTCTTTCAGTTTATTCTTCCTCACAATTCTTGAGAAACCATTTTCCAGTAAAAGAGGATTGCATTTCTCAGTAGAATTGGTTCGAAAAAGTTGTTAACAAGCTTTTTCTCTTGTTTTCCAGTATAGCACCACTTGTTTATTAAGTCAACTTAATTTTTTATTTAATCATACCTAATTATTTTAAAAACAAAAAAAGAGAGAGGATTTTTCCTCTCTGTTACCTATTGTTACAAAACAGCCACTTTCAGAGCTTCTACCTTGTCAAGACGCTCCCAAGGAAGGTCAATGTCTGTCCGACCCATGTGGCCATAGGCTGCTGTTTGTTTGTAAATCGGACGTTTCAAATCCAACATCTGAATGATACCTGCAGGACGAAGGTCAAAGATAGTTCGAACTGCTGCTTCTAACTGACTCTCAGAAACTGTGCTGGTGCCAAAAGTATCGACACGAACAGATACTGGATGAGCTACACCAATGGCATAGGCCAACTGCACCTCTGCCTTGTAGGCCAAGCCAGCCGCGACGATATTTTTAGCAATATAGCGTGCTGCATAGGAAGCAGAGCGGTCTACTTTTGTCGCATCCTTACCTGAGAAGGCACCGCCACCGTGACGGGAATAGCCTCCGTAAGTATCAACAATAATCTTACGACCTGTTAAACCAGAATCCCCTTGTGGGCCACCGATGACAAAACGACCGGTCGGGTTGATAAAGAATTTTGTTTCATCATCTAAATACTGAGCAGGAATGACTGCCTGAATAACTTGTTCGATTACATCTTTGCGAATCTGTTCATTGGTGGCTTCTGGATCGTGCTGGGTAGAAATGACCACCGTGTCTACTCGAACTGGTTTGTCATTCTCATCATATTCAACGGTCACCTGTGATTTGGCATCTGGGCGTAGGTAACTAATGGTTCCTGATTTGCGAAGCTCTGCCAATTTTCGCACCAATTGATGAGATAGTGAAATCGGCAATGGCATGAGTTCTGGTGTTTCGTTAATCGCAAAACCAAACATGAGCCCCTGGTCGCCCGCTCCAATCAAACTCAATTCATCTTCTTGACCTTCCCGCACTTCCAAGGCCTCATTAACTCCTTGGGCGATGTCTGGCGACTGCTCAATCAAGGATGGGTGTACCCCAACTGATTCTGCCGCAAAACCATAGTCTGCATTGGTGTAGCCAATCTCAGCAATAGTATCGCGGACTACGCGGTTGATGTCCACGTAGGCAGTTGTTGAAATTTCCCCAAATACATGGACCGATCCTGTATAAACCGCTGTCTCTGCTGCGACGTGAGCGTCTGGATCCTCTGCTAAAATGGCATCCAAAATGGCATCTGAAATCTGGTCTGCAATCTTATCTGGATGCCCCTCCGAAACTGATTCAGACGTAAATAATTTCCGTTCTGACATAAAATGTCCCCCTTTTAAAAATAGTGTTTTTGCTGAGAAACCACCCCGTTTCTTTTTTATCGCAACACTATGGCCATCTAAAAAGAGAAAAGTTTGGGTTTCTTAACGAGTTAAAAAGTTACAAAGAACTGGCAAAGAGCAACTCTGCCACCTTTTCGGGACTTATTAACTCCTTTATTGTACCATATCTTTGGGCAGAAAAAAGAGAAAAGCTATTTTTTTCGACAGGATAATGCAAAAAAAGACCGAGTGGTCTTTTTATTCTGTCAATGTGTTTCGCTTTTGCCGATAGGATTTCGGCGATTCTCCACAAATCCGCTTGAAAATCTTGTAAAAATAGCCCACATTTCCATAGCCCACTTGAAAACAAATTTCCTCAATGCCATCATCACTCGATAACAATAACTTTTTAGCTACTTTTATGCGCTTGTGATTCAGCAACTCTGCAAAGGAATATCCCGTTTCTTTTTTGATGATTTGTCCCAAATAAACAGCGTTCAAAAAAAGTTGCTCACTGACTGATTTCAGGCTCAATTCTTTTTGGTAGTCTTGTTGGATCAAGAGTAAACTATCTGAGACATGTTTGCTGTATTGGTAAACGGCGCCAATTTTCAAAAGATGATGCTTGGTTTCGCTGACAAGGTCTTCCATGTTTTTACTTTTATCAACTTGTAGGATAAAGGCTTCCAAATCCTCTCGTTGCAAACCTTGAAATTGGTGGTAAATTTTAGCCATCAATTGGTTAAAGAATTGTTTGGTTAGATACACCCGAGTGTTGCGTTCTGTAATGGTCTGCTTGATCCCTTCCAGCTCATCAATCAATTCTTGAAAATGCCCCGATTCAATGTAGGGAACCAATTGATCGTAAAACTGTTGGACAGAATCGATGGATTTCTCTGTCAGGTAACCATAAAAAAGCAAACGTTCTACCTTGTCTTTTGAAGCAGATAGATGAGTTGTGGGAGTCAGTTTCTCAACAAACAAGGCATTCGGATAAACTGTTTCTCCTAGGTGAAAATAAAGTGTCTGCTCATTCATACGGACAGAGGCCACTTCTAAACCTTCTATTTTTTGAGTGTCCACAATTAAGTAGGCCGATGGTTGATGTTCTAAAAAGCTCGTTAAATTGGCTCCCTCTCTGACAAGATCCTTCCACGGAGATTGTTTTTGCTGAGCAAGTTTTTGTAAAATCAGTTTCAATTCAGCTTTGTTGACTGGCTTGACCAAGTAATCCACTACTCCCAAATTGATGGCTTTTTTCGCGTATTCAAATTCTTGAAAACCCGACATGATGATATAGGAGGCTTGTTGAGAGTATTTTTTCATCTCTGAAATCATATCCAATCCCGTCATATCGGGCATATTCACATCGGTTAAAACAATGTCAATCTCATTTTCAGTGAAGCGTTGCAAGGCTTCTTTTGCGTTTTCAGCTGTGTAAACTGTGGAAATCCCATATTCCTGATAAGGAAGAAACTGTTTCAAGCCTTCTAAAATCATGTATTCGTCATCTACTATTAATAGATTCATGGATTGCACCTTCCTCCTGTTCAAGTTTCTGTTTGATATTAATGGAATAGGTCACCCCAGATCCAGGTTGAGAGGCCAGAGTCATATGGTATCTCTCCCCAAAGAATAGGAGTAGTCGCTCATGGACATTGATAATCCCAATCGACTTTCCTTCCTCCAATGCAATCTGCTTGCGGCTCTTTAGAATGGTTTGATAGGTTTCAAGGGTTTCTTGAGACATGCCCTTGCCATTGTCTCGAATCAATATCTCCACCCCTTCTTTGTGTTTCAGGACTTTGACACTGAGGGCGTTGTCTTTTCGCGTTAAATCCACACCATGAACAAAATAATTTTCAACCAAGGGTTGAATGACAAAACGCGGTATGGCTATATTTTCACACCCCTTGTCAATCTGATAGGCGTAGGCGATGGATCTTGGGTAGCGAATTTGGCAAATGTAGCTGTGTTTCTCACAAAATTCTAGCTCTTCCTTGATGGTTGTTACATTGCTTTGCGAGATACTTCCCCGTAAGAGACTGCTAAATTCGTAAATCATGTCTGACAATTCGTCTAAATCCTTGGTAACAGCGTACATCCTGAAAAATTCCAAGGTATTGTACAAAAAGTGGGGGTTAATCTGGGATTGCAGGGCCCGCATATTGGCTTCTTGTTGCTTGATTTCCAAGCGGTATATATCGCTGATATTTTTATCAAGGGTATCCAACATCTGGTTGACCTGCGAGGCAATCAAGAGCATTTCTTGTTGTTTGTTTCTGGTTTCAATCCGAACATTGGTATCGCCATCTGTAATCTGTTGCACCGTTTTAACAATATCTCCCACCTGAAATTTATAATAGTGGAAAACACGATTTAACAAAAATAGCAATAAAAGAATCAAGCTACTGCTGGCTAAAAAAATCAAGGCAGTTAATTTCCCAACTTCTTTATACATAAACGCTTGTGGCACACCGACCTCTACTGATAAATCCCCACTATCTTTTGAAATAATTCTATATTTCTTTTTTACTTCCGAATTTTTTTTGTAAAAAACACGGTCCAAAGAATCTGTAATGACGAGAGAAAAAGGGATTTCACTTTCTCTTTGGACCATTAAATCAATCGCTGTGGTATCAATCGATACGTAAACAGTTCCTAAAGATGATGATGTTGCTGCATCTTTTAGAATAATTGGGATACTGTTAACAGGTGCTTTGTAATCACTAGCAGCCACCTTCGTTCCTGATTTGAATCGACTAGTAGATAAATAAACCGATTCTGAATCGTTTAACACAATATCAATACCCGAAACAAAAGCATAATCTTGGTAAATGGATTGGATTGTTTTTTGTAGTGAGACTTCTTTAATGAGCAATAAATCATGTTTCAAAAGCCACATTTGGTACTGATCTGGTGGCAATTGGAAATACTTGTACATCCCTTCTATACGGTCCTTATCCAAAGAAAAAGAGGTCATTCGCTGACGAATGCTACTATTATAAGCATCTAGCTCCTCGGTCACTGTATTTAAAATGACCTGTTGGTGTTGAGTAATTCTTTCTTGGTATTGTTGCCAATTTATATAGGACAAAACACTTGCAAAAAAGACAACGATTCCAATTACCATGTAAGAATAACTTCGTAATAAGGTATGGATCAGAATTTTTTTCATTAGAAGAGCTTCTTTTCAATTTTTTGATAGATACAATGCAAAATATCTGAGCTAAACAAGAGCCAAATACAAGGCAGAAAGACAACGAGAATAAGAGGGAGTTTCATTCCCAAAAACACGCACAATCCTGTTCCGATGAGCCATTTTACAGTCGCTTGGAAATCAAGGAATACCCCAATCGCAGATAATTTTAATTGTTCCAAAACGGATCCTTCATAGTAAATTTGCAACACTAAGTAAACACCATACATGGAAAGTGAAAATAGGAAAAAACTGATTTGCAAAACTAGGCCAATCAACAACCAAATAGACTGGGTAATTTGAGTATATAGCCACAGAGTGTAGAGGAAAAAAAGAGCTAATCCTGTGGAGAAAAAGAAACTGATATTGGCCTTCCAAAACTGTTGTTTAAAATAAGCAAAGGCCTCTGAAAATGTATAGTCCGCAATCTGACTCCCTTTTTCTTTATACAAATACAATAAAGTAGCATTTGCAGGCGAAAATCCAAAGATAAGAAGTCCACAAGCAGACAGGACTATGTAGAGAAGGGTTAAGCGCATTAAAAAATACACTCTTGAAAATAGATTTTCCAATATCATGTTATCATTTCCTTTTTATTTATGATGGCGCTTTCTTTATCTTTATTCTAGCAAATTTTATCTGAAATAGATATAGAAACGAGAAAACCAGTATAATCTTGTTCAACTAGACTATACTGGCCATTCATTATTTTTGTTCTGCTAAGAATGCATCGTATTGTTTTTGCATTTCTTCCATTACTTTCTTGTATGCACCTTCTGAATTCAAACGATTCATCAATTCTGGAATCGCTACATCAGGATCAACAGTTCCAGTATGGATACTTGCATTGTATTGGTTCATAATATTTTGAATGCTTGTGATTTCTGATTTAACAGGTTGAGTGTTAAAGCTAAATCCAAGAGCTGGTGATTCCACTGCACTTTCTAAAACAGCTTTTGATTGTGCAACGTCTGCGTCACTTACCTTGTCTGTAATATAAAGCAATTGGGCATTACCTGTATTCCAAGCAGACATACGAGTATCGCCTGCATAACCATCTAACAACTTAATGCGGTTGTCATCACTTGGATCTTTCTCCCAGTTTACGCCTTCTGGACCAAAAACAAGACCATTTAGTAATTCTTTATTTGTATTGATCAAGGTCAAGATTTCCATGGCTTTTTCTTTGTTTTTCGATGTATTTGAAATAACAAAGTTTGCTGCCTGAGTAGAACCACTTGTCTTATAAGCTTTTGTCAAAGGACGGGAAACAATCGGATAGCCTGCAACAGTTGTTAAAAGGCTGTCACCAAAGTCAGCTGGGCCTTGGGTTTCTTTACGAACAAACCAGTTTTGAGTTGCCAAGTCAAAGTTTGTATCACTTGTTGCTGCATCTGCTGGAATATAGCCAGCCTTGTAATACTTGTGAACAGTTCTCAAGTGCTCTTTATAGTGGTCTACTTCAAATTGGTTAACAATCTTAGTATGGTCTCCATCTAAATCAACAACAAATGGTAGTAAATCTCCTAGAATATAATCAAAGTTATCTGATACTTTTGTCCCTTTTGTGTAAGCCATTGGAGAAATACTTGGTTCTTTTTCCTTGATAACTGCCAATAATGGCTCGAGATCTTCATACGTATTCACTTTTGAAATGTCCAAGTTGTGTTTTTCAACCAATTCTTTATTGAAAGAGAACATTTGCTGATGGGCCACATTCCCAATAACAGGAACGGCATATAATTTTCCATCAACTATATTTCCTTTAATATAGGCTGGGTCTAAAACATCATACAACTCTTTACCTGTTGTTTTTAGTAACTCTGTCAGGTCAGCATAAGTTCCTTTTTGGGCATTTAAGACATAATTATGGGCAAAGGCGATGTCATAATTTTCACCTGATGAATTGATAATGGCCATCTTATCGCCATATTCTCCCCAACCAATGTACTTGATTTCAAGATGTGCACCCGTTTCTTTTTCAATAATTTTATTGGCATTTTCCATCAAGGTATCAAAGTTTTTTGGCGCTTCCCCAATTTGATACATCAAGATATTGGTTTTTCCATCTTTGGTATTGGTGCTTTCTTTTTTATTGCCTGTTAAATTGCCACAAGCTGCCAAAGCGATTACAGATGTGATTGCCATAGTAGATAGCAGGGCTTTTTTCCAAAATTTCATTTTTAGTAAACTCCTTTTTTAACTGTTTTTTGTGTTGAAATAAAAGCTATTTTTCTTTGAAGCAAACCTCCTATTTTAAATCCAATTGACAAGTCCAGTACAAACTGACTAAACTGAGCATTGTAGGTGCACTATTCTTATTCCTTGACACCTCCTATCGTTAAACCTTTTACGAAATAACGTTGGAAAAATGGATAGAGGCAAGCAATCGGTAGGGTTGATACAACTACAATCGCCATACGGGTTGCCTCTTTCGGAATACTACCAGCAGCTGCTGAAACATGAGCTCCTGCTGCAGCATTGGTTGTCATATACTCAATACTGGATTGAATTTTCATCAGTAAATATTGCAAAGGAACAAGGTTATCACTCTGAATATAAAGCAAAGCATTATACCAATCGTTCCAAAAGGCGAGTGCTGTAAAGAGACTGATGGTTGCAATTCCTGGCAAGGTCAGCGGCAAGCAAATTTGAAAGAAAATTCGCAACTCACTCGCCCCATCCATACGAGCCGATTCCAAGATCGACTCTGAAATGGTCTTTTTGAAGAAGGAACGCATCACCATGATATTAAAGGGGCTTAGTAACATTGGTAAAATCAAGGCTGCAACCGTATCTTTCAATTGAAGAAAACTGGTCATCACAATGTATACAGGAATCACACCAGCACTAAAGAGCATGGTTGCAAGTGCCATCATGGTAAAGAAACGACGGTATTTAAAATTGTTTCTTGAAATGGCATAGGCATAAAGAGTTGTAAAAAGTACATTGAGACTGGTTCCCACAATCGTAATAAAGAATGTGATAAACAAAGCTTGTAAGATTTGATCTTTTAACTGATACAAGTACTCATATCCTGCAATGCTCCATTTTTCAGGCCATAAAGAATAGCCATTAAAAGCCAGTACCGTCTCATCTGTAAAGGAGATGACAATCACAAAAATAAACGGAAGGATACACGATATAGCAAAAATTCCTAGTAAGATACTAAACAAGGCATTTGTTTTTTTGTCAAAAGAATGCACCTTAACCGATTCAATTTTTTTCTTTTTCATATTCAACCTCTAGAACAATGCAGATTCTTTATCAATTTTACGGGCTAGTAAATTTGCAGTTACTACTAGAATACAACCAACAACAGATTGGTACAAACCTGCTGCCGCAGCCATCCCAATATCTCCCGTTCCTGATATCCCGTTGTAGACATAGGTATCTAGAACTTGGGTCACGTTATACAGTGTTCCTGAATTTTTTGGAATTTGGTAGAAGAGTCCAAAGTCCGCTCGGAAGATATTTCCGACTGCCAAAATGGTCAACACTGTCACCAATGGCGCTAACTGAGGCAAGGTAACATAGCGAATTTTTTGCCACTTTGTCGCCCCGTCAACGGTGGCTGCTTCATAGAAAGTTGGATCAATTCCCATGATACTAGCATAATAAATAATACTGTTGTAACCAAGCCCCTTCCAAATTCCTAAGAAAATGAGAATGAAGGGCCAGTAGCTCGGTGCGTTGTACCAGTTGATGGGTTCTAGTCCAAAATTGACAAGTGTATTGTTAATCAGTCCCTTGTCTGGACTTAAAAAAGCATAAACAAAGAAACTAATGATAACCCAGGATAAAAAGTAAGGAAATAGGGTCGTTGTTTGGTAGATTTTTACCAGACGAGCTGAACGCATTTCACTAAAAATAATGGCGATTCCGACTGCAAAAATTAAGCCAATGATGATAAAGCCAATGTTGTACAAAAGAGTATTTCTAGTAATGATATAAGCATCCGAAGATTGAAAGAGAAATTTGAAATTGTCAAAGCCAACCCATTCACTGGTTAAAATACTATCAATAAATCCATTTCCTGAAATACGATAGTCTTGAAAGGCGACGACATTCCCCAATACAGGAATATAGAAGAACAAAATAAACCAACAAGCTCCTGGTAGGATCATGAGCAAGAATATGGCATTTTTTTTCAAATCTTTTAAAAATTTCATATTTCTCTTTCCTTTCTCTTTTACACTTTTTAGTATACTCATTTCAGATAACTCTGTGAATGGCCTCTTTATAGAAAAAATTCTACAAATTATAGATAGCGGTTACAAAATGCAAGATTGACCATCAAAAAGACACCTACGACTTCACGCAAGTGTCTCTTACTATATCTCATTGAAGGGTATTCATATAAGCGCCCATCAGGTTGGCATCTTGGTGATAGGTACAAGCACGGACAGTAGGAACAACTGGAAACCCCTCGTAGGCTTCAGACATTTCCATCATTTTTTCTTCTACCAATTGAAGAAAAGTGTCGTTTTGACTAATGCCACCACCAATGTAGATGACCTCTGGATCTAAAGTATAATACAGATTCATGAGACCGAGTGAAAAATTAGTCACCATGCGATGAACAGCTTCTTGGCAAATGATATCTCCTTTTTCTGCTGCTGCGAAAATAAGACGGCCATTCCAGTCTTTCTCAGTATCCTCATGGTGTTCTTTCACATAGCGAACCAAGCTTCCTGTTGACGCCAGTTGGGACCAATTTTCAACTGGCTCTTGCCAATTGTGCACCATACAACCAAATTCGCCTGCGTAGGCTTTTTTCCCTCTATGAAGACGGCGATTGAGAATGACCGCTCCACCAATGCCTGTTCCACAAACAACACAGAAGAAATCTTGGCTTACCTCATCTGCTGCCAGTTGGCTAAGGCCTGCGCAATTGGCATCATTTTCCATAAAAACAGGAACTTGGTAAGAAGCCAGCAACTCATACCAAGACACGTCATGGATATAAGGCACTGCACTGATTCCACCAATGATGCCGGTATCTGGATTGACCGCACCAGGAAAACTAATGGAGATCGCCTCCACCGGATGACCTGTCAAACAACTATCCATCCAAGCAAGCAAGTCCTCCAAACTTTCTGGGGTTGGTATCTGGGTCTGGTGGCGAACAAGCTTGTCTGCTCCAATCAAGCCACTTTTGACCCCTGTTCCCCCAATATCAAAACACATGACTGCCATCAGCTAGCTCCTTTCTGTCACAATTTCTGTGCGAATTTCTTGTCCTGAAACAAGAGAGGCTAAGTCTCCAATCGGATGTTCTAAAAGATTGACGCCACTGGCCTTGTGACTTAGCTCAACCGATTCGGTCGATAAATGATAGTACCGCAATAGGATGTCATCACTTTCTTCAGCCACTTTTAGAGAAGTAATACAGAAGCGATTATCAGAGAGGATCGGGTGCTCAAGCGCATGTCCTTTGACTGGTTTTGTTCCTGTTTGCTGCTTAATTTGCACCGTTAATAGATCTGTTTGAAAAGCCTGTGCTCGGTGAATCGCTGCATATTTATCACGAGGCGATTGCAGTTCTACGGCATATTCCACAGAAATGTCTCGCAAGCACTGGGCTTGTGGTGTTGGGAAATAGCCCCAGTCCCCCAACTCACCTACTGCCCTAAGGAGCGTAAGCGCGATGACTTGACTGTTTAAGATTTCGTATTCGTGAAGTCCTTTGCTGGATACCAGCATCAACTTTTCCTTGTCCTGCATCGAAACAAAGGTCCGATGGCGGAGGGGATAGCTAGGATTTTCCCATGACGGATGTGGCTGATTGGAGCGCGTCACAACTTCATAGATGCTATCTGCTTCATGGCAATCGCTCTGAATTCCAAAGTCAAACAAAACACGAATCCGATGGTCTAAAGCCTCATTTTTAAAGCGGGTTTTAAACTGAACTTGTGGAGAATGGGCATAAAGAAGCATATCCGTTTCTAAGAAAACGTCCACAGTCTCTTTCGAACGCTGTGCCGTCCGATGGCGAAACTCAATGATTTTTTCCTGTTCTTCCAGCAATTGATCGTCCATAGCCCTTGGAATCTGCAAGCGGTGAAGGAGGGTAGCCCTACTGAGCAGTGGCTGACTGTGATCCCATTTGACAGAGACCAATTCAGATAGAATCGGCTCTTCGCCTTTTGGTGCCATATAGATATATTCGTTGCCCACGTCCCCTGTATCTTCAAACCGTAAGAAATCGGTGAAGGATTGGCCACTAGCCTTATCAAGCCAGACGAGTTCTTGCTGTTTATTCACTGAGATAGCCAGGAAGTCATTCTCAAAGCCTGCTGGAACAGACTCCGTACTGACGGTTTGTCCCTCCTTGACCTGATAGGTCTGCCAAGAAAAAGCAGGAAGATCTTCAAGAACCAGAGAGATCCGAATTTTCCGAGTAAAGGTGGCCGAACGGAACCGATCTTTTGGTAGCTCATAGGCAAAGGAGACCCCCAAATCTTCAATAGTCGCTGCCAGCTCTTCACCTTGACTGGTCATCACGACATAAGAAGGCAGGGAAATGGCGCTCATATCCTGGTAATGTTTTTCCAGTTGCCCATCTCGGAAATCCCGTTTGTCCACTACCAAGTCCACTTCTACTAGCTGGCTTTTGGCTTCCGGACTAGTATTAAAGACCGTAAAGAGCAAGCCGTCCAAATCCTGGCTATCTACTTGACTAGCCCAACGTTCTAAACTGCGTTGGCAGAGGAAGTTTCCAACCTGTTGGACCTTGGCAAAACGAGTCTCCATTTCTGCATGAACAGGGTCTATACTGCAACCGCAAATGCTATCATGCGGGGCATTTTCCAACAGCAACTTCCAAGCATAACGCAATTCATCTCGTGGGACCTCGTCTTGGGTCATAACAACCAGAGGCTCCACAACTTTCTCCAGCAAATGACTGGCTTTATCGTTTTCTTGTTTGAGATAAATCCGTGAAGAGGCCGTATTCGTCAAGGTATACCAACCATCGGTTTCCTGGCTAATCAGCTCTCCTCTAACGGTACTGAGATCCTCAGGCAATTCGGCCTTTAAGGCCTGCACATAGTCTTCAAAATTGCTATGGACAAATTCAATATCAGGGTACAATTCTCTTGCAACAGCCAAGGCTTGAGACAAATCTTTCTGAACAGGCTGATGGTCACACCCATTCATCAAGAGGTACTGAGAAGTGGATGCATACTGGCGGACTTCTCCGAGTTTCTTTTCCCAAAAAGATTTTGCTGTCGCTTTATCAACTGGAATTTCATTGCCGTTACTATACCAGTTGGCAAATAGAATTCCCAGAATCTGGGTCCCATCCGCCCCCTCCCAGTACATCTCAGAATAGGTGGAATTAAAATGATCATCTTCTAACACCTGATTGTCAAAACCAACAGGCTTAACCCCGCGGCCAAAAAATGCCACATCAATTCCGGCCTGTTTCAGCAACTGTGGTGCCTGCCCCATATTGCCAAAAGTATCTGGGAAATAGCCAATTTTAGGCATTTTCCCCCATTTTTTACCTTCCAAGTGCCCGATAAGGGTGTTTCGCATATTGGCTTCACTGGTAATCAGGTAATCATCTTGCAAGATATAAAAGGGGCCAATAATCAAACGTCCTTCTTCAATGTAGCGAAGCAAGCGTTCCTTCTCTTGCGGGCGAATCGCCAAATAATCTTCTAGAACAATAAGTTGCCCGTCTAAGTGAAAACTCTTAAAGTCTGGATCTGTTTCGAAGAGCTCAAACAAATCATCAAAGAGCTCCACCAGCCGCAAGCGGTGTTCTTCCAAAGGGAGGTACCACTCACGATCCCAGTGGCTGTGGGAAATAATATGAACGGTTTCTTTTTTCATTTAATTCTCCTCGTTCAAGTCGTAATAATCCAAGACCAATTCACAAAACATCATATTGGCCCATGAAAACCATTCTCTGGAATAGAGGCTTGGGTCGTCCACATGGAAGCTCTCATGCATGACACCTGTTCCGCCATCACAAGCTACCATCAAGTCCAGTAGGGCCTTTTTTTCTTCCTTGTCTCGTGTGGTCAAACCTTGGATAGAAAGGGCGATTGGCCAGATATACCGATAAAAAGTATGGCTACTACCCAGCCCTTTGGCATGTTCTCCCTCATAGTAATACGGATTCTCAGGGCTTAAAATGGTTTTACGGGTTGCCTGATAAACTGGATCTTCAATCGCACAATAGCCCAAATAAGGGGCGGCTAAGAGGCTTGGGACATTAGGGTCGTCCATAATCGAGGCATTTCCAAAACCATCCACCTCATAGGCAAAAATCGTTTCACCATCCGCATTTTTGGTCAAGCCAAACTGCTGGATTCCTTGGTCAATCTCTTCTTTCAACCGCAGGGCATCTACTTGTAAGTTCTGCCATTTTTCCAGCTGCAAACTGTCAATGATCTCTGCCAAATAGCCTAGCACCACCACCGCAAACATATTGGAGGGGATTAGATAAGAATATTGACATGCATCATCACTTGGTCGAAAACCAGACCACGTCATACCTGTATGAGCACAATCTGGTCCTTTGCCACCATTGGTCAAGGTGTCTTCCAAACGATCGGTATCACGTTCAAAGACGTAAGGCGACTGGCTATGGTCCTGCTCTAGAGTCCATAGGTCAACAATGGTTCTAGCAGCCTTGAAAAATGTCTCATCCAAGTGGCCAGTCTCACCTGTTTTCTTCCAGAGCAGGTAGGCTAATTGCAACGGGTAACAGAGCGAATCAATCTCGTATTTCCGCTCCCAAATCCACCCCGTTAAATCGGTGTGGTCTGTTTGGTGGCCCTTTCCATTATCTGCTTCGTTAAATGCATTGGCATAAGGATCATGAAGAACAAACAACATCTGGCGTTCAATTAAGCCCATAATGGTTTGTCTCAATACCAAATCTTCTTTTGCTAGGAGCAGGTAGGGTTTGACTTGGGCTGTCGAATCCCGCAGCCACATGGCCGGAATATCCCCTGTTAAAACAAAGGTCGTTCCGTCCTCCAAGCGTTTCATCGTCTTGTCCAAGGTATCTGTATAGCAGGTTTCAAAAACCTTTCCCCAACTCGGATGGTCCTTGGTTTTTTCACTGATTTCTTGTAACCAAGCATGTGTTTTTTCAGGTGTATATAGCATAAAAACTCCTTTTTTGCAGTCTTCTAGTTTTTCCTACTGTTAGTGTAAAAAACTTCCCTGTCAAATCCTATACACAAATTAAATTCCTTCTTACACAAATCTAGCCTCTCCTTTTTTTCCTGCATTTTTTAGCCATTTTTTCACTATAATAAGGGTAGATTTATTTGATAAAAAGGAGTTCCGTATGGTCTATTCTCTTGTTGACAGCATTGATACCCGCTATGGCACCTATAATTCACACGCCTTTTCAAATGGCAATTGCCTGCCCTTGACAGGTCACCCTTTTGGCATGAACTATTTTGCCCTCCAAACAACAGACCAAAATGGTAGCTGGTGGTTTAACCCTTACGAGCCTGTTTACCAAGGCATTCGCCTGACCCATCAACCAAGTCCTTGGTTAGGCGATTTTTCCAGTCTTTTATTGACGCCAGTAACTGGAAAGATTAGTAGGAGCAGCCTCTTTCACCGCCAATCCAGCTACGACAATCAAAAAGCCATTTTTAGGCCAGATTTGCTAGAAGTATACTCGCACCGCTACCAATTGACCAGTCGCTTAGTGCCAAGTCTGTATGGGGCAGCATTGCAACTGCAAGCACAGAACAAGGAGGAGCTGGGCCTTGTCTTTTTCAGTCCCGGACAGTCCAGCTACCGACTGCTTGACAAAAAGACACTGTCTGTTACGCTCTATCATGCCAGCGAAACCCAGTCAGACAAGTTCTGTATGCATGTGCAGCTCAGCTTCGACCAAGACATCACAGCCATGCTTCAGCTTGACGAGGACAAAGAGCTTTCTATTGCAGATACGATCAGTGGACAAGATGTGCATCTTCGCCTTAATTTTGCAGCCGCAGCCCTAGAAGTCAGACTAGCCACTTCCTTTATCAGTCCCGAACAAGCCAGTCTTAACCTTAGTCGACTCGGAAACTTCACCACAATCCAGACTGAAACCAGAGCAAGATGGAATCATCTCTTGGAACGCATTGAGATTCCTGGAGAAGATGCTCCAAAAGAACGCAAACTCTTTTACCACTGCCTCTATCGCTGCCTGCTCTTTCCACAAACCTTCTATGAGGTAGACAAGGAAGGCAAAAACTGGCATTTTGATACCCAGACTGGTCAAGCACAACTCGGAAAATTCTTCACCAACAATGGCTACTGGGATACCTTTAGAAGTACTGTCCCTCTCCTATCTCTCCTCTACCCTGAGTACCTAGAAGACTTCTTAGAGGGCATATTGCAGCATTACAAGGATACTGGCTATCTACCAAAATGGCTATCCCCTGATGAGCGGGGCATCATGCCAGGAACCTTGGTCGATGGTGTCATCGCAGACGCTGCTAGTAAGGGGTTGGCCATAGAGATTCTACCTGAGTTACTAGAGGCCATGATTACAACCAGCCAACAGATTGACGAAACAGGACGCTATGGTAGACACGGTAGCCAAGAATACCGTGAATTTGGCTATCTTTCGCTTGACCATCATGAAAGCGTCAGCCATAGCCTTGACTATGCATATAGCGATTGGGCCATCGGCCAAGTCGCCCACTTTCTTGGACAAGAAAAAACGGCCCAGCAATACTGGACATTTAGCCGTTCTTACCAAGAACTATTTGACCCAAGCGTTGGTGTTATGCGGGCCAAGGACCGTGAGGGGAATTTTAGAGAGGAATTTGTCAGGGAAGCTTGGGGCAGAGACTACGCCGAATGCTCCAGTATCCAAGCAACCCTATCCGTCTTTCATGATATTGACGGCCTCGTCGACTGCATGGGGGGACAGGAAGTATTTACGGATTACCTGCTCCAACTCTGCCAAGAAAACCCAGCCTTTTCACCAAACAACTATGGCTACGAAATCCATGAAATGAGCGAAATGGCCCACCAGCGATTTGGGCAATTGGCCATCTCCAATCAACCAAGTTTTCATATTCCGTATCTCTTCCACTGGAGCAAGACCCCGCACTATGCTGGTTTTCTTGTCAAACAACTGCGGCAACAGGCTTTTGATACTGATTTTCAGGCCTTTCCTGGAGATGAGGACAATGGCAGCATGGGAGCTTGGTACATCTTCTCTTGCCTTGGCTTCTATCCTGTTTGTCCAGGAAAAGCCAGCTACCAACTGGGGCTCCCACAGTTTGACAGAGTCATTCTCCACTTGCCAAACGACAAGGACTTGACCATTGATTGCCAGCACAACCATGAGCATTTCTATTTTGTCCGCACTGCTCAATTAGACCAACAAGCTATTACAGAACTCCATCATAAAGACTTGCTTACTGCTAAGCAGCTCAGCTTTGAACTCAGTTTGCTGCCACCTACACAAGCTTAAGAAAGGATACATATGTTTCAATTTCCAGCAGGCTTCCTTTGGGGAAGCTCTACATCAGGACCTCAAACAGAGGGACGCATTCCAGGCGATGGCAAAGGGGATTCCACTTGGGATTATTGGTTTTCCCAGTCCCCTGAAAAATTTCACTGCCAAATCGGGCCAGAACTGACCTCTACTTTTTACCAACATTATAAAAACGATTTGGATTTACTGGTCGAGACAGGCCACACTGCTTTTCGGACATCCATCCAGTGGTCCAGAGTCATTCCAGACGGTGATGGTGCTGTCAATCCACTCGCCCTTGATTTCTACCGTAAGGTCTTTCAAGGTATAAAAGGCAGAGGAATCCACCTCCTTGTCAACCTCTATCACTTTGATTTGCCAATGGCTTTAGAAGAAAAAGGAGGCTGGGTTAACCGCTCAACAGTTGCTGCTTATGAACGCTATGCTCGTATTTGTTTCGAAGCTTTTGGAGACTTGGTCGACCGCTGGATTACCTTCAATGAACCGATTGTCCCCGTAGAATGTGGCTATTTTTACCAGTACCATTACCCTGCTACTGTTGACCCAAAGGCAGGTACCCAAGTGGCCTACCATACCCAACTGGCCAGCAGCCTAGCTGTCAAAGCCTGCCATGAATTGATTCCAGATAGTCAGATAGGCATTGTCCTCAATCTTACTCCTGCCTATCCTCGGAGTCAACACCCAGCTGACCTCAAAGCCGCTTTTATTGCAGAGCTTTTTCAGGCTCGCTCCTTCCTGGATCCTTCGGTCAAAGGGGAGTATCCAGCAGAGCTCATCGACTTGATCAAAGAACAAGGTCTCCTTCCTCTCTATTCAGAACAAGACCTGCAAATCATCAAAGAGCATACCGTTGATTACCTCGGCGTCAACTACTACCAACCCCTTCGCGTTGCAGCTCCAAAACACCTCCCGCACCCAGATTCTCCATTTTTCCCAACCCATTATTACGACCATTATGAACTGCCCGGTCGGAAGATGAATCCACACCGTGGCTGGGAAATCTACGAACCCGGTATCTATGATATTGCCCAAAATATCAAAGAAAATTATGGCAATATCGAATGGATTTTAACCGAAAATGGAATGGGCGTTGAGGGCGAAGAGGCCTTTCGAGAAGACGGCCAAATCAAAGACGATTACCGCATCGAGTTTATCAAAGACCACTTGACGCATTTGCATCGCGCTATCTCAGAAGGTGCCAATTGCAAGGGCTATTTGCTGTGGACCTTTATTGATTGCTGGTCTTGGCTCAATAGTTACAAAAACCGCTATGGTTTGGTGGAACTGGACTTAACAGACCAATCCCGCCATATCAAAAAATCTGGCCATTGGTTTAAAAAACTAAGTCAAAACAATGGTTTTTAAAGGAGAACAAGATGGCAAAACTTGGATTTTCCCTCTATCCTGAACACTATTCACTGGAGACAATACAGGCCTATATTCAACAATTCCAGCCCTATCATTGCCAGAAAGTCTTTCTCAGTCTCTTGCAATTAGATCCGTCAGACAAGGACCTGTTGGACCACTATGCCAAGGTTGTCCAGTACTGCCAACAAGTTGGTTTAGACGTTTTTGCGGATATGAGCCCCCAATTAATTGCCCAGCTTGGCTGGCAAGACAGCCTCATTGAAGCCGTTCACCGTTTTGGTTTAAAAGGTCTCCGACTAGACGAATCCTACGAAGCAGACGAGTTGGTTGAGCTGACGCAAAATAGCTTGGGAATCAAAATTGAGATCAACATGAGCACAGAGTCCTCACTCTTGGAAACTATCATTGAAAAAGGAGCCAATCTAGCCAACCTAACGGCCTGTCATAATTTTTATCCCCATGCCTTCACAGGATTAGGAATCGATTACTTCCTCAAAATGAGTGCCCTTTATAAAAAACATGGTATTGAAACAGCTGCTTTTATTCATGCGAAAACGGCAGATACTGGCCCCTGGCCATTATCTGAAGGATTGTGTACACTGGAGCACCACCGAAACCAGCCGCTCAATACGCAGTACAAGTGGTTGTCGGCGACTGGTTTAATTGACCATATCCTCATCGCCAATCAGCTCGTTTCTCCTGAAGAGTTAGCCACCATCCAACAAGATGATGACATCGTTTTTGAAATTGAAGTGACAGAAGACATTTCAGCAGTCGAACGCTCCATCCTCTCTGAACAACATCGTTACCGCGGTGACCACTCCGACTATTTGGTCCGCTCTACGGACCACCGCTCCCGTTACAATCAGGCCACAATTTCTCCTATCGAGCAAGACAAGCAGGTCAAACGAGGCCATATTCTCATCGACAACCAGCTCTATACACGCTATTGTGGCGAGTTACAGATTGCCCTAAAGGATTTTCGCATCACTGAAAAAACCAATCAGCTTGCGACCATTTGTGACGATGACTTACCATTACTGGATTTGCTCAAGCCCTGGCAGGCATTTCGTTTCCATATTCGCACCAAATAAAACCCCATCAAAAGGCGATGACTCCTGCCTTTGATGGGGTTCTTTTTCTTATGATAAAGCTAAGTGGATAGCCATCCTAATCGTTTAAATAAACTCAGCATCCAAAATGGCTTGCTTGACTTTTTCCATTGGTAAATGGCTTAGTTCACAGCCCTTTTCCTGATAAAGGTATTTGGCATAATCATCTATCCGATACTCATTGATGTAAACCACGCGCTTGCAGCCCACCTGCAATAACTGCTTGGAACAATTGAGACAAGGAAAATGGGTTACGTAGGCCGTAAAACCTTTTGGAATACCACGTTCTGCTCCTTGTAAAATGGCATTGACTTCAGCATGTAGCGTGCGAACACAGTGCCCTTCCACCATCAAACATTCATGATCCAGGCAGTGTTCTGTTCCTGAGACCGATCCATTATAGCCAGTCGCAATCACCTTGTTGTCCTTGACCAACACAGCCCCAACCTTGGCCCTCTTACACGTCGCCCGATTGGCAATCAAAAGAGCCTGTGCCGCAAAGTATTCATCCCATGCCAAACGATTCTCTGTCATCATCATTCCTCCAGCTTTTTTTCTATTATACTATTTCATAGCCAATAAACAAAGCAAACAAAAACATTTTTCAAAATAATTTTGAGAATTCTCCTTATCCGAATTCCTTTTCTTTTTGCCTTATTTCCTATATAATAAAGCTAAGAATAGAAAGTTGAGATAAGCAAATGAAAATTGACGATTTAAAACAAAGTCAGCGTGTAGAGGATCGAAGAGGGCAATCCAACGGCTCTTTCGGCGGCTACTCTGGTGGTGGTAATTCAGGTTTGATTGGACTCCTCATGCAGCTCCTATTTTCTTCTGGAAAAGGACGCTTGATTATTATTGCAATCATTGCCATTACCCTCATTACCGGTGGCGGGAGTGGGATTGGTGATTTACTAGGAATGAGTAGTTCAAATCCAACCAGTCACCAAACTTCGCAAACACCTTCTACTGTTTCTGATGAAGAAGCTGTCTTCCTTAGCAAGGTCTTCCAGTCAACAGAGGAATTCTGGACCCAAGAATTTAAAAAAGAAGGACTCACCTACAATCCACCAACCTTGGTCATTTATGATGGCAAAACACAGACAGGAGGGTGTGGGGTTGGCTCTGCCCATGCCGGTCCCTTCTACTGTTCAGCAGACAATAAGGTCTACATTGATTTGACCTTCTACCACGAACTAGCCAATACCTATGGAGCCAAGGGAGATTTTGCCATGGCCTATGTCATTGCTCATGAAGTCGGCCACCACGTCCAAAATGAATTGGGAACCATGGATGCCTACCGCAAAAAACACCAAACCCTCTCTAAAAAAGAGGCCAATGCCTTAAACGTCCGCTTGGAGCTCCAAGCAGACTACTATGCTGGCGCCTGGGCCCATTATGTAGAAGGACAAGGGTTATTAGAAATTGGTGATATTGAAGAAGCCATGAATGCTGCCCATGCAGTTGGTGATGATACTCTCCAAGAAGCCGCAAATGGTACCAGTGTTCCAGAAAGCTTTACACATGGTACATCGGAACAACGCCAAAGATGGTTCCACCGTGGCTACCAATACGGAGATCTCAAGCATGGCGACACCTTCTCAGGAGATATTTAAAGAAGAGAAAAAGAATAGGATTTCCTATTCTTTTTTAGTTTATAACATCTCCGCTTTCAAATAAACATCGACCATCTTCTCTGTTGCAACAACTGAGTCGATATGGGTCCGTTCATATGAATGACTGGACTCAATCCCCGCTCCTAGAAGGGCATGACGAACATCTGCACCAGCCCGCATTGCCGCAGAAGCATCTGATCCATAATAAGGGTAAATATCTAATTTGTAAGGAATCTGGTTGGATTCAGCCAAGGCAACTAACTGCTGACGCAATTCATAATGATAAGGTCCGGAGCCATCCTTGACACAGATGGACACCGTGTATTCATCCGTCTGCTGGTCGTCTCCCATAGCTCCCATATCAACGGCTAGGTATTCAACCACCTCTGCAGGAATGCTGGAGTTGGCCCCATAGCCAATTTCTTCATTGTTAGAAAAATAGAAATGGGTTGTATAGGGCAGTTCAATCTTCTCTTCCTGATAGGTTTTTAAGAGGTTGAGCAAAATCGCAGCAGAAACCTTGTCGTCCAAGTGGCGGCTCTTGATAAAGCCAGCATCCGTTACAACGGTGCGGGGATCAAAGGAAATGAAATCTCCGACTTCAATGCCCAAGGTCCGCGTTTCCTCAGCTGAATTTACCTTTTCGTCCAAACGAATTTCCATATTGGTTTGATTGCGCTCTGCTGTGTTAGCGTCTCGATAGACGTGGACAGATGTTTGGTGCATAAGGATAGTGCCAGTGTAGGTTTTGCCATTTTTTGCCACATGGATCAAGCAGTTTTCACCCTCGATGGACGGGTAGCCAAAGCCACCAACCAAATCCATCTTGATACGACCAGATGGCTTAATCGCGCGAACGATCGCCCCCAACGTATCTAAATGGGCAGTGACCATGCGGTGCTGACTATCATCTGCTCCTTTTACCGACACCAAGACTCCACCCTTGGGTGTTTTGTGGGCTGCATAGCCAAAAGACTCGACTTCCGTTTTGATGTACTCCATGATTTGGCTGGTAAATCCCGTTGGAGACGGGGTATTGGTCAGTTTTACAATATAATCTAATGTGGTCATCGTCACAATTCTCTCCTTATGAAATATAAACTATTTTACCATATTTTAGGCCAGATTTTGCTATAATAGTTGTATGAAAACCTATGAAAAAATTTACCATATCCTATTAAAGGAGACGGAACCCATTAGTGGAGAGGAATTAGCAAGACGGTTGGACCTGTCTCGGACCTCTATCTGGAAGGCGATTCAAACCCTTGAAAAGAAAGGCTTGACCATTACTTCCAACCGCCATACAGGCTATCAACTCATTGATGGAGATCTCTTGCTCCCAAATGACATCAGCACTGCCATCGGCATCCCTGTTCACTACAATATGGATAGCGTCTCTACCCAACTAGATGCCAAGGTCGGTATGGACACCAATCACCCCAGCCCTGCCCTCTATTTAGCACCTAGCCAGACAGGAGCAAAAGGCCGCTACGGTCGTCCCTTTTTTGCGGCAGAACAGGGTGGAATTTACATGAGCCTACGTCTCTCACCCCATGTGCCATTTTCTAATTTCAAGCCCTATACTATCTTGGTTGCAGCAGCTATCGTGAAGACCATACAAGAAAAGACAGGAATCCCTGTCCAAATCAAATGGGTCAACGACATCTACTTAAATGGCAAAAAAGTTGCAGGTGTCTTAACAGAAGCCATTTCTTCTATGGAAGCCCATACCGTCACAGATGTCATTATCGGAGTGGGAATCAATTTCCATCTGGAATCTTTTCCAAAACACCTCCAAGGAAAAGCAGGGAATCTATTTGAAACACAGCCTAGTCTCAGCCGTCAAGAATTGATTGAAGCCATCTGGCAGACCTTCTTTGGGACATCTGATGAAGAATTGATGGCTGTTTACAAAGAAAACTCACTGGTCCTCGGTCAGGAAGTGAGTTTTGTCAGACAAGAACAAACCTATACGGGTATTGCCAAAAAGATTACAGATGCTGGCCACTTGGTCGTTGACTTAGAAGATGGCACCACAAAGGTCCTCTTCAGTGGCGAAATTAGCCTTTCTTCTTGGTAGCTGCTTCCATAATACGGATAAATAATGTAATTTTATAGGCAAAACGCAGATTGCGGGCTACGATCGCTCCGTACAAAAAAGCCCAAAAATACTGGCCTGCCATAAAGGATTCATTCATCCAAAAGGTTGCAAGACAGGTCATGGTCGCCAGTAATAAAAAATCAAAGAATCTCATAGCAATAGTATAGCAAAAAAACAGCCTTTTGGCTGTTTTTTAAGTAGGTTTAGTGTCTTAATCTTCTAAAATCGTTGCATCTTCAACTAAAAATTGAAAGGCTTCTGGAATCACATCTTCTTCCACTTCTTCCACGATTTCTTCTTTTTGTCCACGCGCCTTAGCTGAAAATTCAGCACGGATTTGTGTCCAATCTTCTTGGGCAATGGCTAAAATCTGTGGAGAAAAACCGGCTGCCTGGCTCAATATATTGCCAAACATGGTGTTGAGATTATCCCGTTTCATGGTTTGCTGGGCATTAAAACTGGATTCAAAGGCCAAAATCGCATGGTGCTCATTGGCCGCAACTGGCTGAGAACCAGATAGAAGAGCCTTGTCTGCACCCGCTAAACTTTCAATGACTTCACCCCAAGCATTTTGAAGACGGGTCAAGTTTTCCCGGGCTAAACTCGGATTTTCTATGGCTTCCTGCAAAATGAGGTGAACCTTATTAGTATCAACACGGTATTTCTTAGCCTGTCCTTGTGGTTTTTTAGCAGTGACAGGTGCCGATACTGGTTGTTGTTGGAGATGACTGACTTGGTTTTGTAGCTCTGCCACTTGTTGACGCAGTTGTTGCAATTCCGTTTCTAAATAAGCTGGAATCGGTCCGCTAGCACCAGTTGGCCTGTCTCCTAATTTTACCGTCATCATTTCCGCATAGATTTTCGGTTGTGGACTGGATTTGATTTGTTGCAAACCAGTTGTGACTTCTTCAATCATTGCAAAGAGGTGGTCTTTTGAAAAGGCCAAATTTTCCTCAAATACAGAACTGGTATGGGTATTTTCACCACCTGTTTGTACTAGAAGCAAATCTCGTAGGTAATAGAGCAAATCTGTCGCAAACCGGGTCATACTCTTGCCGTTGTCAAAGATGGTCTGCAGTTGGTGCAGTGCGGTAGCCCCATCCGATTGGCGAATCGCTGCAACATAATCATCCAAGGCCCGCAAGCTAATAGAGCCCGTGATTTCTTCGGCGATGTCGATGCTAATTTGCTGGTTGCGACTGAGGCTAATTGCCTGGTCTAGAATCGAGAGAGCATCCCGCATTCCCCCTTCTGCTCGTCTGGCAATCATCGAAAGAGCTTCTTCTTCAAACGCAATGCCTTCTTTGTCCAAAATCCCAACTAAATGACGCTGAATGTCTACGGTTTTGATGGCTTTGAATTCAAAGCGCTGAACCCGAGACAAAATCGTAGCTGGAATCTTGTGCAATTCGGTTGTCGCTAGAATAAAGACAACATGTTCTGTCGGCTCCTCTAGGGTCTTTAAAAGGGCGTTAAAGGCCCCCATGGACAGCATATGGACCTCATCGATGATGTAGACCTTGTACCTAGCCAAGCTCGGTGCATAAGTGGATTTGTCGCGAATATCACGAATTTCATCGACACCGTTGTTGGAGGCCGCATCAATTTCAATCACATCCTCAAGGCTACCCTCTGTGATAGACTGGCAAATCGCGCAATCATTACAAGGCTCACCATTCACTTGATTGGGGCAGTTCATGGCCTTGGCAAAAATCTTAGCTGCTGATGTTTTTCCTGTTCCACGCGGTCCAGAAAACAGATAGGCATGGCTAATTTTATTGGTCTCAATCGCCTGACGAAGCGTGGTTGCCACCACTTCTTGTCCCACCATTTCCGCAAAGGTTTGGCTACGGTATTTCCGATAAAGGGCTTGATACATTAGTCGTTCACTCCAAACATGGCAAAATTCCAATCCGTTTTTTCAATCAAGAGAGACACAAATTTCTCCAGATAGACCTGATCGAGGTCATCATAGTCCCCTTTTTGAGATGAATCCAAATCCAGAACACCCAACAAGTGACCATTTTTCACCATAGGAACCACAATTTCAGACATGGCAGCTGCATCGCAGGAAATATAATTGGCATGCTGGGTCACGTCGTCTACAATCACGGTTTCTTGTTTCTCTGCCGACTCGCCACAAACGCCTTTTCCAAGAGCGATATGGACGCAGGAAACACCACCCTGAAAAGGCCCTAAAATCAACTCTTTTCCATCATACAGGTAGAAACCTGTAAAGACTGAACGAGGAAGGGTCTGGTTTAGTAGGGCCGAGGCATTGGAAAGATTGGCCAAGGCATTGGTTTCACCTTCTAAAAGGGCCTCCAACTGTGCCAAGAGCAATTCGTATTGAGATTGTTTTTCTTCTTTTAACATGTTCTTATTATAGCACAATTTTTCGTAAAAAAAGAAAGGCAAGTAGCCTTTCTTTTCTATTTGCTTATTTCTCATCCTCACGCCAATAAGCTGGACGATTTTTTTCATAGATAGCAATCAACTCTTCGTATTGCAGGGTAATTCCAATGTCATCCAAGCCATTCAACAACTTGTGCTTCCATTCCTTATCAATCTCAAAAGAAAAGGTACCTACTGAAGAAATAATCTTTTGCCGGGGCAAATCAATGGTGATTTCCTCAACCGGTGACAACTGAGCTAGCTTTTTCCGAACCTCTTTTGGCTGAACGATAGGCAGCATGCCATTATTGAGCTCATTGTTGTAATGGATATCCCCAAAAGAGCCTGCAATTACCACCTTAAATCCATAGTCTGCCAAGGCCCAGGCAGCATGCTCACGAGAGGAACCCGCTCCAAAATTATCCCCTGTGACCAATATCGTTGCCTTGCGGTAATCTGGCTGATTAAAAATAAAGTCTGGATTTTCAGTGTAGAGATGATCCTGGTAACGCCATGCGTACATCAAGTACTTGCCAAAACCTTTTTTGTCAATGAGTTTTAAAAATTGTTTGGGCAAAATCTGATCGGTATCAATGTTGTCATTCATCAAGGGAACCGTCGTGCCTTTGTAGACTGTAAATTTTTCCATACGGGCCTCCTTAAAGTGTATCCATGAGCTCTCGAACATCTACAAATCGCCCATGCACCGCTGCGGCTGCAGCCATAGCTGGGCTACAAAGATGGGTCTTGGCCCCAAATCCTTGTCGGTCTTCAAAGTTCCGATTGCTAGTAGAGGCACAGTGAACACCATCTGGTACCTTGTCCTCATTCATCCCCAAACACATGGAGCAACCCGGATCTCGCCATTCAAAACCGGCTTCAAGAAAAATCTTGTCCAGCCCCAACTCTTCTGCCGCTCGTTTGACCGGACGAGACCCTGGCACCACAATCGCTGTTACCTGCTCTGCAATTTTTTTACCTTCGACAAAACGAGCCGCCAACTGCAAGTCACTGAGACGGGCATTGGTACAAGAACCAATAAAGACATAACCGATTTCGATATCGGCTGCGGTTTGTCCTGGCATCAAACCCATATATCCATAGGCCCGCTCGTCGTTCATATCATCGATTTCTGGAAAGGCTTGGCCATAAGCAACGCCCATTGACGGATTGGTTCCCCATGTGACCATGGGCGCCAAGTCCGAAACATCCAAGACAATTTCCTTGTCATAGACCGCATCCTCATCCGATACCAAGGTTTTCCAATCCGCTACTGCAGCTTCAAAATCATTGGGGCGACATGCTTTATTAGCCAAATAGTCAAAGGTCTTTTGATCCGGATTCATCATGCCAATCTTGGAACCAAACTCGATAGACATGTTGCAGATGGTCATGCGTTCTTCAATGGAAAGGGCATCAACAGCCTCCCCACGAAATTCTGCCGCATAACCGACACCAAGAGCTACACCATACTGGGCAATCAAGGCTAAAATATAATCCTTAGCAAAGACGCCTTTTTGCGGCTGACCAACAAAGCGGATTAAGAGTTTCTTAGGCTTGACCTGCCAAATGGTCTGGGTCGCAAAGACATGTTCCACTTCTGAAGTTCCAATCCCAAAGCCAATCGCCCCAAAAGCCCCATGGGTAGCTGTGTGGCTATCTCCGCAGACAATCAACTTGCCCGGCTGGGTCCGCCCGGTCTCTGGTCCCACCATATGAACGATTCCTTGGTTTTCTGAACCGTGAGCTGCATGGTCAATCCCAAATTCAACAACATTGTCCGCTAATTTGTCCATCTGGGCCTTTGAAATCACATCTCGAATATCATAAATATTAACCGTCGGTACATTGTGGTCAAAAGTCCCGAAGGTTAAGTCTGGTCTTCTTACTTTTCGGCCGGCTTCTCTCAAGCCTTCAAACGCTTGGGGACTGGTTACTTCATGGATATAGTGTTGGTCCACATAGAGCAATTGTGGCTGACCCTCTGTCCCTGTAATCACATGGCGCTGCCAAATTTTGTCAAAAATTGATTGTCCGCTCATCCAAACTCCTTCCATATCCAGTATAAGAGCACCACATTTAGGATACTAAACAACCACCAAGCTACTTGAAAATACCATTTTTTTGTTTTATGATGGAAAAATTGGCCACCACATAAGGCTCCTACTCCTCCAAAAACGGTTAGAAGTAGTAGTGTTTTCTCTGAAATCCGGTAATAGCCTTTGCGGGCCTTCCCCTTGTCTAATCCATAGATAAAAAAAACGATTCCATTATAGGCCACCCATAGTAGACTGGCAGTTTGTACGATTGTCATATGTATTGTGCGATAGCTTCTGTCATCTGACTGGTCGAAGCTTCTCCTCCTAAATCTTTAGTGCGAATACCGTCTTGCAATGCTTTTTCGACAGCTTCTTCAATCATCTTAGCCCCATCTTCTTGGGCAAAAGACTCTCGTAGCATCATGGCAATGGATAGAACCATACTAATCGGATTGGCAATGCCTTTTCCAGCAATATCTGGAGCAGACCCATGAATTGGTTCGTATAGGCTTGCCCCAGTTAGGGAGTGTGAGGCAGATGGCATGACCCCTAAACTGCCTGGTAAGACACTGGCTTCATCGGACAAGATATCTCCAAATAGATTTTCCGTTACCAAGATATCAAATTCTCTTGGATGAGTAATCAGTCGCATGGCCGCACTATCGACCAATTGATGTTCCAAGGTAACATCTGGAAAATCCAAGGCTACCTCTTCTGCAACCTGACGCCACAGTTTTGAAGTGGCCAAGACATTTTGTTTGTCAATACTGGTCACTTTTTTTCGTCTATGACGAGCCAATTCAAAGGATTTTTCAATAATGCGACGGATTTCTTCTCGTTCGTAACGATTGATATCTCTTGCCCAGTCCGAAGCCAGTTGGTGCTCTCCGAAGTAAATGCCTCCTGTCAATTCTCTCACAAGAACAAAATCAACTCCAGTGATATGCTCTTCTTTTAAAGGCGAAAGATCAGCCAAAGCAGGAAAAAGTTTCACTGGGCGAATATTGGCATAAAGGCCCAATTCCTTGCGCAAAGCGAGCAAACCTTCTTCTGGGCGAATCTTAGCTTGGTCATACTGGGGACCGCCAATGGCGGCCAGAAGGATGGCATCGGCTTCTTTGGCAGCGGTTAGCGTTTCACTTGGTAAGGGATAACCACAAGCATCAATCCCTGCTCCGCCAAAGGCTTTTCTATCCAACTCATAAGAAAAACCAATTGTTGACGAAACTTTCTTCAGGATGCTCAAACCCGCTTCCATGATTTCAGGTCCGATGCCATCTCCTGCTAAAACAAGTATCTTATGCGTCATGCTCACTCCTTTTATACTTTGCGTTCATTTTCTTTTTGGACCATAATATTGGCATTGATATAGGCAATGGCGGCCGCTTTTAAGACGTCAAAATCAATCCCACTGGCATTGAAAATCGTATCGGTCTCCGTGTTCTCAATGGTGACATTCACAACAGCCTGGGCATCAATCCCTTCGGTTACAGCATCTATATTAAAGGTGTCTAGACGAACAGACTGCTTGAAGAATGTATCAATCGCATTGAAAATGGCCTCTACTGAGCCTTTCCCATCAGCTATTAAATCAATGCTTTCCCCCTCTTGATTGGACATGGCAACTGTTGCCGTAATGCTATCATCTTCATGAGTTACCAACTTCAAATCTGCAAAATGGAAGCCCTCGACATTTTCGATGGTCACACCCGCTACCAAGGCACGGATATCCGCATCTGTAATTTTCTGCTTCTTATCTGCCAAATCCTTAAATTTTGCAAACAAGGTATCCACTTCACTGACTTCAAAATTCAATTCCAATTCTTTTAATTTTTCAACAAAGGCATGGCGGCCAGACAACTTTCCAAGTGGCAGGGAGTTAGAAGCCACACCCACCAATTCAGGGGTGATGATTTCGTAGGTTAATGGATTTTTCAAGACCCCATCTTGGTGGATACCCGATTCGTGGGAAAAGGCATTGCCTCCTACAATGGCCTTGTTTTTTGGAATGGACAAGCCTGAAAAACGAGACACCAATTCCGAAGTATTCACAGTTTCCTTTAAGACAATTGGACTGTCTACTTCATAAAATTCATCTCGAATCGACAAGGCAACCGCTACTTCCTCAAGGGCTGCATTACCAGCCCGCTCACCAATTCCATTGATGGTGCCTTCGACACGCCCTGCACCATGTTTAATGGCTGCAAGAGTATTGGCCACCGCCATCCCCAAGTCATTGTGGCAGTGTGGACTAAAGCGAATTTCCCGATCAGATTTCACGCCTTCAATCAAGTAGGAAAAAATATGTCCGTATTCTTGCGGCGTTGTAAATCCGACAGTATCCGGAATATTGATGTAGGTCGCCCCTGCATCCACTGCTGTCTGAACAACCTCTAAAAGAAAGTCCAATTCTGTCCGAGTCGCATCTTCAGGAGAAAATTCTACAATCTCAAATTTTGACCGTGCATAAGAAACATATTCACGAATGGCCTCCAAAATCTCTTCTTTAGACTTATTCAACTTAAACTCACGGTGAATCGGGCTAGTCGCAATAAAAACATGAATTTGAGGAAATTGAGCCTCTTTCAAGGCCTCATAGCAGGCATCAATGTCCGACTTAACTAGCCGGGCCAAGCCCGTTACCGCCGGTTTCTTAACAGCCTGTGAAATGGCCTGAACAGCCGCAAAGGAATCTGGACTTGCCGCAGGAAAACCTGCTTCAATGGCGGATATTCCCCATTTTTCCAATTGTTTGGCGATGGCAATCTTTTCCTTAATCGAAAAATGAATGCCTGGAGTTTGTTCCCCATCTCGTAAACTGGTATCTAAAAATTCAACTGTTCGCATGACTTCTCCCTCATTCCTAAAAAATAAAACACCTCGTTAACCAGCGAGATGTTTCTTTCCCGCTTGGTAAGCCAAACAGGACTAATGCTTGGGCATTAGTCCTCCTGTCGCAACAATAAGATGATGTGAACCGTCTTGGTCATTTGGCTGTTCTCCTTGAGATAGAATGGTATTAGTTTATCCTATTTCTAGATAATTGTCAAGAATTTTCTTTATTGTTTTAATTGTCTGATAATTATTTGTCTAAAAAATAGGCTCTCGCCTATTTCTCTTAACTTCGTGCTCGTAAGATACTGTCCACCTTGGTATTGATCAAGTCGATCGCCACGACATTAGACACCCCTTCAGGAATCACAATATCTGCATAGCGTTTCGTAGGCTCGATAAATTGGTGGTACATGGGTTTGACAACAGTCGTATATTGCTCGATAATACTATCCAAGCTCCGTCCCCGCTCTTCCATGTCCCGTTTGATGCGACGGATAATCCGAATATCGTCATCGGTATCGACAAAGAGTTTAATATCCATCAAATCCCGCAATCGCTTGTCCTCTAGGACCAATATTCCTTCGACGATAAAGACATCTTGAGGCTCTTGACGGTAGGTTTTATCACTGCGCGTATGCTGCGTGTAATCATAAATCGGAATCTCAACTGCCCGACCGGCAACAAGCTCTGACAAATGGTAAATCATCAAATCCGTATCAAAGGCTAGAGGGTGATCATAATTGGTCAAAATCCGCTCTTCAAAAGTCAAGTGAGACTGATTCTTATAATAAGAATCATGCTCAATCATGGAAATACGGGCATCAGGAAAACTATCTAAGATGGCACGCGATACACTCGTTTTACCACCACCTGATCCACCAGTAACGCCAATAATAATCGGTTTCTTCGTCATAACATCTCCTCGTTTTTACTTTTTTTATTTTAACATGAATCATGGTATAATGGAAGAAATATAATTTCACTGTTTTAGCAAAACAAAACGCAAAGGAAACACCATGTACAAACACTTCCCAGCCCAGTGGCAACAACTGATACAAGAATTGGATTTTTCAGAACCAACTCCTATTCAATCGCAAACCTTTGATCCTATCCAAGAAGGACAATCCCTTTTGGCAATTAGTCCAACAGGAACAGGAAAAACACTAGCCTATCTATGGCCAAGTCTGCTTCGCTTACAACTAAAAAAAGCACAACAACTACTGATTCTTGCTCCTAACACAGAACTGGCTGGACAAATTTTTGACGTTTGCAAAACTTGGGCAGAACCATTAGAGCTAACTGCGCAACTCTTTCTCTCTGGTTCCAGTCAAAAACGCCAAATTGAACGCCTCAAAAAAGGACCTGAAATCCTTATTGGCACGCCTGGCCGTATCTTTGAACTCATTAAATTAAAAAAAATCAAGATGATGAATGTCAACAGCATTGTCTTGGATGAATTCGATGAATTGTTCAGTGATTCCCAATACCACTTTGTGGATAAAATCTTACACTATGCGCCACGTGACCACCAACTGGTATATATGAGCGCAACCAACAAGTTTGATGCTGCAAAAATCCCTACGGATGTTCAAACCATCGATTTAAGCCAACAAAGGCTGGACAATATTCAGCACTTTTACATGATGGTGGACAAACGCAATAAGATTGATTTGTTGCGAAAATTCTCCAATATCCCTGATTTCAGAGCCCTTTCCTTTTTCAACAGTTTATCTGACTTGGGAGCTGCAGAAGATAAGTTGACCTTCCACCATGCAAACGTTGTATCCCTTGCTTCTGATGTCAATGTCAAATTCCGAAAAGTGATTCTGGAACGTTTCAAAAATCAAGAAATCGCCTTGCTCCTTGCAACAGACCTGGTCGCACGTGGGATTGATATTGAAGACTTGGAATGCGTCTTAAACGTGGACCTGCCTCGCGATAAAGAAGCTTATACGCACCGAGCTGGACGAACAGGACGAATGGGCAAAGATGGAGTCGTCATCACCCTGATCTCTCACCCCAATGATTTAAAAACTCTTAAGAAATACGCTTCTGTCAGCGAACTTGTCTTGAAAAACCAAGAATTTTATAAAGTATAAAAGGATTGAAACCTTGTTTCAATCCTTTTTGCTTATTGGGCAGGTTCATTCCGGTTACGATCGTAATAAACATGTTGGGGATTCAATTCATCCCCCAAAAGGTCTGTAATCGTTCCAAATGTATAACCTTGTGACACTAAAAATTCCATCACTGCCGGCAAGGCGTCTGCCGTTGGTTGGTGAATATCGTGCATCAAAATAATGCTACCTGGGTAGGTCGATGATTGGACAATGTTCAAAATAGCTTGTGGATTTCGACTTTGCCAATCCAAGGTATCAACTGACCAGTGAATGGCCGGTAGCCCCATCGTGTTCATAACAGTTTGGTTAAAAGCACCATATGGTGGGCGATTAGTGACAGGCGTCTGTCCAGTAGCCTGTTTAATCACATCTTGAGTCTGGTTTACTTCTTGCTGAATTTGCTCTGGCGACAGCGTTGTCAAATCTGGATGGCTCCATGTATAGTTTGCCAACTCATGACCTTCTGCCACCATCCGTTTTAAGATTTCTTCATTTCCTGGTACATTTTGTCCTAGAATAAAGAAAGTCGCTTTGGCATCATATTTTTTCAGGGTATCTAGAATTTGGAGAGTCGTTGCTGGATTTGGACCGTCATCAAATGTGAGGGCAATCATTTTCTCCTTGGCTTTTTTCTCCTTGTATTCTTCGTAAGCCTTGGCATCTGTTTCAGATAAATACTTGCCATTGATAACATCGTACAGTCCCTCAACAGGTACTGCTAAATTGGCAAGACCAAATGTCTCCTCAGTAAGTTCAAACTGAATCTGACTATTGGCATAGGTAAAGGCCAGAGTAGCTACGTCCACTTGTCCAAAAGCAGCTTCAATCTCTGCCAAACGGACTGGATCCGTTGCTTTTGCTTCCAATTCTGTCTTTAATTGCTGGCTTAAAATCGCCTTGGTTTTCTCGGCGTTTTTAAAGAGACTATGAAAGTCAAAAGGCTGATTTTCCTCCGTTAGTAAGAAAGAAGCAAGCTCCCCCTTACTCTTTTGGTCAATAGACAGTAAGTCAACTTGGTAGACTTCTTTTTTTATGGTTGTTTGGCGTACTGTGCTATATGGAGTTTCCGAATCCGTAGCTGTGATAAAAAAGACTTCTTTTATCTTGCCACTTGGAGATGCGGTTCCGACTTCTGCTTTGATAACTTCTTGAATAGCTTCTTCAACAAGCGCAATCTTTTCCCCTTTTTCATCTGTTGGAAAATGCACCACAATATGGGTATCTCCAATATTCCCTTCTTGAAGGGCAAAAAAGGTATCGGGAGCTAATTCTGTTTGTTTTGTGGCCAAAAAGTCAGATAAGCGACGGTCTTGCCAAGTTGTAAATAAAAAATAGCTGGCTACCACAATCAGGGCAACCAATACAAGATTCAATATAATCAACAGATTCTTTTTCACAGTCATTCTCTCTTCTAAATATCGTTACATCTATGCTAATCTATTTCATACAATCTGTCAATCAAATCTAGTAAAATCACTAAAAAAAGAGGAAAACTCCTCTTTTCATGTTCTTAGTCTGCGCGAATCACTTCGACACGGTACCCATCTGGATCTGTGACAAAGTAGTAATGTCCTGGATTTCCTGGTAAACCAGATAAATCTGTCGTTTTGTAACCTAAAGCCTTGTGTTTTGCATTGTCTCCTTCTAAATCAGAAGAGGAAAGGGCTAAGTGAGAAAAACCATCTCCCACTACATATGGACCATGATCATAGTTGTAGGTCAATTCAATCTCAAATTCGTCCCCTGGCAAAGCCATATAAACCAAGGTAAACTTGTGTTCAGGATAATCCTTGCGACGGGTTACTTTAAAACCAAATGCTTCTTCATAAAAACGTTGAGAAGCTTCCAAATTTTCAACACGTAAACAAGCGTGTAACATTTTGATACTAGCCATGATACTCTCCTTTATATATGCTAAATACTTGTTTCATTATAACATAGACCTGATAAAATTGCTATTCATCAATTTCAGTCTAGACCATTGATCAATAAAAAAGCGATTGATGACTCAATCGCTCATTTTAATTATTCACCACCAAGGTAGTACTCAGCAGTAACATTTAATTTTTCGTCAAATTCAAAGACAAGTGGTGGGAAGTTTGGAATTTCAACATCCATAATCTCGTCATCTGACAAACCTTTAATGTGTTTTACAAGGGCACGAATAGAGTTACCATGAGCACCTACAAAGACATTTTTTCCTGATTTAAGAGCTGGAGCAATCTTATCTTCCCAATATGGAAGAGCACGCTCAAGCGTTACTTTCAAGTTTTCTGCATCTGGAATAACAGCACCGTCAAGCAAAGCATAGCGACGATCCGTATGAGCTGAGTGCTCATCATCTTTAGCCATATCTGGAGGCAATACATCGTATGAACGACGCCAGATGTGTACTTGCTCATCACCAAATTGTTCAGCTGCTTCAGCCTTGTTTTTACCAGTGAGGCCACCGTAGTGACGCTCGTTCAAACGCCAAGATTTTTCAACTGGTACCCACAATTGGTCAGCTGATTCAAGCGCCAAGTTAGTTGTTTTAATCGCACGTTTCAAAACAGAAGTGAAGGCCAAGTCAAACTCGATACCTGCTTCTTTAATCAATTTACCTGCATCGATTGCTTGTTGTGTTCCTTTTTCAGACAAATCAACGTCTGCCCAACCTGTAAAGAGGTTAGCCTTGTTCCATTCTGACTCACCGTGGCGAGCAAAAACTAATTTTACCATTTATGATTCTCCTTTTATTTTTGACAATGTCAAATGGTTTACATTTCTATTTTACAAAAATATTCCTAAAAAAGCTAGCCCTTCCATATTCTGTGTGCGTTTTCATTCTCGTATTTGGTCAAAATACACCTACAGACCGATACTATTTTTTTGTTTTTCCTGTAAAAATGGTATAATGGTAAGGTTGAATTACAGACAAAAAACAGAAGGGATATTGGTGATGAAAAGAGTCGCAATTGTTTCTGCCTATCGTTCTGCTATTGGTAGTTTCGGTGGTCGTTTAAAGGATATTTCGATAGCAGACCTAGGTGCGCAAGTCCTATCGGCCTCTCTCAGTAAAACCGCTATCTCCCCCTCATTGGTGGAAGAAGTCATCGTTGGGAATGTATTAGGCGCTGGACACGGTCAAAATATTGCACGGCAAATTGCACTGAAAGCCGGCCTGCCTAATACCACTTCTGCTTTTGTGGTTAATAAGGTGTGTGGCTCAGGATTAAAAGCGGTGCAATTAGCTGCTCAAGCGATTCTGTTAGGAGAACAAGAGATTATTGCAGCTGGTGGTATTGAAATCATGAGTCAAGCTCCCTATCTCTCAAAAGACAGTCGTTTTGGTAACAAATTAGGCACTATTTCCATGGAAGATAGCATCCTAAGAGATGGTTTAACAGATGCTTTTAGTCAAGAGCATATGGGAATAACCGCTGAGAATGTCGCTGCAAAATACCAGATTTCCCGTTCCCAACAAGATGCATTTGCCCTTGAAAGCCAAGAAAAAGCGCTCGCTGCAGTGGCAACAGGAAGATTTCAGGAAGAAATTGTCCCAGTCCTCACCAAGAATGGCCGTAAAGAACTTCTTTTTGACACAGATGAGTACCCTCGCCAAACAGATCTAGAAACGTTAGGCAACCTACGTCCCGCCTTTCAAAAAGATGGAACCGTGACAGCTGGAAACGCTTCTGGTATTAACGATGGTTGTGCTTTTATCATCCTCATGTCAGAAGAAAAAGCTAGGGAATTAAACCTTACTCCGCTTGCCTACATTGAAGCAATGGCCACTAGTGGATTAGATCCGAATTATATGGGACTTGGCCCTATTGCAGCTAGTCAAAAGGCGCTTTCAAAAATAGGAGCAACTATCTCAGACATTGACCTCTTTGAAATCAATGAAGCCTTTGCTGCCCAAGCCATACCTGTACTGGCAGAGTTAGGTATTGATACAGAAAAAGTCAATGTTAACGGAGGAGCAATTGCCCTCGGACACCCTATTGGAGCCAGCGGTACACGGATTCTTGTAACTCTGGTCCATGAATTAACAAAAAGAAATGCTCAACTGGGACTCTGCTCCCTCTGTATCGGAGGAGGACAAGGCATCAGCATGATCATTTCCAATGCACAAAAAGGATAAATTATGAACATCGGAATCGATAAAATCGGCTTTGCTGCCCCAAATTATATCTTGGATTTGGAGGATTTAGCACAAGCCCGCTCTATTGACCCCAATAAATTTAAACTGGGTCTACTCCAACACCAAATGGCTGTCGCACCAGCAACCCAAGACATTGTGACTTTAGGCGCTCAAGCAGCCCAAGCTATTTTGACAGATAAAGACAAAGAAGCCATCGACATGGTGATTCTTGGTACAGAAACCAGCATTGACCAAAGTAAAGCGGCTGCAGTCTTCATTCATGGGTTGTTAGATATTCAGCCTTTTGCCCGCTCTATTGAAATCAAAGAGGCTTGTTACGGTGCTACGGCAGGGCTCAGTCTAGCCAAAAGCCATATCGCACAATTTCCAGATTCAAAAGTCTTGGTCATTGCCAGTGACATCGCCAAATATGGTAAAGAATCTGCTGGGGAAGCCACACAAGGTGCTGGAGCCGTTGCCATGTTGGTAACAGCTGATCCTGCTATCATGGTCCTTAACAATGACAATGTCTGCCAAACACGAGACATCATGGACTTCTGGCGTCCCAATCAGGACAAGTACCCTCGAGTTGATGGCAAGTTCTCAACAGAACAATACACGGACTGCTTAACAACCACTTTTGAGTATTACCAGAAAAAAAATGGTAAGCAATTAGATGATTTTGCAGCCATGTGTCTTCACATTCCTTTTGCCAAACAAGGACTAAAAGGGCTTCAAGCCATTAGCCAAGAACAGACAGACACTTACGAACGCTTGAGCCAACGCTTTGGCGAAGCCATTATCTACAATCAAGTGGTTGGAAATATCTATACTGGATCCATTTTCCTGTCTTTCTTATCTCTTTTAGAAAATAGCCAGGCATTGACCGCAGGTGATGAGATTCTCTTTTATAGCTACGGCAGCGGGGCTGTCTGCGAAATCTTTAGCGGCCGTTTAGTAGCTGGTTATGAAAGCCACTTACAAACAGATCGCATGGAAACACTGAACAAGCGAATCCGTCTGACCATCGAAGAATACGAAAACATGTTCTTCCAAGAAATAATCGTTGATACCAACGGTTCTGCCCTTAACATGGAGCAAGATCCTGCCCCATTTGCTCTCATTGACATTCAAGACCACAAACGTATCTACCGCAAAAACTAGCCAAAAAGCCAGTTGGCAAGTCCAACTGGCCTTTTCTTGTCTTTCAAAAAAGGAGAGGCCATGTCTCATTTTTCAGGATTTTACAAAAAAACGCGTACCGAACGGATCGATACACTTTCAGAAATTCGCAACCTGTCAGCTGATAGCCTCAGCATTCTAAAGAATGACCAGAACTTACCCGAACCCATTGCAGGAAAAATGGCTGAAAACCATCTAGGAACCTTTGCTCTGCCTTTTTCTGTCGTCCCTGAGTTTTGGCTGAATGGAAAAGAATACAGCCTGCCAATGGTAACGGAAGAACCCTCTGTTGTAGCTGCTTGTTCTTTTGCAGCAAAAATCATTGGCAAAGCAGGTGGTTTTACTTCTTCTATCACGGAACGCCTCATGATTGGGCAAGTTGCTCTCTACGATATCGTAAATCCAGAGGCGGCAATATCCATTATTCTTGAAAATGAGGAGACGATTGTCACTCTAGCCAATCAGGCCCACCCTTCGATTGTCAAACGTGGTGGTGGAGCTAGACACATAAAAGTTGAACAAAAAGAGGACTTTGTCATCGTCTACCTTCACGCTGATGTAAGAGAGGCTATGGGAGCCAATATCCTTAACAATATGTTAGAGGGGATTAAAACCTATCTCGAAGACCTGAGTCAAGGAAAAGCTCTGATGGCCATTCTGTCCAACTATGCTACTGACTCATTGGTAACTGCACAGTGTTCCATTCCTGTATCCCATTTATCTACAGACCCAACTCAAGCCCTTGAAACAGCCAAAAGAGTGGCACTGGCTAGTCAATTGGCACAAGTCGACGTCTACCGTGCGGCAACCCATAACAAGGGCATCTTTAACGGGATTGATGCTCTGGTTGTTGCAACGGGTAACGATTGGCGGGCAGTTGAAGCAGGAGCTCATGCCCATGCTGCTCGTAGCGGTCAATACCGTGGGCTGTCGATTTGGAAATATGATAAGGCAGAGCAGGTTTTAACGGGAGAAATTACCCTTCCACTTCCAATTGCAACTGTTGGAGGCTCCATTGGCCTCAATCCTAAGGTAGGCGTCGCCTTTGACATTCTTGGTTATCCAAATGCCCAAACTCTTGCTGCTTTGATTGCAGCTACTGGACTGTGTCAAAACTTTGCAGCGCTTCGGGCCCTGGTCACAACAGGTATTCAGGCTGGCCACATGAAACTCCATGCCAAATCGCTTGCCCTCTTGGCGGGGGCTCAGGAGAATGAAATTGACACCATCGCCAGTCAGCTCCGACAAGCCCAACATACCAACCTTGAAACAGCCAAGCAATTGCTGACAGCCTTACGAAACGAAAAAAAAGAGGACTAGTCCTCTTTTTCTGTTAATACCATTTCAAAACGGGTCTTTTGTGGAACCAAGTTTTGCCGCTCATAAAAGCGTTTGGTTGCCTGATTATCATCCCAAACATCTAAGGTCAGGTTGTGGCACTTAATTTCTTTGGCATAGTCAACCGCAAAATCCATGAGTTGCTGGCCAATCTGTTGGCCTCTCGCTGTATTGGACACACATAAATCATCAATAAATAAGGTCTTAATTGGCTCTAGGACAGCAGCTTTCAACTGTTGAATTTGGCAAAATAGATGCCCTAAAACCTCTCCATCTTTTTCGTAAACAAAGACCGGTTTAGCCGGGTCCGCAATAATGGCTTCCAATTCTTCTTGTGAAAACTTCTGTCCTTCTTTTTTAAAGATATCAGGCCTCACTTCATGGTGCACCAACAAAATATCCTGCAACAAGTTGTTTAAGGCTGGAATATCTGTCTTGCTTGCTTTTCGTATCGTCATCTTTTCTCTCCTATCCTTTTTCACTATTTTAGCAGAATCAAGCTAAAAAGTCAGAAATCAGTCCTAGGACCGATGTGATTTTCTCAAAATCCTTTATACTATAAGTGTATCCTAAAATTTTTCATAAATCTCCTGAAAGACCAGTCCTAGAAATGGGACTGGTTTTTCTTTTTCTAATAGAAAATAGAGTGACTGCAGTCACTCTATTTTTGTTTTACGATTCGTGTTTGGTTACAGAAACTTTCCGTTGGAAATCATCGATCACCAGTTGCAGATTCTTTCTACCTTTGTAGATAGCATAACCTATTAAAAGCATGATTAAGAAGGAAATGACTCCAATGAATAGGCTAATGATTGTTACAAGCCTATTGTCACTAGCAAAATAGTACCAGATGACCAAACAGATGCCCACAAGACAGAGGGCTAGACTAAACCATCTTTGCAAATTCTCCAACATGCGTTTTTGAAAGTCAATTTCTTGTTTATATCCTTGAACCAACTCATCTTGTTTCATTCTGTTTCTCCTTAATATTGCAATCCTGGGTTAAAGAAGCCTGTCAAGACACCGATGAGGGCAATAACCACCAAGATCAACATCACTTTGATTGGGGAAAGGTTTTTCTTAGCCATCAACCACCAGCAAAAGACGATGAAGACGGCTGTCAAGAGGCCTGGGAACACACCATCCAATTGGTCTTGTAAAACAAGATAAGGTTCACCAGCATCATTGGTCAATTGGAAAGCCGTTTTAACAGGTACCCATGTTGCAGCTACTGCACCGATAACCATACCACCGATAATCGATACTGATTTACGAATAGCTTGTCCTTGGGGTCCTACTAAGAACTCAACAGCCTTATCACCCAATTCATAACCTTTGAAGTAGGCAAATTTCATTCCAAAGTAAGCAAAGAGATTCCACACCAAAATATAGAATACAGCACCAACCGGTGAACCACCATTTGATAAACCAAGGGCAATACCAAGAATAATTGGAATCAATGTTCCGACGATCAATGAGTCACCGATACCGGCAACAGGTCCCATCAAACCAGCACGAAGACCATTGATGGTTTCATCATCCACTTGGTTTGCTCCGTTTGCACGCGCTTCTTCCAAACCAGCTGTAATCCCGACAACAAGGGCACCCAATTGTGGCTCTGTATTAAAGAAGGCCGTATAGGTATGCATGGAACGTGCTTGGTCATCTTTGTTGTCGTACAGTTCTTCAACGATTGGAAGCATCGATGCCAAGTAACCAAAGGTTTGCATGTGCTCTTGTGAGAAGCAGGTCAAGTTCCCATAGTACCAATGGTGAAATGACTTACTCAATGTTTTCTTCGTTAATTTTTTAACACTCATCCTAAATATCCTCCTCTTCGTCCTCATCAAATGCAACAGCACCTGCTGATTGAACTCTTACGTTTTTCGCCATTTGAATTTCATAGAACAAGACCGCAAAGATCAATGAAATCACAGCACATGATACCAAGTTCAAGCCCATTGAAGCAGCCAAAGTAAAGCCGACAAAGAATGGGATAAAGTCTGTAACTTTTTCAACAATTTGCTTCAAGAGGATGGCAATACCGACACATGGAAGAAGAGAACCAACTGTAAACAAGGTCTTCATTGGAATACCATCCATTGGAAGAGCTTCTTTCAAGGCTGTAACGGCATCTGCCCCCAATTTACACATGATGAGTGTTGGCAAGAAAGAGAAGACGATATGCGATACCCATGGGTAAACAAAATCAACAGAATAAATCTTACGGAAATTTCCTTTTTCAATAGCTTTCCAACCGATGTGTTGCCAGATCAAGTTCATTGTTGCTGTACCGTAGAACAACACTGTTCCGACAGTACCAACCAAGGTACCCATTGATTTTGCCAAGTTCGCAGCGTCTGCAGATGATGGATCCAATCCTTGTGAGTGAATCGCCACCATCGCAAGCGGAATACCGATATAAGATACGGCACGAACGTCAGCAGAAACGGTTCCACCAGGTGTTACTAAGGCAATGTACACCAACTGCATCGCCACACCACAGATAATACCCGTTTGGATATCACCCAAAATCAAACCTGAAACCAAACCACCGACAAGAGGACGACCAAGGGTATAGTTACCAATGGATGTCCCCCCAAGACCTGGCATGGAAGAAAGACAGGCAAACAAACCAAGTAGGGCTGCTTGTAACCATGAAATTGTCATAATAAATCTCCTTTATTGTAGTTTAATAACCAAATTTTCCTTTAAAGTCATCCCAGTAACCGATAGACACATCTGGCAACAATTGGAATTTGACCTTGTAGCCTGCTGCTTGAATGGCTTCCAGCGCTGCTGCTTCTTCAGGGGTGATGGATTGGTTGTTCCCCAACTTAACAGCACCTGGACGATCATTAGCTGGACCAACAATGATTTCTTTGACATCATCTGGAACAAAACCATGGTCGACCAATAATTCTTTCATATCAATTGGATTTTTCGTAATCACAAAGTAGCGCGTATCTGAATCCGTTACTTTTTTTGATTTTTCAACAAAGGCTTCCTTGGTCCATACAAAAGTTTTCTTATCGGAAGCACCTTTGTAGGCTTGGATCAGAACCTTGTTAGAAGCTGCTGCATCGTTAACAGCAATTAAGCCATCACACGGGTGTTCCTTTGCCCAACGGGTTACGGTTTGACCGTGGATCATGCGGTCATCAATTCGTACAAATGATACTGACATTTCTTTCTCCTTTTAAATATCGTCTTCTTCATCGTCTACGTCGTCTGATGCAACAACAAACTCTTGCAAGGCTGCTCCTGCTTCTCCTAAAACAGTCGAAACAAAGTCTGGCCCCTCCAACACATCTTTCATCACAATCGCGTTGACCGCCATTGGCAGATTCATTCCACCTAAAATGGTTGCGGTATCCAATAAGCCTTTTTCAGCTAAGATACTACAAGCTGTTGTCAAAGGGCTTCCTCCCACAATATCTGCTAGAACAACAACTTTATCATCAGCTGTTAATGCTTCAATGGCTGTCCGAAAATCGACTGCGAAATCATCAACTGATTTGCCATTTTCTAAGCCGACAGCAATGACCTGATCGATTTTATCTTCTGCAAACATGGCCAAAGATGTTTTTAATCCGGCTGCCAAGCCACCATGGCTGACTAAAATTAAATACGTCATCTCGCTTCCTCCTTGCTATTTATTTTAGAATAGAAAGCGGATTCATCCAACTGCCGTTTGTCACAGAAACATCCTGATAAATGTCACATCTCATATGACAAATGTCACAAAAAAGGAGTAAAACTGTGTTTACTCCATATCGTTTTCTAATTGTTTTTGAATCTCCACTAAATCACTATCAATGGATTTTCGATTCATGGCATCCAGTAACAGGTAATCTGCTTTTTCCAATATCGATTGGTAATGCTTAAACCGAACTTCCACAACGGCTGTTGCCATCATCTGATCCAGGGTAGATACCGATAAGGAATTCTCACCAAAATCATCTGCCCTTAGCATATCCTTTGTTTCCTGACTATTCATAACAGCTCTTAAAACCGATATTCCTTGCGAATCATTAAAAACTTTTTGTTGAATTTGTTGATCTGTCGTCAGGGTTTTTAAAAACTGTTTGGCTAATCTTGCATGCCGTGTCTTTGAGGACACTCCAAATAAAGACGTTTGCACTTGGGTCGCATTCATCGTCCCTATAACAGCTGGCATAGGAACACAGGTCCAAGCAAAGTTCGAATACTTGGCAACGTGGTAGGGATAGGGTTTGTAAGTCCGGTATTGGGCCAAACTCATGGGGTAAAAAGCAACCTTACCTTGGTCAAAATCCTCTGATGAAACCTGGTAGCGATCACTAAGATTGTCCAATTTTGTTACAAAATTAAGAGCTTGCCGCATCTCATCGCTAGTAATGGTCAGACTCTCATTTGTCCGATCATAGATTTGTCCACCATGAGCGGCTAATCCCTGTTGCCAAGTATAATCCGTAATCCCAAATTGATCAACACGTCCATCACCATCCGTATCCTTGGTCACTTCTTTAGCAATCTGGTAAAAATCATTCAGGGTCCAATTGGCATCTGGGAGTTCAATCCCTTCCTTTTCTAACAAATCCTTATTGACACACATCATAATCGGGTTACTTTCAAATGGCAGGGCATATTGCTTCCCTCCATATTGTCCAGCATGCAATGCAACTGGATAAAATTGGTCTGCCTCAATCTGTTTTGCTTGAAAAGAAGATAAATCTGTCAAAGCACCTGTTGAAGCTAAGAGACTGAAATCCTCTTCTGGTACCAGAAATAAATCCGGTTGTTGCCCTTGCACCACTTGATCAGATAGCCAATTAGAATAATCTTCCTTAGGAATACCACTTTCGTAGACGATGTCAACTCCTGGATGCTGGGATTCAAACAAGGCAATGGCCTCATCAATAGCCGTGTTGTCCCGACTATTAGGAACATCCCAACTAGAGCCTGAATACAGTCCCAATCGCAAGACCACTGGCCGTGTTTGTTTCCAAGCAATAAAACCAGTTAAAAGTATAAATAGAAATAAAATCTTGCCTTGCCAGCTATTCATTTTACTGCTTTTTAGCCGTTTAATCATCTGTTAAATCCCTCATGGTCACACCAGACTGAACCGCCCAAATGGCTAATTGGGTGCGGTCTCGTAAGTTCAACTTGGACAAAATAGTAGAGAGGTAATTGCGGACAGTCCCCTCAGACAAGAATAACTTGGCTGCTATTTCTTTATTGGATAGGCCAAGGCCAACTTGTTGGATAATCCGCCATTCATTTTGGCTCATTTCTTCCACATGCTCTTCTTCGACTACCACTGTCATATTGGTGTTAGCCATTTTTGAAAAGATTTTAAAAACCTTGGTCGCAATATCTGGATTGATCATGGCGCCGCCATTATGAACAGTTTGAATAGCCTGGTGCAATTCTTCCATCGAAACCCCTTTTAAAAGGTAGCCCGATGCTCCATATTTTAGGGCTGAAAAGATAAATTCATCGTCATCAAAGGTCGTTAGCACAATAATTTTAATATCTGGGTATTGTTCTTTGACCAACTTGGTACAGAGCACCCCATCCATTTTGGGCATGCGGATATCCATTAAAATAACATCTGGTTTTTGGTGGGGAAGAAAGTCAATCACTTCTCGCCCATCTCCTAATAGCCCAATCACTTCAATGTCTTTATTGGCTGACAAGATAATGTTTAAGGACTCGCGTATCAACTCTTGATCGTCCACAATCAGTACTTTAATCATAATCTTCTCCTATTCCTTTTGGTATTTCAATCCAGGTAAAAAATCCATTTCGATTTTCAAACCGGATATGACCTCCAATAACAGCCATTCTCTCCCTCATTTGTTTGAGACCGTAGCCATATTCCAAGTGTTCAAAACCGATGCCGTCGTCCTGTATGGTAATGGTATAATTGTCCCCGTTAATCAAGTCAATATCAACTTGGTTAGCATGACCGTGTCGGAGTGAATTGGTAATCGATTCTTGGATAACACGGAAAATAGCATTCTCCTTCATGCTGTCCAAATCCACTCGGTCCCATCCATAGCGGAGATTGATGGTTAAATGCGAAACGGACTCGTATTCTTTGACCATTTTAAAAAGCGCTTCTTTAAGACTACCGTCTTCTAAAGCTCCTGGTCTGAGCTTGTTGAGGGATCCTCGAACATCTCGAATTCCTTCACGCACAACTATCGACATGGTTTGCAGTTGCTCTTTGGCCCGTGGAGGATCAATATCCACCAGTACCTTTACAGCATCAATCCCTGCTGAAATGCCCGTCAGGGCATGGCCTAAGGTATCATGGATTTCCCTTGCAATCCGCTTTCTTTCTCTATCCTCGACAATCTTTTCGGTCAAGGCTACGTAACTATTGAGTTCGGTATTAACCTTTGATACCATTCGCAATTCTTCTTCGATATTGCTGCGCTCCGTAATCGAATACATGATGTAAAACAAGAGAGAAATGATAAAAATCACGATATTCAGAGACACTAAGAAATTTTTAAAAAATAAAATAGCAACCCTAGTTCCTTGTGGGTAAAAACTAATAAAAGTATCCAGAGAGGGCAATTTCACAAATAAGGATAAGATATCATAATTTGAGAGAAGCAAGACTGTAAAACTAAAGATAATCAAGGCAATCCAGTAACGTTTTCCCCTTGAACTTTTAAATTCTCTAGAACTATAAAACAAGTCTGCAAAAACCAGTAAAATCAAGCCATTATAAGAAAATTGGAGTGCAATAATCACTGCAAACATGAGCAAAATTTCCAACATCGAGAAAACATCAAAAATAGAAGATTTCTGCTCCTCTCGGTGATCTCTAAAATAAATCATCAAGAGCAACAAAATATATATTCCAATAGAAGTCATATAAACAACCATCGGTGACGTTGGAATATGGTCAACCTTTTCTAACAAGGCATGGCTGTATCCCTTTGAAACAATGTACTGGGTCGCAAAGATATACACAATACTATTATACAAAATAGCAATGAGACTAATCACCATTAGGGCCAGTTTCCCATACACAATGCTTTTGGTCTTATTCATCATTGCCACCCCGTTACATCATACAAATGAATATTCTCTGGAGTCAATAAGGTCACTGGAATAATATAGGTTGGATTGACTGCCTGCTTCTCTGCCAGGCGGTAGATTAAGTCAACCGTTTTTTGACCCATTTTTAAAGGAGACTGGGCCACTGTTGCCCCTACATCAGTTGTTGTCGCTAATAAGTTCTTCATATCAGGCGATCCGTCAATCCCGTAAATCAGTACCTGATTGGCATACGATTTGTCCTTAATCGCCGCAAGAGCTCCGATCGCACTCCGATCATTTAAGGCCATAACAACATCAAAATCACCGCCATTTTCAAGGACCTCTGTTACTTCAGGCATCCCAACTTCTGTTTGTCCCAGTGTATCTTTTCGCGCTATGACTTGATACTCTTTGTGGCCTTTGATGGTATCCTCAAAACCTGCAATTCGGTCAGTTGCAGAAACCGTTTCAGGGTGTTCCAACAGGAGAATAGAGGCTTCTGAAAGAGTAGCCATCATTTGTTTCGCCAGAAGAACCCCTGCTTCATAATTGTCTGATACTACGGTACTATCTGCTAAGTAAGGATCTTTCAGGGGAGTATCCAGAGCAATGATTTTAATCCCATTTTTCTTTGCTCGTCTTAAGGAAGACAAAATCGCTTTGCTATCACTACGAATGGGTGTAATCACGATCACATCTACCTTTTGTTCCACAAAATAATCAATTTGCTGGCTCTGCTTGTTTTCGTCTAACTCAGGATCTCGAACATACAAAATATCCTGTCGCTCTCCAAATGTTTTTTTGATTTCTGCATTTAAAATCTTATAGAAATCATTGTTCATGGTCATATAGCTAATGCCTACTTTAACCTGATTTGGACCTTGATTCACTGCATTTGTGACCACGACATGGAACAAACAAATCAAGGCCAGCAAAATGACTCCGAGTCCTAAAGCTGTTTTTTTATAATTCATCTTGTCCAATACCCAATTGTTTTAACGCTACTGCAATCCCATCGTGGTCATTATCTGCGGTCACAAAGGAAAATTCTTCCTGAATGTCTTGTGGGGCGTTGCCCATCACCACTGCTTGACCGACCACGCGCAGCATTTCCAAATCATTGAAATTATCTCCAAAAGCGACCGTCTCAGAAAGAGGAATTTCCAATTGCTGCGACAACGTCACAACAGCTTGCCCCTTCTCAATTCCCTTGGGCATAATTTCTAGGAGAAAGGCATGGGATTGAACAATGGAAAAATCAGGAAAAACAGCTGGTAGTTTAGAAACTAAGTGGCTGATGGTTTCAGCCTCTCCCATCAACAAAACCTTATGGGCTTGGTCCATTTCTTGTTGGAGTTGCTCCAGCGAAAACCGTTCTGCTTTTACCCCAACAATTTCTTCTTCTCGATCCACCCATTTACTTGGTGTAGCCTGGGCCAACCATCGCTCAAAACTGTAGACATTCCAAGCAACTGCTGGATAGTGGTTTTCAATGTAGCTTCCCAACTCAATCGCATCGGAAACAGGTAATGTTTTGGAATCCAGTACTGTTCCATTTTCATCTTGGATTAAGCCACCATTATAAGAAATAATTGGACATGTAATCCCAATATTCTCCACAATGAGCTGAATCGCTTTTGGCATCCGAGCAGAAACGGGTACGAAAACCACTCCTTGTCCTACAGCTTCTCGAATGGCTTCCTTGGTCAAGGAGCTAACTTGGTGATCTGAATTCAGCAAGGTCCCATCAATATCACTACAGATCAAACGCATCTCTCTTCCTCCAGGGGTACTTTTCTTCTAGTATACCATTTTTTAAAAATCCATTGACCGCTTTCAAGAAGCTTCTTCACATTTAGAGAATTTCATGACATTTGTCACATCAAAAAAAGAGTGACCAAGGTCACTCTCTTCTTAGTTTGCAAAAACAACTTCAATCTGTATCTCAGGATCAATGGCTTTGAATAAGTTCTGATAGTAATCTGTGGCAGATTCTTTCAAATAGCTCGTATATTGACTTAAATACTTCTCTTGTTTTTTCTTAGATAAGGCTTGTGTTGCCAATTTACCAGTATCCACATCTTTAGTCGTCATACTCAATAGATCGCCCTCTTTATCGTATAATTGATAGGGATTTTCTTTATCTAAATCAATACCAATGACAGAAAACTGTGGTACTTTGATAGTATACGATTTTTCTCCATTTTCAGATATGGTAACTGGTTCTTGTATCCCTAATTTAGCCTCATAATTTAAAATAATGATTGCTTTTTTCTCTGAGAATGGCAATTTGAAATCTGTCCAAGGAATCTTGGAATTATTTTTTTGTGTTTCAACATGTTGAATGCCGACATTCAAGAAAACATGTTCATCTGTTTTTTCCAAATATTTCGTTACTTGAGACGATTCTGTAACAGAATCTTGGCCAAAAATCCCTTTTGTATAACCATAGGCAAAACTTGCCAAAACAGTAATTCCTATTGCGAGCACTAGCCATAAATAAATCTTTAATTTAAAAAATTTCTTTATGGATTTCATTATTCTTCTCCATTTTTTCTAAATCTATTATATATATATATTGTCAAGTCCTAATTTGAATAGATAGCCTATTCATTTCCTCCTTTCCCTATTATAGGAGTTGTAATTTTTACAGAACATGCTAGTCAAGATTTTCGCAATTTGATGATGAGAGGCTACAACAAAAACCAAGAAGAAATCCTCTTGGTTTTTTGTCTTTTATTTCTTTTTCGCCAGCATGGTAGCAAAGCGCATCTTCAAGCGGTTGCCGTTTTGGTCACGCTTATGGAGCTCGCCAAAGTTCTCATTGTATTTGATCAGCTCCCAGTCCTTGTAGTAGTCTTTTAACTCTCCTGCTTTAAAGGTGAAGTTAAAAGGCATGGGACAAGGGGCATCTGCTGTATCCATGGCAGCCACGATCAGATTGTAGCCTCCTACAGTTGTCTGCTCCTGCATATTGCGGATAATGTCAGGCACTCGGTCTTTGTCCAAAAACATAAAGACAACGGTGGAAATAATCCAATCATAGGCTTGACTAAGCTGGGCTGTCTGAATGTCATAAAGACCATATTGGACGTCTAAATCTTCAGCGTCCGCTACATCTGCTAGGATTTCGAGACTGGCTCTGTTTTGATCCACAGCTGTTACGTCAAACCCTTTTTGTGCTAGATACAAACTATTTCGGCCTTGTCCACAGCCCAAGTCTAAGACCTTACAAGGCTCACCGATGGTTTCAAGGGCTTCAATGACTTCCGAGTGGGTACGAGTATAATTGTACTTTTTAGCAAAATAATCCTCTGGTTGGCAGAAAAATTCTACGAAAAACTCGGTATCTTCTGTCAACAGGGTCACCCTATGCCATGCCTGCGGCTCAACCATGGGAATATCAGATGCCGCATCATAGACGATGGTTTCAGTAATCTGATTGTTATCCGAAATCGCTTCAAATTGCAACTGGCCACACAAGACCTTTATTTTCCCCCAGGTTCCCACCTTGGTATTGTGTTTATGGGTAATTTCTGTTGGAACAGTCTCTTTGTTCCAAATTGGCATACGTTTGTAGGCAATGAGTTCTTGCACCATATTCTTCTCCTTAGCGACTGTTGATGGCTTTCATAGTCCGTCTCAAATCACGGTCTTGTTCCCGTCGTTTGATCGACTCCCTTTTATCGTAATCGTGCTTCCCTTTTGCAAGGCCAATCAAGACCTTGGCAAAACCGTCCTTGATATAGACTTTTAGGGGCACCAAGGTCATGCCTGTTCCCTTGACTTCACCTTCTAACTGGGCAATTTGCTTTTTACGCAGCAAGAGCTTTCTGGTTCGTGTAGGATCTGCATTCCAGATATTGCCCTCTTCATAAGGGGCTATGTGGACATTGACCAACCAGGCTTCGCCTTTCTTAATTTGGGCAAAACCATCCTTCAAGTTGATTCTAGCCGCTCGGACCGATTTAATCTCGGTGCCTGTGAGGACAATACCTGCCTCAATCGTATCTACAATCGTGTAATCATGACGTGCTTTTTTATTTTGTGCGACGACTTGTCCTTCGCCCTTTGCCATGTTTTCCTCCTTTTTTGGCTACGTCCTTGAAAAATTTCTTTTTCTTATCGGATTTTCCAGTGGATTTTTTCTTATCAACCATTTGTGCAGCTCCTGGTTTGCGGCTGCGACTTGGTCGTTTTTTCTTATCTTTTGGTGCTTTTTCAATTAGGTCCATATCTGACGAAACATGGGCAAAATCAATTTCACCGGTCATCTTATCCGCCTTGGTCAAACGAATCCGAATTGGCTGTCCCACACGGAAGACCAAACCAGATTTTTCCCCATGAAGACTGAGCGTCCGCTCATTGAAATGGAAGAACTCTGGTAAATTGGTGATATGAATCAATCCCTCAACCGTGTTGGCCAATTCCACAAAGAGACCAAATTTGACAACGCTTGAAACCACACCATCGAATTCTTCGCCAACATGTTCCTGCATGAATTCGGCTTTCTTCATGGCCTCAACTTCCCGTTCTGCATCGATGGCTCTGCGTTCCAAACTAGACGTTTGTTTGGCAATATCTGGGATAACCGATTCAAAATGAGAAATGGTCTCCTCTGTCAGCTGGCTGTATTCTCTGACCATGCGGTGGACCAATAAGTCTGGATAACGACGTATTGGACTCGTGAAGTGGGTATAGTAGGTTGCTCCCAAGCCATAATGGCCATGGTTGTGCTCGGAATAGCGAGCCTGCTGCATGGAACGCAACAACATCATGCTCAAGACATCCGCAAAGGGTTCGTCTTTGACACGCGCCATCAATTCCTGCAAGGCTTCTGGTTGGATCGAGCTAGCTGTTCCGTAAATCGGAAGGCCAAAAGTGCTGGCATAATCGATGAATTTTTGTAACTTCTCTGATTTTGGCTCCTCGTGGATCCGGTAAATGAAGGGCAATTCTTTTTTGGCAAAGTATTCCGCAACAGTCTCGTTAGCCGCCAACATAAAGGACTCAATCATCCGCTCTGCAATACCGCGTTGGCGCAAGACGATGTCCACTGGTAGACCTTCTTTATTGACAATAATTTTGGCTTCGCTGGTGTCAAAATTCAGGGCACCACGGTCAATCCGCATTTGCTCTAAGATACTGTGAAGCTCCGCCATGAGAGCGACGCTCGGAGCGATTTCTTTAAAGGTTGCTAACTTTTCTTCGTCCCCCGCCAGCATATCATTGACATCTGAGTAAGTCATACGAAAAGTTGTTTTGATAACGGTTTGGCCGATAAAGGACTTGACAACCCGGCCATTTTTGTCAATCTCCATAATGGCCGATTGGGTCAGTCGGTTGACATTGGGATTGAGAGAGCAAATCCCGTTTGACAAGCGTTCAGGCAACATCGGTACCACACGGTCTGTCACATAGACAGATGTTCCACGATTGAGTGCTTCACGGTCAAGGGCACTGCCTTCTCGGACATAGTAGGAAACATCCGCAATATGCACCCCTAGTTCAATATGGCCATTGTCCAAACGTTTGATATGAACCGCGTCATCCAAGTCCTTGGCATCTGCTCCATCAATAGTAAAGGTGATTTCTTCTCGAAGATCCAAGCGCCCTTCCATATCGGCTGCAGTTGGCTCTTCTGGTACCCGATTTGCTTCTGCCAGAACATCCTCTGGAAATTCAGAGACGATGTCCATAGACTCCAAGACCTCTAACACATCGATACCCGCATCGTCCTTGTGGCCAATGACTTCCCGCAAGCTAGCGATAAAATAATCGTGTTTTTTACAGGGGTATTTTTCAATGTCTACCTTGATGATTTCAGTTCCATCTACGACCAATGGAGACTTCTTGACATAAATGCGTTGGCTGATTTTTTGGTTTTTGGACTTGATGTAGCCGGCATACTTGGGTTTTTCATCGTCTAAAATGAGGAGACCAACTGCTGTTTTCAAGGAACGTTCCAAGACATCGATAACCTTGACTTCAGCGGCTGTTCCGTTTAGTGGATCCCCCACTTTTTTCACGATGACTTCAACAGTATCTCCCTCAATGGCATAACCGACATCATTGCGACCGACAAAAAGGTCATCTTCTTCTTCAGCTACGGTGACAAAACCAAAGCCATTTTTATGGGCTCTGAAGACTCCCTTAATGGTAAGGGCTTTGTGGCTTTTCTTAACAGGAAGGCCGATTTTTCCATTCTTGGTAAAAACCAATTCTTTTTTGCTCTCCATTGTGGAGATGACTTTCACCAATGAGACAAAATCTTTGGCCTTGCTGCGGCCCATTGCCTCTGCTAACTGGTCCATGGTTTGAGGGCCAGTTTCTTCTAATAATTCTTTTATTTCGTTTTTCATGTTTTCCTTCTATATTTCTGTATTTGCTGACAAAAAAAGGGGACCGTAACCAGTCCCAGCTTTCTGTTATTTACTTGAGATAATCACTAAACCAAGTGCAATCAGCATCCACAAGAAAACCAGGATGGCTGTCAAACGTTGCATCACCGCTTCAAATCCACGAGCTTTTGAACGTTCAAAAAGTGCTGCTTGACCAGTGTCAAAGACATTACTTGATTGGTTTTTGGCTGGTTGCATAAAGATAATTGCAACAATGATAACAGATAAAACTAAGAGAATGGTTAATAGTGCTTGATACATTTTTCTTTCACTTCCTTTGGTAACTCAAAACAGTATACCATATTTTTTATTTGGTTTCAATATGTAGGGTTACTTTTCTTTCCTTGGGGCAGTATTTTAAGACCTCTATTTTCTGTGGATGGGTCTTACTATTCTTACTGGTTAGGTAATTTTTACTACCACACTCCGAACATTGCAGATTGATTTTGACTCTCACGCGATTTCTTTCACCTTCAAATACTTTCTAAAATTGATGATGGACCAAATGAGGTTGGCAAAGACCAGCGCCGCAGTCACATAAAACACCCACCGATAGCCATAATAAGCGGCTATACTTGATCCCAACATGGGACCTAAGACACTACCTAGATAGGTAAAGGTTTGGTTGTAGGAAAAGATGCGGGCCAATCCTTCTTTAGGGGTAATCTTGGTCAACAAGGAATTGACCGATGGCAAGAGGGCACCCGTTCCAAATCCATAAAAGAAACGTAGGATCCCGAGTTGCAGAGGGATCTTTGCTTGGGCACAGAGCCAGTACATGATAAAGCTATAAAACAAAGCCATGATCAACAAACGGTGATTGCCAATCCGATCCCCAATTTTTCCTAAAAAACCAGAACTAGCAATTGAAGAAATTCCCATAGCAGACGTAATCAACCCCGCCACAAACATCAGATTGCTGGTCTGGCCAAGGTGACGGATATAAAGGGTTAAAATGGGAATAATGGATTGGGCAGACAATTGAATCATCATACTGGTAATAAAGAGTCCTAAGAGAATTTGGCGGTCTTTTATCTGTGACCAAATCGCAGTCATCGGAACTTCCTGACCTGCTTCTACTGGGACAAAGTCTTCCTTGACCAAGAAAATGGTCAACAAGGTCAAAACAAAGAGCAAGGCAGCGACAATTAAAAAGACATTGCGCATGCCAAACAAATCTGCTAAGTAACCACCTAATAGCGGCCCCATCAGATTACCAGCCACCAAGCCTGTCGATAAGGTCCCCAAGGCATATCCAGCCTTGTGATGGGGCACCTGACTGGCAACAAGGGCCGTTGAGTTGGCAATATAGCCCGCAAAAATACCTGTTAAAATCCGTAACACCAAGAGCCAGGTAACGTTTGGTACAAAGGCAAGGCCACCCATAGTAAAGAGCATGCAAGCCGCCGCTCGAACCATCATTGGCTTATTGCCATATCGGTCTGCCAGGTTTCCCCAGACAGGAGACATGACAGCTGCTGCTAGAGCAGTACAGGAAATAGCCAATCCAGAATAAAATTCAATTTGATTTCCCTTAGCCCCTAATTCTTCGATATAAAGTGACATAAAAGGCATAACAAGGGAAAAACTAGCTCCTGTCAAAAAATTTCCCAACCAGGCAACGCGCAAGTTTTGTTCCCAATTTATTTCTTGTTTGATAAGATCATCTTCTTTCTGAAATACTCTGACCATTATACCATAAATTCAGAAAAGCCAAGGGTACCAACCCTTGACTAGGCTTATTTTTTCAGTAGTTTATCTATTTGCTGGTAAAGACATTCCCTTGTTCCTGTATTATCGAGCACAATGTCCGCCTTGTTTTTTTTCTCTTCCAGGGATGCTTGCTTGGAAATCCGCAATCGAGCCTCTTCCTTACTTAATTGATTGCGCTTCATCAGGCGGTTCAACTGGGTTTCTGGGGAGATATAAACCAACCAAACCGCATCAAACCAATCCTCAAACTCCAATTCAAAAAGGAGAGGGATATCCATGAAAAAGACCTCTTCTGTTTTCGCTGTTTTCTCCTTACGCTCCAGCAATTCCTGCCGGATAATCCCGTTTTGAAGCTGAGCAGATGTGGCCATGTTTTCAGGACTGGAAAAAATTAAGTCTGACAAGACCGGACGATTAAGTTCCCCGTCTTCTTGCAAAATAGACGTTCCTAACCATTCTACCAAGGCTTGATAAAGGCGACCGCCCTTTGCTTGTAATTCATGGACCACTTGGTCTGCATCGATCACCACATAGCCCTTTTCTCTTAGATAGGCCGTTACGGTTGTTTTGCCAGAGGCGATCCCACCTGTTACTCCAATGATTTGACTCATGCTTTTTGACACCGTGGGCAGAAATGACTCCCCCGTCCTCCTACTTTGATTTTTTGAATGGCGCGACCACAACGTGCACAAGGCTGGTCAGTCTTGCCATAGACCATAAGAAAATCCTGCATAGTCCCATCCTCACCCAAGGCATTGCGGTAGGTCCTTATGGTCGATCCCCGCTTTTCAATACCCAACTGCAAAATCCGTATCGTCTCATCGTGCAGGCGTTTGATTTGCGCTTTCTTAAGGGTACTAGCTACTCGCTCTGGATGGACCTTGGCTGCCCACAAAACCTCATCGACATAGATATTGCCCAGACCAGCTACCAGACTTTGCTCTAGGAGGTAGGGCTTGATTTTCTTTTGGGAAGATAGCAGAGCTGTCTCAAACGGTCTCAGCTTAAAAGCCTGCTCGGTTGGTTCGGGACCGATTTTCTTTTGAACAAAGAAAGCCTCTTCGTCTGACTTAGCAATCAATTCCAAGGTCCCAAATTTGCGGACATCTTGATAGACCAAGGTTTCCCCAGTATCCAACTGAAATAAGGCATGGAAATGCTTGTTGTCTGGGACCATATCCTCAAACAGCAAGTACTTGCCTTCCATCCGTAAGTGGGAAATCATGAGGCACTCGTCCAGCTCAAAAATCAGGTACTTGCCCCGCCGTCTGATGGCTTGAATGGTTTGGCCAGCTACTGTCAATACAAAAGCTTCGGGCTCAGGCGACACCATGCGGGGCACGCGCACCTCTGCTGCCACGATTTTCTTTCCAACTACAAGACGCTCCAAACCGCGTCGAACGGTTTCTACTTCTGGTAATTCTGGCATAGGATTCCTTTCTTTTTAATCATTCAACAATCTAAAATATAGTTCACCGTCCGGCTCACTTCTTGAAACCCCAAGGCCTGATGGACCTCTTGACTAATGGTGTTTGAGACATCACAATTAGAGGCGAGTTGTGTCAAGCCTTGCTCCTTGGTCCATTTCCGAGCAAATTCGACTAATTCCCCAGCGATTCCTCGCCTTTGACTAACTTCTAAAACACCGATACCTTCCAAATAAGCTACAGGTTTTTGAGTCGCTCCCTCGACGTAGTCCTGCCTGATAGACAGACTGATAAAGGCGACTGCTCTATCCTTTTCCCAATAGAGAAACTCATATAGAAATTCCCCAGAATGAAACTGCTCTATCAATTCTGACGAACTAGTCTGCCAGATTGTAGCGGCTAATTCAGCCCAGATTTCAATATCCTGTTCTCTGACTAGCACTATCTGCTCTTGCTTCATGCTCTCTCCTAGAAAAAAATCCGTTGCAAGATGTCATTTTCATCACGTACATAGAAGAGCTCTGAAGCCTCTTCCTTAAAGTAAAAGTCTAAGATATCCCCCATCGAATCCGCTAGCTCTACCTTACCAGATGCAATGTCTTCTTGGCTGACCCAGACGATTTCTCCTTCTTCAGACGACTGAATCTCCCCTGTAAACTCAGCAGTCCGATAGAGAAAGACCAGGTAGCGAATGCCGTCTCCACGGGTATGAAAATGCTTGACGCCGACTAACTTGGGGTTGGATATGGTCAAGCCTGTCTCCTCAAAGATTTCTCGCACCACCGAGGCGTGAAGGCTTTCCTTTTCCTCGACGTGTCCGCCAGGCAAAGCAGCCCCATCCCAAGCGTAACGCTCTGGGCTTCTGATCTGCATGACAAATTGGCCTTGGTCATTTTCGACTAGACACATATTGGTTAAAATCACTTGTGAATCGCGGGACATAAGTTCTCCTCTTTACCTTCTATTCTATGACATTCCTAGGGATACATACCTATCGGGGGCTCGCTTTTTTCATATTCTCTATTATACCAAAAAAAGCCATCAAATGATGACTTTCAAAAGTTCCTTATCATTCCCCTTACCACCGTGGCTCTGCTTCAAAGGTCCACTGGCGACGCCAAGAGTGGGTTTCGCCAGGGGCTATCGTAATGGTTTGAATGATTTCAGGACTGACAATATGATCCGTCGCCCATAAGAGCAGGCTAGTTGGCTCGACAGTGTCTACGCCCGTCACACTTGCCTTAGCCCCCTTGTGAAGGAGTGTCCAAGTAAAGGTGCCCTTGGCTGAATGTCCTTCGGTTGATAGGACACTATTTATTTACTTGATTTCTGACTAATTATATCACAAAACAACCTATCAAGAAAGAGACTTGATACGATTCAAGTCTCCTCTTCAACTATCTATAGATAACTGTAAAAAATCCGAGGCAGTCAACGACTACTTTTTCAATGTGAGTGCAAACAATTTCTTTGGTTAACTTATCCTTAGTCAACAACTGAACTTTATTAGCTTCGTTCAGCTGTTCTTCTAAATTATTAACAGATTCGTCGATGTCCATTTTCTTTGTAATGTATTCTTTCCTGGTCACCAGGTTATCCTTGTAATCTTGGTAACAGGATAGTTTTTGTTTCTTCAACCGTTCAATTTCTCTAAGCAATCTAGTCTTAGAAGCAATTTGACGGGGATTAACCACTTCTTGTCCAAGCTTCTCCTTGATTGATTGTTCAATCCTATCTACTCGGCAGGACTTCATTTTTTCTCCTTGTCCTTTACAATAGCGACAGGAAAAATATTGGTAACCTTGATGATTGTAATGTCCAATTAAAGAATGGTCACAATGGTCACAATGGTCGCAACGAATCAGGCCTGTCAAAATACTAGGAATTTTAGGAGGCTGAGAGTGTTTTTTCTGAATAACCTTCTTAGTTTTTAATCGAGCAACTTGTTCAAATAGTTCTGCCGAAATAATCGCTTCGTGATTATTCTCAATTCGCTCCCACTCTGATTCTGGTAGAGAAGGATAGCTATTCAAAATGCTAGGAATAAAAGTAGACGTCTGTCAAAAGGGAAAGAAGAATCACGAATTTATAGTTTTCTACTATATATAACTAAACCATTTAAAACGACAGTATAACAATGTTTTGAATATGCTCTGTGAATTAAAAAAGATTGAAGAAAGTAATCTAAAATAGACTTTTTCTTCAATCCAGAATTGAGTATTCTTAACTGGTTTTATCTAACTCCGTATGCAAGTTACCAATATTTTTCAACTTTCTCACTGAGAACATATCTCCAATGAATCGACTGTAATTTGTTTGTCACACACTGACTCTCTAAGCCTCTTATCATGTGTAACTAGAATAAATGTTCCATCATAACGCTTCAAAAAATTCTCCAAGGCTACCGTAGCTACAATATCTAAGTAGTTATTAGGCTCATCAAGGAGTAAAAGATTATAATTTCCTAATAATATTTTAGCTAAGTTCGACTTGACTTTCTGACCACCGCTTAGATGGCCATATGTTCGTTTCATTTCATCATTTCTAAAACCTAAACTAGCTAATGTATCGAATACAATTTGATTATCTTGTTCGGACTCCTGTAATAATGTTTTTAGCAACTCGGCTTCCTCATCAAATAGGTTTAAAGATTGTTTAAAATATCCGATAGATAGATTATCACATATGTAATCCTCCCTAGAGATAAAGTCTTTAATTGAACAGAGTAGTTCAAGAAATTGAGTTTTACCTGCTCCATTTTTTCCCTCTAAAGAAATTTTATCCCCTGCCTTGACACTAAAGTTTTTTATCTTTAAAGCAATATTATTAGAATTCTTGTAACTACTGTCCCCTATTCTAATTAGCGATTTTCCCTTCTTCATTGATAACGTTTCAGGGACCCTAATTGTCAATTGCTTACGTCTTTGTGGCTGAGTGGTAACATCTTCCCTTAATAAGCGACTCTCCATACTCTTAGCACTTTTTGCTAGCGATTTAGCCTTACCTTCATAGTCACCAACATACGATCGCATCTTCCATTCGGATTGTGACACGCTTTTCTTTTTCTTTAATAATTTATCTGCTTTCTCTTTCTTTTCCCTCAAAGCTTTCTCAAGTTGTTTTTTCTTTTTGATATCCTGTTTATATTGAGCTAGCTGCTTTTCTATTTTATGTTCTTCCCAAATTTGAAACTCTGAATAAGTTCCATAAAAATTCTGCAATTTTCCATTTTCCACAAAAATTATTCGGTCAGCTGTTCGATCAAGAAACTCTCTATCATGTGAAATCATCAGAACTGTTTTATTTATAAAGCTAACCATATTAGTTAACCATTCAATATTCTCTGCATCAAGATTGGTTGTAGGTTCATCAAGAAGAATTAATTCATCATCAGAAAATAGGATATTTTCCAACTGTAATCTCTCCTGTTGTCCGCCACTTAAATTATTAAAATCCAATAATTGTTCTAAATATCCAATTGATGTCGCTATTTTTATATTAGAGCACTCTTGAGTGAATAACTGAGAAAAAAATGTCGTCTTACCTATTCCATTCTCACCAATAAAACCAATTTTTTCTCCTTCTGTAATTTTAAAATCAGGAACCTCAAACAAAATTCCTTTTTCATTTTGGACGGTTAGATTGTTGACTTGTAAAATAGTTTTCATTACCTTCATCCCCTCATTTCAATTGTTCGTCTCTTAAAATGGTCTTTTGAATCATTATTACAAAAATAATTATTAACACTCCCGAAATTAAGAATGTTGAAACAAAAGAGAAATAATCAAATAAAATACCATAGATAACTGTTCCCAATGGAATAGAGATTTGAATCACTATATCCAATATAGAAAAAATCCTACCTTGTTAAAGGCAATGGCCTTACCGTCTGCCACAAAGTTATTGTGGTCATAACCACCAAAGCCTTCAAGGCCTTCATAACCAAGATCAGGCATATCTGACAATTCCAAGCGGTAGTCCGGTGAAATGGCCATACCATCAATACTAAGGAAATTGTGGCAATATTCTTCTGTCGTGATGGTCTTATCCCCCACATTGGTCAAGCTCGCCTCAAGAATCAGTGTGTTGTCCTCGATGCGAATCGTCTTGGTGCTTTCTGCCGCAATCCCTTGACAGGGAACCGCTGCTGTCTGAAAGGTCACACTCGTGGCTGTCGCTTCATAGGTGACGGGGTATGGGGTGACTTCTTGGTATTTGTAGGCAAATTGGTAACCCAGCTCTGCGTCCTGCTTAATGAGCCCAACACCCAGTTTGGGAAAATATTCCCCCACAGCGACACCAGTAGCAAAATCGCCGCTAAACTCACAACACAGGCCCCTGCCACCCGACTACAAATGCCGCAGGTTCATGGGTTCATTGGCCCCAAAATGGGTATCCCCATCTAGCGTCACATCAGAAATGAAGCCTGCGCGATCAAAACGTAAGGTATCATTTGGGCGCTCACCAGGCTCTGCAATCTCAACCCGCAAACGCTCATTACTTAAAAGGATCATAAAGACCTCCTTAAAAAAATAATAACAACTTAATTTCCCAAGGCATAGCTATCCGCAAAATACTCTGAAATCATGAGCCGATGCTTGTCAAAAACTGGTTCCAAGTGAACAATCTCTTCTTGGGAGAAAAACCGTACTTCTAGCGTTTCAGCATTGTGAAAACCTACAATGTCATAGGCTTCAGTCGCTTCAACTTCGTAGAGAATAACAACCGTCTGAGCCACATCGCCATTGGGATACGAGGACACGTCCTTGGTGTAAACATTGAGCAGACGCTTAGCCTTGACGCGAATACCTGTCTCTTCGTAAAATTCCCGTTCACAGGCGTAAACCGAACTCTCACCGAGCTCCATGGCACCTCCCGGAAGTCCCCAGGAACCTTTATCACTGCGTCTTTGAAGTAATAGCTTGCCATCTCGATCTGCTAAGACACCGCCTGCAAAATTGAGCAAAATCTTGTCATGCCCGACCTTTGAACGGATGTAAGAAATATAATCTTCAGTCATCATAACTCCTTCACTTAGAATTATTATATCATATTTAAAGATAGGCAGGGACTTAAAATCGAAAAACCCAATTGGCCACGAAGGAGTAACTGGGCTGTTAATAGCCTTCAACTTAATTCTTCAGTTTCACACAAAAGGCATCCCATGGTTGCAACTTCTTGTCAGTTATTGCTTTTGCCTCATCTGTATTGCTAATCACTGTTTCAGCCGCAGCAACAACCACATCGAATTCTTGGACCTGAACGGAGAAGTTCATGACTACTAAGTAGGTTGCATCTGGTGCTATGCGTTTATAGGCTACCACCTTATCTGCTGTATCCACCAGTTCAAAGTCTGCATCTACCAACCAATCCTGCTCTTTACGAAGGGCCACTAGTTTTTGGTAGGTATAAAAGATGGAATCCGGATCAGCCAGAGCCGCCTCTACGTTAATGGTCTTGTAACTTGGATTGCTTTGCAGCCACGGTGTTCCTGTTGTAAAGCCACCGTGCTCGGTCGCATCCCACTGCATCGGTGTTCTGGCATTGTCTCGGCCAATCATTCGAATGCTGTCCATGACTGCTGCCATGGTTTTGCCGTTCTCAAGGGCTTCCTTGGCGTAGTTAAGGGATTCAATATCCTGTACATCGGACAAGTCCTTGAATGGGTAATTGATCATGCCAATCTCATCACCTTGATAGATATAGGGTGTTCCCCGCATCAAATGAAGTACAATGGCTAGAGCTTTGGCTGATTTGACACGGTATTCCCCGCTATCGCCCCAGTTGGAGAGGGCTCTTGGCAAATCGTGGTTGTCCCAGAAAAGCGAATTCCAGCCTTGACCCAATCCCAATTCCGTCTGCCATTTCGCAAAGATCTCTTTGAGTTTTGGAACGTCCAATTCTTCCTCAAATTCCCATTTTGGAGCATCGGGTTTGTGTTGCAAGCCAATGTGTTCAAATTGGAAGACCATGGACAATTCTTGGTTGTCAGGATTGGAGTATTGCTTGGCAATATCCGGTGTCGCTCCCCATGTTTCCCCAACTGTTAACAAATCGTGATTGCCAAAGGTCGCTTGATTCATTTCCTTCAAATAATCATGCAGTTTTGGACCGTTACCTGTGATTTCTTGATCCGGCAATTTCCCAATCAAATCAATAACGTCCATACGGAAACCACCGATTCCCTTGTCAATCCAGAAATTCATCATGTCGTAGACTTTTTGACGCACTTCTTCATTTTCCCAGTTCAAATCGGGTTGTTTTTTACTAAAGAGATGGAGGTAATACTGACCAGAAGCCTCATCGTATTCCCAGGCAGAGCCACTAAAGGCAGAGGTCAAGTTATTGGGTTGGTCCCGCCAGATATAATAATCACGTTTTGGACTATTGGGCACATCCCGGGCTTCTACAAACCAGGCATGCTCATCAGAAGTATGGTTGACAACCAAGTCCATGACAATCTTGATACCACGCGCATTGGCCTCGTTGAGTAATTCTTCCATGTCTGCCATGTTACCAAAGATGTCCGCAATATCTTCGTAATCTGAAATATCATAGCCGTTGTCGTCCATCGGAGACTGGTATACAGGAGACAGCCAGATAGCTGTGATCCCCAGTTTCTCCAGATAATCCAGTTTGCTGGTAATCCCTTTTAAATCACCAATCCCATCTCCATTACTATCCATGTAGGATTTTGGATAAATCTGGTAAATCGTCGCTTTGTGCCACCAATGTTTTTGCATGTTTTATCTCCTTTTTGTATTCAAAATATTAGTTTCAAAATGATCTCTTTTAAATCACTTCAAAATAGTTTCTCATTTAGTTAAACGTTTACGTAACCCTTAAAAAAATTTATTTTTCTTTTTTCTTAATGGATTCCCTTTTAATAATTTCAAAAGGAATCAAGCGGGATACCATAACCTTATCTGATTCGATGGATTCAATAATCGCCTGACAACCTTCTTGCCCCATTTCATAAAAGGGTTGGGCTACTGTCGTCAATGGGGGTGTCGCCATACTGGCAATGCCGGAATCATCGTAACCCATAATAGACAAATCTTCCGGAATCCGAATGTGGTGTTTGTAACAAACCGATAAAGCACCCATGGCAACCTCGTCACTGGCACAGGCAATGGCTGTCACATTAGACTGGATGGTTAACAATTCCTCCATAGCCTGTTGACCTGATTCAAAACTGAAGTCCCCTGCTTGAAAATCACCGACTTCTTCGACCAAGGCGTGGTTATGAAGAGCGTCTCGATAGCCTTTTATCCGCGGTTGGCCAGCAATGCGGTCAATGGGACTAGCCCCAATATAGGCAATGCGAGTATGGCCTTCTGAAATGAGGTAATCAACTGCTGCATAGGAGGCCGCATAATCATCGACCTTCAAATGGGGTAAACCGGATTCAGGAGCTTCTGTAGCAATCAAGAGAACTGGAATCCCTAATTGCAATAAGTTTTGCGCATTCTCCTTTTCTATCGGCATTGAAAAGATAATCACTCCATCTACTCGACGTTCTGCCATGAGCTGGATACTTTCCAGAGCCCGATCGCCATCGATACCCGCATGGGTGATGATAACACTGTAGTTGTTTTGGTAGGCTTGGTCCTCAATCCCCTTGACAATCTTTTCATAGAAAGAGGTTGTCACATGTGGCAGTATAATCCCAATCGTTTTGGAGTTTTTTTGGACCAAACTTCTGGCATTTTCATTTTTATGGTAGTGAAGGGCCTTGGCTACAGATAAAACTTTTTCTTCGACAGCACTGCTGTAACCACCTAGATTGTTTAAGACACGGGAAACCGTTGCCGTCGATACGCCCGTTTCGCGTGCGATATCCTTTATTGTTGCAACCATATTCTCCTCCTTTACTTAAACGTTTACCTTTCTCAATATACCACATTTTTCAATCAATTGTCAACCGTTTTCAAAAAAAAAGAGAGTGCTTTTTACTCTCTTTTCTCCAATTAATATTCCTTTTTATTGTAGCCAAAATCAGCTAAATCCAATTTCTTGTCTCGCCAATTTTTCTTGACCTTAACCCAGGTCTCCAAATAGACCTTGTCACCCAGCATTAGTTCAATATCGCGACGAGCCATGGAGCCAATTTTTTTCAACATGGCACCTTGTTTGCCGATGACAATCCCTTTTTGGCTGTCACGCTCGACCATAATGGTGGCCCGAATCCGGACCTTGTCTGTCTCCTCATCCCGTTTCATCTCATCAATCATAACGGCGATGGAATGGGGTACTTCTTGCTTGGTCAAATGAAGCACCTTCTCACGAATCATTTCAGAGACCAAGAACCGCTCAGGGTGATCTGTGATTTGATCAGCTGGGAAGTACTGAAAACCTTCTTCTAGATTCTCTTTCAGAATCTCCATTAGGCGATTGACATTGTTTCCTTGTGTAGCAGAAATTGGAACAATCTCCTTGAAATCCATCTGGTTACGGAAATCATCAATCTGCTCCAGGAGTTGGTCTGGGTGAACCTTATCAATCTTATTGATGACGAGAATAACAGGAACATTGGCTTTTTTTAATCGCTCAATGATCATGTCATCCCCTTTTCCACGGGCTTCATCTGCCGGCACCATAAAGAGGACCGTGTCTACCTCGCGAAGGGTTGAATAGGCAGATTCAACCATGAAATCTCCAAGAGCTGTCTTGGGTTTGTGGATACCAGGAGTGTCGATGAAGACAATTTGCTCGGTTTCCGTCGTGTAAATCCCCATGATTTTATTACGGGTGGTTTGCGCCTTATCACTCATGATGGCGATTTTTTGCCCCATCACATAATTCAAAAAAGTAGACTTGCCGACATTTGGTCGACCTAAAATGGCTACGAAGCCTGATTTAAACATAGATTTTATTGGCTTGATACCACAGAAAATGGAAGTTTTCCATTTCTGGTCTTGTCAAGCTATTCCTTTCATTGATTCATTTATGGAAAAAAGAGTTTCCAAATTTTTGGTAAGAAAATAATGGCCCCTGTTGCAACTGCATAACCTGAAACAAAAAGCACTGCACCTGCTGCCATGTCTTTGGCATTTTTAGCCAATATGGAAAAATGGTAACCACTGGCTAAATCGACCACACTTTCAATAGCCGAATTGACGATTTCAAAGGCAATGACCAAGGAAACTGCTAGGAGTAGAAAGAGCCACTCTGTCGCAGACACACGAAAAATCAGCCCCATTAAGACAACTAAAATGGCTGAAACTGCGTGTTTTTTCATGTTTCGCTCTTCTTTAAAAGCAGTGAACAAGCCCGTGATGGCAAATTCCATACTGGCTACCAAGTCACGGTTTTTCCATTTCCGTTTTGAATTAGTGTCGTGTGAGTCCATAAGCTGTCAATATCTCTTCCTGTAGTCCAAACATTTCCGCTTCTTCTTCTGGCGTATAATGGTCATAGCCATTGATATGCAAGAAGCCGTGTACCGCTAAGAATCCCATTTCTCTCTCAAAGGAATGGCCATAGTCTGCTGCTTGTTCCTTGGCCTTATCAATCGAAATAAAAAGCTCACCAATGTAGCTGTCGAACTCTTCCATCATTTCGGCTAACTCTGGATTGTCCTCTAAATCCTCTTCCTCAAACTGGAGAGGCATTTCGGGTTTGTATTCCAAACTGATAACGTCTGTCGGACGGTCAGTGTCACGGTATTCTAAATTGAGTTCATGGCTACGCTCGTTGGAAACATAGGTCACAGCCATCTCCTTGTTTTGCTTGCCTAATTTTTCTGAGGCAAATTGCAAGAGTTCTAGGGTCTGTTGCTTGATGTCTTCTGAAACCAGACCAGTTTCGTCTATCATTTCTACATACATGGCTCTCTTCCAATACAGTAGTTAGAGGGATTGTCTCGTATCCTACTACTTTTCTTTCTGTCCAAATTTTCACTTCTATTATATCACAAAGAAGCAGAAATACCGAACTTACCCCTACACCTTTTCTTTTAGCCAGCTAAGCAGTTGGTTCATGTTGTCCAAAACAGCGTCCGCAACAATACCTGGCTCACTCGGTTGACGGTGTCGATGGTTGAGCCAAACAGCCTGCCAACCTGCACCTTTTGCACCAACAATGTCATTTTCAAAGGAATCACCGACATAGCAAATCTCTTCTGATGCCATCCCTAGACGTTCTTCCAAGAGTTGGAAAATGGCTGGATTTGGCTTGGTCATGCCGACCTCTCCTGAGATAATAATCTTGTCCGACGCTATCCATTCTTCCACCTGCAAGGATTTGACCTTATTTAACTGGTGCAGGTGAGGTCCATTGGTAATAATCCCCAAGTCAATACCAGCTTGCTGGCACCAGTCAAAGACCGCTTTGGCTCCATCTACCAAAACTAGTTGTTCTTGGTAGCTTGCATATTGGTCTTGAATGGATAAGGCCTCTTCGTCTGAAACTGTATAGCCAAAGTCAGCCAGAGCTGTTTTCATACGGTAGAGGTGCATATCCCTCATGCTGAGCTTCCCCGAGACAGAGTCCTCAAAGGATAAATCTGAATAATGGCGAAACTGTTTGTATAGAGGAACAAGGTCCTCGTCTCTTAGAGTAACAAGATCTTTAATGGCCCGCTCAAATGGCAATACCTGATCATAGAGTGTATCATCCACATCAAAAATTAGTGCTTTCATGACCCTATTGTAGCATAAAATTCGATTTACCTCAGCTACTAGCCTAACACAAGTGCAAGTAAAAAACTCCTGATAACTATCAGGAGTCCTCCTACACTTTCTGCTGGATTTTGTGCATTTGTGCATAGTGACCATCTAGAGCCATGAGGCTGGCGTGATTGCCTCGCTCCACAATGCGACCTGCGTCCAAGACGAGGATTTGGTCTGCGTTTTGAATGGTCGATAGGCGGTGGGCGATGATAAAGCTGGTACGCCCTTCTTTCACCACTTCCATGGCATTTTGAATGATTTCTTCTGTCTCCGTATCAATGTGGGAGGTCGCCTCGTCCAAAATCAAAATTTTAGGATTGGCAATCAAGGTTCGGGCAAAGGCAATCAGTTGCCGTTCGCCACTTGAGAAGGCAGCTCCTTTCTCCACAACTGGCTCGTGAATCCCCTTATCCAAACGGTCTAGCATATCCTTTGCGCCAACCTTGTAAAGGGCTTCTTTGATATCCTCATCAGAAAACGCAGCGTTGTCCATGGTCACATTGGTCGCAATGGTTCCCGTAAAGAGATAGGGATCCTGTAAGACAATCCCCATCTGGGCCCGGACACTCTCCCGAGAAAAGTGGCGAATGTTTTGACCATCAATGGAAATGGTCCCTTCTTGTGGATCATAAAATCGGAAAAGCAGGTTCATAATGGAAGATTTTCCAGACCCGGTATGTCCAACCAAGGCAATGGTTTCTCCCTTATCAGCATGAAAGGAAATGTCTTTTAGAACATCTTGCTTGCCATCATAGGAAAAACGCACCTGTGAAAAATCAACAACTCCATCTGTGACCTGTAAAACCGCTTCGCTGTCGTCCTCAGGCATTTCTGTCAAGAGCTCCATCAACCGTTTTCCAGTGGTCAAAGAGCGTTGGATATTGGGCAATTGACGCACCAACATGCCCAGCAAATCAAACAGGGTCGTCACATAGTTAATATACAAGAACAAGCGTCCAGCAGTAATCCCAGCTTCTTGCCCTAAAAATTGGTAGCCAATCACGGTCAAAATCCCTGAGATAACCAGGTATTTCAATAGTTCGGTCAAGGTCCATGAAGCGGCGGAATCCACCAATACAATCCGCTTATCTGCTGCCATCATTTTGTGAGCAACTTGATAAAATTGTTTGAGAACGGCTTCTTCCTGATGAAAGAGCTGGATAATGGTGGAACCATTCATGGTTTCATTGACCTGGGTATTGACCTCGCTTCTGGCATCGTAATAATCCTTCATGGGTTGATCCGTCAAGCGTTTGTAGATGATTTGGAGCCCAAAGAAAATTGGTACCAACACAAGTAAACTTGCCCCAACAACCAAGTCCAAACTCATCAAAATGGCATAGATAAAGATAACCTGCACCAAGGTGATAAAGACTTGGGATAAGAGGGTATTGTAAAACTGATTGCGAAGCGTCTCTGAATCGTTGACGATTCGGGTCGCAATTTTTCCAGCTGGCTTGTCGTCAAAATAAGAAATCGGTAACCGTTGCATGACCTGATAAGCCCGGTTTCTTAGGGTCTGGGTAACCCGATTGGAACAAGCAATCAAGACACGAAAAGAGCCATATCGAAAGCTACCAGCTAAGGCCAGTAAACCAATGTAGAGTCCCAATTCTTTCAAAAAAACTAATTGGTCAAAGGGCATCCCTTTTGAGACAGCTGTCAGCTGGTTATCAATGATTCCCTGCAAGACAAGCGGAGCCAATTGGGCACCTGCAGTCGCCAGTAGCAAAAGAAGTAAGCCTGCCACAAAGAAGGTCCAAGCATGACGGATTTCTTTGATCAATTGTATCATGGTTTTCATCTGCTATTCCTCCTCTCCTTGTGCTTGTTGGCGTTGGTATTGTTCATAGTACCAACCTTTGTTGGCTAATAGGTTTTCCGGTGTTCCTTCTTCAATAATACGGCCTTCATCCAGCACAATGACCCAATCCGCGTGTTGCACAGCAGATAGGCGATGGCTGACGATAATCGTTGTTTTTCCAGCCCGTTCTTCTTGGATATTGGAAATGATGGCCTGCTCAGTTCGTGCATCCACTGCTGAGAGCGAGTCATCGAGTATCAACAGGTCTGGATTTTTCAAAAAGGCCCGGGCAATCGAAATCCGTTGTTTTTGACCACCTGAAATGGACACTCCTCTTTCGCCAATCATGGTGGATAAGCCATCCGACATTCGGTTGATGTCATCTGTGAAGGCAGCTGTCCCGATGGCCTCTAAAATGGCCTCATCAGAAGCCTGATCACCGCCCATGGCAATATTCTCTTGTACCGAGCGGGAAAACAAAATGTGTTCTTGCGGAACGTACCCAATCAAGTCTTCTACTGTTTTTCTAGAAAAGCCACTGATAGGTTGCCCATTCAAACGAAACTCCCCAGAACCAGTTGGGTACTGGCGAATCAATTGGCGGACAAGGGTTGTTTTTCCAGATCCCGTCTTGCCAACAATCCCCAATGTCTGCCCTGCTTTTAACTGCAAACCGATTCCTGACAAACTAGGCTTTTGAGCCGCTGGGTAGGTGAAGCTATAATCCGTCAATTCCAAATCCAACAAGGATCCAGCCTCAAGATCACCATCTTCTTCCATATCGTCCCCAGCTTCAATCAATTCTTGCAGTTTACCAAAAGAGTTTTTTCCAGCTTGGTAAACCAAAATAAAGTCAGATAACATAGAGAAGGGCTCAATCAAGGACACAACATAGAGCTGGAGAGCCACCACCTGCCCCAAACTAATCTGCCCTTTTTGCATAAAATAGACACCCGATCCAATAATGGTGATTGTGCTCAACCCCAACATGACACTGTATAGTGGCATATAGAGGGCCCGGTAGTTACCAATTTTATTCCATTTTTTAGCCAAGTCCAAGGTTTTTCCCTGAAATTTTGCTTCTTGGTGCTGTTTTTGGCTGTATGCCCTGGTTACCCGAATCCCTTCGATAGTCTCAAGGACTTCATTGCTCAAATCCGAGACAGACTCCCGCGCCTCATCAATTTTTTCTTCTAAAGGTTGTGAAATCTTGTAGGTCCCATAGGTCATCACCGCAATCGGCAGCATTCCCAAGAGACTGATCTCCCATGAAATCAAAAACATAACGGGGATGACAAAGGCAATCATACCACCCGCATACAGAACAATCATGAGACCATAGCCAACCATTTGCTCCATGGTTTCCACGTCAGTTGAAAAACGGGTCATCATATCCCCTGAGCGAAATTTTTCATAAAAGGCCGTTCGCATGGTGACCAACTTGTGAAAGGCACGTTCTTGCATATCAAATTTAAACTGAGTGGATTGCTGGAACAATTTGAGGTGCCAGATATAAGCCGTCACATAGTTTAAGACAGTCGCCACTACCAATACAAGAATATTGGTCCACAGGGTCTTCTCTGTCAGTGACTGTGTCGCCATGGCATCTACCAAACCTTGGACAACCTTGGTTGGGATGACCAAGGTTGCATCGTAAACAACCAAGGCAAGAGCCACCAGTAGATACACCCATTTGTGTTTTTTAACGTATTCAATTACAATTCCTATCATTTTCTCTCTCCTTTATTGACACATCAATTACCCTATTTCCCCTTTTTTAAACACAAAAAGGCCCAGATAGAATTACTCCATCTGAGACCCTCAAGTCCACAAAAAGAAACAGATTCCTAATTAGGAAACGGTCTGCCAAAGGAGTAATGGAAAATACAATGAATTGAACTCTTGTGTCTTGTTCATGATGCTACTCCTTTCTTTCTAAATTCGTTCTTATACCTATTCATTCTAACAGAATAATGGGCAATGTCAAGAAAAGTTTGTGATTTTTTTTACTTATTTCTTTATATATCCAAGAATCCCTTACGAGGGTTTACTTTCAAAACTTGACATACAGCATACAAATCTTGGTCGCTTAAACCTTCATAATTTTTTATATTCATAGTTTGTAAATGAATTTGGGCAGCTTTATCAACAGTTTCAATCAGACCAAAGCAATCCTGAAAATCTTTTCCAGTTGCAAGAATCCCATGAAAAGCCCAAACCACAATTCGGCATTCTTTTAACTTTTCAATTGAATTAAGAGCAATTTCTAAAGTACCAGGTAATTCCCATGGTAAGATACCAACACCATCTGGAAAAACAACTATGCTTTCCGTTAGGACTCTCCATAAAGGTAACGTATACGATTTATCATCATGCTTAGAAACCAATGAAAATGCGGTTGCATTCGGAGCATGATTATGTACAACTACTCTATGATCCGGATCAATTTCTAATCTTTGTGAATGGGCCAAAAGATGCATATAAAATTCACTTGTTGGACGTTTATTACCTTCAAACCCCCATATTACATTATAACCATCTTGCGTTACAAAAATAACCCCTGTATCTCTACTAGTATGATTTTTGAGAGTTCTAAAGTGACTTCCAGAAGCTGTTATTAATACATATTTCCCTATCATATTGTTAGGTATGTTTTCTACAATCACATTTTTAATACAGGAATCTAGATTTAAATATTCTAAATCACTTGCTGTCAAAATACAACTCACATTTCCTCCATTGTATTCATCCCATCCCTTATTCCACATATCGTATGTTAATTCACATAACTCAGCCATAATAGGAGAGTTTTCAAAACTGGTTTTCATTATTATTTCCTCCAAAAAGAGAGGATAGTTTCCCTATCCCCATCAATCAGCTTTATTCAAAACCTTCGTCTTTTTTCTCTTGATTCCAAATAGGACGATGATTGATTAAATCATCAATATCACCAATCTTTTGACCTTTAGAATAATAACCATCTAAAATGCCTAATTTTTGGAAAATTGTTTGTTTGTAAGCAATTTCAGCATTCCATTCAACTGTATCAATGATTTGTAATGCTTTATTCAATGCTTCCTCACCGTCAGCACCAGGAGTTAAAACTAGAATTCCATGGCTATCTAATAAATATTCTTTCGGAAGTTTATTACCAGATGACAGCAATTCTTGACGGACAATCTCTGCTAACTCAGGCGTTGTATTTGGTGCAAAATCTAAGACCTTAATATACTCCACTTTTTGAGTCGCTTCTGATAAATTTGGCATATCTAAATGACTCGTAGCCCAAAACATTGCGTTAGGTGCATGGGCATGAAAGACACACTTGATATCAGGATTTGTCTCATAACATGCAAAGTGTAAATTAATTTCACGTGTTGGTTTGCCTTCTCCAGCAACAACTTCTTGTGTTTCAAGATCTAAAACCAATACCTGAGCAGCACTTACCTTACCATGATATGTTTCTGACATCATAGATGGAGTCATAATAATATATTCTTTCCCAGAAGCATCTGTTGTCTTAAATGAGAAATTCCCACCTGCTGTATTGGTATTCTTTCTATAGAAAGTTAACTCAATAGCTTCTGCCATAGCTCGTCTTTCTTGTTCAAATAAAATTTTTCCACTAGTCATTTATTGTCACCTTTTTTCTTTCCTTCACGTAAGGCATTATATATTTTCTCAGCTGTCTCTCTTTTTTCCTTTTGTTGATCATCGTATTCTTTAAATAAATCTTGATAACCTTTTTGATATACAATAAAACTAAAGATAATCGCTAATAAGTTATAAAAGTAATTACCTGTATTGAGTCCTAACAAGAATAATATCAACGCAAGAAACAGTAGAGTTAACCATAGAGTTTTTTTAGTTTTCATAACGTTTTGACGGTACTTCTTGATGAATCATTGTTTTATATAGCCACACAAACAATAATAAGAATAATACCGCCCCTCCGATTGCTAAGAAATTACCATTAAATGTTTCAGCAAACAGGATGCGCAATTCTGGAGCTTCTAATGTTGACCATGTAATCAATTTTCCTTTTTCGACATCAACAGCGCCAGTTGAATTTGCTAACCCAGTTAAGATTGGAGCAAAATAAGTAGCACTATATAAGTACAATGGAAGATAGATTAAACCTAAAATCATCATACGAGCCAGGTTACCACCTGTTAGGAGCAAACCACCAACTGCAATAGAGTAATTAAGTACACCAGCGATAGGAAGAACAGTGTTTCCAGGCAAAATCAAAGAATAACCAATAAAGAATGGCACCATCAAAATCAATGTCACCCATACTTCAGAACGTCCAGCAAGAAGTGGCCAGTCCATTCCAATAAAGACTTCACGGTCATTGAATCGTTTTTTCATAAATTCACTCATGGAATCTGCTAATGGTGAAAGAGCTTGCATAAACAATTTACTTACCATTGGGAATAGTGCCATCGCAGTTGCCACTTGAATACCTAAGTTTAATGATTGAGAAACAGAATACGCACCAGCGAAACCTAACAAAACTCCAATAATAAAGCCCATTACAGAATTTTCAGAGAAAATCCCTAATTTCTTACGTAACGCATTAGTGTCTGCTTTTTTGTTTAAGAATGGAATTTTATCCATCAATTTATTGACAGGCAACATGAATACTGCAGATAAGTTCATACAGTGAGTTACTGTTACCAATGGAATACCAGTCAAATCTTCAATATGTTTCTGGAACATGTCCCCCAGTTTCAACTCCAACACTACTTGAAGAGCTGCAACTAAGAAACCTGCCCATAGATGACCACTTACATAATAGACAAGGTAACCAGTCAAAGCTTTACCCCAGACGTTCCACATGTCAACATTCAATGTCTTCGTCCAATTGAAACTAAGCATGATGATATTAATAATAATTTGGACAACAAAGAATGTAAATGCATAACCCCAAGACCAAACAATACTTGCTGCACCTGTCCATCCTAAATCAAGAGCAGGAAGAGAAATACCTGTATTTAAAGCCAATGCTTCTGACGCAGGAGATACTGCATTAGACATGAACCCAATAATCATGCCCATTCCTGTAAAAGCAACACCCAGTGTAATAGCTGATATAAAAGCCTTTTTTAGGTTCATTCCGACTAATAAACCTAGCACCAATATAATTAATGGTACAAAAATTGCAGATCCTAAATCCAAAATCCATTGAATTACATTTTGAAAGATTTCCATTATCTTATCTCCTTTAAAAAATGAAATGAAATTTAATATTAATTTATTTGTTAGTTGACTCTACAATTTGCTCGTAGACATCATCTGCCCCCATACCTGTCAAGAAGGGAACTCCAGGATAAACATCCACACCCAAACGAGCTGCTTCATCTAGTACTTCTTGTTCAGGCATAGCAATATATACATAGATTGACGCTTGAGGCAACTCATTCAAAATTGATTTATAATCTACTGCTTCTACAGGATAATCAATGCGATCGTCTTCAAAGCGAGATTTTATTTTTTCAGCAATAGTTGTACTTGTTGCAACTCCACTACCACATGCTACGATTAATTTTCTTGCCATTTTTATTCTCCTTTTCATTTATTGGCTTTTTATAATTGTTGATTGAGTACATGATACATTTCAGATTCTGTATCAATAGCTGCAAATTCTTTTACAAATTCTTCTTGATAAAACATTTCCATCAGTTTAGACAATAACCCTACTTGCCCTTTTGGATCTTTGATTCCTAGAAATAGAAAATGCTGACATATTGTTTCTGAATTATCACCCATTTGCAACATTCTTATAGGATTTCTATTTTTAACAACAAAGATAAATGGTTCTAAGATTACCTCTGGATCTGTATGTGGAAGAGCAATATTTAAAAACTTTGTCTTTAATCCTGTCGGAAATCGTTCTTCTCTTTTTAACAATGATTCAACATATTGTTCTGAAACATAGTTTTTTTCCAACAACTCCTTTCCAATTTGTTCAAATAAATCTTGATAATTTTGAGCGTTGCAATTTAAACGAATTAAATCCGAATGTAACATTGTTTTATACATGGTCAACTCCTTTTGTTAAAAAATGTTGTTTATTTTGTTGTTTTTTGTTATTTTTTGTTATAATGTGATTATAAATGTTTTTTTGTTAATTGTCAACGCTTTCACTGTTAAAAATGATATTTTTTGTTGGTGTTTTTAATGTTTATTTTGTTTGTGTTTATGGTATCATTATAATATCAATACTGTTGAAGGGAGAAAACTTTTGTTAAAGACAAATAGAAAAAAAGAAATATTAAAAATGGTTGAACAGCTCGATGTCGTCTCCTATCAAGAACTTGCTAATACCCTTAATGTTTCTACAATGACTGTCCGTAGAGATGTTGCAGAATTAGAAAAAGAAAACGCCGTGATTAAAGAACACGGCGGAGTTCGTAAATTGATGGTAAAAATAAAGACAACAGATGAGAAGCGACATCTCTTTTCTAAAGAAAAAGATTACATTGCAGAAAAAGCAGCTACTTTAATCACTCCTAATAGTGTTATCTATTTAGATGCAGGAACAACCATTCTTGCTCTAGCAAAACATTTACAGAAAGATCATAAACATATCATCACAAATAGTCTCTTTACATTTAATTGGCTCATTGAAAATCAATTTAAAAATGTTTTGTTAACAGGTGGCGAATTCGTATCCAAAACAGAAGAATTTCATGGCCAACACGCAGAAAGACTCGTTCGCGATTTTTCCATTGACTATGCATTCTTAGCTACAAATGGTTTAATCGATGAAAACTTAACAACTTTTTCTCCATTTAGTGGCCGCTTACAATCAACTGTTATCGAACAATCCAAAATGGTTTATTTAGTAGCCGATCATTCAAAATTTGGGCAGAGCGACTCTTATATATACGGTAAATTAAACCAAGTAGATGCTATCATCTCAGATAATAAATTAGATTCCTCTATAAAGAAACATTATGAACAATATACAAATATTATCAATTAACCCCATTATCTGAAAGGAAAAAAATATGGTATTGATCGTCACTTTAAATCCATCAATTGATTTACTTTATTTTGAAAAAAAATTCACTCTGGGAGCTCATAATCGCTTTAATAATTCTAAAATTATGGCCGCCGGAAAAGGAATCAATTGCGCACGTGCACTCTCTTGTATTGGTGAAAACGCAACAACACTTTCCCTTGTAGGAGGTTTATCTGGAGACTTTTTCAAACAACATCTTATAAAGGAACCTTTTGAGAAGTTATTTATTCCGAGTTCTGGAAATACACGACACTCTATCACCATTATGCACAATGATGGAATGCATACCGAAATTGTTGAAGCAGGCCCAGAAGTAAATGAACAATTGAAACATGAAATTTTTAACTCAATATTGACCACAGTCAAAGAAAAAAATATTAAAATAATTTCGTTAAACGGATCTGTACGCTCATCTAATGAATATTTCTATAATGAACTCATTGCATTTTTAAGACATAACACAGACTCTCAAACAAAAATATTGGCTGATTTTTCCCAACATGCATTACGAAAAATCGTAAACGAATCAAAATACTACCCTGATTTCATCAAGCCAAATATGGAAGAATTTTGTCAACTAACCGGTTTACATATTTCTACCAAAAATGAGGTTATCAATTATCTAATAGAAAACCCTTCTCCCATTCCATATACATTAGTTTCATGTGGTGAACAGGGGGCCGTCGCCCAATTTAATGGTCAATTATACGATGTCACAGCTCCTAAAATTAATCTAGTCAATCCGACAGGATCTGGAGATTCAACGGTTGCTGGTGCAATATATGCATTTAAACACAATATGGATGATGAAAGTATTATTCGTTATGCTATCGCTAGTGGGACCGCCAATGCTATGGAAGATGGTGTTGGTGTCGCACCCAGAAATATTGTCAAGGATTTAATTACAAAAGTTATCATTAAAAAAGTTTAATATTTTTTTGTCCATTGCAACGGACAAAAAAACTCCATATAGAAACTATATGGAGTTTTTTTATTCAATGCTAGTTGCCGGGATCGAACCGGCGACCTCATCCTTACCATGGATGCGCTCTGCCTACTGAGCTAAACCAGCATACTATGTAATTGTATCATATTCTCTTCGTTTGTCAATATCTTTGTGTTTGGAAATCGTGATTTCTGTCCCAGCTTGCATTTTGGTGTATTTTTCTTTAGAATAGAAAAAAACAGAAAATGAGGTGAATCTATGATTATTGGGGTTCCAAAAGAAATTAAAAATCACGAAAACCGCGTGGCTTTAACACCTGCCGGTGTAGCAAGTCTAGTCCAAGCTGGCCATACTGTCCAGATCGAAACAAGGGCTGGTGAAGGATCTGGTTTTGCAGATAAAGATTACCAAGAACAAGGGGCACAAATTGTGGCAACTGCTCAGAAAGCTTGGGCTGCTCAAATGGTCTTAAAAGTTAAAGAACCCTTGGAAGCTGAATATGGCTATTTACGGGAAGATTTACTCCTCTTTACCTATCTCCATATGGCTCCAGCCCCAGCATTAGCAGACGCTATGCTAACGGCCAAAACAACGAGTATCGCCTATGAAACAGTGACCAATAACTTTGGTCAATTGCCACTTTTGATCCCAATGAGTGAGGTCGCTGGTCGTATGGCTGTCCAAATCGGGGCTCACTTCCTGACCAAACAAGAAGGTGGTTCTGGTGTCCTATTGGGTGGTGTTCCAGGGGTACCAAAAGGAAACATCGTCATTATTGGAGGTGGTGTTGTGGGAACACAAGCGGCCCGCGTTGCCCTAGGATTCGGAGCAAAAGTAACCATTTTAGATATTTCTGCCAAACGCTTGGCTGACTTAGAGGATATCTTTGGTAACCAAATCCAAACCCTCATGTCCAACCCGTTTAATATCGCCCAAGCTGTGCAAGATGCCGATTTGGTCGTTGGTGCTGTCTTAATTCCAGGTGCCAAGGCACCGAAGCTCGTGACAGAAGAGATGGTGAAGACCATGCGTCCTGGATCTGTTATAGTGGATGTGGCCGTTGACCAAGGCGGTGTCATCGAAACAGCCGATCAAGTAACGACCCATGAGAACCCTGTCTATGAAAAACATGGTGTACTCCACTATGCAGTGGCCAATATCCCAGGTGCTGTTGCTAGAACATCAACTTTGGCCTTGACCAATGTTACCCTTCCTTATGTCTTGGAATTGGCCAACAAAGGATTCCAACAAGCCATTGCCGATGATAGTGGTCTTCTACAAGGCGTTACAACCCATAAAGGCCATATCACTAGCCTCCCTGTTGCTGAAGGTTTGGGAAGACTTTATACACCCGTGACTGATTTATTGTCATAATGAAAAAAGCTGGTTAACACCAGCTTTTTTCATTAGACTAATTCTTTTAACTTACTTTGATTGACCTCTGGATAGGCATCAAGGAAGTTGCTAATTTCTTTTAAAACCGCAGGAATGTGTCCTTTTTCGTCGTTTTCAACTTGTAAGACCAAGAGAGGCTCATGAAGGCTCATGCGGAGCAAGAACCAACCTTGGCCAAATGGCTCTGACAAGACAAAGCGGATGCCTTCTTCGTTTTCAGGATTGACGGTCCAACCTGCTACTGCATGATTTTCCAAGTCAGAAATAACTTGTTTTCCTAAGGTTTTGTAATCTTCGGTTTCCAATTTAAAACGGACTTCTTGTGTTTCAAGAGGTTGTTTCAAATCAGCAATTAAATCATCGACCGTTTGGCCTTTTTCCACTAGTTTTGGCAAGAGCATAAGAATTTTAGCTGCTGCATAGGTCCCATCATCTAGGAAATAATTTTCCTTAAAGGCTGCGTGACCACTTGTTTCAATAGCCAATTGGCAATCGATCCCCGCTTCATTTGCAGCAATCGCCCGATTGATGACATTTCGGTAGCCCGAAATATAGCGAATTTGTTTGCCACCTAAGTTTTCAATAAAGTCCTTAAGGTGGTCAGAAGTTGGTGAGTTGGTGACAATGCTAGTACCTGGGTGTTCGCTAAGGGCAATCTGGCTTAAAACAGCAATCAAATTGTTACGGTTGAGAATTTCTCCCTTACTGGTCACCACTGCCGCCCGGTCCACATCGGTATCAAAGATAATTCCTAAATCTGCCTTATGGTTTAAAACAGCCTCCTGAATGCTGGCCATAGCTTCCTTATTGTCTGGGTTTGGAATGTGATTTGGGAAGGTCCCATCCGGCTCTAAGAATTGCGAACCATCTGTATCTGCTCCTAAGACCGCCAATACTTTGTCTGCAAAGAAACCACCCGCACCATTTCCTGCATCCACAATAATCTTCATCCCAGACAAGGGTTGATCAGTAGCAACACCACTACCCTTTTGGATTTTTTCAACCAAGTCTTTGGAATACGGAGTTAGAATATCGGCTTTTTCGATTTGTCCCTCACGGTCATGGTGATTGTAGTCCGTGTTTTCTAAAATAAAATCGATATCTTCGTGTTCTGCTCCGCCTTTTTTGCTAAAAATCTTAATCCCATTAAAGTAGTATGGCAAATGGCTGGCTGTAATCATAACGCCCGCATCACAGGAAAATTCGTCGTACTGGGTCGCCATAAACATGGCTGGAGTTGTTGCTAATCCAAAATCAAGCACTTGAACACCTTGGGCGGTCAATTCATCCATCAAGATTTGAGCCAACTGAGGCCCACTGAGGCGACTGTCTCTTCCGACACCAATTTTGAGCTTGCCTGCTTGATAAGCCTCTTCATTTTCTTTTCGAAGCCAAGCAATCAATCCTGCCGCAATGCTTTTAACAGCTTCTGGGGTTAGGGTAACTGCGAGTTCATCGGTTGCGATGGCAATCCCTCGAATATCGGATCCATTTTGTAACGTTGCCAATTTTGACATAGGTGACCTCCTTGAAATAACGCTTTCACAGGTCTATTCTATCATAATTTTTTGATTTTTGAAACTGCTTGCAAATCTTTAGAAAGTTTTTTGAGAAAGAACACCATCTTTCATCTCATAAACCTTGTCACAGTTTTCAATCATACGAAGATCATGGGTCACCATGACAATCGCTTTTTGGCGTTTTTTAGCTTCTTTAGCCAAAAGCTCTACCACCTCATAGGCCCGATTCGTATCCAAACTAGCTGTTGGCTCGTCAGCTAAAATGATATCAGGATCATGGTAGAGTGCCCGCGCAATCGCCACACGCTGTCGTTCACCACCTGAAATATCCTTTGGTAATTTCTTAGCTAAATGACTCACGCTTAATTCTTCCAAGAGTTGTTCTTTTAATTCAATTTGTGGCTTTTTCGTAATCTTATCCACTAACTGCAACTGTTGCTCAACAGTTAGATATGGAATCAGATTAGAACTTTGTAAAACAAAACCGATCTGTTTAAAGCGCAAGGCTGCTCGGTCTTTTTCTGATAAATTGCTGTAGGAATGCTGCCCAACCAATACGTCACCACTTGTTGGCTGCTGCAAACCACCTGCAATGGTTAAAAAGGTACTTTTTCCAGAACCAGATGGACCAATAACGGCTACAAATTCTCCCTTTTCAATTGAAAAGTCAGTTGGATGCAAGGCCACAATCTCCTGATTTCCATCGAAAAAGGTTTTCGTGACTTGTTTTAATTGTAATGCTGTCATACTCTCTCCTAACTAATACTTTTAAGGGGATCAATTTTAGCAATAATCCCAACCGAAAAGAGACTGCCGAGGGTTGAAAATAGCAGCAATGACGCCACTACCAGACCATTTAGAGTCCAATTCATCTGAAAAGGAACCTGGCTCGGTAAAACAAGGGCAGATGCAACCGTTGCTAATAAGCCCAATCCAACACCAGTCGCGACTAAAAGTAATGTTTGAATAAGGACAGAACGTCCGATATAGGTTGTTGAAATCCCTTGCGTCTTCATTACACCAAAAATCTGTGTTTTTTGCATGGTTAAAACATACATAAAAATACCGATGACAATCGCAACAATTAAGATTAAAAAGCCAATCATAAAGCCAAAGGTTAAAACTTGGGCAGAGTAGCCAGGGATTTTATTGATAAATTCAGCTATTGTGATGGCTTCTAACTGCTCACTCGGGTAATCCTTTAGCGCTCCTTGAACGACGATGGCATTGATGCGGTCTTCTCCTTGAGAAATTGAAGAGGCTTGCAATGTAGAAAATGTCTCAAAATTGGTGTACATGAGGGGCGCAACATTGTAACTAGCTTCTTTGGCAAGGCCCACAATCTCCAAAGTAACATCTGTTTTTGCAATTTCAACCTCATCCCCAATGGCAAATTCATTTTCCTTGGCCAAGCGTTCGGAAATGACGACCTGCCCCTCATCAGAAATAGCTTCCCCTTCAATAATGGTCGGTGATAAGAAGCTATCTTCTTCTATGGCAAAAATGGTAGCCTTGACCTTGTCTTCATCCGCAGGGTCTTCGACAACCCAGCTGACAACCGATTGGAGGGCCAAAGGACTGGCCTTGTCCGCCTCGACTTCTTGTACCAAGTCTCTTTCAAAACTAGACAAGGTCAGGGTTTGGTAGGCATCTTCAGCCAGCAAAACCGTATCGGCTTTCCAAAAATCGACACCACTTCGATTCAAATTGGCTAAACCATTAGCCAATCCAACTAGAAAAAAGACCAAGTACGAGATCAGTAAGATCAGGCTGATGATTAAGCCATAGCGAAGCTTGGCTTGTTTGATTTCATTCAATGCGAGAAACACGTTCTCTCCTTTCTAAAAAAACAAGATGGAGACAAGCTCCATCTTTTCGTCAGTTCTTGTATGATAAAATATGTGAAATGTGCTCTTTTAAAAGCGGTACTGTCTCCGTTTGAAACCAAGGATTCTTGGCTAACCAGATTTGATTGCGAGGCGAGGGGTGTACTAAGGGAAAGTATGTTGGCAAATAATCTTTAGCATCTCGAACAGTGGCAGTTAGATTTTCTTTGCGCTGGTCCCCTAGATAGTGGGCTTGGGCATACTGGCCAATCAAAATGGTCAACTCGATTGCCGGCATCTGGGCCAGCAACTGGGGATGCCATTTTTGCGCAAAACCCTTTCGAGGTGGCAAATCACCCGATTTTCCAGAACCTGGGAAATAGAAATCCATGGGCAAGATTGCAAAAAGGCCCGAGTCATAAAACGTTTCCTCATCCACACCCAGCCAGTCCCGCAAGCGATCCCCACTCCGGTCTTGAAAGAGTTGTCCCTTTTCCTGGGCTAAAAGACCAGGTGCCTGCCCAATCAATAAGATTCGAGCAGATGCCGGCGCCTGAAAGAGAGGCTCAATACCCACCTGTGTATAAACAGCATTGGCCTCATCCAGTTTGATGGCAGCCTTCAGTTTATCCATGGTCATCTTTGTCTACTGCCGGTTGTCCAATGGTCTCATAGCTGGTTTTCTCTGCCTGTTCATTTTTGGGAAAAGAGCGGCGCTCTGCCTCTGTTTCGTAGGCCTTGATGATGTCCGCTACCACAGGGTGGCGCACCACATCCTTGGCAGATAGGTATACAAAATCAATTTGGGAGATATGGCCCAGTTTGTCCTTGGCATCAATCAAGCCCGACTTGACATTTCGTGGCAAGTCAATTTGACTAACGTCTCCGTTGATGATCATCTTAGAATTAAAACCAAGACGGGTCAAGAACATCTTCATCTGCATGATGGTTGTATTTTGAGCTTCATCCAAAATCACAAAGGCATCATCCAAGGTCCGCCCCCGCATGTAGGCCAAAGGAGCAATCTCAATGATTTCTCTTTCCATCAAACGGGTCGTCTGCTCTTTTCCTAGAATTTGGTAAAGGGCATCGTAAACAGGACGAAGATAGGGATCTACTTTTTCCTTTAAATCTCCTGGCAAAAATCCGAGGCTTTCACCAGCTTCTACAGCCGGACGGGTCAGGATAATCCGCTTGACTTGACCTCGCTTGAGAGCAGTCACAGCCAAGGTCACCGCTAAAAAGGTTTTTCCTGTGCCTGCAGGACCAATTCCAAAGACCACATCGTGGCGTTTAACACTGTCGACATAGACCTTTTGCCCCAGTGTCTTAATTCGAATCGCTTTACCAGCATTGTCCTTAATAATTTCTTCTTCGTACAGGGCGACAAACTTGTCAATGGTCCCATTTTGGGCCATGGACAAGGCCGTCACCACATCCGAAGTGTTGACCAACATGCCACGTCCCACCAAGACCAAGAGGGCTTCAATGGTTAAGCGGGCTACTTCAATCGCCTCTTCATCATCTCCCAAGATTTGGATCCGCTCCGTACGCGCGTGAATGATCACTCCAAGATTTTCTTCCATAAAGCGCAGATGGCGTTCGTTACTGCCAAACAGGGCCATCACATCATCTGGGTGCTTTAAAGCAATCTCAACAGAATACTCTTGCAAATAGGCTACCTCTTACTTTCGTTTTTCCTTCTTTCATTATAGCTTATTTACAGCAAAAAATCACGACAAAGCGTGATTTGTTCTTATCTCAACTTCTCCAGAGACTGAGCTAAACGCCTTTTCATCTCTTCCAATTGCTGGCCAGAGACAAGTTGTTTTTCACTGGTCATTTCCTCAAATGGTAACCACCAGACGGGACCTTTCCCCTTGTGGCCATACTGCTTCAAATCGCCATCTTGACGCGGAAAGAGGTGCCAATGCAGGTGGGCATCCCCATTGCCTAGCGATTCAATGTTCATTTTCTGGGAACCAAAAGCTTGGGCTACAGCTTCTGCCACATCAGCCATTTCAACCAAATGCTGATTGCGCACTTGCTTATCTAAAAAATGGAGTTCCGTTACATGCTCTTTGCTCAAAAAGAGAGTGTAACCTTGAAAATACTGGTGGTCTCCAATCACAACGTAGCCCGTTTCCAGCTCTGCGACAAAATAAGGATTTCGTCCGTTTTTAATGGCCCCGATTCGCTCACAAATCAAACACATGTATTTCTCCTTAATGGCTCAAATAGTCTTCCCAAATACGGTCAAAGTCTCCTAAATGAAAGGCAAAGCTCGCCTCATCTTCTAGGTAGCGACTGATGGTATCAAAATCATCTGTGTGCTTTGGAAAAGTAGTGTCTTCAAAGGCCAAATCTGCTAAAAGCGCCACCGGTTGGTTGGATTTAGGATTTCGCTCTGTCATTAGCCAAGTGTAAAAGGATTTTCGCATGTTCTCACCTCATTTTATTCTGATACATTATACCATAAAATAAAACAGAACAGTCTTCCTGTGTTACAATAGACAAAAGGAGAAAACGATGACAAGAGAACATCAATCTTTACAGATGCCACCGATCGGATTTGGCACATTTGGACTTCAAAAACAAGAAGGGGAAGACTTGATCCAAGTAGCTGTTGCAAATGGTTTTCGGCTTTTTGATGCCGCTAACCGCTACCAAAACGAACGCGTTGTAGGAAGAGGTCTACAAGCCTCTGGAGTAGCCAGACATGACTACTACCTCACGTCTAAAATTTGGCCAACCGATTTTGCTGCTTACAAGCTCAAAAAAGCCCTTGCCACTACCCTGGACCGCCTGCAAACGGACTACCTTGATTTGGTCCTCTTGCACCGTCCTATCGGCGATTACAAGACAGCTTGGAAAGCCCTCGAAGAAGAAGTTCTAGCCGGTAGAATCAAAGCTATTGGCCTGTCCAACTTTAGTATTTCTCAAATCAAAGAGATTCTCAGCACGGCTAGAATACGCCCAACAGTCTTACAAGAAGAGTGCCACCCCTACTACCAACAAAAGGAGATGAAAACCTTCGCCCAAAAAGAAAATATGACCATCCAGGCATGGTACCCACTGGGCTCTGGTAAAAGTGGTCTCTTGCAAGAAACCATCTTGAAAGACTTGGCCACAAAGCACCACACCACTCCTGTCAACATTATCCTAGCCTGGCACCTGCATTCTGGAGTCGTTCCTATCGTTGGCTCTAAAAATCCAGCCCACATCGCCAGCAATCTTGATAGCCAAGCAATTAAGCTGAGTGCAGACGAAATCCAAGTGATTGAAGGATTGGATAAAAACCAGCCACTCTTTACAGAACCGAAATGGTGGACGTGGATTATGTGCCATATCGGGATGATCCACCAAGCCTAATCACAAGCATGGCATCACAATCGTAAAAAGAGCTTGCCAAGACCAACTTCCTATGGTACACTAGCTACAACTACAACAAAAGGAGGACCGAATCTATGTTAAAAATGAAAAGAACTACACACCTATCGTCGCTCTTTGATTCGGTTTCTACCTCATCAGGGTCTTTTGTCGTGTACTAAGAAAGTCCCTACATCAATGATTAGAACATCCTTTCAGAGAGCTTACTCTGCGGTCCTGACCGCCTCTTTGAAAGGATTTTTTATGTCGATTAAAACCTATCTTTACCGTTGCCCTAAGGAAAATAGCATTCTTCTCTTTTGGCTAATCATCAACTCTGCTTGCTTGTGGGCAAATGGGATTTTGAGCGCCCGCGCCCTGACAAGCCTAGTCGCCCTTGAGTTTCAGACCTTCTTCTTGACTTGTTTGGGAATTTTTCTGGTCTACCTGCTTTGGAGTCTCCAAATCCAACAAGTTAACCACTGGCGTGAACGGGCCATTCAAGCCATAGATACGGAATTACGCAAGGATATTGCCCAAGCCCTAAGCTATGCGGATAGCCAAACCTTCCAAAAGGAAACTCCCGAAACCTATGCGTCTTGGTTGACCAATGATGTGGCAACCATCAATGATTTGGGCTTTGAAGTCTTAGAATACATGATCATGCAAGGCATGAATGCCCTTATCGGAGCCCTGACCTTGTTGCGGTTTCACCCGACGTTTGCCGTGACACTGATTTTCTTTGCAGCCTTGATGCAACTTGTTCCTAAGGTCTTCCAAAAAGCGATTGAGGAAAAAGCTCTGCTCTTTACCAAGAAACAAGAGGCCTTATTGGCCCAGATTACAGATGTTCTAGAAGGCTTTCAAGCCTTACTAACAGCCAACCGTCTTTTTGTCCTGCCACAAAAAATCGAAGAAGCTTCACACAATTTTGCCAAAAGCAAGATTGACTACAGCACCACCTTTGGACACTTTATGGTCACACAAAATCTCCTGTCTATGGCCAGCCAAATTGCCATTTTGACCCAAGCTGGTTACTTGTTTTCCCGTGGATTAGTGCCTGTTGGTGCGGTAACTTCTTCCCAATATTTTGCCTCAACCATCTTTACCAGTTTGACAGGCTTTTTAGCCAATGCCAGTGAACTCAAGTCCTGCCAGCCCATTTTTGAAAAATTCGCAGCCTTACCAAACCAAAAATCTGAGGAAGAACAAATCGTCTTGAAACAAGCAAACATAGACGTGGTAGATCTCTCCTTTTCATATGAAAACCAACCCATCTTCCAAAACCTGAACCTTGCTTTTCAAGCTGGTCAAAAATACGCCATTACAGGCCCTTCTGGTCGTGGAAAATCAACCCTCTTAAAATTATTGGCTGGTGAATTACAGGCCAGTAACGGACTCATTCGCTACGGTGAGCAAGCAATGAGCAAACTGAGCCAACATAATATCAATTCCTTTTTAACCTACCTTCCGCAAACAGCCTACCTCTTTCAAGAAAGCTTGGCCTTTAACCTGACACTTGGTGCCCCCCTAGAAGAAGAACGTGTACTCAGCCTTTTTAACAAATTGGCGTTAACTGATTGGTTCACTAGTCTTCCTCACGGATTTGACACAATTTTAGACGGGCAATGCCGTCCATCTGGAGGACAAGCCCAGAAAATTTGCTTGATACGGGCCCTTCTTCTGGACAAACCCTTCTTGCTATTAGATGAAAGTCTTTCTGCTATTGACCCCACAAGCCGTCAAGCGATTGAAGATTACCTCCACTCGCTAGATACAACCCTCATCCATGTCAGCCACCAACTGGAGCCAATACACTCTCAAAACTACCAAATTATCAATTTGACTGTCTAAATAGATGTGCCTTAACAACAAAACAGACCGAGAAGTCTCAGTCTGTTTTTTCTGTTAGCTAATTTTTTAAATTAGATAATTCTTCTAACATTGGTGAATAATCTACTTTATCAAAATCAGTGACATCAAACTCATATAATTTTCCTAATGAAAAATGATTGTATTGCCTATCTTCAATAATTTGATGAAATGCCTGTTTTGTTATATGATTATCCGCTAATGTACGATCTTCTATAACATCACCATAATGATAATGACTCATAATGAAGCTTAAATGCCGGCTTTCATCTATATCCCTCTTACGTCTTCTTTCCCATAAAACTTCAAAATCAGCTACTAAGCGAATGGTTATAATTTCATAATGATGTTTTTCAGATAATGCAATAAAGTGATCTTTTTGCTTATGTGAAAATGGGTATTCTGTTAAAACAAATTGTTTCCCAACAGACATATAGAGATCTAAAGCCTGATAATAATATTGCCAAACTTTTTTTTCCAACTCATCTTTTTCAGATAAATTATTAAAACCAACACTTTCCGCCATATCTTCTTTAAATTCATCTGGAGATACAACAAATAGCTTAGGAAGAGTTTCACGAATTAAATTGACAAGATAACTTTTTCCTGTTGCCGGCGGTCCAGCAATCAAAATCAAATATTTCTTCATGAGTTATTTAACATTTAGTGCTTCGCCAGTATTCATAAATAAAGAAATTTTATGTTTGACAATTTCTTTTACTTTTTGGTTGGCAGGAATCACATTATAACGAAGAGATTTGTTAACAGCTGTTTCTGCAAAACAATTTTTTGCCTCTTGGGTCCAATTTACCAATAATTCAGTTCCGACATTAAATTTACGGATACCATTATTAATTAATTCTGGATAGTCTTCTTCTTTCACACCAGTTCCACCGTGGATAACCAATGGAACGTCAACTACATTATGAATTTCTTTTAATAATGGAACCTGTACATCCGTTTTAGATTTAAATTGACCATGGTTGGTTCCAATCGCAACAGCTAAAGCATCTACTCCTGTTTCTCTAACAAAGACTACTGCATCTTCTGGGCGAGTGTATACCTTGTCATTTTCTGCAACCGAAATACCTTCTTCTGTTCCACCAATGGTACCTAGCTCTCCTTCAACCGAAACACCACGTGCATGAGCATACTCAGCTACCAATCTTGTTTTTTCAATATTTTCCTTAAATGGAAGATTTGAACCATCAAACATAATACTAGAATAACCGGCATCAATTGCATCTTTAATAGCTTCAATATCTCTAGCATGATCTAGGTGGAGAGCAACATCAACTAGACTATTATTTGCTAGTTCTTTGACAACCGCCACGATGACGTTATATCCGATATATTTGGCTGTATCAATACTCGTTTGAATAATGATTGGGGCACCCATTTCCTCAGCAGCTCGAATCATATCTGGAAGCATTTCTAAATTGTGCATATTAAATGCACCAACAGTCATATTTAATTTTTCAGCAACTTCAGTTACTTCTTTCATCGTTTTATACATGTCTCAACTCCTTATCTAGACAGTGTTAACTTTTTGGCTATATTACGCATGTCATCCATTTTAGACATGTAGTAATCAATCCCTTCGTTATCTCTTTCTTTAGCTGCTTGTGCACGTTTTTGATTATAGAGACTCATTAGCTTTTTATAACCATCACCCATTGATAGTTTCTTATCAAGACTAGTTTCCAAAGCTTTTATAGCCCCATCTACATCATTTAATTCAGATTTCCAGATACCAATTTTTTCATATGATACTGCCAAATCTTCTTCTGAATGCAAAGTTTCTAGTAAAGATTCTTCTGCAGCGATATTATTTTGTATTTCAGTTTTATCTTCTTCAGATAATAAAGGTTCTACAACTTCTTTTGAAGTTGTTTTTTCTTTCTTTTTAAAAAATGAAAACATATCTTTCTCTCTTTCTTAAAGCAATTAGATACCCATCATTCTAAAGATTGGACTAAGGATCCATGCGTAGAGTAATGCTGCTGCTACAGTATCTACGTCAGTTGCAGTCGCATTTACAAAACCAAGAGTATTAAAGGCAGTTACCAATAATGCTGGTAATAAAGTAATGAAGAATCCATGAGCAATACCACCGATGATAGCACCTCTTCTTCCACCAACAGCATTACCAAAGATACCTGCTGTACCACCAGCAAAGAAGTTAGTTAACATACCTGGTAAGATAGTTGCTAATCCAAACAATGGGAGAGTTAACATTGCAATAACTGTACCAATAGTTGTTGTAATGAAGCCAAGGATAACTGCATTAGGTGAATAAGGGAAGAATACAGGACAGTCCAATGCTGGAATAGCATCTGGAACCAATTTCATCGCAATTCCACGGAAAGCAGGAACGATTTCTGCCAAGAGCAAACGAACACCAGCAAGCAATACATATACACCAACTACAAACTGAATTGATTGCATGAAAGCATACATCACATATTGTTGGCTACCTGTATCAACTGCGTCTGGTCCAGCAAAGATAGCAGTCACAATATAAAGTGGAACCATCACTACCATTACTGATAAATAAGTATGTTGAAGGAAGTCGAAAGCTTTTGGAAGTTCGATATCTTCAATAGAGCGTTTGTTTTCTCCTTTTTCGCCAAAGATTTTAGCTACACCCGCTTCAAAAAGATAACCAATCGTACAGAAATGCCCAAGAGCGATATCATTTGATCCAGTTACTTTTCGAATAATCGGTTGTGCGATAGCTGGCATTGCAACAGCAAAGAAACCACCGACAATACCACCGAGAATAATTAGAACAAAGCCACGAAGTCCTGCGAAATAACCAAAGACAGTTGTCATGGTTGCCATCCATAGAATCGCTTGTCCTGTTAGGAAAATATATTTCCATTTCGTAATACGAGCAAAAATAATGTTAAATACAAAGATGGCTAAGAAAGTCAGTGCAATATCGCTACCTAATCCTAAGTCATTCATTGCTTGACCATTGATTGCTTCAATTGATGGAACAATACCTTGAGTATGGAAACCTTTCTGGAAAATTTCACCAAAATAAGTCAAACTTCCAACAATAATACTTGATCCTGCACTGAGAACCTGGAAACCTAATAGTGTTTTCAATGTTCCAGAAATAACTTGTCCAAATGATTTCTTCTGTAAAACCAAACCTAACATTGCAATAAGGGCAATCGTAATAGCTGCCTGAGTTAGAATGTTATTGATAATAAAATTAACAATTCCCATTTCCTAAATCTCCTTTTTTATAAAATATTTTTTTCTTTTAGAACTGGAAGTAATTTTTCTTCAATTTCTGCTGAAGAAACAATGTTTTTAAGATAGATAATAGAAGTTTTACTTTCATCTATTGAAAAAGTTGCAAATTGCTTTTGGAAGTTTTGTGCGGTGATAATAATATCTGGTTGCACTGAAGCTGCTGTAGAAATATCAACGTGGTCTAATTTTGCATCAACCTGATATTTGTTTAAAACATCCTCAGCGGCCATTTGAGCTGCAAAGCTACTTCCTAGCCCTGCACCACAAACAAATAAAATTTCTAACTTCTTACCCATTATTTTTCCTCCTTTGAATGGAATAGAATTTGTTTTACTGTATTTATATCTCTTGCTTGAGATAATTGCTCAATCTTATCCGTATCTCGAATCAGGCTAACTAGACTCTTCATGACATTCAAATGAGAGAATGCATCTACTGCTGATAAACAAAACATAACTTGAACAGGTTTTTCTTCATTCTCATCTTCAAATTGTACTGGTTCTTCAAATATCACTAAACTCAAACCCAGTTGTTTGGCCCCATCTTCAGGTCTAGCGTGAGCCAAAGCCATTCCAGGTGCCATAACTATATAAGGCCCGTAGTTTTCCACACTCTGAATCATGGCATCAATATAAGATTCTTCAATAATATCTTGTTGGTGCAAAACATTCCCTGCAATTTTAATCGCATCACGCCAGGTTTCTTTTTGATTCCAGATAACAATTTTGTCATCTGTTAGAATATCTTGTATCATTGGCTGTACCTCTCTTTTATTAATCCGTAACTGATTTTTATGAAATAAATTTTCAATCTGCTCATATACTCCTTTATCTAGAGAATGATGCTTTTCAAATTCTTTTAAAATATCTAGAAATAGTGACGTATAATCGTGTTTATGATTGATGATAATTTGTTTATCCTGATGAAGTTTTAGAAACTGTTGAATTCTTTCTTTCGTGTCCTCTTGAATAATAGATTCTAAAACCAAAAACGGTTTCTCATAGTATTCTAATTCAATCGTAGAGAAAACCAAATCAACATCTAATTTTTGGACAACATCTATTTCTCTTGAATTTAATACTGCAAGTACTTCAATGTTGAAATACTCTTTTAAATTTTCAGCTAATAGCTTGCCAGTTACCATCCCTTGATTACATATGACAACTGCACGATATGAACCTTGTTTTGATTGATTTATCTCACTTAATGCAGTTGAGAAATGTATTGTCAAAAATGCAACTTCATCATCGATGATATCATTCTCTAAAATTTGACTTAACCGCTTAGAAAATTCTTTAACTGCTAAATAGATTGTTCCATAACTATGCTTAATGCGTTCAGTAAGTGGATTAGACAATTGAATTCCCTTAGAAACTCGTGCTACCATACCGACCATATGGTTATATAATCCTTTTTGAAGTTGATTTTCTTTTTTAGCAAATGGAATTCCAGTTTTTTCAGAGACATAATGAATCAATTGAACAATCATCATTTGCAACTCTAACCAATTTGTCGGATTATCATTTTCATTGGTGTAAAGTGTTTTTAATATAAAAGCGATATAACTCTTTTCCCATTTTGGAATGACAATTGGAAATTCTTCATAGACTTGATTCAGATAACTATCTATAGAAGGCGTTAGATGAATCACTTCATCCTCAGTTTTTTCACTAATAAAGTTGCCAGAACTTAACCTCAATAACCAAATGCCTGTAAACAAATTAAAGTACATGCGATATAGGTTATCTTCTCTGTCTGAAATTGTCTTGTCAAATATTGATTCCAATTGGTATAGAAATTTTTCAGGAATATGCTCTGAAATAATTTTAGATTTGGTAATTTCTACACGATAGTGTGAAATGACCATCTCTTGTCCTAAAATTTTAAAAAGCATAATCCTAATCGACGATTCTTTTCCTTCAAACAAAAGACCGTCTTTGGGATGGCTGACGATATCAATATGATATGACTTCAACAGCCGTCTTAACTGCCGCATATCTTCGTCCATCGTAGATTTCGATACATCATATTCAATTTCTTTTTTATTGAGAAAAATACCTTCTTTACCAAAAGCAATTGATAAGATTAAATCTAACTGTCGTTCTTCTCTGCTTAAAAATTCATGCCCATCGCTTAAACGAAGTAAATTTCGCAAACGATCTTTTTCATTATCAGATAGTTGAAGTTGCACTCCTTGAGTTCTGATAGATTTTATTTCTAAAAATTCATGTTCTCTTAAAAATTCATTTATCGTCAAGATTTCATTTCGAATCGTCCTAGAACTTATCGAAAGATCTGTCTCAAAACGTTTGATTGGTATAGGAAACTTTGAAATGAGTAACCTATTTAAGATGTGTAGAGAACGGTCTTTCATATTTCCCACCTTTCTTATAGTTCAAGTATAACTTGAAAGCGTTTTTATTTGTAGTAGATATTTTTGCAAGTTTATATTGCAAAAAACTAAACCTAATTTTCACTCTTCCTATACAACAAAACAGACCGAGAAAGCTCAGTCTGTTTTTCTTGTTAGTGCGCACCTTAGATGAGTTCTGTTCCAAGGGCGTCTTGTTTGATTTTTTTAGCCTTCATAAGTCCACCTAGAGCCTTTTTAAATTGGCCTTTCGAAATGCCAAAGGTCGCCTGAATGTCTTCTGGTGAGGACTTATCATTGAGGGTCATAAAGCCACCATTTGCTTCCAAATAGGTCAAAATCATTTGGGCATCATTTTCCAACATCTCAAAGGAGCGGGGTTTCAAGGATAGATTGAGTGTACGGTCAACTTGGCGGTAGCCAATCACTCGAACCTTTAATTCCTGACCCAAACGCGGTTCACTATAACGCTCACTTGGATGGATAAAGCCCAGCATATTGTTGTCTGGCAAATAGACAAAGGTTCCATTTAATTTCAAGCGGTAGACAATCGCCCGCAACACTTGGTTTTGCATGTTGTCATAGGCTGGTCCAGCCACCTTTTGAAAATCTTCTGGAAAGGCTGGCGAAGCCCAAATCCGGTCCTTCTTGTCTACATGGTACTTAACGTAGAGCTGGTCTCCTTTTTTCGGCCAAAGTTCCTTGATTTCTGGCAGAATATCTAGCGACACAACCACTTCCTTATCTGGAAGTCCAGTATCTAAGAACACACCTAGGTCCTTCCGCACTTCGGTCACAGTCCCCCAGCCAAATTGTGTCTGGGTCACACCAACCTCTTTGGTCGTCAGGCGCAAGCGTTGCTTCATATCCGTGTAAGCAAATCCCTTAACGGATTCCCCCAAACGGTGCTCCCCTTCTTCCTTTGAAAGGGCAAAGGTCAAGCCATCTTTTTGGATAAAGTAAAAATCCGTATTTTCATCTGTCACTATACCTGTGACAAAGGTTGCAAGTAATTGATTCATCTTTTCTTTCTAAAAATGGAGCCAGCGAGGATTTCACTGACTCCTTTGGTTCATTGCACCAGTACAGTTTAATCTGAACTGGTCCTATGACAAGCAAATCCGTGATTAAACTTCTAGCAATTCTTTTTCTTTCGTCGCTGTCATCTCATCAATGTGTTTGATGGCATCATCGGTTACTTTTTGAATGTCTTTTTCAAGACCCTTCAATTCATCTTCTGTAATCTCTTTGGCCTTTTCAGCTTTTTTAGCTTCATCCATGGCATCACGACGGATGTTGCGGATAGCAATCTTAGAGTTTTCACCCACTTTTTTCACTTCTTTGGCCAAGTTTTTACGGGTTTCTTCCGTCAAAGCTGGAATGACCAAACGGATAACGGTACCGTCTGACTGTGGTGTTAAACCGAGGTCTGAAGCGTTTAAGGCCCTCTCAATTTCTTTTAAAATCGACTTATCAAATGGTGTGATCAAGAGCACACGCGCTTCTGGAATCGTAATTCCAGCTAATTGATTGAGGGGAGTTAGGGCACCGTAATATTCTACTTGAATGCGGTCTAAGAGACTGGCATTGGCACGACCAGCACGGATATTTCCAAATTCACGAACCAAACTCTGGTGAGATTGACTCATGCGTTCTTGGGCTTTTGTAACAATTTCCTTTGACATAACTTCTCCTTTATTTTTCTTCCTTATTTGAAACAGTGGTACCGATGGCTTCACCAAAGACAACACGCTTGATATTACCTGGTTCGTTCATATTAAAGACAACGAGGTCAATATCATTGTCCATTGACAATGTCGATGCTGTCGCGTCCATAATTTTGAGGCCACGGCTAATGACTTCACGGTGGGTCAATTCGTTAAATTTAACGGCATTGGCATCCTTCTTCGGATCGGCATTGTAGACACCATCGACACCATTTTTAGCCATGAGGATAGCATCTGCTTCAATTTCAGCTGCACGAAGGGCTGCGGTTGTGTCTGTTGAGAAGTAAGGGGAGCCAATCCCAGCACCAAAAATGACAATCCGATCTTTTTCCAAATGGCGAAGAGCGCGTCCACGAATGTACGGTTCTGCTACATTTTGCATTGGAATAGCTGTTTGCACACGGGTATCTACACCATATTGTTGCAAACTATCTGCCATCACAAGGGCATTCATCACTGTACCAAGCATACCTGTGTAGTCCGCTTGGACACGATCCATACCGGCTTCTGCTGCTGGCTCACCTCGCCACAAGTTTCCACCGCCAATGACCAAGGCAATTTGAATCCCTGAATCATGAACCTCCGCAATTTCTTTTGCCATCAATTGAACCGTTGGTAAGTCAATCCCGACACCACGATCACCAGCCAAAGCCTCACCAGATAACTTAATCAGAATGCGTTCATATTTTGGTTTCATTGTTTCCTCATACTCCTCTTTATTATCTTAACCATTTTATCACAAAAAATCGTTTTTATATAGTATTATCTCTAACAAAAAAGAAAAACCAGACTGGTTTTTCTTTAGGAAATTCGTAATTTTTGACGAAGCGTATTGGCTCTGGCCCCAATTAAGCAGTCAATCTGACGTGATTTTAAGGTTAAGACACCATAAATAAGGATTCCAACACCACCAGAAATAACCAAATGCACCAGACTAGCTATTTTTCCTGTCGGTGGATAGAGCTGAGTCAAGCCCCATTCCACTACAAATACGCAGACAGCCATTATGAATGTACTCATGCTAATGCTCAGAAGATCCTGGCGAATTTTTACCTGATCAAAAGGAACAACTCGATTGATACGACGGGCAAAGAAGTAAGTAGAGACTGACAAGCCGATAGCTGATGATACTAAAGAGCCATATACCTGAAAAAGGTATAAAAACGGAATCTGCAAGGCAACTTTGACCATAAAACCAAGAGCAAAGAAGAAAATAGCCCTGCGATTTTCAAAAATGGCCTGAATAATGGCTCCAAAGACAGAATACAAACCTTGCACAAAAATCAATAGAAGATTAACGACAAACAATTGAATCTCTAAGTAACTTGGATCTTTGTAAAAGACAGCATAGAGTGGCCGGGCTACTAGGATAGCACCAATCACTGCCGGCATTACAAAAACAAAGAGCATTTGTAAGTTACCCGTCATCAATTCCGAAACAGCTTGTTGATTCTTTTTGACAAATTGACCCGTAATCAAGGGAATGACAATACTGGCTAAAGACCCTGTAATCCCGATAATGAGCATAGTAATCTTACTTGGATTGGCCGTCATGTAGGAATACCAAACAATCAATTCATCCTTAGTTTGACCAGTGATCGCATGCAAGGTATTGGCAAAGGTCATTTGGTCAATAAATTGGTAAATTTGAAAAGCACTTCCCAAAATAATGAGCGGAATAGCCTCTTTAACCGTTTCAATAATCAAAGGCTTGAGTTGTACCTCACCCGAAGCCTGCTTGCTATGATATATTTTTACAATTAAACCACGTTTTTGCATGACATAAAGTAAAAAGGCAACACTAGCAATCATTCCGATAAAAGCAGCAAAAGTGGATTGAATAACCGCTTCGTGGTAATGGCCAGAACCCAACTTCATAATGTAAAAAGTAGTCAATAAAATCCAGATGACACGAACAACTTGTTCTGCCACCTGACTAATGGCATAAGGTTTTAAGTCGTTGTGACCTTGGAAAAAACCACGCATAATACTCATGGCTGGGAAAATAAAGAGAGGAGGAACCAGACTATACATCACAGGTATCAACAACTCTTTTGAGCCTGACATCTCTGCTAACAGCGGTGATGCCAGATACATTACACCTGCAAATATGGCCCCTAGAACCAACATCAATTTAAAGAACTCTCGTACTAAATAATAGGAAATATCTTCTCGACCCAGGGTATTGTACTTGGCAATTTGTTTGGCAACCGCTGTTGGTAAACCAACCGTTGAAATCAATAAAAAATTAGCATAGACTTGGTAGCCCATATTAAACAAACCATTGGCCACATCCTGATTTTCACCTAGCATGGCATACCATGGAATAATATAGAGAACACCTAAGAGGCGGCTAATGAAATTTCCTGCTGTTAACCAGGCCATCCCACGAACCATGGTTGCTTGGTGATTTTGTTGTGTAGTTGTCGACATCTTTTTCTCTTTCTTCATAGACTATTCAGTAATTCATTATAAACTTTTCCTTGTAACTTGTAAAACGGGAACATTTAAGATAGAATAAAATAAGCCTTTAGAAGGATAGAAAAGGAAACACATGAAGAAACACGCCTATTTAATCATCGCTTATGACAAATTTGAACAATTGGCTTTTCAAATCTCCCTGTTAGATGACCCTCGTAATGATATTTTTATTCACATTGACAAACGTAGTCAGATTTCTGAAGAAGAACTTCAAAATATTCGAGAAGCCGCGGTGCACTCCAATGTCTATTTTACACCAAGAATCGCGGTGCACTGGGGACATTTTTCATTAGTAGAGTGTGAATTAATTCTATATAAAACAGCCATTGCAACAGGTCAGTATGACCTCTATCATTTGATTTCTGGTACCCATCTTCCACTAGCCTCTCAAGAGACTATTCATGCCTTCTTTGCTGATAAAACGGACAATATTTTTATCGCCCGCTACAACCAAGAAGAAGCTGAAGAATTAAAGTTGCATAAATTGGTAGAGCATTACCATTTCTCCCGTCGCATCCATCCAAGAACACTTTCTCCTCTCCCCCGAAAATTATTAAGGGCCTATCAGATTGCAGAAAATAAGATTCAAACCTGGCTTAAAGTGGATCGCTTGCATGGAAAACGTGTTGAGATGGGCTTTGATGGCTTCTCTGAGTGGAAATCTCTTCCACATGCTGTCGTCTTAGCCATTCTTTCAGAAGAAGCTTTTATCCGAAAGCATTTCAAGTTTACTTTTTGCTCAGATGAATATTTCCTACCTTTGGTATTGAAAAAAGTCAATATGCTAGATCGCATCTACCATTACGAGCCCGTAAACGACATTCCTGACGAATTACAAGGCAATCTCAATTATATCAACTGGTGGGATGGCCATCCTTATGAATGGACAGACAAAGCTGAAGACTTGGCTCAGCTGGAAAAAGGCCGCCAACTCGGCCACTTCTTCTCTCGAAAATTCGACTTAGATAAATATCCAGGTCTCAAGGAATTTATCCTTGAAAAAGTTAAAAACTAATAAAAACTCCTCGAACAACTGTTGGAACAGCCTCTCGAGGAGTTTTTCTTTTTAGAAAATCAAGCAAGTAAACGCAACTAATTGTTGGCTATTTAATCTGAAATGCGAATAAATGGCATCCCTTCTGTTCGATCAATTGGGTCTGTACTTGGTACACTCCAAATATAAGCCAAACTTGTCCAACCGTTATTAGATGGATTATAAGGATCCAAGACATAGGTCTGTCCATTTTGATAACCTTTTAATAAAATTTGATGGCCACCACCTCGAACATACTTACTATTTCCAACACCAGCTGCGATATAATATCCTTCCTTAAGTGCTGTTTCAAAAGCAGCATATGAATTCAGGGCAGATGCTTTTAATCCCCAATGTTTTGCCGCTAAAACAATCCCTCGTGAGCTGGTCCCCATAAAGTTTCGATTAAATTCTAACGTATTGTAATGTAAATAATGACCCACTTGAGCAGGAGTGACAATATTCCCCTTGATACCTGAGATAATCATGGCCATCGTAGCAGGCACGCAACCTGTTGGTCCAAAATACCATCTACCATACAACAATCCGCTCCATCTCGCATCTAATTGTGAAAAATACGGAGCTTGATAATGAGATTTCGCAACATGGAAGCTAGAAACGCCCAATCCAATCATTTGACCATTTGATTCTGCATAGGCATGAATCTGGTAACGTCCTGTTCCAGAATGTGCTTGAACATTAAAATGACTGGCAAATACAACATCTCCATGGCGATTGGCCTCGTACCACTTCAAATCATCTTGGCCACCAACTTCTGACCAGACCGCATACTTCACTCGACCAGCACCAAACACTGGCTCAAAACGAACAGTGTAATTTCCCATTCCTTGGTAAGCGAGCTGAATTTTTGTCACCATCTTCGGTGTATCCAAATGAGTCGTTGCGACGGCAATCCCCGTCCGCTTGGATAAAGAATCAACTAGGTAAGCATGGACATGGTACTTTCCAAAACTGTATTTATGATCTGCCGCTGAAACCGTTACCTTATAGGTGCCATCTCCTTGTTTTTTAGCAGTGTACCATCTGATATCGTCTTGTCCATTGATCTCTGACCAAACTGGAACTTGCACAGACTGTAATCCACCTGGTGCTACAACATTGGAAATCACTACATCAAAACGACCTGCTTGATGGTTAACATTGGTGATATTCATACTAGCTCGAGCATTTCCCAAATCACCTACCATAAACCCTGGCGTTACCCCGCCACCGTACTGGTTCTTCAAAAACGGTGCCTTAAAATAAATGTGAGCCTGGTATTTACCTGTGGTAAATTGGTGTTCTGACAAGAAAACGCGGACCTGATAATGCCCACTCGCTACCTTTTTAGCAGGATACCACTTCAAATCGTCTTGGCCACCTTTTTCTGACCAAACTGGAATGGTGAGTTCACTCACATAGTTTGGAACATTTGTGACATCAATTGTATAGCTTGTGTCGCTTGTTTTTTTAATCAAAGAAGTAAACGTTGGTTTATCCAGATTGGTCGTAGTAGTTGTCAGACCACGCATGCGACCATTGTTAGATAAGTAGGCATGAACCTGGTATTTACCAAATTCAGACAAGGCTGTATAAGGTATCAAGAGCTCCCCAGTTTTTGATGGAGTATACCATTTTAAGTCATCTTGACCATTAGCTTCTGACCATACAGCCAATCTGACCTTGCTATAATCAGAAACATCAGTAGATACTAATTGTGCTTGTAGACCCTTTTCAGTCATCTTAGCTTGTAAGTCATGTTTAGAAACAGGTGCTTGAATAGCAATCAAGCCAAGATTCGTACCCTGTTTTCCAAGTCCTTGATAAGTCGTATATACATGAACAATGTAATTCCCTGACTCATTGCCATGGTGGCGAACATCAACTGTCACTCTCCCCTTACCATCAGCAACTGGAATTCGATACCATTTCAAGTCATCTTGGCCATTTTTTTCGCTCCAAACCGCTACTTCCACCATCTCAATTGGCGCAGTATCCTTAACGGAGGCGATTGAAACATCAAATTGATGAGTTGGGTTTGGATTTGCATGTAAGGCAATAGAGGCATTTGCCTTACCTTTACTATGTGCAAAACCAGAACCCGCAACTAGCAAGTTCTGTTTGCCTGTTTTCTTATGGGTGCCATAGACATGGACTTGGTAGTGTCCTAAGGTATGCTTGTGATCCGCTACATTAAGAACAACTTCCCATTGACCATTGCCCTTATGGTTTGCACGATACCATTTCAAGTCATCTTGGCCATCTTTATCTGACCAAATTGGAACCAAAATATTGGCCAGTGTCGTCGGAACATGTTGGATGGTTACCTTATATTGTTTGGAGCTGATTGCTTCGACTTGAATACTTGGTGCTGGAATGGAAAATTCCAATTTGCCTAAATTTACCCCAACCTCTTGACCATTTTGGTAGACGGTATAGGCATGAACAATATACGGCCCTTTCCCAGTATATTTAGGAAGAGAAGTTAAATCGACACTCAAACTACCTTGATTAGACTGAATTGGAATTGCAATCCAAGACAAATCATCTTGTCCATTTTCTTCAGACCAAATTGCAATCCGAGCACTTTTGACAGGTGTCGTTGTTGCATCACTTTTTAATCTTACTGTAAAAAATGGCGAATCGACCTTATAATCTTCAATACTCAGCTGGGCTTTTGTAAAAGTGATATCAACTACTGAAGTAGCCGGTTGAGTCGGTGCGTCTTGAGGAATTTCTGAACTAGAAGTAGAAAGAGCAGGTTCGGTTGGCGTAACAACTGACGAAGATGGTTCTTGACTAGTAGGAAGCGTTACCGAGGAGTTAGAAGGTATTTCTTCTGACGAAGAAGAGGTTGAAGCAATTGTAGCTGTACTAGAAGATACAGTACTACTTGGTGCAACAATATTGCTAGAACTAGTACTAGCAGTAGAACTTGTTCCTGAATTCTCTCCCAAAGCAAATACAGGTAGGCTCTGAGATAGTAACAAAACGCTCACTGCAATAGCAGTCGAACACTTGGACAACCGTCTGTTCTTCCGATTTTTCATTATTTCTCCTTATTGCTTTCTATAGAAAAAAATAGAATATTTTACTAATATAGTATACTATTTTCCTTTTGTACCTGTCAAACTTCTATCAATTTCCTTTCACACTTTAAACGAACTCAAAAATAAGATATAATAATAGTAGAATTTACAGTTTTTTTAGCAAGGAGTCCCTCATGATTGAATTTACCAATATATCCAAACAATACGATACCACCTTGGCCCTGAACAAGCTCAATCTCACCATTGAAAACGGTGAAATTTTTGGACTGATCGGCCATAATGGAGCTGGAAAAACAACCAGTATCAGCTTGTTGACCTCCATTATCGAACCGACCTCTGGTCAAATCAGTGTCGATGGACTGGCTTTATCAGAACACCGTGATGCCATTAAAAAGAAAATCGCCTATGTTCCTGATTCACCAGATTTGTTTCTGAATCTGACAGCAGATGAATACTGGCATTTTTTAGCCAAAATTTATGATGTTCCCGATCAAGTGACAAAAGAACGCATCGCTTCTTTGACCCAATTATTTGATATAGCTGACCGCCAATACGAAACCATTGATAGTTTTTCCCACGGCATGCGGCAAAAAGTCATGATCATCGGTGCCCTCATTCCCAATCCAGATATTTGGATTTTGGATGAACCCTTGACTGGCCTTGATCCCCAAGCTTCTTTTGACTTAAAACAAATGATGCGAGAACATGCGCAAGCAGGTAACACCGTCATCTTCTCCACCCATGTCCTTTCTGTGGCAGAACAACTCTGTGACCGTATCGCCATTCTCAAAAAAGGAGAATTGCTTTTTGTCGGTAGTTTGGAAGAATTACGCCAAGAATACCCTGACATGGATTTGGAAAGCATTTACCTCAAGCTAGCTGGTCGCCCAGAAAGTGCAGGTGAGTAAGATGAATTTGAAACACATTTGGGAGCTGACCAAGATTAACCTGCTTTATTCCAACCCACAAGCCCTCACAAAAATCCGAAAAAAGACTGCTAAACAGCCTGGTACCAAACCAAAACCAGCCTATAAAAGCATCTTATGGCAACAATTGGGACTCATTGCGCTTTATAGCTTTATTTTCTTCTACCTCTTTACAGGAATCGATTACCGAACTTACCCTGGTTATTTTTCCTTCCAGTTGACCATGTTTTTTCTGATGTCAATCACATCGGCCTTTTCAACCATGTTTGCAGTCTTCTATAACAGCAAGGACAGCAAACTCTACCTCCCTCTCCCAGTTACCGAGAAAGAAATTTTCATTGCAAAACTACTATCTTCTATCGGTCTTAATCTCACTTTTCTAATCCCAACTCTCTCGCTCTTAGCCATTGCTTACTGGAGGGCATTGGGAAATATAGGGATTGCCCTACCTCTTGCTTTGCTCCAATTTCTACTATTAGCACTGACCAGCATTCTCCTTTCGGTTATTCTTAACTTTTTCTTAGGACAACTCTTGATGAAAAGTCGCCACAGAAATCTGATTTCAACTGGCTTGATGCTCTTATCCAGTTTTGGTGCAGTCGGCATGATTCTTTTTATTCAAAATAACCAATTTGCACAGCAAGTAGGCGAAACGACTCTGATTGATATGCCGAAAATTCCCTTGATGATTGGGTTTTATGAAGTTTTGTCCAACCCTCTTTCTCTCCATTATTGGCTATTTGTCACTTTGTTTTTAGTGGTAATTGTTTTCTTATTTAAGATTATCATTCCAAATTATTATAAAAATTTAGCTACCCTTGATGCCAAACACATTCGGACTCGCAAAAGCAAGGCAGTCAGTCGCACACTATCATCCACCCTTGTGCGCCATCATTTAGGAACCTTAAAAGAACCCACTTTGTGGACAACTAGCTTTTTATCAACCTTCTTATTTGCTATGTTTTTTATCCCACAACTTGCTACTGCAAAAGATCTTTATGCAAGAATTCCCAATGAGTATTTTGGTATTGTCCTATTGGTTGGTCTGACACTTGGCTATATGACGTCAGGTGCCTTGACCATGGTTGGTATGTCGCTAGAGCGGGAAAACTTTTATTTTCTAAAGAGCCTCCCCATCCATTTCTACTCTTTTTTAAGGCAAAAATTCTTTCTCTTCTGGATAATTCAAACGCTTGTCCCACTGCTAACATTCGGAATCATTGCTCTGCTGGCGGAGCTTTCTCCATTATTGATCCTGTCTCTTTTAGCCGGAATTGTCCTGGCATCCTACCCAACATCATTAGCTAGCTATAAAAAGGATTACAAGTACCTCACTTTGCAATGGCAAAATATCAGCCAGCTTTTTACCAGAGGCGGTGGCCAATTAATGGCCTTTCTACTCTTTTTCCTAGCCATTATTATTGCCGCTACTCTTGGAACAGTGAGCTTCTTCCTTTCCCAGTGGTTGGGAACCTGGCTTGTCAGCATCTGTATTCTTATCGCTAGTCTGTTAGTGGTCTTTGGCTTGCATCTATATTACGAAAAAACCTTTTGGAAAAAATTTCAATAAAAAAATCAGTTGAGTTCTCTCAACTGATTTTTTGTTTCTTATAATGAGTTAGGATCAACTTTGATACCGACACCTTGAGTAGTGGTGATGGTAACAGAAGTCATGTAAGTTCCTTTAGCTGTAGCTGGTTTTGCTTTAGCCATTACATCGTGGAAAGCTTTGAAGTTTTCAACCAATTTGTCTGCGTCAAATGATACTTTACCGATGATTGCTTGTACGATACCTGCTTTGTCAGCACGGTAAGTGATTTTTCCACCTTTAGACTCTTCAACTGCTTTTGCAACATCCATTGTTACAGTACCAGTTTTAGGGTTTGGCATCAAGTTACGTGGACCAAGCACACGACCAAGACGACCAACAAGTGCCATCATATCTGGTGTTGCGATAACCACGTCAAAGTCTAACCAACCACCTTGGATTTTTTGTACCAAGTCGTCTTCACCAACAAAGTCTGCACCAGCAGCTTTTGCTTCTTCAGCTTTTGCACCACGTGCGAAAACCAAAACGCGTTGTGTTTTACCAGTACCGTTTGGCAATACCATTGCACCACGAATTTGTTGGTCTGCTTTACGAACGTCAATGTTCAAGTTGTATGCAACTTCTACTGTTGCGTCAAATTTTGCAAAGTTAGTTTCTTTTGCAAGTGCTACAGCTTCTTCTACGCTGTACGCTTTTGTGCTGTCGATTTTTTCAAGAGCAGCACGCAATTGTTTGCCTTTTTTAGCCATTATATGTTTCTCCTTGTAATGTGTTCAATCAAATTCATCTCCACCTACTGGATCGATCGGATCAATAGGGGTTAGGGGTGCTATTGGTGATTAGTCAGCAATAGTGAATCCCATAGAACGAGCAGTACCTTCGATCATACGCATAGCAGCTTCAAGGTTTGCAGCGTTCAAATCTGGCATTTTTGTTTCAGCAATTTCTTGTACTTGCGCACGAGTAACTGATGCAACTTTTGTTTTGTTTGGTGTGCCAGAGCCTTTTTCAACACCTGCAGCTTTTTTCAAAAGAACAGCAGCTGGTGGTGTTTTACAGATGAAGTCAAATGATTTATCTTCATACACTGAGATAACAACTGGGATAATCATACCAGCTTGGTCAGCTGTACGAGCGTTAAACTCTTTTGTGAATCCCATGATATTGATACCTGCTTGACCAAGTGCTGGTCCGACTGGTGGAGCTGGAGTAGCTTTACCTGCAGGAATCTGAAGTTTTACAAGTTTTTCGACTTTTTTAGCCATGATATAAAATCCTCCTATTGTGGTTTTGGCGGTAATTTCAGATTTTTACCTCCCACAAATATGTGTTTTTACACATACCTTTTTATTATACAGGATTTTCTTAAAAAATCAAGCTAAAAGTTTACTTTTTGGGACTTTTGCGCTAAAATAAAACTATGGTATTTTTGAGATTTGCAGCAGTATTATTTATTTTTTTGATTCTGATTATATCCATCACCAGCATCAAATTAGTCGGCCTACAAAAAAAAGGTTGGAACTTCGCTGATATTGCTTTTCCACTTTTTGCTTATACATTTTACATCATTTCAGATAAGGCTTTCTATCATAGCCTTCTACCGTATTTAACCTTCGCTCTTTCTTTATTGGCTATTGGGATTACGTCCTTGTTCCTCATTAAAAAACGTGACTTTTCTTATCCTCGTTTTTTTAAGTTCTTTTGGCGAGCTGGTTTTTTACTAACTTTTTTCTTGTATCTCATCTTAACGATTTCCCTCTTTTTCAAGTAAAACAACAGACTGAGTTTTCAAACTCAGTCTGTTTTAGTTTATTATAAGGCAAATTTTTCCAATAACTGTGTTGCTCCAGCTTCTAATAACTGAACTTGAATGCGGGCCAAGGCTTCTAAATCACAACTATTTTCAATCTCCCCCATATCCAGAACAGAAAACGAAGCTTTTTGTAAGGTTTCAGTGACAAATTGTTTGGCAGAAACTTGATTTCCCGCCATTAAGACCAGCGGCTGACTTGTAGGCGATACCCGACTCGATGTAAAATTGGTATTAAAGGCCTTTAAAAAGGTTAACTGCGGAAAAGCCTCCGCAAGATTCATTGTGACAGATTGCTCTGAAGGAAGGAGAGATTGCTTTGTTTGGTAATCCATAGGATTACTGATGTCAATAATTATTTTATCTGCCAGCTGATCTTGGTAGACTAAGACCATTTCTGAAAGAATAGTATAAGGCAAGGCCAAAATGACGATTTGACCCTCGATTTGTGTCGTTTCACGTCCAATTATTTGAGTTGGAATCTTCTTTTTTTCAAAATAACCTGCCAAGGTTTTCCCCATCTTGCCCTGGCCAATAATCGTAATGGTATCGTTCATCATTTCTATCTATTCATCCTTTTTTCAATCTCAGTTCCAGCTCTAGTCTATCACATGTTTCCCAACATGCCAAAGACTTGGTTTTTAAAACCTACACTATGTTTGTGGTACAATAAATTTATTCGCCTCAAAAATACTACTATTTTGAGACTTGAAACACAGTTACAGATACGTGACGCATACAGAAAGGGGTTTACATGGCCAAAATTTGTCCCAAAGGCTTCACTGAAGATATGGTAGAAAATCCATCATCTCTCTTTTATCTTTTGTACACACAAACCTTATTGTCTGGACGGTGGAAACCAATCATCCTTGATTATTTAGAAGATGGCCCCAAACGTTTTAGTGCGATTCAAAGACAATTAGGCAACCTTTCGCAAGGCTCCTTGTCCAAACAACTGAAAGAATTGGAAAACGACAAACTCATTAACCGTATCGTCTATCCAGAAGTTCCGCCCCGTGTAGAGTACCATTTAACGGATAAAGGAACAGCTATTCTTCCTATTTTAGAAAAAATGGTGGCCTTTGGCCAAGAATACCAAGCCGATATCGTCATCCATTCTTCTTAATTTCAAACAAAGAACTTGGTACAAAAAAATGTACCAAGTGCCAAAAAATTGCTCTCTTCACAGTTTTCTTCTGTCATGATACACTCTTTATTAACAACATACAAAGGAGTTTATTATGGCAAACAGAATTACTGAAATCTTAGATATCCAATACCCAATCATCCAAGGTCCAATGGCTTGGTTAACAAACGGAGAATTAGTGGCAGCTGTCAGCAATGCTGGTGGACTAGGCATTCTTGGTCCAAACGCAGGACAAACAACTATTACCCGTGACCCACAAGAGACGGCTGAGCGCATGCGTCGTGAAATTCAAAAAACCAAATCACTAACGGATAAACCATTTGGCTCTACCCTCGTCGTGGACTATGATTTAACCTATACTTGGCCCATTCTTCAAGTCGTCATTGAAGAAAAAGTTCCAGTAGTTTTGGTCAACGGTATTTTAGATGAACGGATTTTCAATCCTTTGAAAGAAAATGGTATTAAGATTGTCTACCGACCAGGAAATCCATCAATTGCAGATGCTAAGGCCGCTGAGGAATTTGGAGTGGATATCTATGTCGCCACTGGATTTGACGAAGGAGGAACTGTTCCAGAAAAAATTATCGGTACCTTCTCCATTGTGCCAATGATTGCAGATGCAGTCTCTATTCCGGTGATGGCGGCAGGTGGTATTGGTGATATCCGTGGTGTTCGGGCAGCTCTAGCTTTAGGAGCTGAAGGCGTCTTTGCCGGCTCCATCTTTTTACCAACAATTGAAAGTCCTGCCCACCCATCAGTCAAAGAACAAATTGTAAATAGCACTGCTGAAGACCTGCTCCTCTTCCGGACGCTACCTGCCTACTACCGCTCTCTGCCAACTGATTTGGCCCATCAAATCGTCGAGCGAGATCAAGCGGGGGCTCCACGTGAAGAATTGGCCAAACTCCAAAACGGAGGCATGGGTATGCTCAAAGGAATGGTCGAAGGCAATTCCCAAGAAGGCTTTATCTCCGTCGGAACCGGTATTACTCCGATAAAGGAAATCCGACCAGTACGTGATGTCATTGAAGACTTGATGGCTGATTTTAAGGCTTAGGAAAACTGAAAAGACAAGTTCAATGAACCTGTCTTTTTGTTATTCATGAATTTCCAGCGGTAGGCCGTCTGGGTCGAAGAAGAAGGCCATTTTCTTGCCATCAAAATCATCAACTCGTAATCCTTGATGGGAAATACCTAGGCGGTCAAATTCTTGTAAGCAAGCGGCAACATCGTCAACACGGAAAGCCAGGTGACGAAGACCAGTATGTTCCGGGTTGGGCATAGCTGGCCGCAGGGGAGCTTCTTCCTTGATAAAGATTTCAAGGACCAACTCTCCCTTTTGAACATTGAACAGAATATCTTGTTTCTCGGGTCGAATATGTTCATCGAGCTGGGTAAAGCCGAGCTTGTCTACATAAAATTCCCGAGTTTTTTCATAATTGCTGCCAATAATGGCAATGTGGTGGACCGTATCCAATTTCATGTTACTGTGTCTCCAATACTTTTCGTGGTTTGGTTCCTTCTGCTGGCCCAATGACCCCTGCCGCTTCCAACTCTTCCATGAGACGGGTTGCTCGGTTAAAACCAACAGACAAGCGGCGTTGGATCATGGAAGCACTGGCTTTTTGTGTTTCAATCACTAGGGCCTTTGCTTCAGTAAATAAAGGATCTCCCATCTCATCACCTGAGGCGCCAGCTTCCATTTCTTGTTCCGAAACCTCGCCTGGATCAAAGTTGTCATCGTATTCTGCATCGGCTTGGGCCTTGATAAAGTCCACAATAGCTTCCACATCCCCATCAGAGATAAAGGAGCCTTGCAAACGAACAGGATGGTTTTCATCAATCGGTTTAAAGAGCATATCTCCTCGCCCAAGCAGTTTTTCAGCACCGTTGACATCCAAGATGGTTCGACTATCCGTACCAGAAGACACGGCAAAGGCTATTCGTGAAGGAACATTGGTCTTAATCAAACCAGAGATGACATCCACCGATGGCCGTTGGGTGGCTAAAATCATGTGAATTCCTGCCGCACGCGCCTTTTGACCCAAGCGAATAATGGCATCTTCCACTTCTTTGCTGGCCACCATCATCAAGTCAGCCAACTCGTCCACAATGACCACAATCAATGGCAGGGGAATATGTTTTTCAGTGGATTGACGGTTAAATTCTTCTACTTTTGCATTATAACCTTCTAGATTCCTGACCCCGATATGGCTAAAGAGCTCATAACGTTTTTCCATCTCGTCAACGACTTTTTGAAGGGCACGCGCTGCTTTTCGTGGATTGGTTACAACCGGAATCAATAGATGGGGAATGTCATTATAAACGGATAATTCTACCATCTTAGGGTCAATCATCATAAATTTGACCTGATCTGGAGCTGCCTTCATCAAAATGGAGGCGATGATGCCATTAACCGCAACTGATTTACCAGATCCAGTTGATCCAGCTACTAAGAGATGGGGCATGCGGCCCAAATCAAAGGAACGAACGGAACCATTAACTGCTTTACCAAGTGGAATCTCCAGTAACTTCTCTGGAGCTGTCTTGGCCTGTTCCCATAATTCTCGGAATGGCACAGTAGCCACTTCTGAGTTGGGTACCTCGATGCCGACCAAGGATTTTCCTGGAATCGGCGCTTCAATCCGAACGTCTTTTGCTGCTAGGGCCAGTGCCAAATCATCTGCTAAATTGGAAATCCGGTTAACCCGAACACCCACCGCAGGCTTAACCTCGTACTTGGTAACAGACGGCCCAATTTCAGCCCGTTCCACCACAACTTTTATCCCAAAGCTGGCAAAGGTGTCTTCCAAAACCTTAATATTTTGTCGGACAATTTTCTTTTCACCCGCTTGACTTTTGACCTTCATTGGGGCCAAAAGATGAACCGTTGGCAATTGATAGGCCAATCGTTTCTTGGGTTTGAAATCAATCTGAACATCTTCTTCATCCAAGTCTTCTTCCAATACAGGCTCTTCTTCTGCTAATAGAACCGGAAATTCCTCTTCTTCCAAATAGGAGCCAACTGGTTCTGGTGAAAAGATTTCGACTTCAGAAGCCACATCCTCTCCTTGGTCAAAAATCTCACCCGTTTCCATATCAACTTGTCTGGCAGACAAGGAAATCTGTGATTCCAATTCTATGCGGGTCTGTTCGGCTTGTTCTGCTTCCATTCGTTCTTGTTCCAATTGTGCTTGACGCACTTCTTTTTCAGCTCGTTTGATGGCTTTTTTCTCAGCACGAACAATCGCCTTTTCCTTGTGTTTTTCCCTCGCTACTGCAAAAGCATCCGCCAAGTCATAAATGGTCCAGGGGCTTATGAAAAAGAGACCAAATAAGATGAGTAAGGCAGCGATAAAGAATGTCCCAAGATTCGCAAATAAAAAGGAAACTGGCATATAGAGAAGGCCTCCGAGTATACCACCACCCAAAAATTCTTTGATTTGGAATTGTGTCAATTCTTTGATGCCCAAATCAAGGGTATGGGCAAAGAGATCTTTTCCTTTAAAATCCAATGCGAAATAAGCTTGAAAGACCAATAAAACACCTGCCAAGGTGAGGAGATAACCAGAAATCATCCCTTCGTGTTTGTGTAGCCACTTGGCAAATAAAACATAAATCAGGCAAGCGACCAAAACAAAGTAAGCCGCACTTCCTGCTAGTAAACGAAAGACATTGTAAGCTGTGATGCCAACCACACCCATTCGCAAAGCTGCAAAGCCTAATACGATCATCAAAAGGAGGCGAACTCCCCACTCTTTCACTTGTTGCTGTTGCGCCAACTCTGCCTTAGTCGGTTTCCGAGTTGTTCTTCCTTTTTTTGTATTTTTTACCATAATATCCTCTTCTGTTGCAATCTCTTCATTTTACCATATTTTCTTATTTTTTTCAGCAGTAAAAAAGCTAGCTCTACGGAACTAGCTCAGCAAACTCTTCTAAAATTTCTTCTTGGGGTGTCGGTCAATAATATCTGGATAAGCCGCTAGCATATCCTGCCCCTTTTCGGTCAAGGCAAGCCCACGAACTGTAAAGCAAGCGCTCAACTCCTCTTCTGAAAAAAACTGTTTTAAGGCAGCATCTACATCTGCCGCCTTCATTTTAGACAAACCTGTCACCGATTTGTCTTTTAAAAATTGCTTTTTCTGACCGGCCGACAAATGATCCAAAGATTCAAAGGCAGATTCCAATCGGACATATCCTTTTTCGATTAAAAGCACCAAATGACTGTCTGCATCAATCCCATATGTGTATTCAAAATACTTGGAAACCCATGTTTCCGTTGTGTAGGTTCCAAAGGCTATACGCCACAAGAGTATTATGTCTCCAGCCAACAAGCCTTCTGCCAAAGGCTCCATGTTTCTTCGTGGAACTGGCTTAAACAGTTCTGTTTCTAAATCACGTTTCGGCGAAATATAGGGTTTTACAGGGTAATCCGCATATCTTTTCATGTTCGTTTCCTTTCTGGCTCTGTTTAAGTATAGCACAGCTTCTTTATTTATGATAGAATAAGAGCTAGGACCTAACGGGAAACACTCTGGTGATATACCCCAGTAATCCATCGTCTAGAAAGGACTATCATGAAAAAAATTACCTATCTACTCTTGGCATCTAGTATCTTTTTAACAGCTTGTTCTACAACTTCTAAATCAACCACTAGTTCCTCCAGTCAAGCACAAGAAACAAGCTCTAGTGATACTACATCAACTTCTAGCCAGTACGCCAAAGACTTAGCCTATGCCATCAACAATCCAAATGCCAGCTTTCCACAATTAAACTCTGAGATTGCAGAAAACGAAGCTGCTGTCAAAATCAAGACAAGTGCTGGCGATATTACACTCAAACTGTTTCCAGAACAAGCCCCTCTTGCAGTAGAAAACTTTTTAACACACGCCAAAGAGGGTTATTATGACGGAATTATTTTCCACCGCGTCATCAATAACTTTATGATCCAAGGAGGCGATCCGAAAGGAACTGGTACTGGCGGCCAATCTATTTGGGCTGGAAAAGAAGAGAGCATCGATGCAGGAAATGGTTTCAAAAACGAAATTTCTGCCTTTCTCTACAATATCAGAGGAGCTCTTTCGATGGCAAATGCTGGTGCAGATACCAACGGCAGCCAATTTTTCATCAACCAAAATCCAACAGATGCCTCTAGCCAATTAACAACGGCCAAACACCCAGTCAAAATCATCGAAGCCTACAAGAACGGTGGAAATCCCAGTCTAGATGGTGGTTATACTGTATTTGGACAAGTCACAGAAGGGATGGATATTGTGGATAAAATTGCCGCTGTTGAAGCTGATGAAGCCGACAAACCAAAAGAAGATGTGACCATCACAGGTATTGACATTATCAAAGATTATGCATTTAAATAAACCGAAAAAGGAGCAACCTCTTGCCTCCTTTTTTCTAAACAATAAAAAACAGAAAAATAATCAGAGTACATCACATTTTACTCCTAAAAATGGTAAAATAGAAGTAGTTTAATGAAAGAGAAATAAATATGGAACAATTTTCATCTACCCTCGAGCTGTGGACAGACAAAATAAAACCTTATTGTACTAGAAAAAATGCCGAAATAGCTAGTCTTAGTCTGATTATCTTGTGTGCAGCGAGTCTCATCTTAGGACAAATTAGCTTTCAAAAAACCTTAACCTATGACAATGGGAACATCACCTATACTGGCTCTCTCAAATCCAATAAAATGACCGGAAAAGGAACCCTTACTTTTAAAAACGGCGATCGTTACAAGGGCGAGTTTAAAAACGGTATCTTTCATGGTCAAGGAACCTTTACTGCCAAAGAGGGGTGGACCTATGTTGGAGAATTTAAACAGGGGCAGCCAGATGGTCAAGGAAAATTAACCACAAAAGAAAAAACTGTCTATGAAGGCACATTCAAACAGGGGATTTATCAACATGAAGATTAAATGGTTTTCGTTTATCCGTGTGACAGGACTCATCTGGGTCTTGCTCTATCACTTTTTTGTCAAATTCTTTCCAGGCGGTTTTATCGGGGTGGATATCTTTTTCACATTCTCAGGTTACCTCATTACAGCCCTCCTCATTGACGAATTCAGTCGCAAGCAAGAAATTGATATCTTAGGTTTCTTTAAAAGACGGTTTTATCGTATTTTTCCACCATTAGTCCTAATGATCTTAATCGCAACTCCACTGGCCCTTTTAGTGCGAAATGATTTCATTGCTAGTATCGGCAATCAACTAACAGCGGCACTAGGCTTTGTTACCAATTATTTCGAAATTTTACTGGGCAGCTCCTACGAGAATCAATTTACGCCGCACCTCTTTTTACATACTTGGAGTTTGGCGATTGAAGTCCATTTTTATATTTTATGGGCACTACTACTTTGGTTCTTTAGTCGGAAAACTAAGACACTCGGACAGCTAAAAGGGATGATTTTTCTAACTTCAGCTGCGGTCGCACTCGCAAGTTTCTTGACCATGTTTATCTCCAGTTTCTTTGTGGAAGAATTTTCACGCATCTACTTTTCAAGTTGGACGCATATCTTCCCCTTCTTTATTGGGGCTAGCCTATCGACCATCGTTGGCGTTAATAATACAACCAAGGGCTTCAAAAAACTGGTTGAATCTATCCAGACAAAGACACTTGTTTCTCTCTTAAGCGGTGCCTATCTGGTCTTAGTCCTACTCCTTCTCTTACTAAAATTTACCTCTATTTGGACCTATTTATTTGGCTTCCTACTCTCTAGTCTCTCAACAGCCACTCTGATCTATGTCAGTCGCATTCTTCATGAACGCCTTTCTGATAAAGAGGAGCCGCGGTTTATTGGATTTTTATCGGATATTTCCTACGGTGTCTATCTGTTCCACTGGCCTCTTTATATTATTTTTAACCAACTGATGAATCATAGTGTTGCAGTTCTGCTAACCACAGTTTTTTCCATTGTTCTAGCTACTTTTTCATTCTACTTACTGGAACCCTCTCTTCTTGGAAAAGATGGCAAACTCTTTGGTCTGACCATTTCACTCAAGCCATATAGCAAATGGATTGCTACAATTGGAGCTGTCTTTGCAATTGCCACAACTGGCATTGCTCTCTTTGCTCCTAAAATCGGTGCTTTTGAAACAGACCTACTCGTCAATGGACTAAACCAAGCCGATACACAAATGAAACAAACTCTCCTATTTGCCCAAAAAGGAAAAGCTTCCTCCTTTGAGATTACGGAGGGAACAACCATCATCGGAGATTCTGTTACATTACGGGCAACAGCTCAGTTACAAGAGGCGTTGCCAGAAGCATTGATTGATGCAAAAGGTAGCCGTAATACCCAGCAGGCCTTAGAAGTCATGCAAACCAATATTGATAATAGTACTCTTTTAAAAGAGGTTGTCATTGCAACAGGTGTCAATATCGTATATAGCTACCAAGAAGAACTACAAAAAATCATCGATGCCTTACCAAATGGCCACCATTTAATCTTGCTCACTCCATATGATGGTAATTCTGCAAGCTACAGCGATCCTGTTGCTGAAAAGCATGCCCAATATGTCCGGAAATTGGCCGATCAATACGACTTTATCACAGTTGCCGATTGGAATACCATCTCAAAAGAAAATCCACAAATTTGGGCTGGTAGTGACTATATCCACTTTGGAAGTGACCAAGCTACAACGATCGAAGGCGGCACTCTCTATGCCCAAGCCATCAAGACTGCCATTGAGACTGCTCAAAGTAAACCTGTTAAAAATGAAGGTAAAGCAGAATAAACAAAAATAGAATCCAGTAGGATTCTATTTTTGTTTGCTTTGAAAACGCCAGGTAAAGCGTTTTTCATCATAAATTGGGTACAATAGCTTTAGGAGTACAAAGGCCAGTAACCAGCCGCCAACAATATCTGTCGGGTAATGAACCCCCACATAGATACGGGATAGAGCTACCAAGACAGCTAGCAGCAAGAGTACCCCTTGAGAAAGGACTCGTATCCATTTTGTCTTCACTCGCTGATATAGAATCACTACCAAAATTCCTGCTAACATCATGGTAGAAGCGGTATGCCAGCTCGGAAAAGAATAGCCTGTTGTTGAAACAACCCATTCAAGCGTTGGACGTGGTCGTTGATAAAGGAACTTCAGGGCAGTCGATGCTCCTGCTAACAAGACCATGCCAATCACTAAAAAGTAGATTTCCGCTTTCCATTTTTTGAAATGGAAAAAGAGAGACAAACCTGCAATCAAGGCTAAGATAATCGTGACTTCACCAACCACTGTGATGGCAGACCAAAAGACATTGGTCACTTGAGACAATTCTCCACGGATGGCTAGTTGAATCGGTGAATCAAAGGCCGTCAACTGATCTGGGTAAAACTTGACAACATAGCCAAGAATGACAAAGAGTAAGGCTCCAAAGGAAGCGTAGGTAAAATGTTTTTGTTTATTTTTCATGTTCCCTATTGTAACAGATTTTTATTAAAATTTCTTTAAAATAGGTCGTAGTGCTTGATAAATCGGATAAAAGACCAGTCCGAAAATCAATCCCTGCAAGACATTGAATGGCAAAACCATTTTAAGCAGATAATTTTGTGTCCCAATAAACTTCGCCACATCGAAATTGGCAAAAGCAGCATACATCGGCATGGCATAAATGTAATTTAAGATTAGCATAGCTATCGTTAAGGTTACGGTCCCAACTAAAACTGCCTGGATGTAGTGTTTCACATCTAGTTTTTTTACCCAGATGTGAGCCAAGGCAAAAATAAAAAACGCATAGGCAATGACATTCATCGGCATCCCAATCATAGAGGATGGCCCGTTGTTGTTGAGAAGCAGTTGCAATAAGGAGCGGATCAGTAAAATCACCAAACTGCTCTTTGTATCCAACATCACCAAACCAATCAAAATCGGCACGATGGAAAAATCCAGTTTCAGGAAATCTACACCAGGTAATAGTTGAAATTGAACATACATCAACAAGAATGAAATTGCCGATAAGATAGCAATATAGGCCATCTTACGTGTGCGTGTTTGAGTGTGTGTCATCTAAGGTTCCTCCAATTTGTAACAAATTAGAGAAGTGAAAATGCCAAAAAGGCCTTTTCGTCTTCTCCCATCCAGACTCTACTGTCGGTTGTGGAATCGCACCACATCAGCTTTCGCTCGCGGACTACACTACTGTGATTACCGCCGGTCGGGAATTTCACCCTGCCCTGAAGACTCTTTTATCATACCAAAAAAACCCTGCATTAGCAAGGCTTTAATCCACTCTTTGATAAAAACATCACAATTACTTCAATTTATCCGTCTCATAGGTGTGAACCAACTCCAATCCTTTAAAGGACTGTTGACGGAGGGCTTCGTAGACAACCATACAGACGGTGTTGGAAACATTGAGACTCCGGACATGTTCATCATTCATGGGAATCCGCAAAGCTTTTTCAGCATGCTTCCGCATAAAGTCTTCTGGCAAACCAGTATCTTCTCTTCCAAAGACAAAATAATGAATTTGGTTATCATCATAATGGGCATCTGAATAGGTATTCTCCGCAAACTTGGAAATCAAATGTACCTGACCCTGCTGAGCTTTTTCCATAAATTCATCAATGGATTCGTAGAAGCGAACATCCAGCTTGTCCCAATAGTCCAGACCCGCCCGTTTCATCTTACGGTCATCAATGGGAAAGCCCATGGGTTTAATGATGTGCAAGGGACTGTTGGTAGCGGCACAAGTCCGTGCAATGTTTCCTGTGTTTTGAGGAATTTGTGGTTCAAACAAGACCACGTGGTTTTGGGATTGTTCTTCTTGGTAGGAAAGGTGTTCAATGTTCATAAGACTGTCCATTTCTGAATTTGATGCAAAAAAAATGCCACACTGCCCGGAGTCAAGCTCAGCAAACAGCATGGTGAATGAAGATTCATTCACTTAAATCACAACAGGTTTGATTTAAATCAATGAATAACTTGTTACTATTATATCACAATCTCATGACATTTCAAGCAATATGACGCAAAAATTATCAGTTTCTGTCACTTTTTCGAGACTGGTATGGTGGAGGAGTCCGTCTCAAAGAAAAGCGATCCGGAACAGGGTCTTCACCAACTGCTGAAAGAGGATGGCAGCGGAAGATACGGGCAATCCCCATCAGCACCCCCTTTACCCCATGCTTGTCAATGGCTTGGATCATGTAATTGGAACAGGTTGGTTGAAAGCGACAGGACGGAGGGGTTAGAGGCGAAACCCAGCGTTGGTAGGCTCTCACTAGGCCAATCAAGATTTTTTTCATTATTTTTTCTTGGTCACCGCCAAGGTATGGAGGCGGCTCACTTCTTTTTTATTGAGGCGACGGGATTCTCCTGGGCGCAAGCCTGTCAAATCCAAATTTCCAAAACGAGTCCGAGACAATTTATCCACTAACAAGCCCACTGCTTCAAACATTTTTTTGACCTGGTGATTACGGCCTTCGTGGATGGTCAACTGAACAACGGAACGGTTTTTAACGGGGTCTACCTTAATAATTTCATAGATTGCAGGTTTGGTCTTCTTCCCATCAATGACCACACCTCTGGTTAAAGGTCGCAAGACTTCCTTGTTGGCAATTCCCTTGACCCGGGCCACATAGACCTTGTCAATCTCGTTACGTGGATGGACCATTTCATCTGAAAAATCACCATCGTTGGTCAACAATAAGAGACCAGAAGTATCCCAGTCCAAGCGTCCAACTGGGTAGATCCGCTCTTTGACCTGGGGCAATAGATCGACAACGGTTTTGCGCCCTTTATCGTCAGAGACACTGGAAATCACGCCGCGTGGCTTGTTTAAAAGGTAGTATACCTTTTCTTCATTGTAGATGGGTTGCCCTTCTACTTCGACCTTGTCCCCTGCTTTAATAGTGGTCCCCAATTCTGTCACCGTCACACCATTAACAGTGACTAGGCCTTGTTTGATTAATTCTTCTGCCTTACGGCGACTGGCTACACCAGCATGGGCAATGTATTTATTGATTCTCATCTTTTTTGTGAGAAATGGCCTTATATGCAATAGATGCTAAAAACCACTTCTTCCTTTCTATTCAAGCTCTCGCCTGTATTATACTACTCTTCTGTCTTTTCGACAAACAATTCTGTTTCTTCTTCGACCAATTCCAAATCCGACACATCTGGTAACTCTTCTAAGCTATTGATCCCCATATAGTCCAAGAAATAGTCTGTCGTAACATACAAATTGGGACGGCCGATGACTTCTTTTTTCCCATTTTCACGGATTAAATCAAAGGCTTGAAGCTTACTGATTGCTCCACTGGAATTAACCCCTCGAATGTCATCCACTTCAATCCGGGTAATCGGTTGTTTGTAGGCCACAATGGAGAGGGTTTCCAAAAGAGCACGACTCATCGATTGATTGATTGGGGTACGAGAGTAGGCTCGAAGCAAGTCTGCGTAGGCTTTTTTTGTCACCAATTTGTAACGATTGGAGGTTTCCACCAAATCCAAACCAGACTGGTCATCAGCAGTGTACTTTCCCTTTAGTTTTTCCAATTGTTGTAGTAAGGCGGATGGTTGCAAGCTGGTAATATCGGCTAGTTCTCTGATACTTAGTCCGTCTTCACCTGCTACAAACAATAAGACTTCAATCTCTGCTAAATGCTGCATCGTCTCTCCTTATCAATACGATATCTCCAAAGGTATCTGCCTGCTCCATGGTCAGTTCCTGTACCTTAACAAGTTCCAAGGTCGCTAAAAACATGGTAATCAACTCATTGAGGTCCTGGCTGTTTTTAAAAATAGCCTGTAAGGTCACACGATTTGTTCCAGAAAAATGAGAACGGACCTGGTCCATGACATCTTCAATCCGGTATTCATCTTTTGAAATTGTGGTGTGGGACTGCCGCAATTCAGCCTGTTTTTCGGCCATAACTTTTGAAAAAGCCAAGAACAAATCGATGGTAGTCTTATCTTGGACCAAGGTCACATCTTCATAGACCAATTCCAATTTTGGCTTTGAAAAATAGTTGGCCCGCTCTTCATGCTGCTGACCGAGTTTTTCACTAAGCAGCTTAAATTTACGGTACTCTTCCAATTGTTCCAACAAGAGCAATTCTGGATCTTCTTCCTCAGGTATTTCCTCTACAACCTTTGGCAAGAGTCTCCGGCTCTTGATTAGCATGAGTTGACTGGCCATGAGCATGTATTCCCCCGCCACTTCCAAACGCATGGCTTGCAAGGTTGCCACATAAGCCAAGTACTGCTCAATAACTTCAGTGATCGGCACCTCATAAATATCTACTTGGTACTTTGACACCAAATGGAGGAGCAAATCCAGCGGTCCTTCAAAATCTTTTAATTTTATATCCATTATCTATATTTCTCTAACCCCATCTGTGAAGTTAATCCCAATTGTTTGGCCACTTGATCTAAGGTCTTCCCAGATTCCAATTCCCGCAAGATATACTGATCCCGCAAAAATTGAGCTGTCCACTCTTTTTTTCCAATTGATGCCATGTACTCCGTCAAGCGATTATAAAACCATTGACGCGAATAGGGCTTGCCCTTGTGTTCAAAAAGGTATTGCCCTTCAAGTCTGTCCTCCAAATACGGCAACAACTTATTCGAAATCGGAATAACACGTTTCGCACGTGCAGTTCCTAAGCTCAGTACTTGGAAAGAAAAATCAAACTGATCAACCCGCAAAGAAACCAACTCATTTGGCAACAAGCCCACTTCCAGCATCAGCAAGGCAATCACTTGCCCAATCGGAAATGAACTAGCTTCCCAGAGACAAGACGGATCTTCTAGCTGAGGAAGTTTCTTTTTGACACGGGGCGAGCGTCCCTCAGCCGGCTTAAGCTTATAAAAACGATTCAGTTGATTGGCTTCATACAAAAAATACAAAAATTGATTGATGGTAGACAATTTCCGCCTCTGAGCTGTTGGAGCTAAATCCTGTAAAAAAGCTTGATAAATGGCTAACTTAGATGGAGTGATTTGCTCCTGGCAAATCTCCAAAAATTGTTCCAAATCATACTGATAGGCCTTTTTAGAATTCAGGGCCAGCTGTTTTTCGTCTAAAAACTGGGAAATAAGTTCCTGCATTTACTTGTGTTTCTCCGTAATATCAACAGTATGCACCAGAGCATTGACAGCTTTTAAAATCGATTTCCGTGTGATAATGCCTAAGAAACGACCATCTGCAGCAACAACCGGCAGAAAAGAATCGTCTACCAGCTTACGTAAGACATCGGCTAATTCATAGTCTTCAGGAACCGTAGCGACTTCTTTTTTGGCAATGAGGGAAATATCCTGGTTTAACTCTTCGTCTGTTAACTCATTTTCTGACTGGTATTGGATAATCTCTTTGAGACTAATGGTCCCAACAAAGTGATTGGCTTCGGTCACAACAGGCACACGAGAATAGGACATGTGGCTAAGCAACAACTTAGCATGGTCCATGTTGTGGGTATCTACAATCACTGCTAACTTATCTGCAGGAGTTAAGAAGGTCTCTTCGTTCTCCCAGAAAAAATCTTCTATCTTTCTTGAAATCATCTTGGAAATTCCTCTGTCAGGGGTTCATAAAGCTGGTGGTCCAGCGTGTAATAACGAACCTGATAAGCCTGATCCGTTATGGTGATTAAGGCATACAACTTCTCTTGAATCGGTCCTCTTGGCTGTAAAACAGAACCCGGATTGAGAAAGAGGGTCCGGCCTCTTTTTTCTGCATGTGCTGCATGCAAATGGCCATAAAGACAGATATCCGCCTCTTCTTCCTGAGCCCAGTAATCTAAAATCTGCCAAGTATAATTGATGCGGTATAAATGCCCGTGCGTCTGAGCAATTCGAACATCTCCAACAAGAGTGACCAGCTTATCTGGGTAGCCTCCATAGTAATCGCAGTTGCCATTGACCACGTGGATTCCTTGCCAAATGGGGTCATCTGCTGGCAGTTCCGAATCACCATTATGGAATAGGGCATCAACCTTGCCAAGGTAGTGGTGTTTAATGTCTTCCACGACGGAACGATTGCCATGGGAATCGCTCATGACTAGGATGGTTTTGCGACTTGCTTCTGCCATACTGGAAAAGCCTCCATTAATTTTTTCAATGCTAGGGCGCGATGAGAAATCTGATTTTTTTCTTCAAGCGACAATTCTGCTGCGGTTTGAGCCGTTTCGCCAACTAGGAAAAGCGGGTCATAGCCAAATCCATGTTCACCTTTTGCTTCTAACCCAATATAGCCTTCCCAGTCTGCTTCCACCACTAGACTTTCCGTCTCTGGTGCTGCAACGACTAAGGTGCAATGAAATTGAGCAGAGCGTTTTTTGGGGTCGAAAACCATGGTTAATTCATGTAAGAGCTTGGCATTATTGGATGCATCTGTCGCATCTGGACCTGAAAAACGAGCGGACCAGACACCAGGCAGACCGCCCAGTACATCCACCTTCAAACCAGAATCATCTGCTAGAACCATTTTACCAGTCAAATTGGCAATGGTTTCTGCCTTAAGACGGGCATTTTCTTCAAAAGTGACACCCGTTTCAGCTACATCTGGCAAATCAGGGTATTGATTCAGATTTTCAACCTTATACCCCAAGGGCTCAAAGAAGGCCCGAAACTCTTTGGTTTTGCCTTCATTTTTGGTGGCAATCAAAATGCTGTCGCCAAAGTCAGCCACGTTGATCCCGCCAAAAGCTGCTAGTGGCAGTCCGCCTTCTGGCAGATGCGCATAGAGAAGTTTTTCATCTTCCACCAATACAGTAGCTCCCTGATGTTGCACCACTCGAACAGAACGGTTATGCTCTTGATTAAACATATCGACTATAAAGCCTAGCAAGCGAGTCGGGGAACTGTAATCAATAACGATAACATCAAAGCCGTTTTCTGCTTCCCAGATGGCATCTCCCTTGCTTGGAACGAGCGTTTCTAAAATCGCATCAAAGGGAGACAAGTCAGCTCGGTCTACTCCCCAACCCATGATCATATTATGGCCATTCATTTTTCCAATGTACCAATCGTTTTGATCTCTGTATTCATAGCGTTTTTCTGTCATAAGGTTACATGCTCCACTTTCAAATTCATGCCCAACCAGTCTTCTGCAATTTCACGAAAGGCTACCGGACTAGCTGTTGTGTAAAAGCGATGGTCTAACGCCTCGCTTGTTCGCTCATGGTTGATCTCAAAATAATTTAAGAGAACGGATATATCACGCGCACATTCTGCCCCAGAATCAATCAATTTGACCTCCTTGCCCATAACATTTTGGATAATGGGACGCAACAAGGGATAGTGGGTACAACCAAGTACCACCGTATCCACTTTACCAGCCATGTCCCGAAGGGTTTCATAAACCACTTTTTTGGCCAAACTGGACTGGTAATTATTGGATTCAACCAGTGGAACAAACTTGGGGCAGGCTAAATTTTCTACCTGGCTTTCCGGAGAAAGAGCTTGGATTTTTTGGCGGTAAATATCCGATTCAATCGTCATTGGTGTCCCTAAAACACCAATCTTACCTGATTGGGTGGCCTTGATGGCTGCTGATGCCCCTGGCAAAATAACCCCCAAAACAGGAATATCCAAGGCTTCTTTGACTTCCTCCCAAGCAACAGCTGTCGCTGTATTGCAGGCAAAGACAATCATTTTGACATTTTTGGTCAAGAGAAAATTCACCAGTTCCCAGGTAAATTCCCTGATCTGTTCAGCTGATCGTGGCCCGTATGGAGCACGTGCTGAATCTCCAATATACACAATTTCTTCATGAGGAAGCTGGCGCATGAGCTCTCTTACAACGGTAAGGCCTCCTACACCCGAATCCAAAAAACCAATTGGTCGATTATCCATCTTACTTTCCTTTGTCAGAGCCATTTGGCAGGATGAGCTTTGGCTCGAAAAAAGGACTTGGGATTGCATCCCAGTCCCATTTTATACTTATTTCTTTTTAGCAGCTTGTTTTTGCTGAGCTTTGATTTGACGGTAAGCCTGTTGGACTTTTGCTTCGCTTGGTTTTTGACCCATTTGGGTCATCATCACGCGCAAGGCATTCTCGTCAAGGACTGGTTTGTCCGCAATCATCTTTTCTACTTGTTTGCGTGCGATAAACATGCCTAATGCGACGCCTCCAAGCAAAGCTACGATGACTAACAAAACAATTAAAGTTGTATTCATTCTAGTTCAATCTCCTTTGAATTTTTCATTTCATTATACCAAAATCTGGACAGATTTACAATGGCTAGTAGTTGTTTTGAGACGCTTTCTAGAAATCAAATCCCTGAATAGTCGCAAAGTAATCTTCTGGGGTTTCCGCACGGCGAATGAGACGTGGGGTCCCATCTTCTTGTAAGAGAATTTCCGCTGAACGCAATCGGCCATTGTACTGGTAGCCCATGGAGAAGCCGTGGGCACCCGTATCATGGATGACAAGAGTATCGCCTACTTCTGCTTTTGGCAACTCACGGTGGACTGCAAATTTATCATTGTTTTCACACAAGGATCCTGTCACGTCAACGATTTCGGTCTCTGCATCTGGTCGTGTGCTATTGGTAATATGGTGGTAGGCCCCATAAAAGGCTGGGCGCATAAGGTTTGCTGCAGAAGCATCTACCCCAATGTAGGTTCGGTAGGTTTCCTTACGGTGCAAGACCTTGGTGACCAAAATCCCATGTGGGGCCAACATAAAGCGACCCAATTCGGTATAGATTTTCACATCACCCATGCCAGCAGGAGTTAAAATTTCCTCGTAGACCTTGCGGACCCCTTCACCAATCACTGCAATATCATTGGCCTCTTCTTCTGGACGGTAATTGACGCCAATTCCACCTGAGAGGTTGATAAAGTCCAAGGTGACTCCTGTTACTTCACGAATCTCCAGCGCCAATTCAAAGAGTTGGCGGGCCAACTCTGGATAATAGTCATTGGTCACCGTATTGGAGGCTAAAAAAGCATGCAGACCAAAGGTCTTGACCCCTGCTTCCTTCAACTCTTGGTAACCCTTGAGCAGTTGCTCCTTGGTCATTCCGAATTTGGAATCCTGAGGATGGTCCATGATATCTGTTCCCAAGGCAAAGACCCCACCTGGATTGTAGCGCAAGCAGACTGTATCTGGAAGCCCCGCTGTTTCTTTAAGAAAGGCAATGTGCTCATAGGCGTCCAAATTGATAATAGCCCCTGCTTCGCGTGCATAGACGAATTCTTCTGCCTGGGTATCATTCGAGGTAAACATGATGTCGTCAAAGCCCATCTTAACACCCATCATGACCTCAACATTAGTAGCACAATCCACACCACAATTTTCTTCTTGGAGAATTTTCAAAATGGCAGGAGTTGGGGTGGCCTTAACGGCAAAATATTCCTTAAAACCCTTGTTCCAAGAAAAAGCCTTGTTTAAAGCTCGTGCTTTCTCCCGAATGCCTTTTTCATCATACAAATGAAAGGGAGTTGGAAATTGGTCTGTAATCACATCTAGGGCTGTACCCGAAATAAAAGGAGTCTTGCTCATCTCTCTACCTCATCAAGTCATAAAATTTTTTTCTATTATACCACAATCCCATGGGAAAGGTTGGGGAAGCGACTATTTTCAAAAAGAAGGGGTAAAACTTGATTTATAGTCTGAAAGTTTTATAATAGAATTATCAAAAAAATTAGGAGTGCTTTATGGAAAAATTAACTGAACCTTTTACAGAGAAATTATTTGCCGATTACCTAGCCAATACCAAGTACCAGGCTATCGAAAATGCGGTGACCAACAATGGCTTACTCAAATCGCTCGAAACACGAAAAAGTCAAATTGACAATGACTTTACTTTTTCCATTGATTTGACCAAGGACGCCGTATCCAATCAAAAAGCTTCGGGTCGGTGTTGGATGTTTGCGGCCCTCAACACCTTTCGCCACAAATTGATTTCCGAATTCAAGTTGGAAAACTTTGAATTATCGCAAGCCCATACCTTTTTCTGGGACAAATACGAAAAATCCAACTGGTTTTTAGAGCAAGTCATTGCGACTGCAGACCAAGAATTAACCAGTCGTAAGGTCAAGTTCCTCTTGGATGTTCCTCAACAAGATGGTGGGCAATGGGATATGGTCGTGGCTCTCTTTGAAAAATACGGTGTCGTCCCAAAATCGGTTTACCCAGAATCCATTTCTTCCAGTGCCAGCCGTGAGTTGAATACCTACCTCAATAAATTATTGCGCCAAGATGCCCAAATTCTACGCGAAGCCCTTGCAAAAGGCGAGGATAATATTCAAGCAGTCAAAGAAGAGATGCTCCAAGAAATTTTTAATTTCCTAGCCATGAACTTGGGATTACCCCCTCGTAGCTTTGATTTTGCCTTCAGAGACAAGGACAACAATTTCCAAACAGAAACAGATATCACACCACAGGCCTTTTATGAAAAATACGTTGGCCTAGAACTATCGGATTACGTTTCTGTTATCAATGCCCCAACCGCTGACAAGCCTTACGGAAAATCCTATACCGTTGAGATGCTGGGCAATGTTGTCGGAGGACAGGATGTTCGCTACATCAACTTAGACATGGATCGTTTCAAAGAATTGGCCGTGGCCCAGCTTCAAGCCGGTGAAAGCATTTGGTTTGGTTGTGATGTTGGTCAATTATCTGACCGCCAAAAAGGCATCATGGCCATGGATGCCTATGACTTTACTGCTAGCATGGACCTTGCCTTTTCCCAAGACAAGGCCGGACGCTTGGATTACAGCGAAAGCCTCATGACCCACGCCATGGTCTTGACTGGAGTCGACTTAGATGAATCTGGCAAACCAACCAAGTGGAAGGTCGAAAATTCTTGGGGTGATAAGGTCGGTGAAAAAGGCTATTTTGTCGCTTCCGATGCTTGGATGGATGAGTTCACCTACCAAATCGTTGTTCGCAAGGAATTCTTAACACCTGAAGAATTGGCAGCCTACGAGGCAGAACCTACTGTCCTAGCACCTTGGGATCCAATGGGAGCCCTGGCTTCTCACTAATCAAAACCCAACAGCTTGGACAAGGTTCAAGCTGTTTTTTTCAAAAATAAAAGATGGAGCTTTTTGAAAACAAAAAAAGACCCTCTCGGATCTTTTTGCTTAGTCGCGTCTTCCCAATAAACGAAGGATATTGAGGAAGAGATTGATAAAGTCAAGATAGAGTTGAAGCGCCATGGAAACAGCCCAACCTTGGTTGACATTGCCGTTTGTCTCTTCAAAGACATAGCGAATGCGTTGGTTGTCATAGGCAATCAATCCGGAAAAGATGACCACGGAGATAATCGAGATAATCAAGCTCATGGTAGAACTTTGAAGGAAAATATTGATAGCTCCCGCAATGATAACCCCAATCAAACCAGCAAGAAAGGCTTGCCCCATACCAGAAAGATTTTTCTTGGTTGTCATACCGATAACAGCCATCACTCCAAACATCAAGACTGTTGAGAGAAAGGCTAAGAAGACGGTCTCCCCTGTATAAGCCAATAGGATAAAGCTCATGGTAAATCCATTCAAGGCTGAGTAGAGCAAGAAAAGTGGCAAAGCCATTGGACTATTTTTAGCTGCTGCACCTGATGCAACGAAGACCAGGGCAATTTCACCCAGCAAGAAGCCCCAAAGCAAGAAGCTACTACCAGTCAAGACTGCATAAGTCATCGACCAAAAAGTTGTTAGGGATAAGAAAGCGACCAAGGCTGAAATGGCTAAGCCCAAGGCCACAAAGCCGTAAATTTTACCGTAAAAACGGTTTAAAGCTGTATTATCAGACTGCGCCTGATGAACGATAAATGGATTGTCTTTCATATTAAATCTCCTCATAATTATGGTAGTTTCAAGCGGAGAATCTTGCGGTTTTTCCACTTGTGCTGCATAGGAAGGGTTGCTTCGCGTACAGCCCAGTACTTGTCCACACAGGTTACGATCCAAGATTCCTTGTAGCGTGGTGGTGCTATGGTTGCACCAAACATGTGTTTGACAATGATGTCTTCTTCAATCTTGTTAAGAGTTGTTAATTTTTTAGCATTTCTCACCGCAATACGTGGATGAGTCCAAGCATGGCTCTTCTTGAACTTGGTGGTTCGCCAGTCATAGAAGAACAAATCATGCATGAGCGCCCCACGGGCAGTTGATTTTGCATCCCAACCAAACCTCTTCGCCAATTTATAACTAGTATAGGAAACATTGATCGAATGTTCTAATCTTGTCGAGTGGTAGTGGTGGGTAATACCTGCTAATTTTTGAACAGATGGCGTGTCAATCAAATGACCAACATGTTCCATAAATTCAATATCTTTTTGATAGGGGGTCATGGTATACACCTCATTCCTTAGTATTTATTATACCATATTTTACTCAGCTTTTCTTAAACAAAACTGAACATGAGAATACCTGCTGCCACGGCAACATTTAAACTCTCTGCTTGACCTGGCATAGAAATATGTACCAATTCATCAGCTACTTGAACAATCCTATCTGAAATTCCCTGTCCTTCATTTCCCATGACCAAAGCCAGAGACAACTTGTTTCCCAATTTCTTATAATCAATCGAATCCGATGATAAGGTCGTTGCAAAAATCGGAATCTCTGCCTTTTTCAGATGGGCAATAATGTCTTCTATCGGCAAGCGATAGATTGGCAGATGAAAATGACTCCCCTGCATCGAACGTAAGACCTTGCTATTATACACATCTGCTGATTGATTGGTCAAAAAGACTGCATCAAAACCAGCCGCATCAGCCGTCCGAATCATAGTTCCGACATTTCCGGGGTCTTGGACGTCTTCTAAGACCAGATACTTCCCAGATGTTATGTCTAACAGTTCTTGTTGGGGCATGGCAATCTGAGCCACCACTCCTTGTGGCGCCTTGCTCTCTGATAATTCCGCTAAAATAGTTGCACTAACAACTGTTACCTTGTCAGTATGCGCAATCCGAGTAGCCTCTTCTTCTGAAACAAAGATTCGCTCAATGGTTGCCTGAAAAGACTGAGCTTCTTCTAATAAATGCCAGCCCTCAATTAAGTAAGAATCCTTACGGTATTTTTTTTGGTGTAATTTCTTGGCTTGTTTGATGAGTTGATTGTTTTTGGATCGGATAACTTCCATACTTTTCCTCTTTTTCATTCTCTGTCAACCATGATATAATAAAGTAAATCACTTGTCAAAAAGGAGCCGTTCAAATGAAAAAGGTAAAAATGATTGCTTCTGGCCGAGTGCAAGGCGTTGGCTTTCGCTGGAGTGTTCAATTTTTAGCCACTGAAATCGGAGAGATTTTTGGCCGGGTTTGGAACAACGAAGATGGGACTGTCACCATCCTAGCCCAATCCAGTCATCCTGAAAAACTCAGTCAGTTTATTCACCAAATTCGAAAAGGCCCCTCTCGCTTCTCCAAAGTCACTTATCTTGACGTGACGCTGGCGCAGTTCCAGGATTTCTCAGATTTCAAAGTAAAACACGAGGTCTGACTTGTATATTTTGCTAAAAACAAGTAAAATAGAACTTATCATGAAAAAAGGAATTGCAAACGTGAAAAAAAATAATCGCTTCGTCTTATCGAGTATCTTACTCAGTACTTTATTGTTCCTATCAGGATGTGTCCAACAAAAAAATGGCGTACCAACAGGTGAAGGCTGGGTATACAATCTCTTGGTAAAACCGATGGGGCAGGTCATTACCTACTTTGCTGAAAACCAAGGGCTCGGCTTTGGTGTTGCCATTATCATCGTAACCTTAATGGTTCGTTTTCTGATTTTACCGCTTGGCATTTACCAATCTTGGAAAGCGACTTATCAATCTGAGAAAATGCGCTATTTGAAACCGATTTTGGATCCTATCCAAGAACGGATGCGTAACGCCTCTACCCAAGAAGAACAAATAGCTGCTCAACAAGAATTAATGGCTACTCAAAAAGAGTATGGCGTCAGCCTATTAGGTGGGATGGGATGCTTGCCTCTCCTTATTCAAATGCCATTCTTTACAGCCTTGTTCTACGCAGCCCGCTTCACAGACGGAATTGCGGATGCCACTTTCTTTGGTATTAACCTTGGGGAACGCAGCATGGTACTCATAGTGATTGCTGGTGTACTCTATCTAGCCCAATCACTCTTTATGCAGGTTGGCATGGAAGAAGAACAGAGAAAACAAATGCGTTCCATGATGTTCTTAAATCCAGCCATGATTATGTATTTCTCATGGAATTCTCCAGCCGGCGTAACCCTCTACTGGGTTGTCGGTGGACTCTTTGGTATCATCCAACAAGCCATTACAACTTTCTTGGTTAAACCTCGCATTCGCAAACAAATTCAAGAGGAATTTGAAAAAAATCCACCAAAAGCTCCAGTCGTTCGTGCAAAAGATGTCACCCCAAAACCAGTTTCTGCCATTGAAACAACACCTAAAAAAACAAACCGTAACGCCGGCAAACAACGAACAAGAAAATAAATAAAAATGACGTGGCTCAGTAATGCTAAAACATCTAATGATCTATGCAGTGGCAATATTAACACTGTCAAAGTCAGTGAGTGTTACTCAAACCACTGCGTCTTATTTAACTCATAACCAATTATTTGAAGGCTGGGATTTTTGTCCCAGCCTCTTTTTGTCTAATCACATACAAAAAAAGAAGCCAATGGCTTCTTTTGGGTATTATTTAGTATAGAAAGCTACACCTTCGTATCTCCAACCATGTTTTGCAGCTAAGATATCTTTTTCATTTTTATTAGCTGTGTAAAGATGGGTTTGGAAAATTGGATGGTAGAGACGGTAAACTGGTTTTGTTCCACCTGAATACCAAGCTACACCCTCATATCTCCAACCATGTTTTGCAACCAAGATATCTCTCTCACCTTGACTTGTGGTGTAAAAATGTTTTGAAAGTGCGCGATTGTATAGGCGATAAACTGGTTTTCCAGAAGTTACCGTTCTGAAGCTTACCCCTTCAAATCTCCAGCCATGTTTCTGTAACGCATTTGCTTCATTAAGACTTTGTGTATACAGGTGGCGACGAAGATTTGGGTTATATAAACGATAGGTAGTACCTGATTTTGTCTCACGATAGGCAGTTACATTGACATTAGTTGCTTTGTTCTTCTTCGCAATATCAATCATCTGCAGGGCTAAGCCATCAATTCGACGTCCCCAGTTTTTGTCTCCATAAGGACGTACCAAACCATAACGACCAGCTGAGTGAACGCCGACAACTTGGTTTTTTGCATTAAGAATCGGAGACCCACTGTTTCCACCTTCTGTGTCGACAGTATGGCTAATTTGCTTACTAGAAATACCATCTGCTTTACCAAAAGAAGTATGCATGTAACGAGCTTTAGAAGATGTGTAAGCTGGATAGCCTGGAACCTGAAGACGTTCATTACGACTCACTGTTTTTGAAATAGGTAAGTAACCCACTGATGATGGAACATTTTTCGTTAATTTGATAACCGCAATATCGTAATTACTTGGTACAACATTGCCTTCTGTTGTGTATGTACGCAGAACATAGTAGTTCGCTGCTTCAAACTTACCATATGGTGTTTCTCCACCATTTCGAGCAGGGGCAGCAGTCACGGATTTTGCCCATTTTTTTGTACGTTGGTTATAGACATTATGTGCTACTGTTAGAATCAGATTAGGTGCAATCATAACACCAGAACCTACGTATGTCCCATCATCGTATTCCATTTCCAAATGCACTACTGTACGGTAAGGAAAGGCTTTGGTATTTTTAACACGGTATTGATCATCCTTGCCGATAATGGCTTCCAAGGTTGCGTTTTCAGATGATAAATCAGGTGCTGTCTTTTCGCTTGGCTCAGTAGAAGATGAACTACTTGGTTCATCGCTGGATGAACTGCTTGGTTCAACGCTAGAGGAACTACTTGGTTCAACGCTGGATGAACTGCTTGGTTCAACGCTGGATGAACTGCTTGGTTCAACGCTAGATGAGCTACTTGGTTCATCGCTGGATGAACTGCTTGGTTCAACACTAGAGGTGCTGCTCGGCTCAACACTGGATGAACTACTTGAGCTAACTGCTACTGATGAGCTAGTTGAAGATGTGCTCTCTGCTAATGTTGCGACTGGTAAGGTTGTACCAAGCAAAACACTGAGCAAGAGGACTGAACTAAGTGATTTTCTGTGTTTCATATGATTTCCTCCTATTATGAAGTATACTATTTTTCCCCTTAATTGTAAATAATATTTAGAAAAAAAGTAGGTCTCCCTACTTTCTTTCCTTATTTTGTTTTTTCAACTTTTAAAATTTGGATATCATATCCACCAACAGGTGTTTTAACTGTCACAGTGTCACCTGTTTTTTTACCAATCAGGGCTTGTCCGATAGGACTTTCATTTGACACCTTATTTGAAAAGGCATCTGCACCAGCTGCTCCAACAATGTGGTAGACTTCTGTTTCAGATTCACCAACTTCTTGGACCGTTACAGATTTACCAATTGCAACTTCATCTGCTGCAACGGCATCGCTATTAACAATCTCTGCGTAGCGAATTTTTGTTTCAATACTTGAAATTTGTCCCTCAACAAAAGCTTGTTCATCTTTTGCTGCTTCATATTCACTATTTTCAGAAAGATCGCCGTACGAACGAGCGATTTTAATCCGTTCCACAATCTCAGGACGTCGAACCAATTTTAATTCTTCCAATTCCTGCTCTAATTTTAACTTTTCTTCCATTGTCATTGGATAAGTTTTTTCAGCCATTTATTTCTTTCTCTCTTTTCCTTTTGGTTATCAAAATAAAATTATGTGGTGTTACCCACATAATTTGAATGAGTCTTACTCACTTAATTTACTGTTAACATACTGTTCTACCTTTTGATTGTGTTCTTCTAAGGTCACAGAATAATAGATAGTCCCAGTCGTAACATCTGCCACAAAATAGTAATAATCTGTTTTGTTGGGATTAACGGTTGCTTCAATCGCTGCTAAACTTGGACTAGCGACTGCTCCTGGCATAAGTCCAGTATGAATGTATATATTATAAGGCGAATCGATTCCGGTGTCAATACCCGCATCTTCTGCCAATGTTGTTTTTTCACCTAACTTACCCATTGCATAAAGGATTGCAATATTGGATTGCAATGGCATACCAGTATTGATGCGGTTATAAAAGACACTTGCAATATTGCGTCGGTCCTCATCAGTCGCACCTTCTTTTTCAACAAGCGAAGCCATTGTAAGAAGAGCATTGACATCTAAGCCCTTGTTTGACAAAACACCATAATAGGCTTGTAAATTAGCATCCATGGCTGCAATCATTTTTTCTACCAACTCTTCTACCGTTGTTTTCTCACTGTATTCATAGGTGGCAGGGAATAAGTATCCTTCTAGTTGGTAACGAACACCACTTTCCTTACTTGGCAGGCTCGCAAGTAAATTTGGATACTTTTGTACCATACTCTGAATAAATTCAGGATTTTGAACAGTTTCTAAGAATGCTTCTTTTGTAAATGGAGTTTTATCATCCTTGTCATCAGTATAGACATTATCTGTAACTGCTGACCCCATTTGCTCTAGTGTATAGCCTTCAATGATTAAAACTTTACCTGCAATTGGATCTTGAGGAATTGCTGCACCTGTTTCTTGCAAGGCTTTTGCTATCTCATCTACCGACATGGATTGGTTTAGATTGTAGTAACCACTTTGGAAATTATTGTAACTTTTTAGCTTTGCGTAATAATTGAAAATCGTCGCATTTTTAATTAACTTATTTTCAACCAAGATATTCCCAATATCCTTTGTGGTCGAACCTTCTGGAATCTGAATTTGAATATTTTGGGTCGATTGCTCATTAACAGGCTCCAAGCTAGTTTTTACGTACGTATACCCTGTAAATCCTGTAATCGCAATGGCTAACAGTACAACACTGATGATAATCGTAACAATCCGTTTTACTAAAGCTTCTTGTTTTTTTCTATTTCCACGATCACGAGAATTTCTGCGGCTTCTCGTTGCTGTTTGTTTTTCTGTTTGTTTCTTCGATGGCATCGGTGCAATAATGGTATCTTCTAATTCATCATTTGAAATCGACTCTTCTTCCTGCATCAGAAAATCAAATCGTTCTTCTGTTTGACTTTCTACAAGCGAGTCCATTTCAAGCATACTACCTAATAAAGATTCTGATGGTATCGTCGCTTCGACAGTATTCTCACTGATATGTTCTGATTCAGCCATATCTAGCATACTTTCAGCTTCTTCGGAAGAAAATGATTCAGATTGGATTTCAACCGTATGCTCGATTTCTTCTGTTTCAATTACTGATTTGGCCATCAATTTTTCAATGTGTTCTTTTAGCACACTATCGTCTTTTGAAGTTGGAGTGCTCGTAGCAGTCTCTCCTATTCTTTGGTCACGACCTTCTTCTAATTCTTTTAAAATTTTCTCTCTAAAACTAAGAGGTTGTGTGTCTTTTGATGTTGATTCGTCCACTAAAATGAAACTCCTTTCACACAATTACTTGTTATTATAACTTAAAACGATTATAAAAGCAAGAAATTCCGCATTGCAAAGGGGGTTAGCCCATTTTCTCTGCTTTGTAAAACAAAAACAAAGTGGCCAACATGACCACTTCTACTATTGAACATTTTTTGCAAGGTTAGCTAGCAATTGTTCAAATGAATATTCGTAGGATTGAATGTCTCCTGCTCCCATAAATACATAGACAGCATTACTATGATCCAGTAGCGGAGAAGTGTTTTCAACCGTAATCACACTGCCTTTTTTAGTGATTTTAGCAGCTAGATCTTCTACCTTAACTTCACCTTTATCCACCTCACGGGCAGAGCCGTATATCTGAGCTAGATAAACAGCATCGGCTTGGTTTAAGGCTTGGGCAAACTCGTCTAAGAGAGCGATGGTTCGTGTAAAGGTATGCGGTTGGAAAATCGCTACAATTTCTTTACTTGGGTACTTTTGACGGGCCGCATCAATGGTTGCAATGATTTCCGTTGGATGATGGGCAAAGTCATCAATCACAACTGTCCCATTGATGATTTTCTCGGTAAAGCGACGCTTCACTCCTGCAAAGGTTTTGAGGTGCTCTGCCACCAACTTCAAATCAAATCCTGCAATATAGAGATTCGCAATGACAGCTGTTGCATTCAAGACATTGTGTTTGCCAAAGGTTGGAATTTGGAAATCCCCCAATTCTTTTTCCTTGTAACGCAACTTGAATTGAGACCCTGTCGTTGAACGACGAAGATCATAAGCGACAAAATCGTCGTTTTCTTCAAAACCATAATAGTAGATCGGGGCCGTCGCACGAATCTGACGCAGCTGTTCATCTTCTCCATAGACAAAGAGCCCTTTTTGTACTTGCTTGGCATAGTCATTAAAGGCATTAAAGACATCTTCTAAACTCGTAAAATAATCTGGGTGATCAAAATCAATGTTGGTAATGATGCTATACTCTGGATAATAGGGTTTAAAATGGCGCTCATACTCATCTGATTCAAAGACAAAATATTGGGCATTTTCAGAGCCACGCCCAGTCCCATCTCCAATCAGATAAGAGGTGTCTGTAATATTGTGCATGACATGCGCCAAGAGTCCTGTTGTCGAGGTTTTTCCGTGTGCCCCAGCAACACCAAAGCTCGTAAATTGGCGCATGAAATCACCTAGAAATTCATGGTAGCGTTTATAGGGAATGCCTTGTGCATCTGCGTAAGCAATCTCTACATTGTTATCCGGACGAAAAGCATTTCCGGCAATCAACTCAACATCTGGGCCTATATTTTTTTCATCAAAAGAAAGGATATTAATCCCTGCTTGCTCTAGACCTCGTTGGGTAAAGTAATATTTGTCGACATCACTTCCTTGAACCTGGTGTCCCATTTGATGCAACATCAATGCCAACGCGCTCATACCTGAGCCTTTAATACCGATAAAGTGGTAAGTTTTTGTCATCCTATTCCTCTTCCATATGTGTCAAATTTAGCTCTTGTGCCAATTGACGTTCTTTGTTTCGTTTTCGTTCAGGATAATTATAGACCTGACTCTTCTTCAAAAAATCATAAGAATTTTTCTTTACAACTGATTCTTTTTGGCGTTCTTCTTTTTCCAAAGGATAAGTCACTGGCATATCTGCCAAAATATACTGCTCTTGTCTCAAACGATTGGCCAACTGATGAAGTGGAGAAACTTCTGGTTGCTGCGTCGGTACTGGTTTAGACACCTGGTTTACAGGCTTAGTCATACGACTTTGGATTGGTTTATCGTCTTTCAGATAAGCTGCGGAGCGTTTCTTCTTGAGATCCTCCCTCGCCTTCTCACGTGCTAGCTGTCCTTGCGTTTTTCCTTGATGAGAAGCAGTTTCATTTGAACGGCTAGCTTTTTGTAGTCGGTCTTTCCGTGAAAAGCGACTGGGTTCCGCATGAAACAAGGGTGGCAACAAGTCATTTGGTGTCACCGAAGGTCTAGATTGGTCTGTTTGAGAAGAGGCAGCGACAGGAATGCTTTCATAAACTGCTTTTTCTTGATAAGGCCCCTTGATATTGCTGATTAAATCCGACTCATCATAGAGGTTCATTTGCGGAATGTGCCCTACAATTGGCTCATCATCTCCTACTAATGGAAATCTCGTCTGTTTTTGAATCATACTTATTCCTTTCAAAAGATTATTATAGCATAAATCCGCTATTTGGTCTTCTACTTGATTAGGAAAGCCCTAAAATCTCCTTGATGTCCTCTGCCGTCATGCTGGAACGGCTCTCGTTTCCGTCTAAAACAGTCGTGACCAAATTCTTCTTGGTTTCTTGAAGCGCCTGTATTTTTTCTTCAATGGTGCCTCTAGTAATCAAGCGGTAAAATTCAACTGTTTCTGTCTGCCCCATTCGGTGGGCACGACTGATCGCCTGGGCCTCAACAGCGGGATTCCACCATAAATCAACTAGAATAACCGTATCTGCTCCAGTCAAATTCAATCCAACTCCGCCTGCCTTAAGGGAAATTAGAAAGGCATCCCGACTCCCTGCGTTAAAGGCACGAGTCATTTCTTGTCGTTGGCTAGCGGGAGTTGAACCTGTTAAGGTATAACTTGAAATCGCTAAATCTGCCAACTCTTCTTCGATGATATCCAACATATTGCGAAACTGGGAGAAAATCAGCACACGGCGTCCCCCTTCTTTCAGTTGCACCAGCAGGTCTCTCAAGCTATTAAGCTTCCCACTTTCCCCCTGATAACCATCCATAAACAATTGAGGTGTATCACAAATTTGCCGTAAGCGGGTAATACCAGAAAGAATTTCGATTTTGCGTCGGTTAATTTCTGCTTCACTGGCGCCAGCAATAGCTCCCTGCATCTGTTGCAATTGCGCTAAATAAATGGCTTTTTGCTCATCGGTCAATTCGTTTAGTACATTGATTTCCATCAAATCAGGTAATTCCAACAAGACATCTTCTTTTTTCCGCCTCAATACAAAAGGTTTGATAATACGAGATACTTGCTTGGCCGTCAGTTTGTTAAAAGCTGATTGTTCTGGCAAAAGACCCGGCAACACTATCTGGAAGATAGACCAAATTTCTGACAGATGGTTTTCGATTGGTGTTCCAGAAAGAGCAAAACAATTGCCAACTTCAAAATCACGTAACTGCTGGGCAATCTTGGTTTGGGCATTCTTCATGACTTGGGCTTCGTCCAATATCAGGTAATCATATCTGCCTTTTTTGTAGCTTTCAACATCTTGTCGAAAAGATGTGTAGCTGGTCACTACAACAGTATGTTCCTCTGCTAAGATCGCCTCACGTTCCGTTTTATTTCCATAGACAACAGCTACATCCAAGCGCGGTGCAAAACGATGGAATTCTTCCTCCCAATTGTAAATCAAGCTGGCTGGCGCCAAAATCAGGACACGAGAGGTCTTTTCAATCTTACTTGATAAAAAGGCGATGGTCTGCAAGGTTTTTCCTAAGCCCATATCATCCGCTAAAATGCCACCAAATCCATATTTGTCTAACATTGTCAACCATTTGACACCTAGTTCTTGGTAGTCCCGCAAGGAGGCTTGCAGAGACAAATCGGCTAGTTGTGTTTCTTCAGGATGCGTCAACTCATACGCCATTTCTTGAAAAGCTGCAGAAAGCTGAACAGTATCACTCGTTCCAGCTAAGCTGGCTAATTGATAAGAGGCCAAACTAGATAACTGCAAGCTTCCGTTTACCCCGTACTGTGCTCGCAACGCCAAGAGACTTTTGCTGATTTTTTGAATCCCTTCGTCAAAAACAATGATTTTACCGCTTTTACTGGTAAAGTACTCTTCCTGAGCCAGTAAACTTGCAACAGCTTGTTCAATCTCGTCTTCTTCAATCCCTGAAAAGTCAAAAGAGATATCTAACAGGGAACCCGTACGCTCAATCTGGATGGTGCTGCTTTCCTCCACAATCAAATCGGATAGTTCACCCGATACCTGAACCTGCCCCAAGTAAGACAGATGCTTAATAACTTCCTGATAAGAGGCATACCAAGAATCAAGATTTTCCAAAGAGAGTTGAGCCTGGAAACCTCCTTGAAATCCTAGATCACTAATAGTGGAAAAAATATGTTCCACATGCTGGTAATGTAGTGAAAACGGCAACTGTTCTAACGCTTCTTGACTCCTTATCTCAAACCCATCCAAGCGCAAAATTGTTTGCAACTGTAAGGCAGCCGCTGTCTTTGAAAGTACAAAACTCGGGGTTACATCATAAATCGTGAATTTTTTAGGGGCTTTTACGGGTCCCAATTCCCGCAACTCAAAGAGTGCCAAGGCCAGTTTATCTTGGTCTTGAAGGTCCACTTGAAGACTACGGTAGCCATCTTCTTTCACTGTGATGCTATTAACCCAGGCCAGTAATTTTCCTTGTTTTTCATCTAGAGTATAAATCTGATTTTTTTCCACCAAATAATGGCCATACAAAAGAGAGCGAACGGTTTTTTCCATCATTTTGAGTTCAATTACCTGCTGGTGAACAAAAACTTCGCTTCGCACGATTTCAAGACTGGCATCAAACGGCTGCACATGCAATTCCTGATACGTTTGAAAATCAGATTCAAATTGAAAAGAATAGAGATCTTGCAAGAGCTCCAAACCTTCTTCGAAATAAACCAAGGGAAATCGGAGATTGCGCCCAAAATGAATCAGAATATCTGTGTCTGATACGGACTTGGCAGGTAGCATCCGTCCTAAAAAAAGCAACAAGTCTTGACTGGCTTGGTCAAACTGCCCCAACGAAATCTGCTCATAGTAATTCTTCCCAATTTGGTAATGCCCTCCTTGTTGGACAATCCGCAAAAAAGTGCCAATGTCTCGAATAACATAGCTTCGCTGATCTGGTAGCCGACTAATTTTCAAGGTCCAATCAATTTGTTGTTCAAAAGGACGAAGACTACCTTCTGCTGCAAGGCGGTAGGTGATAGAGCGATTTGCCAAGGGTTGCAATAGTTGGTCTAAAAATACCCCACCTGCATAGGTTTTCAGAGAGCGCACCTCTTCTTCCTTGTCCTTCTTAGAAAGGTCTTCCACTGTTTCCCTACCTGTGGCATCATTTTTTAAATAATACTCCACAGCCGCTAAATGAGGGCAATAGCCTTTTTGAGCAAAACTCGAACAGCTACATTGGATGGTGGACTCGTCAAGGGCATAAGAAAATTCCTCACCTGCTATACGAAATGAGATGTGCCCATTGCCAACATTTTGGACAAGTAACTGCCCGGTTTCATACAATTCAATTCCCTCTTGGCGCACCCGCCCCGGCATCATTCTACTCATGTACTCTCCTTTGATTATCTCTTTATTATACCACAGTTCGCTCATCAAAAAACACTCGAAGAATCCAATCTTTCGAGTGTTTGTATGTTAACTTGCTGTTTTTGTTAAGCGAATCAGCTGAGCAGTCGCAACGATTGGAATCACGGTTAATAAAATCAGCGAAGCTATTTGCCAATCTATTCTAACATATGTGAACAGCCCGTATACCCAATGCCAGTTCGATAGCACAAAACAAATAAGAGCTAGGAGCCAAACCAAATAGTTTTGGCTTTTCTTGGCTAACAAAGAAACTAGAGTAGCTACAAAAATGACTGGCAAATGTGGTAGAAAAACCCACAAATAGGCAAAAGCTCCCCAACCACGTTCAAATCCAAAGAGTACAACAGCTGCAATCACATGTAAGACCCAGTAAAGAGCCAAATAGTGAAAGAGCATTGTTTGGTAGAATTTGATTTTTCGTTGGTTCATACAGGTACCTACTTTCTCTTGCGTGCAATCAAATGAATCGGTGTTCCTTCAAAGACAAAGGCCTTGCGAATCTGGTTTTCTAGGAAACGCATGTAAGAAAAGTGCATGAGCTCTTCTTCGTTGACAAAGACGACAAAGGTTGGTGGCTTGGTCGCCACTTGGGTTGCATAGAAGATTTTCAAGCGTCTACCCTTGTCTGTCGGAGTCGGATTGATGGCAATGGCATCCATGATGACATCATTCAATACGGCAGATGGAATGCGGGTATTTTGACTTTGGCTAATGGCCTTGATCATATCAGGCAACTTGTTCAAGCGTTGTTTGGTCAAAGCGGAAACAAAGATAATCGGCGCGTAAGATAAGTATTGGAACTGGTCTCGAATGTCTTCTTCCCAGTTTTTCATGGTGTGGTTGTCCTTTTCCAAGGTATCCCACTTGTTCACGACGATAATGATTCCTTTTCCTGCTTCATGGGCAAATCCAGCGATTCGTTTGTCGTATTCTCGAATGCCCTCTTCAGCATTGATGACCATCAAGACCACATCGGAGCGGTCAATAGCCCGCATAGCCCGCATGACCGAATACTTTTCGGTGTTTTCATAGACCTTACCAGATTTGCGCATACCCGCCGTATCAATCATGGTAAATTCTTGGCCTTCACTGTCTGTAAAATGCGTATCAATAGCATCACGGGTCGTTCCAGCCACTGGCGAGGCAATCACGCGGTCTTCACCTAAAATGGCATTGATCAAGCTCGATTTTCCGACGTTTGGACGGCCAATCAAGCTAAATTTGATAATATCTGGATTTTCTTCTTCAATGCGGGTTGGTAGGTTTTCCACTATGGCATCCAAAACATCCCCTGTTCCGATACCGTGAACAGAAGAAACAGGATACGGATCTCCTAGACCGAGTGCATAGAAATCATAGATTTCGTTTCGCATTTCAGGATTATCGACCTTGTTAACAGCCAAAATCACTGGCTTATTGGTCTTGTACAGGATTCGAGCCACATACTCATCCGCATCGGTAATGCCTTCTTTACCTGACACCACAAAAACAATGACATCCGCCTCGTCCATGGCAATTTCTGCCTGGTGCTTGATTTGGGTCATAAATGGGGCATCTACATCATCGATACCGCCGGTATCAATAATGGAAAACTTGCGATTCAGCCATTCTGCTGTCGCATAAATCCGGTCTCGGGTCACACCCTCCACATCTTCGACAATGGAAATGCGCTCCCCAGCGAGCCGGTTAAAAAATGTTGATTTGCCGACGTTTGGACGTCCGACAATTGCAATCGTTGGTAAAGCCATTTTTTCTCACTTTTCTATAATAGTTTGTGTTTTTCAAGAAGTAACTTGGTTTCTGGTTGCTCGACATCTTTAAACTGATTGACCAATCGCTCCGACCAAAGTTCGGTTTGTCTTGCACCTGCATACTCCGTTTGAACCGCATCATGATCTTCAATAGCAGCCACATCCTGTTCTTGGTATTCTTCTTCAAAGACAATGGCTTCATAGGCCATACGCGGTTTGACTGGATGCTGTTGGTTTGGTACACCAAGGGCGATACAAAAGATTGGATAGGTGTAATCTGGCAAGGCAATCAATTCTGATACTGCGAGAGCTACGTGGCGAATCATGCCAATAAAGACTCCGCCGTAGCCAAGGCTCTCTGCTGCCAACATAGCGTTTTGTGCCGCCAAAGAAGCATCAACAGACGAAATCAGGAGATTTTCTGTCCCCTTGGCATCAAAAGGAGCACCATGCAAGGCAGCAGCCTTGCTGGCTCGATTGTGGTCCCCGACAAACACCAAAATCTTATCCGCCTGTAAAATCGCAGGTTGGGGCAAGAGGTCATAGAGCGCTTGTTTTTTCTCAGTGGACGATAGGACAACAATCGAGTAAGATTGGAAATTCTTCCAGGTCGAAGCCGCGCGTCCCGCATTGATAATGGCTTTTAAGTGGTCTTCTGGAATCGCCTCTTCCTTAAAGCGGCGGACAGAAGAATGGCGGTTCATCAAATCAATCGTCTCACTCATGGCGTTGGTTTTCTCCTTCCAAATGAACTTCTTTTGCTAAAAAACGAATTCGTTCCATCACGCGCTTGGCCTGCCAGGTCTCATCACCAGATTTGCCTTGAGACAAGCGTTTTTCCAAATCAGCAAATGAAAAATTCGACGTAAAGAAGGTCGGTAAATTTTCCTGCATCCGGTGTTGTAAAATAACCTGCAAGACATCATCACGGACCCAAGGACTGTGCTGCTCCGCTCCAATGTCATCCAAAATCAGAATATCGGCCTGCTTAACCGCATCAATTTCAGTTTTAACTTGTCCAGTTTGAATGGCATTTTTGACATTGACAACAAAGCTCGGGTAATGGAGCATGGTTGTCCCGACACCGTATCTCTCTGATAAGTCATGGGCCAAAGCCGCCAAGAGAAAACTCTTTCCAACCCCAAAATCCCCATAGACATAGAGCCCCTTTTTTTCTTGAGAAGTAAAATTGGCAATAAACTCATTTAAAAGTGTCAAGGCTTGAGCACGACCGTTTGTCAACTGGACACTATTTGCAGTGCCAGGTTTGAGAGTGGCCTGCTTTAAGCTGGCTGGCAATTCCACCAAGTTCATTCGCCTACGAATAGCGTCTTGGCGTTGGGCTTCTACCAATTCTGCTGTCTCTTGATAGGAGACGTCCGCATACCCTTCGTTCATAATGAGGATCGGTTTATAGCCTTTTGCAATGTAGGTTTGGTCTTGACTAAGCCATTTGTCCCGTTCCTTGATGTATTCAAAAAACTTGGAAATCGAGCGTTCCACAACGGCCTCATCAAGCTGATGTAACTGTACAAAATGGGAAACTTCACTATCTGCTAGAATCTCTTGGCAAATTTCCTGATAGGACTTGCGAACATGACGAGAGGTTGGATGCAATTTATCTTGAATATTCTTCATCTAGTCTCCTTTCTCTAAGTTGGCTAAAATTTCACGTTGAATTTTTTCAAGTTCTACCAAATCTTCTGCTGTCGTTGTATCCTTATAATCTGGATTGCTCCAACTTGGAATATTGGATTCTTTATGGCTAGTCTCAGCTTTTTTCTGACCTGCTTGCGGTTTTCGTTCAATTTTAAGATGCAAAATAGCCGCTTCTGCCGTCCGAATTTGATGATAGGAAAAATCATTCCCTAACTTCATGGCATATTTTTCATTCAGATTGGCCGAATCCACCTTGTTAAAGGTGTAGAGCACAATCACATTGATGACTTCATTCAAGAGGCCCAAATGAGCTAGTTCGTTCAAACAGGCTCTCTCTGAAGCCATCACCGAAGCCCGTTTGTTGGTTTTAATAGCCGTTAAAAAATCCAATGGAGTGAGACTCTTGCTTTCTCGAATCAAGGCTTGCTCCGCTTTAGAAAATTCGGCTGGACTTGTTGCGCCAGAAGAAACTTGCAAACGCTCCTTCATCCGTTTCGGCGAGATTTGATGTCCAACTGCCGTTTCTTTCGCCAATTGATATAAACTCAGCCAATCCATCTGTTCACTTTCAGCTAAATGATAGAGCCCAATCAAATCCGACTCTTCATCTGTAAACCGCAACTGATGGCGAGCCATCATGTGTTGAAAGGCACTGCTATCAAAAGAGGTGTTTGCCTTTTTCTTCTCATCTGGTTGTCCATCCATTTGAAAGACTTGAGAAAAGCGCTTAGAAACAGAATCGCCCTTTACTGGATGGCTTGCCTGCATCTGTTCTACCGCATGCTCTCCGATTTTTTTACTTAAAAGAGAGCGATAGAGCCTCTCCTGTAAAAAATCTTCCTGCGACAGAGGAGCCTTTAAGACCAGAGTATAATGAGACTCGTTTTCAAAAATTTCCAACAACTGCAGAGCACTTAAGACATCAAGAGCTTGCTCCAAAACCGTTTGTCCAAAATTCAAATGGTTTAAAATCTGGCTAAAACGGTAACGCCCAGCACCACCATCCTCATTGGCCACCAAGTAATGGTAGAGAGCAAAGGCTGGTAAACCAATAATCGGCTGGTAACACTGGATTAAACTGTGGCTATCTGGAACAAAACGCGGGATTTTATGATAGGAAAAAGTGTTATTTGGGATCATGGCATTCTCCTATTTTTTATTGCGGTTCCCCTTGGTGATTTGCTTGAGGAGATTTTCGATTTCACTGACATCTTTAAAGGAACGGTAAACAGAGGCAAAACGAACATAGGTAATTTCGTCTAATTCAACCAATTCTTCCATGACAAAATTACCAATCACATCACTCTCTACTTCTCCATCACTATAAGAACGCACCTTTTGTTCAATTCGGTTCACGATTTCGTCAATATCAGCAGTTGAAACAGGACGTTTTTGTGCAGAACGAATAATGCCATTAAAGATTTTTTCACGAGAAAATTGTTCCCTTGTTCCATCTTTTTTAACAACTACTAGGGTTTTTTCTTCCAATCGTTCGTAGGTCGTAAAGCGATAAGCACAGTTTTCACATTCTCTTCTTCGTCTAATAGTATTTCCATCGTCAGCTTGACGCGTATCAACAACACTGGATTTTATACTCGTACATTTGGGACAACGCATCTTCTCTCCCCCATTCTATCATTATCACTTCATTGTACCACACTTTAGGGGAGATGGAAAGTTATCCCTATCTTCCTTTGAAAGAACAAAAAGACAAGCCAAGGCTTGTCCCAAGTTTAGGTTGTGGTTGCATCTTGACATTCAATATCCTTTTTAGCCAGACGACGATAAGTCCACTCACGAACTAGACGATAAACAACTGCAAAGATCGGGGTAAAAAAGACCATCCCCAATAAACCAAATAGATTTCCACCAATTAAGGCCGCAGCCAAGGTAAAAAGAGTCGGTAAGCCAACAGACTGGCCGACAACACGTGGGTAAATCACATTCCCCTCAATAAGCTGAATGACTTGAAACAACACAATAGAGCCCAAACCTAATAAGGGATCTTGAACAGCGATAAAGAGCGCACTAATCAAGCAAGCCGATAACGGACCAATATAAGGGATAAAAGAAAGCACTCCCGATAAAATCCCTGCCATCGCAGCATAAGGCATACCAAACAAACTATAACTCACAAAAACCAAGGTTCCGATAATAACAGCTTCTACGATTTGACTCATCAAAAACTTATCATAGGTATCCACAATAACCTCGCCAATGTAATGTACCATACGAACAATACGCTCTGAAAAAAAGGCATTCAATAACTTGATGGCCATAGAAGATAGATGCTCTTTGCTAGTTAAAATACTAATGGTAAAAAAGAATGCCATGATAAGCGTCAACACGTTGGAAAAAAGGCCTCCAACGTTTGCTACCAAACCAGACAAAAATGCCGTTACATAACCGGAAACACTATCCCAACCTTTAAAACTAGCAAGATATTCTTTCACCTGTCCCTCAATACTCTCTGGTAAGAATCCGCTATTGGTCAAAAAATCACCAATCTTCGGAATTGCGGTGTTCACAACGGTCACCAACTGTGAAATCGTTGTTGTCAAAGTGGGCAAAACAATCAAAACAAGGCCTGTCACAATTAAGACAAAGGCGACCAAGACACTGGCCAAGGCAAAGCCTCTACGAAATCGTTCTGGCAGCTTCAGCTTCTCCAGCAATTCTTCTGTTTTTTTCATAGGGACATTTAAAACAAAAGCCAACATCCCACCCACAAAAAGAGAATTCATACTGCCCAAAATCCATTGAAAGGATTGATACAACTCTCCATAATTCAAGACCGCTAACAAAACTAGGGCCGCAAAACTAATCAATGCTATCTTTTCTTTAAAACTTGTGTTCATTCTTTTTCAAACTCCAAAAAATCAGTATAGTTTATTATAGCGTACATGGGAAAAAAAGTCTGTTTTGAAGGCACAATAAAAGACTGAGTTCTATCTCAGCCTTTTATTCTTCATCTCTCATGGCATATCCAAAACCACGAATGGTGCGGATATAGGATTCTTGTCCTGGAACGTCTAGCTTGCCACGTAGATAGCGAATGTACACATCCACCACATTTGTTCCCGTAGCAGAATCATACTTCCAAACCTTTGCCAAAAGGTACTCACGCGTCAGAGGTTCCTGACTGTCCATCAAGATTGCTAACAAGTCATATTCTCTACGCGTTAAGCTAATCACTTCATTTCCACGCGAAACGGTTCGATTTTGAAAATCAATCTTCAAATCCCGATAAGCAGCCTGCAATTTGACTTGTTTACAATTCTTATCAATAAAATCACGACCACGGAAAATGGCTGCAACTTGCTCTACTAAGTCACTAATGACAAAGGGTTTTATCGTGTAAAAGACAGCGTATTGTTCAATCTCTTCTCCGTGAGCTTTGGCTTCATCACTTTCAACAACTACTACCATGACAGTAGCTGGTTTGAAACGGATAATTTCTTTGGCTAGTTGTGTACTAGTCATATCCGATAGTTGGTAACTCATCAAAATCAAATCAAAATCCGTCTCATGTGCTAAAAGAAGCGCTTCTGCTCCGGTCGCAGCATAATCCACAAGATAGTCATATTTTTGCAGTTCCATAGACACGAAATGTGAGAGATTTCGCTCTTTTCCTGCGATCAGAATTTTTTTAGCCATGCTTAGTTTTCATCATACCATGAATAATGGAATGTGCCTTCTTTGTCTTTTCGTTGGTAAGTGTGGGCACCAAAGTAATCGCGTTGCGCTTGAATCAAGTTGGCTGGCAAATCAGCAGAACGGTAGCTATCATAATAAGTAATCGCTGCTGAAAAGGTTGGAGCTGGCACTCCTGCTTGTACAGCAATGGTTACAATATCACGAACAGCCTGTTGGTACTTGCTGGTCACATCCAAGAAGTATTCGTCCAAGAGAAGGTTTGCCAAGTCTGCTTCACGGTTGTAGGCATCTGTAATCTTTTGTAAGAATTGCGAACGAATGATACAACCATCACGCCAGATAGAAGCGATGTCCGCAAATGGCAAGTTCCAGTTGTGTTCTTTAGAAGCTACGCGCAATTGAGCAAATCCTTGAGCGTATGAAATAATCTTAGAGAAGTACAAGGCTTGACGAATTTTTTCAATCAATTCAGCCTTATCACCTTCATAGGTATAGTCTACGCCTGGTAAAACTTTGCTAGCATGCACACGTTCTTCTTTATAGGTTGAGATATAACGGGCAAAGACTGATTCTGTAATCAGAGACAATGGCACACCCAAGTCAAGCGCGTTTTGACTTGTCCATTTACCTGTTCCCTTGTTTCCAGCAGCGTCTAAGATGTAATCCACGATTGGGCCATCTTGGCCTTGGTCATCTTTACGGCTCAAGATATCTGCTGTGATTTGGATCAAATAGCTGTCTAATTCTCCCTTATTCCATTCTGCAAAAATATCTGCCATTTCGTCTGCTGAAAGCCCCAGTAGATTTTGCATCAAATCGTAAGATTCAGCGATCAACTGCATGTCTCCGTACTCAATCCCGTTGTGGACTGTTTTTACATAATGTCCTGCACCATCTGGTCCGATATAGGTCACACACGGTTTGCCATCTTGTGGCGCTTTGGCAGAGATTTCTTCCAAGACATCTGCTACCAAGTCATAGGCTTCTTTTTGACCACCAGGCATGATGGATGGACCTTCGAGAGCTCCTTTTTCACCGCCAGATACACCTGTTCCAATAAAGTTAATACCTGAGTCTGCCAATTCTTTGGAGCGACGAATGGTATCTTCAAAGTAGGTGTTTCCACCATCAATCAAGATGTCGCCCTTGTCCAAGTGTGGCAAGAGGGCTTGGATCGTTGCATCTGTACCAGGACCTGCTTGAACCATCAACATAATGCGACGTGGGGTTTCAATCGATTGCACAAAACTTTCCACATCATAGCTTGGTAATAAGTTTTTACCTGGGTTGCTGGCTACTACATCTTCTGTTTTGTCTGCTGAACGGTTGTAAATCGCCACCTTATAGCCACGTGATTCTACATTGAGGGCAAGGTTACGGCCCATAACTGCCATACCAACCACACCAAAATTTGCTTTTGTCATGAATTCATACTCCTTAACATACTTTGCCAATTGAAAAATTGAGATTGTTTTCCCAATCAATTGGCGATGTTCCATTTTAATTTATAATTGGAACAAATTTTATCTCTTCTATTATACACAGAAAAATGTGATTTTTCAAATTTTCTGTCAATTTCATTCTTCATCGAATAATCCCTGCAATCCTGCAAAGGGACTTGCTTCTTCTTGTTTTTCCTGTAAGCTAGCTTGGTATTGACTTTCCGTCATCACCGTCCAATTTTCTCCAGAGGGCATTGCCTCTTCTTGCTCTTCCGCTTCTGTCAAAACTTTGGCAGGTAAGTTGAGCAGGATATTGTCCGCCACACTCTCATCTAAGATAATGGTCTCATTTTCAATCAGCAAGACCATCTCTGCATCGACCATGTCTTTTTCTTTGAGCGTTACTTCATCTGCTACAAACAACTCTAAAACAGGGTACGACTCCGTCCATGAAACAGGCTCCATGGAACGACTAGACGCCATGGTGATGTCATAAGAGAGTTGGTATTCCAAAAAATACATGCCTGCTTCGTAACGAACCCGACCAAGGGCAGTAAGTGATGAGAGGTCTAAAATCTCTGGATTCCTACTCAACAATTCTGCTGTTAAATCCAACTTTTCATCAAAGACGATGCCTTCTGGATTTTTCTGCAAGTCATAAATATGGAATTGAACCATCTTATCCCTCCAATTCCGTAATGTATTGGTAGACTTGTTGTCCCGCAATAGCTCCATCTCCAACTGCGGTCGTTACTTGACGCAAGTGCTTCTGACGCAAATCACCAATGGCAAAAATCCCCGCTTGACTCGTTTCCATTTTTTCATTGGTCAAAACCCAGCCAGCGTTATCTGTAATGCCTAAATTGGCAACCGATTCAGACATTGGATCCAAACCGACATAGATAAAGACCCCACCAAAGGCTTGTTCTGAAACATCACCTGTTTTGACATTTTTGATGACGACAGACTGAACTTTTCGCTCATCACCCTTGATTTCTTCGACCACACTATCCCAGATAAATTTAATTTTCTCATTGGCAAAGGCACGGTCTTGAATAATCTTTTGAGCACGGAGTTCATTGCGGCGGTGAACAATGGTCACACTGCTTGCAAACTGTGTTAAGAAAATAGCCTCTTCAACAGCTGAGTCGCCTCCCCCAACAACCAAGAGATCTTGGTCTCGGAAGAAGGCCCCATCACAAACCGCACAATAAGAAACACCACGGCTATTGAATTCTGATTCTCCTGGGACGCCTAGTGGACGGTGAACAGCTCCCATAGCAAGAATGACCGTTTTGGCTTCAAAGGTTTCATCTTCTGTGATGACTTTTTTGACCACACCGTCAGTCTCCACACGCACCACATGACCAAACAGGTGTTCTACACCAAATTTTTCCAAGGGCTCATACATCTTTTCTGCCAACTCTGGGCCTGTAATCATCTCATAGCCTGGATAATTTTCAATCTCGGAGGTATTGTTCATCTGTCCGCCGTAGATTCCACGTTCCAAGAGCCCAACTTTTAAATTACTACGGGCTGCATATAGTGCCGCTGTCATTCCAGCAGGGCCTGATCCAATAATTAGGGTATCGTACATATTTTCCTCATTCTAACTTGAACTTATGCTCGAAGCATCAACAAAATCCCAATAACACCAAAAGCTGTAATGGGAATGGTCATGACATTGATCATCAAAAGATCAACTAATACATCTCGTCTTTCCTGCAGGGTCTTGTCTACGCCCTTAAAAGCTCGGCGTAAAAACCAGACCAAACTAATAGATACAACTACAATTGCCGCAATCAACAAGCTTTGTAGGTAGAGACTTAAAATGGTTTGCAACATGGATTTTCCTATTCTTTTTAGAAGGTTTGACGTTTGGCCTTGCGCTCTGCACGACCTTTGGCACGGGCTTCTACACGTTTGGTTTTGCGGCGTTTCTCATCAACTGCCCATTTGATTTTTTTCTTGTAACCTGGTTTGATTTTTTTCTTTTTCTTCTTAACCAAGCCCATCATTTCCAAATCCAATTTTTCCTTGGATTTTTCCCGATTGATTCGACGGTCACGGTCGTAGGTATCTACGAACTCGCCATCTTTCATCTCTTTTGGAGCAAAGGAAATGTTGAGTTTTTCTAATTCACGGATATCAGCATCATCGCTTGGCTGGTATAGCGTGATGGCAATGCCAGATAGGCCATTTCGACCTGTCCGCCCAACACGGTGAACAAAGAAGGATAAATCTTGCGGAATTGCATCGTTGATGACATGACTGACACCTTCGATGTCAATCCCACGAGCTGCCAAATCAGTGGCCACAATGTATTCAAAATCCAGGTTTTTAACCTGGTTCATAATCCGTTTTCGTTCACGCGGTGGAATATCCCCATGGATTTTTGCTACCCGCAAGCCATTGGCTGTCAAATAGGCGTGGAGTTCATCAGCCCGTGTCTTGGTATTGACGAAAATCATGGCCAAATAAGGTTGCATGAGTTTGGTCATTTCCAAAATTTGCGCATTTTTATCCCGCCCCTTGGTGGAGATCAGCCAATTCTCAATGGTATCGGAAATCACTGTCTTGGTCTTGATTTGCTCCATTATCGGATTGGTCAAGTATTTTTTCAAAAAGGGTTGTAATTTCTGCGGAATTGTCGCAGAAAAGACCATGAATTGCAGTTGTTTAGGAAGACTAGAGGCAATTTTATCAACTGTTTCCAAAAAGCCCATGTCCAAGGTCATATCGGCTTCGTCCACAACAAAGACACCAGCCTTGTGAATGGCCAAATCCCCAGACTTCACCAAGTCATAAATACGTCCAGGCGTTCCAATGACAATGTGGGGCTGGTTGCTCTGCAATTTGCCTATTTGACGGGTCTTATCTGTTCCACCGACATAGTTGGCCACACGCACTTCAATCTCTGAGTGCTCCGCAATTTGCCGCGCAGCCTGGTAGATTTGCGTTGCTAACTCACGAGATGGTGCTGTAATCACCGCTTGGACCTGATCCTTTTCTTCTTCCAACTGTTGAAAAATCGGAATCAAGAAGGTATGGGTCTTCCCAGATCCTGTCTTTGACTCCCCCACCAAATCCCGTCCAGATAAGACAATAGGAATCAGCTTTTCTTGGACCTCTGTCGCTGTTACAAAGTTGATGGCTGCCAAGGCTTTCTGGATATAATCTTTTAATGTAAATTCTGTAAATTTCATAGTTTCCTCAATTTCTAGTATCTTCTATTATAGCAGAAAAAACAGCAGTTGACTGCTGTTTGATATTAGAAATACAAAATAGCCAGTGTGACAAGACTCATGAACAAGCCCAGTCCCCACAAAAAGGCGTCCACTTTCCATTCACTCCATTTTCCGCCTTTTCCTGTCAATCCACCCAGTTCCAAATGATGGTGGAAAGGGGTCATCCGAAAAATCCGACGGCCTTCTCCATATTTTTTCTTGGTATATTTGAAATAAGCAACTTGCAACATGACAGAAGCCGTTTCAATGACATAGACCAACCCTATCAAGAGAAGAGTCCATTCTTGGTGCAGCGCGATAGAAATGGTTGCTAGCATTCCACCGAGGGCCAAACTTCCGACATCCCCCATAAAAATCTTTGCAGGCTTGTGATTGTAAACAAAGAAGCCAAGCAAACCACCAATCATTGTTACACAGACCAATAAGATATCATACTGCTTTTGAACAAAAGCAATGATTGAATAAGCGACCAGACTAATCACAACGGAGATAGAGGCTAAACCATCAATACCATCTGTTAAATTGACGGCATTGGAAAAGCCGACTAACCAAAAGAGGGCAAAAAAGATATAGAAGACGCCGATATGGAGTGAATAGCCAAAAATATTTAATTCTCCACCACCAGAAGCTTGTACATGTGAAAAATAGAAAACCAAGCCACCTAGGATTTGCAAGGCCAGTTTTTGTCTAGGGTTCAAGCCTTCATTGATTTTACGAAAAACTTTCAAGAAATCATCTAAAAAACCAACAAAGCCATATAGTGTTAGGATAAACAATATTGCTGCTACCCCGCCTGTCAACATCTTACTAGCAAGGGCTGCTAAGAGGCTCACTAAAATCGAAACAAGCAAGAAGACAGTGCCGCCCATAGTTGGCGTTCCAGCCTTGAATTGGTGCTGCTTGACATCTTCATGCATCTGTTGGCCTTCAATGCGCTTGGCCTGATAAAATTTAATAAAAACTGGAATCAACAAAACTGTACCTATAAAGGACAAGATTCCTGCTACAAGAGTAGCTACCATATTATTCTCCTAGAGTTACTTTTATTTTTTTCGTTTTCTTAATCGACTTTCCTGTCTCTATATTCTGCTCAATGACTTTGCCACCTTCACCTTCAAAGACAACTTCAATTTTTGTCCACTCTGAAAACTGTTCTACATTCTCTTTTGTCCAGCCGTACATATCCGGCATGCTCTCTGGTTTTCCTGTATAGAGTAATACTTGTTGATTGGCAACAAGGTTTTCCCCGATAGGAACAGAGGTTTTTTTTATGGTATTGGTATGACCGATAATGATTGGCTGAACCAATTGCCGACGTAATTGATCTGCGGTATCACCTGGGGTCTGACCAACAACATCTGGCATGGCATAAGCCGTCTCATTCCGTACCATTGATAAGGTTGCAGCTGGACCCTCCAAATTTAAACTGTCCTTTAAGAGCATCGCTTCCTTTAAAACAGGGTTGACGATGTCTTGCCAATTTAAAAGCGAAAAAGCTTCTGGCTCCCTTAAGGTCACATACATGATAAATTCTGGATTTTCTGCAGGAACCATGGCAACAACCGAGTTGATAACAGCATTGGCTCCCTCTACATATCCTGTCCCATCATCTTTTGCAATCTCGGCTGTACCAGATTTCACTGCAACATTATAACCGTCAACCTTGATAACTGCTCCACCTGCATAAGAAGAATAAAGGGTTCCATAGTAAGGATCTGTACCAACGCCAATCATATATTGGCGGGTGTCCTGTGCTGCTTTTGCTGAAACTGGATTTCCGACCACTTCTTTTTGGGAAATCCGACTACTGTCTGTATTTGGATCATAGAGAGCAGAGATAAACTTAGGCTCTAGCATAATCCCATCATTTCCAATAGCACTAAAGGCACGAAGCATCTGTACCTGGGTCACCGAAATGGCCTGCCCAAAGGAACTCATGCCAATGGACACGATATTGTCTGCAGGAAGAATCCCTGCTTCTTCTCCTCCCATACCAAAACGAGTCGGATAGCCAAAACGAAACTTCGCCAAGTAATCCAACCACTTGGCATCTCCCATTTCATGTTGCAAGCGCAACATCCCAACGTTACTAGAGATTGTAAAGCCCTGAATGTAATTTAAAAGCATCGGATCTTTACCGCCATTGACCATCCAGTCATTGATGGTACGGTCTGCAATGGTATAACCATTATTGACATAAGTATCATGCGGTCGAAAGCTTCCATTATCAATGGCAGCAGCCACTGTCATCACTTTCATGGTTGACCCTGGTTCAAAGTTTTCTTGGTAGAGTTGCGAGCGCCATACCAAATCTTTTGTCAACCCTTTTTTGGTATCCGCATCGAAACTAGGTCTTTGAGCTGTCGCTAAAATCTCGCCGGTCTTTGCTGATACTAAAGTGGCATTTGCTAGCTTTCCTTTTGTCTTCTCATAAAAGACGTCCATGTTGGTTTCTAGTGAGCGTTGCAACTCAGTTGATAGAGTCGTATAAACGTCTTGTCCATCTCTTTTTTCACGTTCAACGGTTTCAGTACCTGGAATGATTCGTCCAGAACTATCTTTTTCATAACGAATTTTTCCATCTTGACCAGACAAAATAGCATTCAGCGCATTTTCTAAACCAGTCTGGCCTTTTAGGCTCTGGCTACCATCTTTATTGTCTTCCAACTGCGCCAATCCAATAAAAAAGCTCGCAAAATTTCCATTTGGATACATCCGTCCTGGACTAGTTGAAAAGCTAATACCTTTTATACCTGCTGATTCAGCATCTGCCAAAATTGCATTCATAGTACTGTATGAAATGTTTTTCCCTTTCACACCAAAATAAATCTGATAAAGGTTAGGAAGATTAAGCTGTTCTATAACGAAGGATTCTTTCATGTCCAAGTGCTTTTTGAAGATTTTGGCAACCTTGTTAAAGTGATCTTTCTGGACATACAGAGGTTCCCCTGAAGCAGAAACATAATTTTTATCTACTACCGCATAAACTGTATAGGTCGTAGAATCTTCTGCAATCGGCATCCCGGTCCGGTCATAGATGGTTCCTCTTTTCGCTTGTACCGTCACGGTCGTTTGATGGACACGCTTGGCCCCTTCTGATAAATCGACTCCAAACTTTTGATCTGTTCCAATGATAATGGCAAAATTGATCAAAAAGACAAAGAAAATAAACACACTCAAAAATGTTAAACTTTGGCCAACACGAGCTCTATTTTGTGCAGGAGTTTGCTTGTTTTTTAAGATATATCTCAGAAGTTTTTGTTTTTTACTTGGCATCTTATTCTGCTACTCCAATATTGTTATTATTGTAGACCAACCCCTCTTCTTCTGCAATTTCAAGCAAGGTTTCCTTTCGGATGGCATCGTGAACTGCCTGTTTGCCATCATTGATTTCTACTTGTTTGGCATTGATGTCTTGATTAGTCTTTGCCAATTCTGACTGTACTTGGAGAATTCTAGTTTGTAAAAAGATAATCCCAATGGCCAAGACCAAGCCGGATAAGATAATGCTGGCATAGAAGGCTTTTTCGACCCGGTTAAAGGTCTTTATTTTAGCTTCAATCACCTGCATGGTTAACTCTTTGCGTTTTTCTTGCAGCATTCGTCTCTCCTTTATTTTTCAAACACTTTCTTAGCAACTCTTAGTTTGGCAGAATGCGCCCGATTGTTTTGTTCCAACTCTTCTGTGCTTGGTAGAATCGGTTTGCGGTTGACTAATTCCAAGGGTGCTTTTAAGTCATCTGGAATAAATGGCAACCCTTTTGGCACATCTACTGTGCTTGCTTCCTTAAATAGTTGCTTTGTCAATCGGTCTTCCAAAGAATGGAAGGTAATGACTGAGATTCGGCCACCTGCGGCCAACAAGTCAATGGCTTGTTGAATGGATTCGTCAGCGGCCCCCAATTCATCATTAACTTCAATCCGGATGGCTTGGAAAATCTGTTTAGCAGGATGGCCTTTTTTCTTCAATTCTTTGGCTGGTTTAGCGGATTTGATAATCTCGGCCAATTCGGTTGTCGTTTCTATTGGCTTCACTTCCCGAGCCTGCTCAATTTTTCGAGCAATCTGTTTGGAAAACTTGTCCTCACCATATTTAAAGAAAATCCGTACCAAATCATGGTAATCATAGGTATTGACCACATCATAGGCTGAAAAAGCCTGGTCTTGGTTCATTCGCATATCCAATGGTGCATCTTGCTTGTAGGAGAAACCACGTTCCCGCTCATCCAATTGTGGACTTGAGACTCCCAAATCATAGCAAATGCCATCAATTTCTGAAACACCGTAATCAGCTAGACGCTCTTTTAACTGACGAAAATTGGCTTTTATAAAGGTAACCTGCCCTTTTTCAATAAAAGGAGCTAAACGATTCTTAGCATTGTCAATTGCTCTTTGGTCCTGATCAAAGGCATAGAGATGCCCCTTGTCGCTCAATTTCCCCAATAAATATTCACTGTGACCAGCTCCACCCAGCGTGGCATCCACATATATTCCATCTGGTTTAATGTCTAATAAATCAACCGTCTCATGTAGTAAAACGGTTGTATGTTGAAATTCTTTTGTCATATCTGTTTATTATACCATACTTGAAGAAATTACACCTTAAATTCTTATTTTGAAAATCTTTTCAAAAAAATATATCAGATATAGTTGATATGCTTTCGAAAAAGAGATATACTCAGTGTGTTGGATATAATTGACACATCGATGTTCTAAATTTGCTACAAGGAAGAATTGACTGAAAAAGAACAAAAGCAAGTTAGCCTCATTGGACTTCGGACCGGAATTCCTTTTGGACTCTTCCAAGCTCTTTTTAACGCTTGGAATTTAGGAGGAAACCTTCTTGAAAATCTATTTCAACCAAAAGTTCTATTCATAGCCATTTTCAGCGGTCTATTATTTGGTCTCAGCATGCATTTCATCGCAAAAAACAAGGAGGATTCTTCTAGGGAAGAATAAATAAGAGCGGAAAATCATCTTTTGGTGGTTTTCCCTTTCTTTTTTGATAGAATGTGATAAAATAGCTTCATATTTCATTTATTATAAGGATTTAAAAAGAGGAAAGATGTTTTTTTCTAAGCTTGTCTTAACACCGACTCAGCGGATTATTGTGAGTTTTATCAGTGTGATATTAATCGGTTCATTGTTATTGAGCCTCCCTTTTTTCCAGCTAGAGACGGCTTCTGCCACTTACTGGGATCACTTATTTATGGCCATTTCAATGGTCTGTGTAACAGGGCTTTCGACCGTTCCTGTTGCGGAAACCTACAATGGTTTTGGCCAGGCTATCTGTCTTTTATTGATTCAGATTGGTGGCCTTAGTCTGATTAGTTTTATCGGAATCTTTTCTTTAACTGCTGGTCGCAAGCTAAGTTTTATCAATCTAGCAACACTGCAAGAAAGTCTGAGCCGAGATGATACCAAACACTTCAAACAATTTATCCAATCAGTTTTTCTTTTTACATTTACACTTGAAGCACTTGGCGCACTCTTTCTTTCCTTTTATTTTGTGCCAGAATATGGTCTTGGAAAGGGATTATCGCATTCTATTTTCCTTGCAATCTCTGCATTTTGCAACGCTGGTTTTGACAACTTAGGAGCCATCAGTCTCCTTTCTTATCTTGAAAATCCTTGGATCAATCTTGTTATTGCTTCCTTGATTATCATGGGTGGACTTGGTTTTTCGGTTTGGTTTGATTTGCAAACACAATTCCAAAATAAAGCAAGCATTCGCAAGCTGCGTTTTCATTCAAAAGTCGTCATTAGCTTTACACTCCTTCTCTTGTTTTCTGGAACAATGATTACTTTCTTAACAGAATACAACAATCCAGATACAATCGGAAATTTATCTTTTGGCAACAAATTACTAGCTAGTTTCTTCCAAACAGTAACCATGCGGACCGCCGGATTTGCAACTATTGATTATACAAAAGCAAATCCTATCACCCTCCTCATCTATGTCTTTCAAATGATGCTGGGAGGAGCCCCAGGAGGGACTGCTGGAGGAATAAAAATAACAGCTTTTCTAACTCTTGTCCTCTTTGCTCGAAGTGAAATATTAGGATTGCCACATACAAACTTCATGGCTCACACCATTGACACGGTGACAATCCGAAAAGCCTTTGCTGTCTTTAGTGTCTTTATCATGACCTTCCTGTTCGGACTCTTAGCGATTAGCTTCACCGATCCCACAGTCCCATTTTTATTCTTAGTTTTTGAAGTCATGTCTGCTCTAGCCACTGTCGGTGTAACGGCTAATTTAACACCTGTGCTTAGCCAAGCTGGTCAGCTGGTTATTATGGCCCTCATGTTCTTTGGCCGGATTGGTCCTATGTCCATTCTAATGAGTCTATCCAGCCGCAAGCCATCCAAAGAAGACACTATTCAATATTCAAAATCATCAATGATCGTATAAAGGAGACATCATGCCTGTACACACTATTGGAATTTTAGGGCTGGGAGTATTTGGTACCAGTATTGCCAAAACACTCTGCAAATACAACAGCCATATTATTGCTGTTGATAACCACGAAAGTCAAATCAATCAATTAGAAGCTATTTTAACGCGAGGAGTTGTAGGAGACATTACCGACAAAGACTTGCTACGTGCTGCCGGAATTGCTTCTTGCGACACCGTTGTTATCGCAACCGGGAACAATTTGGAATCCAGTGTTCTTGCTGTCTTGCACTGTAAATCCTTAGGTGTTCCAAAAGTCATTGCCAAGGCTAAAAGCAAGACAACGCGTGAAGTTTTACTAAAAATTGGAGCAGACAAAGTCATCTCCCCAGAGCGTGAAACGGGTATTTCCCTTGCCAAACATTTGCTCCACCAAGACACAACCGATTTGATCGAATTAGATGATCATGTCACCATTGTGGAATTCCAGCCACCTGCAAAATGGCTCGGCAAAACCTTGGCCCAATTGAAACTGCGTCAAAACTACAACATGAACATCATTGGTTACCGAAGCAAACATTCTAAAGACCGCACACTCAATATCCAATTATCACCAGATTATATCTTCAATGAGGACGAACTCATTATGGCCGTAACGGATAACAACACCGTGGACCACTTCGAAGAATACACCAACAGAATGTAAAAAAACCTTGTCATTGACAAGGTTTTTTCTTACGAATTTGGGTCATCCAAACTACGGCCGTGGAGGCCTTTTTCTCGTTGGATTTGGCGTAACTTTTCGGGTGTCACGTCATTTCCTTCTTCGTCAACAACCTTGATTCCTTCTAGGTGGTGGCGAACGGAACGGCGGTACCCTTCGATGTATTCTTTGCGAAGGATAGCTTGTTCTGCCAATTCTTCCTCCGTCAAACCAAGCGTTTTTTTCTTGCGGGCCAACTCATTAATCCGATTAATCTTTGCTTGTTCCATACAACCTCCTATTTGGTATTGAGCTTGTTAAAGGCACAAATCGTATTGGCTTTTGCCACTAATGTTGCTAGCAAGGCTAGACGATTTTCTTTTACAGCTGCATCATCTGCCATGACCATGGTGTTGTCAAAGAAGGCATCAATGACTGGGCTAAGAGCAAAAAGGGCTGTAATCTTTTCGTCTGCTGTTCCCGTCAAAGCTAGCGCACTAATGGCCTGATAAAGTGTCTTTTCTTCTTCATTTTCAAAGAGGGCCTGATTGATTTCAACAGTTCCAGAAGCTTTTTCAGCCAAGTTAAAGGCACGTGACAAGCTCTCTACTGCTGGTTTGTAGCTGCTGTCTTTGCTAGCTGTTACAAGTGCAGTAGCGTTTTCCAACATTTCTGGAACCACAAAGGTTGAGCCAGCTAGAACGGCTTCTCGAATATCTTTTGGCACGTCCTTGTCCATCATCTTGTCGACACGGGCACGGATAAAGGACAACACTTCCTCTTTATGGGCATAGGTCAAACTAGCGAATTCCAAATCATAGAGGCTATCGATCAATTGGTCCATTGGAATAGTCCAGCCAAAGAATTCCAGAATTCGAACAATCCCTTGTGTGGCACGACGAAGGGCATAAGGATCATTGGAACCACTTGGAATAAGACCAACAGAGAAGAAAGATAGGAGGGTATCTAATTTATCAGCCAGGGCCAAAACAGCACCAACCCTTGTTTCAGGAAGGGCACCTTCTGCAGCATTTGGAAGGTAATGTTCCCGAATGGCAGCCGCAACTGCTGGATTTTCACCAGCTAAGAGGGCATATTTTTCCCCCATAATCCCTTGTAGCTCATCAAATTCACCGACCATCCCCGTCAAGAGGTCAAATTTGTAGATTTGGCTAGCACGAACCAGTTCCGTTTCTTCTTCACTGGTCAAATCCGCCTGGGCAGAAAGTGCTTTTGCAATCACACCAACCCGGTCCATATGCTCTGCGAGGCTACCGATTTTCTCATGGAAGGTAACGTTAGCGAGTTTCGCAACCAAGTCTGAAATCTGCAATTTTTGGTCTTCTCGCCAAAAGAATTCCCCATCTTCCAAACGAGCGACCAATACTTTTTCATTTCCTTTGACCACATTTTCCAGGTGATGGTGATTTCCATTACGGACGGAAATAAAGTTTGGCATGAGGTTGCCATCTTGATCACGGACCACAAAGTAACGTTGGTGATTTTTCATGGACGTTACCAAGACTTCTTCTGGTACATCCAAGTATTTAGCATCAAAACTGCCCATGAAAGCAGTCGGGTATTCAACCAGGTTCAAGACTTCATTAAGCAAGTCGGCATCAATTTCAACCTGAACATTTTGTGCTGCTTCAATGGCCTTGATTTGCTCAACAATCATGTTTTCGCGTTCTTTGGCATCTGCAATGACAAAGACCTCACGCAAGTCAGCTTCGTAGGAATCGGCATGCGTAATATCTGTCTCTTGACCCAAGAAACGGTGCCCACGGCTGACGCGACCAGATTGGATATCCAAGAAGTCCAGTTCAAGCGCCTCATCATCCAAGAGGACGGTCAATGTATGAACAGGACGGATGTATTCAAATTGGTTGCTTGCCCAATGCATACTGACTGGGAAAGTCAAGCTCGCAAGAATTTCAGGTACGTGTGCAAGAACTTCCTTGGCAGGCTTACCTGCTTCATTTTTCGTCACGTAGACATACTCTTCACCCTTGATTTCTTCAAAACGGATGTCGTCTGTTGTCAAGCCTTTGCCTCGAACAAAGCCTTCTGCAGCCTTGGTGAAGTTCCCATCGCTATCCACAGCAATTTTCTTAGCAGGACCTTTAAAGTCTTCTGTTAAATCCGTTTGTTGTTCTGCTAGTCCCATCACCCGCACTGCCAAACGACGTGGAGTTGAAAACGTTTGAAGACCTTGGAAACTCAAGCGGTTGTCTTCCAAGAATCGAGCAACTTTTTCACCCAATTGCTGTTCACTTGGTGTGACGACATAGGCTGGCAACTCTTCCAATCCCAATTCAATCAATAAATTCTTAGTCATTATTCTGCGTCCTCCTTCAAGAGTGTTGCTCTGCTTTCTTCATCCAACAATGGGAAACCTAATTTTTTCCGTTCTGCGACAAAGGTCTTAGCTACGACACGCGCCAAGTTTCGGATGCGGGCAATGTAGCCCGCACGTTCTGTAACAGAAACAGCCCCGCGTGCGTCTAACAAGTTAAAGGTATGGGAGCATTTCAAGACATAGTCATAGGCTGGATGCACCAAGCCTTCTTCCAAGGCCCGCGCCGCTTCTTTTTCAAACTTCTCAAAGTTCTCAAGGAGCATATCCTGGTCTGAGATTTCAAAGCTGTATTTGGAATGCTCGTACTCCGGTTGCAAGAATATTTCACCGTATTTGACACCTGGTGCCCACTCAATGTCGTAGACCGAATCCACTTCTTGGATATAAGAAGCGAGACGCTCCAGACCATAAGTAACCTCAGCTGTGACAGGTCCTGTTTCCAATCCACCAACTTGTTGGAAATAAGTAAACTGCGTGATTTCCATTCCATCCAACCACACTTCCCAGCCGAGACCTGCAGAACCGGTTGATGGATTTTCCCAGTTATCCTCGACAAAGCGGATATCGTGCTCCAAAGGATTGATGCCCAATTTTTCCAAGGATTCCAAATACAATTCTTGGATATTGCTTGGGCTTGGTTTCATAACCACTTGGAACTGGTGGTGTTGGTAAAGTCGGTTTGGATTTTCCCCGTAACGGCCATCTGCAGGACGACGAGACGGCTCAACATAGGCTGCATTCCATGGCTCTGGTCCAATAGCCCGCAAGAAGGTGTAGGGACTCATAGTTCCTGCCCCTTTTTCATTGTCATAGGCCTGCATGAGCATACAGCCTTGGTCATTCCAGTATTGTTGCAAGGTCAAGATAATTTCTTGAAAAGTTAATGATGTTGACATGGTGTTCTCCTTTTTTATGGTGTGGACAAGAACAAGAAAAAAGAACCGCTTCTTTCTCCTCCTATGTCCAGTGACATAGGGGCGTACAAGACGCGGTTCCACCCTAATTTATTGCTTCATTTTGTATTGAGTTTATTCTGAAAGCGCCCGCCTGTCTCCGTTTTTACCTGACTTCCACCATCACAGGCTCGCTAAAAAAACACTGATAAGACTTTCTTTCTTGACAAACATTATAGCAGAATATATGTTCTCTGTCTAGTTTTTCTGCCAGAAAGTCAGAATTAGAAATTGGTATTGTCCGGATCGTAGGGACCTGTGACACCGTTGATGGCTTGAATGGTCTCCATATCTTCAGGAATCAAATCGATATCTTGAAAATCCAAGTTTTCGATAATACGGCTTTCTGTCACGGATTTCGGCAGTGGTAAAAAACCATTGGCCCATGACCAAGCTAGTGCAATCTGAGCGACTGTCTTTCCGTATTTCTCAGCTAAGGCTAACATAGTGGGATGGCTAAACAACTCCCCACGTCCCAGTGGGCTCCAAGCCTCTAACACAATTCCTTTTTCTTTACAGTAATTGACAATCTCTTCTTGGTAGACACCAGGAGCTAGTCGCAATTGGTTGACAGCAGGAATAAGGGTTGCAGTTTCCAGCAAGGCTTCCAAATGGTGTACCAAGAAATTGCTGACGCCAATCGTACGAATCAGACCTTGCTCCACCATCTCTTCCATGGCACGCCAAGTGTCCGCATTGGCTTTTTGCCAGCAATCCCTTAAATTGACAGGGTTTGGCCAATGAATAAGGTACAAGTCAATATAGTCCAGTTGCAATTTTGATAAAGAATCGGCTAAAGCCACCTTAGCTTCTTCATACCCATGGGCATCATTCCAAAGTTTAGTTGTAATAAATAGTTCTTCTCGTGGAATACCTGAATCCCGAATGGCTCTGCCAATACTTTCTTCATTGCCATAATAAGCCGCTGTATCAATGTGACGATAGCCAGCTTTTAAGGCGACCAAGACTGCTTGGTAGAGTTCCTCGCCATCAGAATCAAAAGTCCCAAAACCAACTGCTGGAATGGAATATCCGCTATTCATCGTATAAGTCTTCATCTGCTTCTCCTTTTTTCTTTTAGTGATAGTATAACAAAAACCAAGCAAAAAGGCTTGGTTTAATCGGTATTTACCGGTGGCTAATTTTTCGTGTTAAATAGTCACCGATCAACTGGATGGTAAAGATAATAAGGATGATGATCCCTGTCGCAACCCAGGTGACATCATGATTAAATCGATCAAAACCATAAGATTTGGCAATATTTCCAATCCCGCCACTACCGATGGCTCCCGCCATGGCTGTTTCACCCACTAATGAAATCAAGGTAACGGTTGATACCCGAATCAAATCTGGCAGACCTTCACTGAGATAAACCTTTATTAGATCAAAAGTAGTCGCACCTGAAGCTTGAGCTGCCTCAATCACTCCTCGGTCCATTTCGGACATAACTACCTGGACTTGACGAGTAAAGAAGGCAAATGTCGCAAAGGCCAGAGGAACGATAGCCGCAGTTGGTCCAAGGCTGGTCTTCACAATTAAGTAAGTCAGAGGCTGTAAAATAAACAGTAAAATAATAAAAGGAATCGCTCTAAAAACAGAGGTCATCTTATCCAAAATATGAAAAACATATTTGTTTTCTAAAACCCCACCAGGAGCTGTCAAGACAAGAAAGAGACCCGTTAGCAGACCAATTGCTCCACCAAAAATAAAGGCCCATACTGTCATATAAAGCGTGGTATAAATGGCTGCCAACCAGCCCTTATCCCCAAATAATCCAATTTTATAGACATTTGGTAAGTAGGTTTGAATCCAATCTGTCATCTAGGCACCTCTTTTCAATACAGTCAATTGCACACCAGCTTGGACAATAGCTTCTTGAGCCGCTACTAAATCAGCTGGATTTCCCGATAGGACAACCACCATTTCACCTACCGGCGTATTGTCCAAAATTTCAATATTCCCATAAAGGATATTGGCGGTCACTTCAAAACGTTTGTAAATGTCATTCAAAATAGGCTCATCTGTAGTATGACCGGCATATTTTAACTGAGCCAAAATGGCATTGGCTGGCAGGTCTTCGACAATCTCTTGCTTGTTGATTTTGACCATGGCTTCATCAATTCCTGTTGCTGTTGTGATGAATTCACGGGTCAATTCTTGTTTTGGATGAGAGAAAATCTCCAAGACACTGCCTTCTTCAATCAAACGACCGTTTTGCATGACTGCTACACGATTGCAGATATCTTTGACAATCTGCATCTCATGGGTGATCATCACAACTGTTAACCCTAATTTTTGGTTCAAATCTTGCAAGAGTGCCAAAATTTGCTTGGTTGTTTTAGGGTCAAGCGCGGAAGTTGACTCATCTGAAATCAAAATTTCTGGGTCATTGGCCAAAGCACGCGCTATCGCCACCCGTTGCTTTTGACCACCTGATAACTGAGCAGGATAGTTGTCTGCCCGGTCTGCTAAACCAACCAACTCCAGCAATTCTTCTACTTTTGCTTCCCGATCAGTCTTAGATAATTCTGAATGACGAAGGGCAAAGGCCACGTTTTGACGGGCTGTTTTCTGGGCCATCAAATTGAAATGTTGGAAAATCATTCCTATTTCTTGGCGTTTTTGCCGCAATGCACTAGCTGACAATTGGACTTGACCGTTTGCATAGGTCACCAGACCATCAATGGTAATTTTACCTGCAGTCGGCACCTGTAACAAGTTGATCACCCGAACCAGGGTTGACTTCCCTGCTCCTGAATAACCAACAATTCCATAGATATCCCCTTTGTTAATGGCCACTGAGACATCTTTCACTGCCTCAATGACATTTTTTTTCTGGTGAAAGGTGATATCAATATTCTCTAATTGAATAATCGTTTCACTCATAACTTCTAATTAACTCCTCTATCATTTCTATATGGGTGACGTAATGGTCAATCGAAACATTTTCATCTCCCCCATGATCCCGGCTATTGGGGTTTCCAATCCCGAAGGCCACAATCGGAACTTCTAAAACTTCAAACACTTGGTGCATGGGACCCGTCCCTGCTGTTGTTGGTAAGACTGCAACTCCTTTTGGTGAGAATTCGTTCGCAATCTCAATGACTTTTACTATTGCAGGGTCTGTCATATCACTACGGTAACCTTCTTCACCCAAAGTATAGACCAAACGAACCTGTTCAAATCCATTTTTTCGTAATTGGTCTTGGATTTGTTGCAGGACTTTCTTGGGTTTCATACCAGGCACTAGGCGAACTTCTAATTTGGCACTGGCCTGAGCAGGTAGGATCGTCTTGACCCCCTGACCTTGGTAACCAGTTGAAAGTCCTTCAATGTTTAAGGATGGTTCAAAGAACAAGGTCTTAAGCAAACTTTCTTGATTTTGACTCAGTAAGGGCAACTGCAGATCATACAGATCAATCAAGCTTTCTCGATCAATAAAAGAAAATTCTTTGACCAAATCGAGTTCCCGCTGGGTCGGCTCAAGAACATCCTCATAAATTCCATCCACTAAAATCCGTCCATTGGCGTCCCGAAGACTGGAGAGAGCCTGAATCAGATACCAACTACTGCTATTGATATTCCCACCAAATTTAGAATGGATGTCCACATTGGCACTCTCCACCACTGCATCAAAGGTCACAATTCCCTTGGTACCACCCGAAATTTCTATCTGGCCTTGGGCATTGAAAATCCCTTGTTCCCATACGAGGAGATCCGCCCCAGCTAATTCTGATTGGTACTTTTCTAGGTAGTGTTCCAAATCGACAGAAGCCGATTCTTCTGCCCCTTCCATCATAAAAATGATATTGACAGGCAAGTCCTTGTGTCGATTTAAATACCGCTTGACAGCTGTCAAGCGAGCTGTAATATGCCCCTTGTCATCATCTACACCACGTCCATACAAGTACCCATCCCGCTCAGTCAGGGTAAAGGGATCACTGGTCCAAGGTTGATCAGCGTCTGCTGGTTGAACATCATAGTGGTTATAAAAAATGATGGTTCGAGCAACTGGATTGGAACTCTCAAAGCGAGCCAAGAGAAAGGGAGCTGTATAGGAATCATCAAGCAAGACACTTGCCCCAGCTTCTTCAAAGACTTCCTTAAGGTAGCTAGCCGCCTCTTTTAAGCCAGTTTGCTGGGCAAAGATACTTCTTTTGGCAATCAAGTTCTGCAAAATGGCAATATTCTCTTGGATAAACGAATCCGTTTGAAATAGCTCTTGTTTGTCTTTTGTCATCTATACTCCTTATAAACACAAATACGGCGTGTGTTCACACGCCAATATTTGTCCTGTTCTATTTTGGTAATGACCCACAAGTTTATTCTGCTGATGGAGCACCTTCCCATGCAGCAATATCAATACCATTTGAAGTATCTTTTAGGGCTTGTGCTACATTATCTGTTTGGTAAGCTTTCACCAAGGCTTTAATCAAGTCAGCTTTATCTGATTTTTCCCAATCTTTTTGAGCTGCAATCAAGTTTACCCACTGGTGTGATTCTGGAGTAATTTCTTCTTTAAACAATACTGTTGCGTAATCTACATCAGCATCAACAGCGTAGTTGTTGTTAATGATGGCTGCGTCTACTGATGTACGAGTAGAAGCTGTTTGGCTCGCATCCAATTCCTTGATGTCCAAATTCTTTGGATTTTCAACAATATTGACAATGGTCGCCAACTCTTCACCAGATACATCCAGCTTAATCAAGCCAGCTGATTCTAGCAAGTAAAGGGCACGGCTTTCATTTGTTGCATCGTTTGGTACTGAAATCACACCACCATCTGGAATTTGGGAAATATCTGTGTATTTTACTTTTTCCCCATCTAAACCAGAGAAAATACGAAGTGGACTAATCAAGGTGTCCCCTGCAGCTACCAAATCACCGTTGCTTTCCTTGTTCCAGTTGTTCAAGAAGTTGTAGTGTTGGAAGGCATTGACATCAATTTCCCCATTGGCAAGGGCCTTGTTTGGTTGTGAGTAATCTGTAAACTCAACAAAATCTAATTCAATTCCTTCTTTTTCAAGATTTTCTTCAACTTGATCCCACAATTCTTCAGTAGCATCCGTGAAGGTCATAACACCCACTTTTAGTGTTTTTTCATTGTCGTTATCAGAACCTGAAGACGGTGCACAAGCCGCTAATACACCAACAGACAAGGCTGCTACTGCAGTAAAACGAATCAATTTTGTAAACTTCATAATAAAAACTCCTTTTGGTCTTCTCTACATGACCAGTTTGTTAACTGTTCTAATCTTAACATAAGTAGGGCTATCTGGCTAGTAGAGATTTTTTAAGACCTTCTTAAAATTTTTTTATGACTCTTTTGTAATACTTATAGTTTTTAACTATACCATCATCAGATAAAAAAAGAAATGGACATTTTCCATTTCTATAATTGATGCACTAAATAGTGAAATAGACGGCGATTGTCAACACATTCCTTACTCAAGAGCTCTGGGTGCCATTGCAAACCAAGAAGTGGATACACTCGGTGTTCTATCGCCTCGATTGTGCCATCTCTTGGATCAAAAGCTGTCGCTACCAAATCTGGTGCCAAATCCTTGATGCATTGGTGGTGAAGAGAATTAATTTGCACCCCTTCTTGGAAGAGCTGACTCACACGGCTACGCGGTTTCACACTTAAAGAATGCGACGTCCCTGTCACCTCATCTTGCCAGTGATTGGTAATCGACTGTTCCAAGGTACCGCCTAGGGCAACATTAACCAGTTGCATGCCTCTACAAATGGCAACTATCGGCTTCTTCTGCTTAAGGGCTTCCTTAACCAAGGCCAATTCAAAGGCATCTCGTTCCAAGGAATAATCATCACTATCAATTTCCTTTTCTTGACCGTAAAAACTGGGATCCACATGCTGGCCACCCGACAAGACCAACTTATCAATCATAGCGATGTAATCCTTGGCCATATGTGGATGGCCGACAGGAATGACAATCGGTAAGCCTCCCGCTTCCTTGATGCTATCTGAAAAATTGCGAGGAGCTGCATCGTATTCTAGTCCTGAAAGGGCAGGCATTTCTTTGATATTTCCTGAAATCCCAACAATCACTTTTGACATAGACAACTCCTCCAATTTGAATTTTTATTATGATAACACGTTGAAGGTAGTCTGTCTAATATAGTTTTTAAAAGAGGGATTAAAGAATTTAAAAGGACGGTCGTTAAGATTTGTTTTGTCGAACAAAATGCCCTGGTTCTACTTCAACCCAGTCAAAAGCTTCTGTCAAAGTGAAATCTTTGATTTGACTGGAGACTTTAGCTAATTGTTTGCGGGCTTTTTCAGGTGATAGAGGCAGATTCGCCGCCAACAAATACTGGGTATAAGGATGCTGTGGATTGGCAAACAAGGTTTCAGCTGGCGCCACTTCCACCAATTTCCCCTTGTAAAGGACCGCAATCCGTTGTGCAAAATGCTCGACTACTGTTAAGTCATGGGAAATAAAGAGATAGGATAGCTGAAATTCTTCCTGCAAATCTGCCAACAAGCTCAAGATTTGAGCCTGAATAGACACATCCAGGGCTGAAGTCGGCTCATCGCAGACTACAAATTGCGGCCTCGATACCACAGCTCTTGCAATACCAATCCGTTGGCGTTGGCCTCCACTAAATGATTTTGGTCGCCTGTGGACGGCTTCTCCTTCAATCCCCACCCGTTTCAAAACGGCTAGCGCCATTTCTTCTGCAACATCTTTGGGATAGGCATAAAGTGGTTCCTTGACAATATCAAGAGCAGACAAGTAGGGATTTAAAGACGAATACGGATCCTGGTAAATAATTTGCAGAGCCTGATTCTGTAACTCTTTTGGACTCAATCCTGTATAGGCTACAGAACCACTGGTTGGTCGCTCCAGACCCAGAATCAATTTAGACAACGTCGATTTCCCGCTACCCGATTCGCCCACCAAGCCCAAAGTTTCCCCTTTATAGAGTGTCAAGCTAACCCCATCGACAGCAACTTGTCGGCTTTCTTTTCCTAAGAGTGATTTTTTACTATATATTTTTTGTACGTCTCTGACTTCCAACAATACATCTTTAGGCATGGCCAAGCTCCTTTCTGACAAAATGGGTTTCGGAAACAGCCACCAAGGCTGTTGGACCAGAAACCGTACTAAGCTCCTCATCGTCAACAGCTTCTAAGCGGGCTGCTTGCAATAATTTTTGTGTGTAAGAGTGCAAGGGATTGTCAAAAATATCCTCAATGGTCCCCTCTTCCACAATTTCTCCTGATTTCATGACCTTCACTTGGTCACAGAGACTGGCAATCACACCAAAATCATGGCTCACAATCACCACTGTCAATCCAAAACTTTCCTGCAATTCCTTAATCAGAGCCAATATCTGTGCTTGAATGGTGACATCCAAGGCCGTTGTAGGCTCATCTGCGATTAAAACCCGAGGCTCAGAAAGCAGAGCCATGGCAATCAAAATCCGTTGCCGCATCCCACCGGAAAACTCAAAGGGGTATTGGTTCAAGCGTTTTGCAGGCTGTGGAATCCCAACTTTTTCAAGGATAGCCAGCATTTTTTGTTCCCGTTCCTTAGCAGATAAACCTGGCGTATAACGATTGACAATCTCTTCTAAATGAAAGCCAATTTTACGCAAGGGGTTCAAGGACGTCATCGGGTCTTGGAAAATCATAGAAATTGGCAAAACCGCTCCCCTTTCTACTTCTTTTCCTTCAAATACCAAGCGTTTGTAGCTAGACTGAACACTTTTTGGCTCAATCCCCATAATGGTCTTAACCGTCAAACTCTTCCCACTGCCAGATTCGCCTACGATCCCAACAATTTTTCCACTTGGTATCCGCAAATCTACATCACTAACCAAGACCTGCTCAGCCTTTTTACTCCGATTGGTGATGGTCAGACCTTCTAATACAATCTTATCATCCATCAGTTTCCAACCTCCTTTTGTAGAGCATCGCGAATCAAATCGCCAATATTGTTAAATGAATAAATCGTCAATAAAATAAATAAACCTGGTAAAATCGCCATATAAGGAGCGCTTTGCAGGGTTGACTGGGCATTTTGCAAGAGGCTCCCCCAAGATGCCATTGGTTGCTGGATCCCAATTCCTAGAAAGCTCAGGGCAGACTCTGTCATAATAGCAGATGAAATGCTATTGGAAGCAGCGACGATCAAGGTCGGTAAAATCGCTGGCACAATATGACGTAAAAGAATGGTAATCGACTTAACCCCAATAAAAGCAGCGTACTGGACATAGTCCTGCTGTTTGGCAGACAGGGTCTCCGCTCGAATCAAACGGGCAATCCGCATCCATGAAAAACCACCAATCACCACGATAATGGTCGTCAAACCTGGTTTCAAAAAGACGCTCAGTACAATGACCAAGACCAGCCAGGGAATGGAAGACAAAATATCAACCAATCGCATCAAAAGACTGTCTATTTTTCCGCCCCAGTATCCAGCAACCAAACCTACTGTTGTCCCAATTAAGACCGAAGCAAACATGGCAAGAACACCAACCAATAGAGAGATCCGCCCACCAAAAACAACTCGGGCAAAATAGTCACGACCAACATTGTCCGTCCCGAATAAGTATTCTAGACTAGGCGCTTGGTTCATTTGGCTGATATTGGTTTCATTAGGTTCAAGCGGTAAGACAGGTGCCAAAAGCGATAAGAGCATCAAGCCCAACAAAAATAGAACAGAAAATAAATAAAGAGGAGAAGATAAAAGTTCTTCTTTGAACCGTTTAAAAAACTTCATTACATTTCTCCTCCTTTTGTGATACGCGGATCCACTAGGGTATACAAAATATCAGACAGCAAATTCCCTAAAATCACTAGGGTCGCAGAAAACAGCATAACAGCCATGATAACTGGATAGTCTAGACTGCGTGTTGCTGCGGTCAAATAAGGACCGACACCAGGCCATGCATAGATGGTTTCCGTAATCAAAGCTCCCGTCACCAACATCGGAAGAGCCAGTCCAATTTGGGTCACAATGGGAATCAAGATATTGCGGACAATGTGTTTGCCAAAAATTTCTTTTTTATTGGCCCGAAAAGCTTCCTGAACGGTCACATAATCCTTATCCACCTCCACAATGGCCGAACTTCGAATGTAGCGAATTAAATCCGGCATAAAGGCCATGACCAAGGTCACATAAGGAAGGATGAAATGGGCGAGAAAATCAGCTACATCCCCCTCTTTTCCAAGCGTATGCATCCCGATAAAGGGAAACCAATTCAAACGGTAGCCAAATACATAAATCAAAATCATGGCAAACCAGAATGTTGGCACCGCAATGCCAAGAGATGCAAACCCATCAATCAATCGATCCAAGAATTTTCCACGTTGCGAGGCAGCCAAAAGACCTAACAGAATCGCTAAGATTAGGGCTGTTATATAGGCTGGAAGCACCAAAGATATGGTATTAGGAATCTTGACGGCTAGGTCTGCGACAATACTGTGATGGGTCAAAAGGGAATAGCCGAAATCACCTGTTAAGATGTTTTTCAACCAGATAAAATACTGGACCAAAAAGGGCTGGTTCAGTCCATGTTGTTCCTTAAGCAATTCAATTTGGGCCGGCTCCATGTTCGGTGTCACCATGGAATCAATCACATCATAGGGTGCCAAATGAATCAAGGAAAATACAATAAAGGAAATCAACAGCAACAAGGGAATGGCCTGCAACATCCTTTTTAAAATATAGCGTAACATAATCTCTCCTGTAAATGGGAATAGACTGGCCTCAGCCAGTCCTTCCTTATTTTTTCACACGCAAGTGTGATGGATCTTCAAATGTGTAAATTGGAACCAATCCCGCTTCTTCAACCCCTTCAATACGGTTGTTAACCGCAAGAATTTTTTTGTTATCTACAATTGGGTAGATCGCTGCTTGGTCTGCCAAGGTTGCTTGCAAGTCATCATAGATAGTTGCACGTTTGTCCTTGTCCAACTCCACCGCACCTTCTTCAAATAAACCATCAATTTCTTCATCATTCAATTTGAAGTAGTTTGAACCACCGCCTGTTTTAAAGAGACGCGTATATTGATCTGGATCATTTCCCATGATGTAACCACCAAGGAACAAATCATAGGCAACAGAACCTTCTTTACGCAATTCTGTAAAGAGGGCAGTTGAATCGCCTCCAGCCAATTCAACTGTCACACCAATTTTAGACAATTGCTCTTGGATTAAAGTTGCTTGCAAGGTTTGAGCCGCATCAGATGAATTGTAGCCAAGGTTCACTGTCAAACTAGTCACACCCGCATCAGCCAATAATTTCTTAGCCTTATCAAGATCCTGTTTATAGGATTCTACTTTTTCCGTACGGAATGGATTGGCAACTGGTAAGAAGGATGTTGGCGCATCATAATACTCCTTATCAAGATAAGCTGCTTGGTTCATGTCCTCTTTGTTCAAGGCAAAGAGAAGGGCTTGACGAACACGAACATCTTTGAGTTCAGGCGTTGTTGTGTTCAAACCAAGGTAACCAACACGGTTTTCAGTATAGGCATAAGTTGTAATCGCCTTTGTATCCAAATCTTTGATATCAGTTGGAAGCACAAAGGATGCATCCACCTCACCAGTTTGAAGTGCAACCTTACGCGTATCCGCACTGGTAATGATTTTCAAGACCAAATTGTCAATTTCAGGCTCACCCTTGTAATAGTGTTCATTGGCTTCTAACTTAATGTGTTCACCATGCTTGTACTCTACAAATTTGTAAGGACCTGTTCCCACATGGGTATTGGTCAATTGAGAAACAGAGAAGTCTGCTTCATCATTGAAGACATGTTCTGGAAGGATATAAGTTTCTGTAACGATATTGTCCAAAGCTGCCGCACTGACTGCTGGAATGACAAATTTCACAGTGTAATCATCCACTTTTTCGACTGTCACTGGTTTTTCATTGATATAAAGACCAGATGAGCCACCGTTTTCTTCCTTGACTTTTTGCTTATAGGTAAAGAGAACATCATCTGCTGTAAAGTCTTCTCCATCTGACCATTTCACATCTTTGCGCAAAGCAACTGTAATGCTTAAACCATCTTCTGCAATTTTATAATTCTCAGCCAATTCATTGACATAAGACCCATCTGCTTCTACCCGAATCAATGGTGAATAAATAAAGTTGGTCAAGGTCAATCCCCAACGATCACTAGTGTTGATCGGATTAGTTGAACTTGGATCTCCATCAATAGCATAAGTAAATGTTTCAGGATTACCTGATGTAGTGGAAGAGGCCGTCTTTGTACTGGATGCTCCACCGCCACATGCAGCCAAAGTCACAACCGCTACTGTTGATAATAAACCTGCTAAGATTTTCTTTTTCATACAAAACTCCTTTGGAATGAGATAGTAGTTATCTTATCAATATTTAGTGAGTTTGTACAATATATATTTTTTAAGCTGACTTAAATATTTTTTATGAAAACGCCATAAAAAGAAAAGACCAGCCGAAGCTGGTTTTCGTTTTTTTAAAATCCTTCTACATTGGTGTAGATTTTCTGAACATCTTCATCGTCGTCCAAGGCATCATACAATTTTTCAAAGGTTGCCAAGTCATCTGCCGAGAGTTCGACTTCTGATTGAGGAATCATTTCCAGCTCTGTTACTTGGAACTCCACCACACCAGACTCTTTCAAGGCTACAATAGCCTTATGCAAATCAGTTGGTGCCGTATAAACTGTAATAGTTCCTTCTTCTGCTTCTACGTCTTCTACATCAACATCTGCTTCTAACAAGAGTTCAAAAATGCTGTCTGCATTGTCTCCTGCAAAGACGACCACTCCCTTGTTGTCAAACAAGTAGGAAACAGAACCACTAGCCCCCATATTGCCGCCATTTTTACCAAAAGCCGCACGAACATTAGCAGCCGTCCGATTCACATTAGATGTCAAGGTATCTACAATAATCATAGAACCATTTGGGCCAAAACCTTCATAACGACCTTCCACAAAGGTTTCATCTGTGTTTCCCTTAGCCTTATCAATCGCCTTATCAATGATGTGTTTTGGAACCTGTGCTTGTTTGGCACGATCAATAACAAACTTCAATGAGGAGTTGGTTTCTGGATCTGGGTCACCTTTTTTCGCAGCTACATAAATCTCTACACCAAATTTCGCATACACTTTCGAGTTTGCACCATCTTTAGCGGTCTTTTTCGCAACAATATTCGCCCATTTACGTCCCATGGGATTCACCTCATTCTAGGATCAAGCTTCTTTTTTCACTTGACCAACTTTGTATTTTTTCATTGGAAAATAGCAGAGCTACTTCCTTGTAACTCTCTTATTATAACATGTTGGAGAAGGTTAGTAAAATAGGAAATCACAATTTTTTCACTAGCTTTTCTAATTTTACTTGACTTATACAGTTAGACGATATATAATCAAACTATACAGTTAAGCGATATACAAAGGAGTTGTTTTATGAAAACATTTATCAAAAGTCTTAATGTTATCGGAATTTTTCTTGTCTCACAAATTTGGGGATTCCTTTTAGGAATGTTTGCTACACCAAGTCTCATGAGCGGCAGTAGCTTTAAACCCAACATACTCGTTCAACTCATCATCGTCCTATCTGCTATGGGTTCGGTTGGGTTAACTTGGTTTTTGGCAAAGAAAACGGATATCCCACTTCCGCAGTTTAAAGATTGGACCTTAAAAGCTACTGGTTTTGTCATCGCTGCAACCCTTGTAACAAGAAGTTTAGCTCATCTAGGCATTTACCTCTTGCATCAATCCAATATCGAGAGTACTGCTAACGATGCCGTTCTTAACCAATTCTTTGAACACTTTAGCTTTCCACTTCTCTTTATACTAGTCGCCATTTGCGGACCGATTTTAGAAGAATGGGTCTTCCGTGCAGGGATTATCGGCTACCTTTTTGAACGCTATCCCTTCATCGGAGTTATCATCAGTAGCATCATCTTTGGGGCTATGCACATGCCGACCAATCTCATTAGTTGGTTTATTTATGGCGGAATTGGGGCGGTTTTATCCCTTGTCTACTATAAGACCAAACGCTTAGAATTGGTTATGGTCATTCATATCCTCCACAACGCCGCTTCTTTCTGGCTTTAATTCTAAAAAAAGGAGATTTCAATGAAACGAAATCCTGCCCTACCACTCACCGAAACCAGTTACTACATATTGCTCTCTTTTTTGGAACCCCGCCATGGCTACGCTGTCATGCAAGAGGTCGAAAAAATGAGTCAGGGGGATGTCAAAATTGCCGCTGGTACCATGTATGGCGCAATTGACAACCTCTTAAAGTCTGGTTGGATCCTGCCAGTTGCAAGTCAAGATGCCAGACGCAAAACTTACCAAATTAGTCCCCTTGGCAAGGAATTGCTCCAACACGAAACCCAACGCATTCGTAAACTCAGCCGTATTGCTGAAAAACTAGATTTTTAGGAGTTGCTTATGAAAAAATGGAAAATCTTTTCCCACCTAAAAGACGAGGAAAATTGGATCAACAGTATTCAAGAAACAGGCTACCAACTTGAAAATGTCAATCTTTATCTAGGGATTTATCACTTTACACCCTGTCCTCCTCAGACTATCTCACCTATACGCATCGATTACCGTAGCAACTTTTCCAAAGAAGCCTACCAAGATTATTTAGCCTTATACCTAGATAGTGGTTGGGAGTTGATTTCTGGGCACCAAACCAGTGGCATACAGTATTTCAAGAAACTCCAACACGCCTCAGAAGATACCCTGTTTTCAGACCAGGAATCCCAAAATGCTTTTTACAAACGCTACCAGCAAAATGCTTTAACATATGCCTTTGTATTTCTTTGCTACACGTTTTTGCATCTTCAAGTAGCCAATAACCAAACGTACAGCATTTGGAACCCCAAAACCTTATTTTTAACACCCGATTTATGGCAAAAGGAGGGTGGTGCTTTCTGGTCTGCTTTCTTGTTTGAATTACCCTTCGCCTTCTTCCGAAGCGGACTCATCATTCTCATCATGTTTGCCGGAGCTCTTTTCTATCTCTACATCGCCTATCGCGCAAAACCTAAAAAATAAACTCTATTAGACACCCGACTACATATTGCGGTGTCTTTTTCTTTGTCCAAACACCACGAAAAAAGCGACCAGTTTTATCAACTAGTCGCTTTTTGATAGCTATTTTCATTAGATTTGAAATCAACGGTTATTTGCGTTTTGGTGGGTTGTGGATTGCAACACCAAGTACGTCCAAGAAGGCTTCGTACATAACCTCTGAGAAGGTTGGGTGTCCATGGATTGATGCCGCAACATCATCAACTGTCAATTCAGACTCCATGATGGTTGCTGCTTCATTGATCATATCCGCAGCGATTGGACCAATGATGTGAACACCAAGGATTTCATGGTATTTCTTATCAGCAATGACCTTAACAAATCCATGTGCTTCACTTGAGGCAATGGCACGACCGTTACCTGTAAAGCTGTTGCGTCCGATTAAGATATTGTCTTTACCATATTTCTCAATCGCTTGTTCTTCTGTCAAACCAACCATGGCAATTTCAGGATGAGTGTAAACTGCAGCTGGTGTGAAGTCCAGTTTCGCTTTATGGTGGTTGCCTTTAATGGCATTTTCAGCCGCCACTTCACCCATGCGATAAGCTGCGTGAGCAAGCATTTTCGTACCGTTAACATCACCTGGTGCATAGATACCTGGGATAGATGTTTCTTGGTAAGCATTGACCTTGATACGACCACGGTCCATTTCAAGGTTCAAGTTCTCAAGGCCAGCCAATTGTGGTACACGTCCGATAGACAAGAGGGCACGATCTGCAACCACTTCTTCACCATTGTTGAGTTTGATGGTCAAGTTGTTGCTGCCTTCAACGATTTCAGATACACCAACAGATGTCAAGAACTTCATACCTTTCTTAGAAAGGACTTTTTGAAGCTCAACAGAAATTTCACGGTCCATACCTGGAATGATGCGGTCTGCCATCTCGATAACAGTTACTTCTACACCGTAGGATGCCCATACAAGTCCAAGCTCGACACCGACTACACCACCACCCATGACAGCGAGTGATTTCGGCATTTCACGAAGGTCAAGGATATCATCTGATGTCAAGACAAATTTAGAATCGATACCTGGGATATTGATACGAGATACTTTAGAACCCGTTGCAAGAACGATCGAACGTCCTTTGATCGTTTCTGAACCAATTGTAACAGTCTTGTCAGGGTTAACTTGACCAAGTCCGTTAAAGATGGTTACTTTGTTCGCTTTCAAGAGACCTTGAACACCACCTGTAAGGGTCTTAACAACTGAGTTCTTGAAGTCAACTGTTTTGTCCATATCGATAGTGTAGTTTGTTGAAGCCAAGTTGATACCACGACCAGCGGCAATCTTCAAACCATCAAGGATTTCAGCGTTTTTAAGGTAAGTCTTGGTTGGGATACAGCCGACGTTCAAGCAGGTACCACCAAATTCAGATTTTTCAACGATGGCAATCTTACCACCAAGTTGCGCACCACGAATGGCTGCGTAGTAACCAGCAGGTCCACCACCAACAACAATCATGTCATACTCATCAGCAGCCAATTCTGCTTTTGGTGCAGCTGGAGCTGCAGCAGCAGGGGCAGCAGGAACTTCAAGACCAGCAGCTTTCAAGTCTGCTTCCGCTTGAGCAACAGCAGCTGCAGGAGCTGCAGCAGCACCTTCTTCAACCACTTCGCCTTCAGCACCGATGTAACCAATAACTTCTGTTACAGGAACTGTTTCACCGTTTCCACGAACGATTTTGATCAAGACACCTGAATCTTCCGCTTCTAATTCCATGCTGGTTTTGTCAGACATCATCTCTAAGATCACATCACCTTCATTGACAACATCACCTTCTTGTTTTTTCCACTCGATGATTTCGCCTTCTTGCATGTCAACGCCGAGTTTCGGCATAATAATTTCAACAGCCATTTTTTTATTTCCTTTCGAATAAGATACAAAATAAATTCATTTTCTTCCTTACTCGTCTGATAAGACAAGTAGTCGTTTCTGTCAGGTAACCTCTAAAGCACACAGACAGGTCATTCGTTACAACATCAAATCAACAACTCTAATGGATTTTCCAACAAGTGCTTCAAGTCAACCATGAATTTCGCACCATTCATACCATCAATAATACGGTGGTCGATGGTCAAGCAAAGGGCCATAATTGGACGAATTTTGATTTCACCGTCGATGACTACTGGTGTTTGAACAGTTGATGCAACACCTAAGATAGCAGAGTTTGGTTGGTTGATGATTGGGTTGAAAGTTTTTGTACCAAACATACCCAAGTTGGTGATAGAGAAGGTCGAACCGGACATCTCTGCACCTTTTAATTTACCAGATTGAGCTTTTTTGATAACATCTTTTGATGCCACAACAAAGTCTGATAAACTCATCTTATCTGCGCCATGAACAACTGGTACAACTAGTCCTTCATCCAAACCAACCGCAATCCCTAAATTCACAAATTTGTGCAATTCAATTTCTTGGGCATCGTTGATAAGAGAAGCATTCATATAACGGTGCTCTTCTTTCATCAAGGTACGCGTTACAGCAAGTCCGATCAAATCCGTAAAGGTTACTTTCAGACCTGTTTTGTTCATGATTGGCTCAAGAACTTGTTTACGAAGCGCCATCAAATTGGTCATATCGATGTCGTAATTCAAGGTAAAGGTTGGCGCTGTCAAGTAAGAGTTGACCATACCTTTTGAGATTGCCTTACGCATTGGGCTCATCTTGATGATTTCAACGCCTTCTGGTAATTCTTTAGCAGGTTTTTCTGCTGCAGCAGCTTTTGGAGCTGCTTGTGTTGGAGCTTGCGCTTCAAGAATAGCTAGGATATCTTCTTTAACAATCTTGCCACCGACACCGGTACCAATAATACTTGCAAGATCAATTCCCTTGTCTTCTGCCATACGACGAGCCAATGGAGTTGCTTTTGGTTGCGCACCTTTAAATTCTTCTACATCTGATTTATGTACACGACCATTTGCACCAGTCCCTGGAACAGTTCCCAAGTCGATGTTTAATTCGCGCGCCGCCTTACGAGCTGCAGGGGTTGCCCGAACTTTTTCACCACCTTGAGGAGCTGCTGCTACTGGAGCAGGAGTTGCTGGAACTGCCTCTTTAGGTGCTTCTGTTGCGACTACTGGAGCATCACCAGTTCCTGGAGATGAAGTAGCAACGACTGTCTCATCAATTGTCTCCCCTTCGCTTCCTAAGTAGGCAATGACTTCTGTAACCGGCACTGTTGCACCATTTCCATGGACGATTTTCAAGAGAACACCAGATTCTTCTGCTTCCAATTCCATGCTGGTTTTATCAGACATCATTTCCAAGATGACGTCACCTTCATTGACAAAGTCGCCTTCTTGTTTTTTCCACTCGATGATTTCGCCTTCTTGCATGTCTACACCGAGCTTAGGCATGATAATTTCTACTGCCATCTTATCTTCCTTTCTTCTGATTCTTAGTTATTGCTATTCAATGTCAAAGCTGGTTATCCAATTGCAGATAAACCAGCTCTTTTAGACAGAACATAAACTAGGAATTGATTCTTATCCTTTGTTGACTTGCTTGTAAATGGCTGCCTTGATTTTTTCAACGTTTGGCAAGACTGCATTTTCCAAGTTGTTGGCATACGGTACTGGAACGTCATCTGATGCAATACGAACAACAGGCGCATCCAAGTAGTCAAAGGCTTCACTTTCTGTGATGACTGAAGCAATCTCACCGATAAAGCCACCTGTCTTATAAGCGTCATTGACAAGGATAACCTTACCAGTCTTCTTAACTGATTCAATAATCAATTCTTTATCCAATGGAATAAGGGTACGTGGGTCAACGACTTCAACGCTAATTCCTTCTGCAGCTACTTCTTCAGCAGCTTTCAAGACACGCTCCAACATACGTCCGTAAGAGATAATGGTCACATCTGTTCCCTCACGTTTGATTTCACCTTTGCCAAGTGGGATATAGAAGTCTGGATCTTGGTTTACTTCCTCTTTTTTACCATAAAGAGCTTTTGGCTCCAAGAAGATAACAGGATTGTTGTCCAAGATAGAAGATTTCAAAAGACCTTTAGCATCGTTAGCAGTACCAGGTGCAACCACTTTGATCCCTGGAATATGAGTCAACCATGCTTCAAGAGATTGCGAGTGTTGGGCTGCTGAACCAATACCTGAACCTGATGCAACTCGGAACGTTACAGGTGTTTTCAAGCCGCCACCAAACATGTAGTTGGTTTTTGCTGCTTGGTTGACAATTGCATCCAAGGCAATGGTAATGAAGTCCATGAAGGTCAAGTCAACGATTGGGCGAAGACCAGTTTGGGCAGCACCTACTGCTGAACCGGCAATCGCAGCCTCTGAAATAGGCGTGTCGCGAACGCGTTTTGGTCCAAACTCTTCCAACATACCAACAGAGGTACCAAAGTCTCCTCCGTAGATACCAACGTCTTCTCCCATCAAGAAGACTTTTTCGTCCTTGCGCATTTCTTCACTTTGAGCCAGGTTAATTGCCTCACGCAAGGCCATTACTTTCATTTCTGACATGTATTCTTTCTCCTCTAAATAAAATACTGATTGATTTTTTGCTTAATCTACAAATACGTCTTCGAATGCAACAGACACATCTGGGAATGGACTTTCTTCTGCAAATTTCACAGCGTCTTCCACTTGTTGTGCCACTTGTGCTTCGATTTCGCTCAATTCTTCTTCAGTCGCAATCTTATTTTCAATCAAGTACTTACGGTAGCGTTTTACTGGATCTTTTGCTTTCCAAGTGTCTACTTCTTCTTTGGTACGGTATACACCAGCATCAGCGGTTGAGTGACCAAACCAACGGTATGACTCCACTTCGACTAGAGCAGGACCATTACCAGCACGAACATATTCAATCACTTCTTGCATTTTTTCATAGACAGCGATGATATCATTTCCGTCTTCAACATAATGACCTGGCATACCGTATGCATCTGCACGCATGTAAAGGTGTGGGATTTTAGTTGAGTAGTTGATGTCTGTTGAAATACCATAACGGTTGTTTGTGATAAAGAAAATGACTGGTAAATTCCAAACCGCTGCCAAGTTCATTGACTCATGGAAAGAACCTTCATTGGTCGCAGAATCTCCTGAAAAAGCAATAACAATGTTATCTGTTCCAAGGTACTGTTGGGTAAGGGCTGCACCAACCGCGAGGGCATATCCACCACCAACGATACCATTTGAACCGAAGTTTCCTTTTTCAACGTTGGCCAAGTGCATGGAACCACCGCGTCCTTTTGACGTACCTGTTGCACGACCTGCCAATTCAGCCATCATACCGTTGATGTCGATACCCTTTGCGATAACATGACCATGTCCACGGTGGTGTGAAAAGATAATATCTTGATCAGTCAAGCTAGCAATCGGACCAACTGCTGCTGCTTCTTCACCAACTGAGAAGTGTGTCATACCTTGAACGAAGCCACGACGGACCAATTTGTTCAATTTCATATCCACATCACGAATTTGTTGCATTTTTAAGAACATATCCAAATGTTGTTCTTTAGAGATAGATACCATAGTTCCTCCAAAATTATTCTAATTCACTACTTATGATAGACCAAAAATTCACAAATAGCAAATAATTTAACCGATTTCTACTATGAAATACCATCTAAAAAACCCTGTTATGTCACAGATTTTTCTAACAATTCTTTTTATAATCTAGAAAGAAAGTGTTGTTTTTCACAATGTTTTCAAAAAACATTGTCAACCGCTTACTTTTATGCTAACATAGACGCTGGAGGATGCTATGGACATTGATTTCTTTTTATTAATTTGTAACTATATTGGCACCATCGCTTTTGCTGTTTCTGGTGTTGTTAAAGGCTTTAAAAAAAATCTAGACATTTTTGGTATCACTCTCTTAGGAATGATTACAGCCGTAGGCGGAGGGATTCTTCGAGATTGCTTAATCAATCGGATTCCGGTCGCCTTAACTGATCCCACGTCTATCTATTTGTCTATTGTCGTGGCACTTGTCATGTATGTCGTTGTCATTACCAAGAAAAATGAAACACCTAGAGAAAAGCAGATGATTCAATTTTTGACCACTACAAACCTTGTATTTGATGCCATTGGGTTAGCGATTTTTTCTCTTATTGGAGCTAGTGCAGGTGTGCGATTAGAGCTAAATTTTCTAACATCTGGTATACTGGCAACGTTAACAGGTGTCGGAGGCGGAATTATCCGAGATTTGCTGGTCAATGAAACACCTATCGTGTTGAAAGAAGATGTTTATGCTGTACTAGCCTTCGTTGCTGGCATCAGCTACCATATCCTCGTGTTGGATTTTCACATGCAGCGTATCCCAGTTTACCTGATTCTCTTTACCATTTTCTTATTGATACGCTTAGCAGTTATTAAATACAAGATTCAGCTGCCAAATATGGAACGTAAGTCCAAATCATTGAATAACCCTCACTAGTCGTTGTCTTCACCTATTTTCAATAGGTGTTTTTTGTTCATGCTATGTGAATAAACAACAAGTCAAAATTCTCGCAATATCTAATTCCCTGTGATAGAATAGCACCGTAAAAATTTGAAAAGGGGACTTCATTCTCATGAGTCAAAGAAAAATTTCTGCTTCTGCAGCTATGTTAAACGTCTTAAAAACGTGGGGCGTTGATACAATTTATGGTATTCCTTCAGGAACATTAAGCTCATTAATGGACGCTTTAGCTGAAGACAAGGACATCAACTTCTTACAAGTTCGCCACGAAGAAACTGGTGCTCTTGCTGCTTTGATGCAACGCAAATTCGGTGGATCAATCGGGGTCTGCGTTGGTTCTGGTGGACCAGGTGCAACACATTTGATCAATGGAATTTACGATGCAGCTATGGATGCTACTCCGATGTTAGCTATCTTAGGTTCACGTCCTGTCAACGAATTGAACATGGATGCTTTCCAAGAATTAAACCAAAATCCAATGTACCATGGTGTTGCCGTTTACAACAAACGTGTTGCATATGCTGAACAATTGCCAAAAGTAATTGATGAGGCTTGTCGTGCAGCAATTGCTAAAAAAGGGCCTGCAGTTGTTGAAATCCCGGTTAACTTTGGTTTCCAAGAAATCGATGCAGATTCTTACTACGGATCAGGTCAATACGATCGTACATTTGTTGCACCAGCTTTGAACGAAGTCGAAATCGATAAAGCCGTTGAAATCTTGAACAAGGCTAAACGCCCAGTAATCTATTCTGGTTTTGGTGGTGTTGGTGCTGGTGAATTGGTAACGGAATTATCTCGTAAAATCAAAGCACCAATCATTACAACTGGTAAAAACTTTGAAGCATTTGAATGGAGCTACGAAGGCTTGACTGGTTCAGCTTACCGTGTTGGTTGGAAACCAGCCAACGAAGTGATCTTTGAAGCAGATACTGTTCTCTTCATGGGTTGTAACTTCCCATTCTCAGAAGTATACAATACCTTCAAAAATGTTGAAAAATTCATCCAAGTAGATATCGATCCTTACAAACTTGGGAAACGTCATGCCCTTGATGCTTCTATCCTTGGTGATGTTGCGGAAGCAACAAAAGCAATTACTGCTAAAGTTGATGCTGTTGAATCAACACCATGGTGGAGAGCAACTGTTAAGAACAACCAAAACTGGCGCGATTACATGAACAAGCTTGAAGGTAAAACTGAAGGCGAATTGCAATTGTACCAAGTATACAATGCAATTAACAAATACGCTGACGAGAATGCTATCTACTCTATCGACGTCGGTAACTCTACACAAACCTCTACACGTCACTTGCACATGACACCTAAGAACATGTGGCGTACGTCTCCATTGTTTGCGACAATGGGTATTGCCCTTCCTGGTGGTATCGCTGCGAAAAAAGACAACCCAGACCGTCAAGTATGGAACATCATGGGTGATGGCGCATTTGGTATGTGCTACCCAGACGTGATTACAAACGTTCAATACAACTTGCCAGTTATCAACGTTGTCTTCTCAAACGCTGAATATGCCTTCATCAAGAACAAGTATGAAGATACCAACAAACACTTGTTTGGTGTAGACTTCACTAACCCTGACTACAAGATGATTGCTGAAGCACAAGGTGCTATCGGTTTCACTGTTAACCGTATCGAAGATATTGATGCCGTTGTTAAAGAAGCAGTTGAACTCAATAAAGCTGGTAAGACAATCGTGATTGATGCCCGCATCACTCAACACCGTCCAATCCCAGTTGAAGCTCCTGAACTTCGTTTGGATCCAAAAGCCTACTCTGCTGAAGAGATTGCTGCTTTCCGTGAAAAATACGAAGCAGAAGAATTGGTACCATTTAGCCAATACCTTGCTGAAGAAGGCCTTGAGTCTCGTAACTACAAGTAAGACGATAGCTATAATAGCAAATAACCCTCTCAATCGAGAGGGTTATTTTTACGATCAAAAAAAGTAGCCTAAGGCTACTTTTTTATTGTTTGCTTTCTAAATCGCGCAGCATTTGATCAATCTTATTCCCATACTCGATGGATTGATCTTTTTCAAAAGCCAAATCAGGAATTTTGTATAACTTCAAATTCCGTCCCAATTCGCGTTTGATAGTACCAGTTGCTTTTTCCAAACCAGTTTGGGCTTTTTGATTGTCAGACGCTAGCGTACTGTGGATGGTATAGTAGATTTTTGCTAGTGACAAATCACCTGTCATATGGACATCTGTAATCGTCACTCCTTGGACACGAGGGTCACGAACTTTCTTTTGCAGAATGTCATTGACTTCCCGTTTGATCTCCATACCGACACGGTCGCTACGAAAATGATTGGCCATGATGGCTCCTTTCTAATCTTGTAAAAGGAAAGCTGAGAGACCTCTCAGCTTTTTTATAATCGTTTATTTTTTAATTTCTTCCATGATGTAGGCTTCGATAGTATCATCCACTTTCAAGTCGTTGTAATTGTCAATCATCAAACCACCCTCTTGGGCATTTCCGACTTCTTTTACATCATCCTTGTAATGTTTCAAGCTGACCAATTTGCCATCGTGAACAACCACACCGTCACGGATAACACGGACACTTGAGTCACGGGTAACTTTACCATTGATTACCATAAAGCCGCCGATAGTTCCCACTTTTGATACTTTAAAGGTCTCACGGATAATTGCTTCACCAATCACTTTTTCTTCAAATTCAGGATCCAACATACCTTTCATGGCATCTTCCATTTCTTCGATCACCTTGTAGATAATGCTGTGGAGACGAATTTCAACTTCATCAGCATCTGCTTGTTGGCGAGCCATTGGGGTCGGACGAACATTAAAGCCGATAACCAAAGCATTTGAAGCTGCAGCCAAGGTAATGTCTGATTCATTGATAGCACCAACCGCCGAATGGACGATAGTCACTTTTACACCTTCTACATCGATCTTCATAAGAGAAGAAGCCAAGGCCTCAACAGAACCTTGTACGTCTGCCTTGATAATCACATTAACAGATTTGACTTCACCAGCTTTAAGGGTATCAAAGAGGTTTTCAAGGTTGACACGTTGAGTTGCCTGACGTTGCTTGAGAAGTGCTCGTTTCGCCCGTTCTTCACCAGCTGCACGAGCTGATTTTTCATCTTCGTAAACCGCAAAGTGGTCCCCTGCCATCGGCGTTTCGTTTAAACCAGTGATGGAAACTGGTGTCGATGGACCCGCAACCTTGACACGGCGTCCAAGGTCATTTGTCATAGCACGAACACGTCCAAAGGTATTTCCGACAACGATTGGATCTTGTACATTCAAGGTACCTTGTTGGACCAAAAGGGTCGCAACTGCACCTTTTCCTTTGTCCAAGTGAGCTTCAATTACCGTACCGATGGCACGAACAGTTGGATCAGCCTTCAACTCTTGAATTTCAGCTACAAGGAGTACTGTTTCCAACAACTCATCGATGTTCTGATTGAATTTAGCTGAAATTTCAACAAACTCAGATTCACCACCCCAAGCAGTTGAGATTACACCGTGTTCAGCCAACTCACCGATTACACGTTCTGGGTTTGCACCTGGTTTATCGATTTTGTTGATGGCTACAATGATTGGAACTTCTGCAGCTTTTGAGTGGTTAATCGCCTCGATTGTCTGTGGCATAACACCATCATCTGCTGCAACCACCAAGATGGTCAAGTCAGTGACAGAAGCTCCACGAGCCCGCATGGAGGTGAAGGCCGCGTGACCTGGTGTATCCAAGAAGGTAATTTTCTTGCCATTTTCTTCGATTTGGTAGGCACCGATATGCTGGGTAATCCCCCCTGCCTCGCCAGTTGCAACACGCGAATTCCGAAGGGTGTCCAAAAGCGTTGTTTTACCGTGGTCAACGTGTCCCATGATGGTCACAACTGGTGGACGTTCCACTAATTGGTCTTCATTGAGGTACCCTTCTTCGACAAAGAAACGCTCAATGTCAGCATTGTCTACTTCAACTTTTTCCTTGGCTTCAATACCGTAATCAACCAAGAGCAATTCGATGGTATCTCCATCCAAAGATTGGTTTTGTGTCGCCATGACACCCATCATAAAGAGTTTCTTAACGATTTCAGCAGGTTCGCGTTTGATGCGTTTTGCAATGTCCGCAACCGTCATACCTGGTGTGTATTCTAATTCTGTTGGCAATTCATGGAACTTACGCTCTGTCACAGGTTTTGCCACAGGTGCATTCTTGCCTCGTTTGTTCTTTTTATTATTGTTCCAGTTACTATTTCTTTGATTTCTCACTTGATTTTGATTATTTCGATTCTTTTGTTGTTTGCGTGGGCCATCTTCCAAATCGTTTGTAAACTCGCGTTTTTTATCGACTTTGGCCTGTTTCTTCCGACGAGTATCTACTGCTGGAGTTGCAACAGGAGGTTGAACAACTGGTTTTACTTCAATAACCGGTTCTTCAAACTTGATTTCTTTTGGTTTTACCTGTTTTTGTTTCTTAGCTTCTTGAGCTTGACGGAAACGCTCTTCGCTACCACGAGCGTACTCTGCATTTTGTTCTGCTTTTAAGGCTGCTGCCCGAGCCTTAAAATCAATTTTGGGAGCAGCTGGACGCTGTTGTTGCCCATAGCCTTGTTGCTGGTCACGGCGTCCTTGTTGTGGACGGTTATCGCGATTTCGATCATTACGACGTTTATTTTCATTGCGATTGTTTGAACGGAAATCACGGCGTTCCCCACGCCCTTGTTCTTGATTCGGTTTTTGCTGTTGACGCTTAGCCCTTTTTTCAGCTTCTGCTTTTGCACGCGCTTCACGCTCTGCTTTAAAATTTCGACTTTGTGGCCGAACAGGAGCTGGTTTTGCTTCTGTTACTGCTTTCTCAGCTGGCGCAACAGGCGCCTTCTGTTCCACTTTTTCTGCTTTCGGTTGTTCGTTCTTAACTTCTTTTTTTACCGGTTCTACTTCAACCGGTTTTGAAGTTGCAGTTTTTGCAGGGCTTTTAGCTTTCTCAGCAGATGGGGAACCGAAGCTAGCTGCAATTTTTGCTGCTGCCGCCTCCTCTACACTGGAAGCGTGACTTTTGACTTCAAAACCTAGTTCCTGTGCTTTGGCAACAACTTCTTTACTGGCTACGCCCAATTCACGGGCGATTTCATTTAATCTCTTCTTAGACAATTTCTTGTCCTCCTGTTCTATTCCATAATAGACCTCATTTTCTTAGTAAATCCAGCATCTGTTAGGGCAATCGCCTTGCGGCTTTTGCCAACAGCAGTGCTTAATTCCAGCGTTGAAAACGCGGTGACAACGTCTACCTGATAAGACTGACTCTTATCGCTTACTTTTTTACTTAAGTTGTGGGCAGCATCATTGGCTAAAAACACCAACTTTGCCTGACCTTTTCGGATGGCCTCTACCACAAATTCTTCACCAGATACTAGGCAATTGGCCCGTTGGGCCAATCCGAGTAACTGCAATATTTTTTGTTTCTTATTCGAGTCCAAGCTCTCTCCTTTTGACCTTGTGGTCAACATAGGCAATCAATTCGTCATAAAACTCAGCCGGTACTTCCATGCTAAAAGAGCGATCAAACACCCGTCTCTTTTGGGCTTGTTGAGCCTCTTCATTAGACAATTTAATATAAGCACCACGGCCGTTTGCCTTCCCGGTTGGATCTATAAAGATGTGCCCGTCCTTGTTTTTTACAATTCTGAGAAGGTCTCGCTTGTCAATAATCTCTCCAGAAACAACTGACTTTCTTAATGGGATTTTTCTAGCTTTTGCCATAATGCCCCCTTAATCTTCTTGACTTTCCTCTGCTGTCTCTTCCGTCACATCTCCGTATAGTGCTGCTTCCATGGCTTCAAATTCTGAAGCGGACTTGATATCAATGCGGAAGCCAGTTAAGTGAGCAGCCAAGCGGACATTTTGACCACGACGACCAATTGCAAGGGACAATTTGCTATCTGGCACAACAACTGTCGCGTGTTTGCCATCTTCTGTATCAAACAGAACTTGGTCTACTTCAGCAGGTGCAATGGCATTGTAAATGTATTCTGCTGGATCTGCAACCCACTCAATGACATCGATATTTTCCTCAGTTGGAATCATCCGATCAGACTTAGCATCGTAGCGTGCTGGGTGGAATTTGCTGGTAATCTTTTTAATATTGGCTCCGCCACGACCAACGATAGTACCAATGGCATCCACATTTGGATTGTGACTGCGAACAGAAATCTTCGTGCGATCTCCTGCTTCACGAGCCACATTCATGATTTCAACTGTTCCGTCATAAACCTCTGGAATTTCTTGTTCCATCAAACGCTTGATCATCTCTGGGTGACTACGACTAACAAAGACATTGACTCCACGGCCGTTGTCTTCTACCTTGTAGACATAGACTTCGATACGGTCATGGGATTGGAAAACTTCTCCAGGGATTTGGTCCTGCTTAGACAACTGCGCTTCAATCGTTCCTAAATTTACATAGATAAAGCGATTGTCAAAACGCTCTACCGTTCCCGACATGATTTCATTCTCATGTTCTTTGTAGGTGTTATAGGTAATAGCACGCGTTTGCTTGCGCATTTTTTCCATAATAGTTTGTTTGGCTGATTGGGCTGCAACCCGTCCAAACTCTCCAGGTGCTTCTTCAAATTTGATCTTATCTCCTAATTCATAGGCAGATGAAATCGCTAGGGCATCTTTCAACGAAATCTCTAGACGACTGTCAAAGACCTCATCAACGACTTCACGAACCGTGTAGACACGAAAATCACCTTTTTTCTCATCAAATTCGATGGCTGCCGATTCAGATTGGCCATAACGGCGTTTGTAAGCAGAACGAAGTGATTCTGTCACCGCTTCGATAATGTCTTCTTTTTTTATACCCTTGTCTTCCTCTAAAATTCGGAAGGCTTCTAGCATTTCTTTACTCATGATGTATTCCTTTTGCTGGCAAAAGGTCCTTTCTTTTCTTCTTTTATAATTTAACCGCTAGGCGAGCTTTTGCAACAGATGCATAGGGAATGGACACTTCTTTTTGACGCGTCTTATCCATGTATTCTATCAGCAAGGTTTCGCCATCAAAGGAGAGTAGGGTTCCCTCAAATACTTTGATTTTATCAATCGCTTGATAGAGTTTAACGTTGATGTATTGACCAACAGCCTTTTCAAGTGCTTCTTTTGTTTTAAGCGGTCGCTCCAAACCAGGACTGGTCACTTCCAACATGTACTGTTCTGGGAATGGATCCGGTTTGATTTGGTCTAGCAAAGGACTGATTAACTCCGAAATTTCTGCTGTGTCATTGAGAGAAATCCCTCCCTCTTTATCAACAAAGACAGAGAGAACAAAATCACCACCCATTTTCCCGTATTCGACATCCACTAGTTCATAGGGAGCTTGAATAGCGGGTACGATGGCTTCTGTCACCAATTCAACAATTGTTGCCATACCTACCTCCTTTAAAATGAAAATGCTGAAAGGGTTGGCACAAGACCAACCCCCTTTTCATCTATTTTTTACTAGTATAGCATATTTCCCTTTGATTGTAAAGAAAAATACTTGACAATAACAGGCTTTATCCAAACCGTGCTTCCACCCGATAAATCGGCTGGCCTTTACTAGAGAATTTCTCTTCGTATTCGGTCATAATATTGCCTTCAAAATCACTGGCATGAAGGTCTAGCCATACTTGATTCAGAATCATGCCATACTGAGAAAAACTAGCCAAACTATATTCAAAGAGGCCACGGTTATCCGTCTTGAAGTGAATTTCTCCCTTTTCTGGTAAAATCGCTTCATAGGTTTCTAAGAAACTCTTGTAGGTTAAGCGGCGCTTGATATGGCGTTTTTTCGGCCATGGATCGGAAAAATTCAAGTAGAGACGATCAATTTCTCCATTATCAAAATAATTGGTTAAACTAGATCCGTCTACATAGAGCAATTTCACATTGGGCAAGCCTGCTTCGAGCGCCTTATCAAGGGCATAGCTCAAGACAGATTGTTGTACATCAATCCCAATGTAGTTGATAGTTGGATTTTGAACGGCCATTCCTGTAATGAAACGACCTTTACCAGACCCAACTTCAATGTGAATGGGATTGTCGTTGCCAAATATCTCTGACCAGCGCCCTTTGCATTCTTCGGGATTGGAAATCACATATTGGGGATTGTTGCGAAGGAAATCCCCAGCTCCTTTTCGATTTCTAACTCTCATAGTTCCTTATAGAATCGCTCACGAAATTGGCGAAGGGCATAAATTTCTTTATTGGCCGCCTCCATATCGTAGCTTTCAACATGTTTTGTAATTTGATTGAGATAACCTAGCTGCCCATACCAATAAACTTTACTAAGAACAGCGCGGTTGTACTTATAACCATAAGACTTTAACCACTCTTCCCAACCGGAGCGAGGAATGTAGTGGGTCAACAGATAAGCCACATCCATCATGCGATCGGTGATACAGGCCGTCTCCCAGTCTGTTAAATAAACCAGTCCACTGGTCGTTTCCACCCAGTTTTTATGGTGCAAATCACCGTGAACAAAAGTAGCAACTTCCTGATGAAAAGATGGTAAATTGTTAAGCAAATCATCACAAACCGCCAACAAATAGCTGTTTTGACGAAGACGATTTGGTGCATCATCTTGCCATTTTTTAACCAAATCTTTCGGCTCTTGGTAGGTGTAATTTAATTGCAAGGCTTGATTGAGCAAGATACGTGAAAAATGCATACGAACAAGGATTTGGCGAACTTGTTTTTTACCCATATCTGCTTTTTCAAGCGTTCGTCCATTTAGCCATTCTTGTTCCACCCTTTGTCCCACACCAACTTCACGATTGGTCGCAATAATGGGTGGAGTGATTTGTTCTCTGGCTAAAGCAGACACGATTGGAGGCATTTCATATTTGACAAAAACCGGCGTACCATCTGAACGAAGACCCTTGTATGCTTTTCCACTATTCCCTGCGATTGATTGTAGTTGCAGGCCATTTGTATCAAATTGCATGCCTTTCCTCCTTTTAAAAATTCTATACTATTCTACTAGTTTTAAACACTTTAGTCAATCAATTTCTTTGCTTTTATTGGTAAATAGATTTCACACAAAAATATGGTAAAAAAAGGAAGGCCGATGACATAAAACTTCTCCGTCACAAAAAACAATCCAATGATAGAGTGCAGCCCTGAAATCACATAAAGCACGTTTTTTAAAACAGTTTGAAAGGACTTGATTTTTGCAGATAGGGATAGGGGATACAAACGGGCCATCGACTGGTAATCATAGACGCTAAACAGAGCCAATAGTTGAAACAACAACAAATACTGAAACAAAAATGCCAAACCAATGGCCAACCAAGATAGTTGAATACTGATCAAACAGATGGTACTCAGCACCGTTAACCGTATGCTCAGCCCTAGAAAGTCCCCTGAACGCAGGAAAGCTCTAGCATAAAGGTAGTTCCAAGTTCCTCTTTGGTGTCGAACACGAGGCAAAAGCCCATCTAAATACGCACGGCGTTTGACACTAGTTGTGATTCCCTTAACCTTGGTAAAGAGCGCGAAAAACTGCAGTATTCCTTGTTTGCGTTTTTCCTCTGCCTGAATGAGGCCAGCCCAGTCCAAACTTCCATTTGAGACAAACTTGTTCGCCTGTCCTTGAAGGAGCATTTTTTTACTAAGAGTCAACACCAGCACAAACAAGACAAATCCAATAAATGGCAGGCCTAATTTTTCGTAGAGAGGCAACAACAATACTTGCCCCAATAACTGAACACTTGCCCAGATAAGAAATTGTCGATTGCGAGCTGCTTGAACCCAACTAGTAACCTCTTTTTCTTTCACTAATAAAAATTGCTGGTCGGCTGCCTCTAGATAGGTAGCTGTCTGTCCTGCAAAAAAGAGCAACACTGTTATACCAGCCAACAAGACATAAACTCCCCATGGATTTTCTGGGAAATGAAGCAATAATTCACGGTATTGCAAAGATAAAAAACCGATAAATACTAAGAGAACTAAGACAAAATGGTCGTTCATTACATAGCGACTGTATTTGAGACAGCGTAAAAGAAACTCCTGTCGTCTTTTTCGAAAGATTTCCTGCATGCCTAGCCCTCTTCTCTCGTCAGGGCTAAGTAAATATCATTTAAACTAGCAGATGGGCTTCCAAATTGCTGTCGCAATGCTTGTAAATCCCCATCAGCCAATACTTGTCCCTTGTGCAGAATGATAAAACGATCACACATTTTTTCAGCAGAATCCAACACATGAGTAGACATCAAAATAGAAGCACCCGCTCTTTTGGCTTCTGCCAACAGATCAATCAAATCCTGAATAGCAATGGGATCCAGCCCTAAAAACGGCTCATCAACAATCAATAGCCGCGGTTCAATCATTAAGGCACAGATAATCATAACCTTTTGCTTCATGCCCTTTGAAAATTGGACAGGAAACCACTCTAATTTTTCATCCAGACGAAAGATTTTCAACAAACGTTCCGCACGCGAAAAAGCGATATCCCAGTTTAAATCGTAGGCCAAAGCAACCACTTCCAAATGTTCTTTCAGTGTCAATTCTTCATACAAAACAGGCGTTTCGGGGATAAAGCCAATCTTCTTGCGATAGGTTTCCGAAGACGCTTGTATGGTACTACCATCAATCCGAATTTCTCCCTGATAAGGACTTAATAGACCGATGATTTCTTTAATCGTCGTTGATTTCCCTGCACCATTTAGACCAATCAGACCAACCAGTTCCCCATCATTCACTTCAAACGAGACATCTTTTAAAACGAGAATATTGGCATAGCCACCAGTTAGTTTTTTGACTTCTAACATACACTTCTCCGATAATTTGATATAATGTAATTATATCAAAAATTCCATAAAGAGGTGCTGTTTATGTCAGATTGTATTTTTTGTAAAATTGTCGCTGGAGAGATTCCATCTTCTAAGGTCTACGAAGATGACAAAGTCTTGGCTTTTCTAGATATTACCCAAGTAACCAAGGGGCATACGCTCGTCATTCCAAAAAAACACTATCGAAATGTTCTAGAAATGACTGAAACAGCAGCCAGTGAGCTCTTTTCTCCTGTACCAAAAATCGCTCAGCACCTAAAAGAAACACTCGGAGCCAACGGTGTCAATATCATCAACAACAATGAAGAAGCCGCTGGCCAGACGGTTTTTCATACCCACATTCATCTGCTTCCTCGCTTTGATGAAACAGATGAATTAGCGATTCAATTTACTGCTCATGAGCCTGATTTTGCTGCCTTATCAGACTTAGCCACTCAACTATATCTAGGAGAATCCGCATGAAATTAACCAACCTCCTGCTAACAGGAACCAGCGCCGCCCTTGCATATCTTGCCGTTTCTCACAGAAAGAAGATTCAAGAAGAATTATCTGAAACGCAAAACTTCTTAAAAGAGGCTAAAACCAGCTACCAAACGATTCAAGAAAAATTGGCAATCATCCAAAGTTACAAAGAGCCCATTCAAGAAATGGCCGAAGAATTGCAATACAAATCCAAAGTCTTTCAAGAAGAAAGTCAAGTCCGTCTTAAAGAAATCAAAAAAATCCAAGAAAAATATACGTCCCCAGATAAAGAAAGTGAATAAAAATAAAGAGAGGAAGTCCTCTCTTTATTTTTATTCTGAATACGATTCGCTGGTTGATCCTGGGTAAGTTGTATAAGGATCAAGAACCGTAATTGAACTGCCACCACCAAATACTTTTTCATATACATTGGCATTGGTTTTTAATTCAACTGAGGTTGGCAATTCCAATGATTCTTTTAGAACATTTTGCATTTCTAATAAATGCTCACTCGTCGGAATACTATAATATACTTCATTTACCATTTGTCCATCACCTGTCAGCTGATAGGATTCAAGTGTATCCAGCGAGTCCTTATAGCCCAATAAAGAAGGAATGGTCCCTGCCGAAATCTCGATATCCGTTTGCATATTATCAGACAGTGCATCTAAGATGCCTTTGTACTGTGTAAACCCATCTAATTTTAACAATTTGGTAACAATCGCTTCAATAACTTCACGTTGGCGTTTTTGACGCCCAATATCACCTTCTGGATCATCATACCGCATACGGGCATATACCAAGGCTTGCTTCCCATTTATGTGTTGCTTACCTGGTTGAACAACTGAAGTGTAATCAGGTTCTTGGGCAGAAATGGAGATAGGAAAGCCCAAGGTATTATTGACTGTAATGCCTCCCAAGGCATCGACCAGGCTCATAAGACCATCCATATTGATTTGAATGTAATGATCTATATTGATGTCCATCATTTTTTCAACAGTCGCCATCGCCATCGGTGCTTGCCCGTAGGCATAGGAATGATTTAACTTTTCAACGGTTCCGCTAGATGTTCCATCTGGATTAGCGATTTCAACCATCGTATCCCTGGTCAAACTCATCATAACCGTTTTTTTAGTATTGGGATTAACTGTGACCAGAATCATCGAATCACTTCGACCTTCCCAGCCTCCACCTCTGGTAGCCAAATCTACATCGACCCCCATTAACAAAATAGAAAACGGCTTCGTTGCTTTAATCACATCTTCCTTGTCTCCATCGTCGTTTCCAAGTCTACGATAGGTCTTTGAAAAAGCGTTGTCTGAATAACTCAAGAGACTCTTACTATATACAACAACCGCTCCCGCTGAAAGCAAGAGGATAGCCATCAACATCAATACTATTTTTTTCCCGATTTTCATTCTTTATCCTCATCTATCATTCGACTCATCATATAGACGTCCAGAAAGTCCCCATCTTTTGTTTTTGCGCCTCGTTGTTTAGTGCCCTCTATTTCAAATCCCATTTTTTCATAAAGAGAAACCGCCCGTTGATTACGAGCTTGCACAGTTAGTTCCAACCGACGGATAATCCCTGAATACGAAGCCCAAATAATGGATTCTTCTAGTAGAATACGTCCAATTCCTTGTCCCCAATAATCCTTTGAAACTACAACAAAGACATCACCAATATGGTTTAATTGACAATGTCGCTCTGTCATGATATTGATCACACCAATGACCTGTTGCTCAATCTTTGCTAACAAGCAGAATCGGTCTTCTGCTTCATACTGTTCTTGCAGACTGCTAGCAAAAACTCCAATATCCATAGCCGACATAGCATCATTATATATTAAGAAATCTGATTCTTTTTGCACCTGTTGAAGCAGATTCAGGATAAACGGAGCATCTGCGCTTTGGGCTTCTTCAAAACGAACTTCGTATTCTATTTTCATTCCAATATGTCCTTTTTGAGTTGTTCTGAGCGATGACCGTGAGCAGTTAATTCGAGCAACCGTCCTTCCCCAGATACTTGTAGAGAAACCTGCAAATAGTCTCCTAATAAACTTGGCTCCAGTAACTCTCCCCACTCAATGACTGTGACGCCTTCTCCAAAGAGAAAATCATCCAAATCAATCGAATCTGGATCATCACCAATACGATATACGTCTAAGTGATAGAGTGGTACCCGTCCCTCATACTCTCGAACAATGGTATAGGTTGGACTTTTAATCATCTGGTCAATTTCTAAACCTTTTGCAATTCCTTTTGTCAGAGTCGTCTTGCCAGCTCCTAAATTTCCCGACAATACCAAGACATCTCGTTTTTGCAATAGATGGCCAATTTTTTGACCAATCACCATCAATTCTGATTCATTTTGACTATACATGTCAATCATTATACCATAAGGCAAAGCGATTTGTCATGATAAAAAAGACTAGGATTCCCTAGTCTTTATGTGCATTACAAAATAGCTAAAATGATAAAGTTTAGGATAAACAAAGCCGTAGCTCCCCACAAAATCGGGTGCACTTCTTTTGCTTTTCCAGTTGCAATTTTTACCAAGCAATAGAAGATAAATGCCGCTGCAATACCGTACGAGATAGAGTAGCAAAGCGCCATAAAGAAGGCTGCAAAGAAGGCTGGAAGTGCATCTTCAAACTTGCTCCAATCCACATCAAGGAAGGAAGAAACCATCATCACCCCGACAATGATCAGAGCTGGTGCAGTAGCAGCTGCTGGGACAATTCCAATAACTGGCAACAAGAGGACTGAGAGTAGGAAGCAAACTGCAGTTGATACAGCTGTCAAACCAGTCCGGCCACCTTCCGCAATCCCTGCTGCAGATTCAACGTAGGTTGTCGTATTAGAAGTTCCGAATAAGGCACCGATTGATGTTCCAATGGCATCCGCAAAAAGAGCGCGGTCCATTTTTGAGTTGAATCCAGTTGAGTTTTCAAGCGCTGCTTCATCTTCTGCAGAGAAAATGCCTGTTTTACGACCAGTACCAATAAAGGTTCCAAGCGTATCAAAGGTATCTGACAAACTGAAAGCAAAAATGGTCATTAAGACAAGAGGCAACTTGCTGGTATCGCTAAAGAGAGAGGCCATTCCATCAAAAGCTGCAAGGAAGGTTGTTCCCAACTCAGCAAAGGCTGAACCAAGATTATTTGAAAAACTAATAGTAGAGAGGTCAACAACGCCCATCGGAATCCCCAAAAGTGTTGTTGCAACAATCCCAATTAAAATCGCACCACGAACATTTTTAATAACCAAAAAGGCTGTCAAGAACAAACCAATCACCGCTAAAATCACCGATGGGTTGGTAAAGGTTGAAATAGCCGGTACCACACCACCATTTGCGGCGATGGATTGAACACCTTGTGACAAATCCGCCGCTTCAGGTGCAGCCCCGTTGATGGACACAATATTTCCTGCTGACAATGAGAAATCAATGATATCCGCATTTTTAAAACCAAGATAAGCCACAAAGACACCGATACCACCACCGATTGCATGTTGCAAGCTAACCGGAATCGATTTGATGATGCTTTTACGGAACTTAGTTACGGTAATCAAAACATTAAACAAACCACAGATAAAGACCATAGCTAAAGCTTCCTGCCAGGTAAATCCAAGTCCAAACACGACGGTATAGGTAAAGAAAGCATTCAACCCCATACCCGGTGCAAGGGCATAAGGAACATTGGCAAACAAGCCCATAATCAATGTTGAAATAACAGTTGCAATAATGGTTGCTAAGAAAACAGCTTGAGTTGGCATGCCTGCAGCACTCAAAATAGACGGGTTGACAAACAAGATATAAGACATGGCAAAGAAGGTTGTAATCCCAGCCATAATTTCAGTGGAAACAGACGTTCCATGTTCTTTCAATTTAAAAAATTGATCCATTTTTCGTTAAAACTCCTTTATTTACGAACGATACTTTGATTATAAATGAAAAAATTCATTTTTCAAATGAAATACAAAGGAAAACGATTTATTCAGTAAAAAAAATCAAATTTAGAGAAAAAACACAAGCAAAAACCGAACATTCTTCTATGATTTTCCCTACTTCTAGTTTTATTTTGCTTCCAAACCTGCTTTTTGCTATACTGAAAGAGTTACAGAAAAAGGAGTCCCAATGAAAGAGAAAAAACTAATTGCCATCGATTTAGATGGCACTTTACTAAATGAAGAAGGCAAATTGTCTTCCTATACCGTAGACACCATTCAAAAAATACGAGAAGCAGGCCATACTGTTATCATCGCTACCGGTCGCCCTTACCGCATGGCAAAGGATTTCTACCAGCAGCTCCAACTCGATACCCCCATGATCAATTTCAACGGCTCTCTCACACATATTCCAAATAAAAATTGGAAATGGGAAAAAAGTGTTTTGATTGAAAAGGAATATTTTATCGAATTTCTACAAGCGGAGGAACGTTTCCAAGCAGATTTCATCGCTGGCGAATACAAAAAGAAATTTTTCATCACCCAAACACACTTAGATCGCATCGACCCTCGTTTAATGGGCGTTGAAGCTATTACACCAGAAACCTTGGTTGATATGAAACAAGTCACCAAGGATCCACATTCGATCTTGATGCAAACCAGAGCAGCAGACAAATTCGCACTCGCTGAAGAAATGAGGGGCTATTTCAAAAATGAATTGGAAATCAATACCTGGGGTGGTCCCTTAAATATTTTGGAAACCTGTGCTAAAGGTGTTACCAAGGCTTTTGCTTTGAACTATCTCCTTGATTTGTACCAAGCCAGCCCTAATGATTTGATCGCTTTTGGAGACGAACAAAACGATACACAAATGCTGCAATTTGCAGGAACAGCCTATGCCATGAAAAATGCCAATCCTATACTTTTGCCTTACGCTGACCACATAACAGAATTCAGTAATACAGAAGACGGTGTTGCTAAAGAGTTAGAGAAAATCTTCTTATAATATATCAACATAATAAAAGACAGGGTAAAACCTGTCTTTTTTAAAACGCTCCTGGTCGACCTCCTCCAGCACCTGGACCATTGGAGACAATACTTGTTTGCTCTTGTCCATTTAGAATAATGCTTCCTCCTGTAAATTCAGCGACACCATCATAATCAAAACCAGATTGGGCAGTGATGTTAATATTGCCACCTGAAACATAGATGTCTCCATTTGAATCAATGGCATCCGTATCCCCTTGAGCCATCTCAACTGAGATATCCCCACCGGTGATTCTAATAAAGATATCAGCCCCAGACACATCACTAGCAGCATTCAATCCATCATCCGTCGCGTACACCTGAATCGTTCCACCATTAATGGTCACATTAGTCCCTTCAAGTCCTTCCGTACTTTGAGTCACTGTAATCTCTCCACTGTCAATCACAAGACTATTGGAAGCATGTACAGCATCGTCACCTACAGATAGTGATATCGTTGCGTCACTAATATAGAGATTCCCTAGACTGGTATCCTCGTCATTGTCTGCATGAAGTCCATCCTCACTTGCTGTAATATCCAGTGTGGCATTTGTAATGTTCAACGCATCATTGGCATTGATTCCGTGACCGAATGCCGTAATAGTTATGGTTCCACCTGTAATTTTCATATCATCATTGGATTCAATCGCATTATTGTAATTCCCTTCAACCGTCAGACTACCACTACCATTAATAACCAAATCACTGGCTGAATAAATAGCTGCGTCGATATCGGCATCTGTATTTGAAGAAGAGTCTGCAATCGTATTCTTGCTTCCTTCTGCTAAGGTTATGGTGACCTTATCCGCTTCTTGCACATTGATGGCCGCCTTGTCTCCTGTCATACTGACGTTTTCAAAGACGAGTTGGACCTTATCGCTGTCTGCTGCAGCAACTACAATTTGGACATTTGTTGCACTACCAGATACCACATAGGTTCCTGCTGCGCTAATAGTCACCGTCGAACCTGATACACTTACTCCTTCCCCAGAAACTGTGGCACTCGAACCTGATAACGAAATCGTTGAAGCTGTTGATGTATCGTAGCTAGCATCCAGATCACTCTCTGAAAAATACTCAGAAGTCGTTGCTGTCTCCCCAGTGCTTGAACTCGTTTTTGAAGTGACCATTGATGAACTCGAAGTCGCTGTATACGAACTACTTGCACTCGTTTTGCTACAAGCTCCTAAAACCATACTCGCTAAAATAATACTACTTATCCCAACCTTTTTTAAATTGGAATTTCTATTGTTTTTGTTCTTCATTCCTTTTTTAAATCAGTCTCATTTTCAAAGACTGTCCCTTTCTGTTAACCTGCTCCCAGTATAGGCTTTAAAGCTTAAACATTTCCTAAGAAAAACTTAAAATTTCCTGAAACATTTCTGTTTTATTTCTAAAAATAATATGTATCTTCCTGTAATCTTTTTCTGTTGTCACATACAAGCCCTTGACAAAACAAGTGTAAGCGGTTTATAATGGGTTAGTCTTCAATGCAACTAATATATTTTAGTTACATCGAAACTGAAAATATTTAGGAGGTACAATAATGAGTATTGGTATCATTATTGCAAGTCATGGCGAATTTGCAGCTGGTATTCATCAATCGGGTTCGATGATTTTTGGCGAACAAGAAAAAGTTCAAGTTGTAACTTTTATGCCAAGTGAAGGACCAGATGATTTACACGCCAAATTCTTATCTGCCATTGACGCATTTGATCAAGATGATGAAATCTTGGTATTGGCTGACCTTTGGAGCGGCTCACCATTTAACCAAGCAAGCCGTGTAGCCGGAGAGAACCCAGACCGCAAGTTTGTCATCTTGACTGGTTTAAACTTGCCAATGTTGATTCAGGCTTATACAGAACGTATGATGGATGCTTCTGCTGGTGCTGAACAAGTTGCAGCAAATATCTTAAAAGAAGCACGTGACGGCGTGAAAGTTCTTCCTGAGAACTTGGAACCTGTTGTGGAAGCACCTGTTGCCCAAGCAACTGACAATGCACCAACATCCGCTATTCCTGAAGGAACCGTGATTGGTGATGGTAAATTGAAAATCAACCTTGCCCGTATTGACACTCGCCTCTTGCATGGACAAGTTGCAACAGGCTGGACACCTGCTTCTAAAGCGGATCGCATCATTGTTGCTTCAGATAAAGTGGCTGCAGATGAGTTGCGCAAAGGGTTAATCAAACAAGCTGCACCAGGAAATATCAGAGCCAACGTTGTTCCAATCAAGAAGTTGATTGAAGTCTCAAAAGACCCACGTTTTGGAAATACACATGCCCTTATCTTGTTTGAAACACCACAAGAAGCTCTTGAAGCCATCGAAGGCGGTGTTGAAATTGCAGAGTTGAACGTTGGTTCAATGGCTCACTCAACAGGTAAAACAATGGTCAATAATGTTTTGTCTATGGACAAAGAAGATGTTGCTACCTTTGAAAAACTACGTGACTTAGGTGTGAAATTTGACGTTCGTAAAGTGCCAAACGATTCTAAAAAAGACTTGTTTGAATTGATCAAAAAAGCAAACGTTAAATAATCTAACGAACCTATGTACAGATAGGTAATGCAAGAAACTCTAACAGAATTAGCATTCTTGTATTGCAATTCACAATTCATTTTCATTAACGAAAGGATTTATGACTTATCATGGATATTTCAATTATTTCAGCGATTTTGGTCATTGTCGTTGCTTTCCTCGCAGGTATGGAAGGTATTCTGGACCAATTTCAATTTCATCAACCTATTATCGCATGTACCCTTATCGGTTTGGTAACTGGTAACCTTGAAGCAGGTGTTGTTCTTGGTGGTACTCTTCAATTGGTTGCTCTTGGTTGGGCAAACATTGGTGCTGCAGTAGCCCCTGATGCGGCTCTTGCCTCTGTTGCCGCTGCAATCATCCTTATCAAAGGTGGTGATTTCTCACCAGCAGCTATCTCAGTTGCACAAGGTCTGGCAATCCCACTTGCCGTTGCTGGTCTTTTCTTGACTATGATCGTTCGTACGATCTCAGTTGGTTTGGTCCACGGTGCTGACGCTGCTGCGGAACGCGGAGACTTTGCGGCTCTTGAACGCACTCACTTGATCGCTCTTAGCTTGCAAGGTTTACGTATTGCGATCCCTGCTGCTGCCCTTTTGGCTATTCCGGCAGAAACAGTTCGTGCTGCTCTTGAAATGATGCCAGGTTGGCTCCAAGGTGGTATGCAAGTCGGTGGTGGTATGGTTGTTGCCGTTGGTTTTGCCATGGTTATCAACATGATGGCTACTCGTGAAGTTTGGCCATTCTTCGCCCTTGGTTTTGCCCTTGCAGCTGTTAGCCAATTAACCTTGATCGCTCTTGGTACAATCGGTGTTGCGATTGCCTTCATCTACCTCAACCTTTCTAAAAAAGGTGGTAATGGTGGTGCAGCAACTGCTTCAGCTGACCCAATTGGCGATATCTTGGATGATTATTAAGAAGGAGGTCTACCATGTCAGATAAATTACAACTTTCCATTTCAGATCGTAAAAAAGTTTGGTGGCGTTCAACCTTCCTTCAAGCTTCTTGGAACTACGAGCGGATGCAAAACTTGGGTTGGGCTTATTCATTGGTTCCAGCCTTGAAAAAATTATATACTAAAAAAGAAGACCAAGCGGCTGCCTTGCAACGCCACATGGAATTCTTTAATACCCACCCATACGTTGCTGCTCCTATCTTGGGTGTAACACTTGCCCTTGAAGAAGAACGTGCAAATGGTGTAGACATTGACGATGCAGCTATCCAAGGGGTCAAGATCGGTATGATGGGACCTCTTGCTGGTATCGGAGATCCAGTATTCTGGTTTACTGTTCGTCCAATCCTTGGTGCCCTTGGTGCATCTCTTGCCCTTGGTGGTAGCATCATGGGACCAATCATTTTCTTTGTTGGTTGGAACGCAATTCGTATGGCTTTCTTATGGTATACACAAGAATTGGGTTACAAATCTGGTAAAGAAATCACCAAAGACATGTCAGGCGGTATCTTGCAAGATATTACCAAAGGTGCATCTATCCTTGGTATGTTTATCCTTGCCGTCTTGGCACAACGTTGGGTTTCTATCAAATTTGCAGTAGACGTTTCAAAAGTTCCACTTGATGAAAAAGCTTATATCCACTGGGATAAATTACCAGAAGGTGGCGAAGGAATTCGTCAAGCCTTTGAACAAGTAGGTGCTGGACTTTCTCAAACTCCTGAAAAAGTGACCACTCTCCAACAAAACTTGGATATGTTGATTCCAGGATTTATGAACGTTCTTCTTGTATTCCTTTGCATGTGGTTGTTGAAGAAAAAAGTTTCTCCAATCACCATCATCATCGGTTTATTCGTAGTTGGTATCATTGCTCACGTTCTTGGACTCATGTAATCTACTAACTAAAAAAGGGTTTCGGTTTGAAACCCTTTTTGTTATAATAAGGAAGATACGAGAGGTACATTATGGCACAATCATTAAATACAACAGTCGAACTCCATACAACTGGCGTTTCCTACCTTGACTTTGGTGGTAAAGTTGGAAAATTTCTTATCGGAGATAAGGCAATTGAATTTTATCCTGATATCAATGTGGAGCAATTCATTCAAATCCCTTGGGAAAATGTGACCCAAATCGGCGCTAACGTTTCAGGGAAATCCATCAGCCGACACTTTGAAATCTATACCGACTCTGGAAAATTTTTATTTGCTTCTAAAGATTCGGGAAAAATTCTTAAAATCGCTAGAGAAAAAATCGGAAACGACAAGATCATCAAGTTGCCCACCCTGCTCCAAACCATTGGCTCTTGGTTCAAACGAAAATGATATCCCCTTTTCTTATTTGTATTAACTATTTACATTTTCTTTGAAATCTTGTATAATACCTGTAACGGATAAGTAGGATGCCTTTTCCTTTCAGAAAGTCTGCGGTCGCTGTGAGCAGATAGGAAAACCATGTGAAATTCTACCGTGAACTAATTTCATAAACATTAAGTGCACAGAAAGTGAAGCTGGATGGAACCGCGCGCAAGCGCTCCAGCAGATTCCTTTCTGTGTTTTTTCATATCAAAAGGAGGTCTCCCCATGTTAGACATTAAAAAAATTCGTGCCGACTTTGACGGCGTTGCTGAAAAATTAGCCACCCGTGGTGTCGAAGCCGATACCATCGCTAGCCTTAAAGAGCTCGACAGCAAGCGCCGTGAGTTATTAGTCGTGGCTGAGGAAAAAAAAGCAGAGCGTAACACGGTATCTGCTGAAATCGCCCAAGCCAAACGCAACAAAGAAGACGCGAACGACAAAATCGCTGCTATGCAAGCTCTCTCTGCTGAAATCAAGGGCATCGATGCAGACTTAACAGCCATCGAAGAGCAGGTAACAGCCATCATCACGACCATTCCAAATACGCCACATGACAGCGTTCCTGTTGGTGCAGATGAAGAAGAAAACGTTGAAGTCCGCCGTTGGGGGACACCTCGCGAATTTGACTTCGACGTCAAAGCTCACTGGGACCTAGGGGAAGACCTAAATATTCTCGACTGGGAACGCGGGGGCAAGGTCACTGGGGCCCGTTTCCTCTTCTACAAGGGGCTTGGTGCCCGTTTGGAGCGCGCGCTCTACAACTTCATGTTGGATGAGCACAATGCCGAAGGCTACACCGAAGTCATCACCCCATACATGGTCAACCACGACTCTATGTTTGGGACAGGCCAGTATCCAAAATTCAAGGAAGATACCTTTGAATTGGCGGATAGCCCTTATGTCCTCATTCCAACAGCTGAAGTCCCGTTGACCAACTATTACCGCAATGAAATCATTGACGGCAAAGACTTACCAATCTACTTCACGGCTATGAGCCCATCTTTCCGTTCTGAAGCTGGCTCTGCCGGCCGTGACACGCGCGGTCTCATCCGTCTCCACCAATTCCACAAGGTTGAGATGGTTAAATTTGCCAAACCAGAAGAGTCTTATGACGAACTGGAAAAAATGACCGCAGATGCAGAGAACATCCTCCAAAAACTTGGATTACCATACCGTGTCCTAGCGCTCTGTACAGGGGATATGGGCTTCTCAGCAGCCAAGACCTATGACTTGGAAGTCTGGATTCCAGCCCAAAACGCCTACCGTGAAATCTCAAGTTGTTCAAACACGGAAGATTTCCAAGCCCGTCGTGCCCAAATCCGGTACCGTGACGAGGCAGATGGCAAGGTCAAACTCCTTCACACCTTGAACGGCTCAGGTCTTGCAGTCGGCCGTACGGTTGCAGCTATCCTTGAAAACTACCAAAACGAAGACGGCTCTGTCACCATCCCAGAAGTACTTCGCCCATACATGGGAGGAGCGGAAAAAATGACACCATAATTATCCTTTAAAAAGCCAAACAGACTACTACTGTTTGGCTTTTTCTGTTCTATTTTTTTGACTGACAGTCTTTTCCAAATCCAACAAGTACTGTTTTCTTTCCAATCCTCCACCATAGCCCCCCAAGACTCCCATCACTTGCAATAACGCGATGACAGGGAATCAACAGCGAAATCTGATTTGCCCCGTTCGCATTTCCAATCGCTCGAACTTTCTTGCTATCTCCTAATTCTTCTGCCAACTCCTTGTAACTCCTCGTCTCACCAATAGGAATTGTTTTTAGTGCTGCCCAAACTACTTTTTGAAAGGGTGTCCCAAACATACAAATCGGCGTTTGAAACACCGCTAATTCCCCCTCAAAGTATGTATCCAGTTCTTCTTGCAGGTTTTGCAATATGGGATTTGTTCCATAAATCAAACGGGCATTCTGCTTGGCACGAAGTTTCTCAATTTCTTTTTCAAGTCCTCTCCTATTGTCAAATTCTAATAGGTAAAGAGCCTCCTCATCTGCAATAGCTACCATTCTACCTAAGGGAGTTCTTAAAAACGAAGTCGTTAATACAAGCAGATGTTTCCTTGAGCGAGGCGTTCCCATAATTCTAGAAAAGGCATCTTGAAAACCACTTGCAGATTGATATCCTTGAGCCAGTTGCTGGTCAATGAGACGGGAACCCGTCTGCAATTCCTTAAAAGCCAATCCCATCCGTCGTGCTCTTGCATATTGGACAAAGGTCATATTGTAAATCGCTTTAAACTTCCGACGAACCGTCGCAGAATGGATGCCCAAGTTCCGAAAATCTTCTTCCCTCCAACGTTTTTCAGGATTTTCTTCTATGGCTTTCACTAAAATCTCCACTTCTTGTGGTAACTCTTGCGGATAGGAGAGCGGTAGACAAATTTTGCAAGGACGAAATCCAGCTAAAAGAGCAGACTCAGCACTTGTATAAAACAGACAGTTTTCAAACTTGGGTTTCCGAGCCCGACACGTCGCATGGCAAAAGATACCTGTTGTCTGAATCGCTGCAAAGAAGATGCCATCAAAATTCGCATCCCGATCAACTAAAGAACGATAATATCGCTCTTGTAATTCCTTATCTTCGACTAACATACGTACTATTCTTTCTATCTTTTACCTTATCATAACAAAAAATATACCTGTTTATATCCGAAAACTGAACAAGTATTTTTTACTTGGTCACTTGGTAATAAGGCAAGAGTTGCTCAAAGGCCAATCGCAATTCTTGGGTTATGGATTCCAAGGTCTTATTTTCTTGAATGGAAACCTCTTTTTTGACCAACACTTTTCGGACCATACCGGCAGCCAATTTGCCCTTTAAGACTTGGCGGTTGTTTTCATCACCCGAATAGACAATGCTCTCTCCTTGTTCTTGAGCCAAATAATAAAGCGGTGCTTCAATGGGCACTTCCAAGACACGAGCTTGTTTTTCGAGGGTCTGATCCGATTTTTTGCGTTCCACAAAACTGACTTCTACCGAAATTCCAAAGTCCTTTTGATCACCGTATAAACGAATGGCTAACGCCACATCTGTCACAGCATCACTTGGCAATCGGTAGTAGACCCAAAAATGCGGACGGCAGATTTGTCCCTGGTTCATCCACTGGCTAACCCGCTCCATCTGAAATGGAGAAACTTGACTTTCTAACGCCTTACCAATGGTTTCAAACTCCTTGCGGGCAGCTTGGGCCAATTTCTTTAGTTCGATCATAGTTGAAGTCAATTCGCCCGCCTTCTCTGGTTTGACGTAGCGAACTCCTTGATAAGCAAGATACTCTTTCATTGCTGTACCCATCATTTCTCCTCTTTTCTCATCTATTTCAAAAAAAGCCATCTGAGATGGCTTTTTGATTGTTATGAACGAACACTAATCTACATAGTCTCCGCCTGGCACTCCGAAATATTCTTCTAGAGATAATCCCGAATTAAAAATATCTGTTGCTTCCTGGCCGATATAACGGATATGCCAGGTTTCTTTCATAAACCCAGTGATATGTTCTTTACCTTCTATATAGCGGACAATAAATCCATAACGATGGGCATTCTGAGCTAGCCAATAAGAGGCATTAGGTTCCGTTAATAGAGCCCCTGAAGCATCCAACACATCAAAAGCCAAACCTGTTTGATGCTCGCTATGCCCAGGACGAGCTGAATAGCTATCGACATTTTCCTTAGAATCAGAGGCCAGATAGCTGTTATAAAGGCTGGATTGGTATTCGTAACTACGAAAACCACTGTACTGATTGGAAACTGCATATCCTGCCGCTTTCATATCTCCTAGGAGTTGCCAAAAAGCTGCTAGAGCAGTTGGGTCTTCACCTGGAGCATAACTAGAAGATAGGGGGTGTTTCTTATTCACAATAATCACCTCTCCATACTTCCCTTGCACACTATAATAGGAACCATTGTACTGGGCTTTGGAAGCAGTGATAGATGATTGACTGCTTGAAGTTTCTGTTGTAGAAGGCGGGATTTCTTGCGAATCACTACTTTCACTAGATACAGGCTGACGAGTTGATTCTTCTGTTTTTTTGACTTGTACAGAAGATGATTTCGTAGTCGTTGTAGTCTTTTTCGTTTTTTCCGTTGTCGTTTTTCCGCAAGCCACAAGAACAAAGACTAGTAACAGCAAAACACTATACGCTATCGAATTCTTTTTCATCTTATCTCCTCTAATATTCACTAATCTCGTAGATAAGGAAACTGTCACCATTTGGACGCAGTTTAAAGACTTGATTTTTTTCGACAATATCCGATTTGCCACTTAGATAGACTTCTCTAAACTTATTGTGAACAGTAACAGCATAATCCTCACCAACTTTACGGATATCTGTTACGGTGTAATCCAAGGTTTCTTGGTAGTCAATTCTATTTTTAGCGACACCGCCTCCAGTAACGTAATTATCCATCGTCCGATACGCAGCACTGCTTGTATCATAATATCGGCTAAAATGATTCTGACGGACACGAATCGAACTTCTCATTGCACTGATGTAATCCATCATAAAGCTTTTGATCGCTGCTTCTTGTGCTTTTTCCTTTTGAGCCGCTGCCTCTTTTTCTTCTTTGACTTTTTGAGCAGCCTTGATTTTGTCTAACGTATCATTTGAGAGAGTCAGCTCTACTTCGATACTATCTTTTGCAGGAGAAACAACTACTTCTGCTTTTTCCGTATTTAATGGTGTTCCTTCGTACGAAAACTTCACAAAAATCTCTAGCGTTTGATTCTCCAACACTTTAACCTGCTTACTCAAAGATGTAGCAATCTCTTTATCATTGACCATCAACTTTGTATCAGAAAAAGTTGGAAGACCATCAGGAAGTTTTGCAACTACATTTTTCTCAATTGAATTTAAAGAAAGGTAAATTTCATTGTTTTCTGCTGTTTGCTTATTGGCAACAATTTCAGTGCTGATTTCCCCTAGTTCATTTTTTCCACTTAAGTGAAATTTTTTAGAAGGTAAACTGGTTTTGCCGACTACTACTTCTTTATCTTTGGGTAATTTTGTATCTCCTAATACCAAAGAATCAACATTTGTTTTAGCAGAAATTTCCACTGGATAGGTGACCACCTTGTAGTTTGAAAACAGTCCTAAAATATCATCTGTTTTCTTCATGCCGATTAAACGGTTGCCTTTATCATCAACATAAACATAGGATGGATCTGCAATCATTTTTTCAAGTTCCGTCTGGATATTGATTTCCTTGTCTAAATAACTGATAAACGCCTTGGCATCCGCTTGCTTCCACTTTTCATCTTGACTACTAAAATTTTTTGCGATGCTTGAATAATCTTCTTTTACAACCGCTTTTAAAAATTTTTCAGCTGCTACATCCGAACCTGTTTGTTGATCAAGGTAATAATAACCTGCTCCCAATAAAGCGATCACAGCAGCAATAGCTCCACCAATGAATACCTTTTTTTTCTTTTCTTTAGACCAAGGTTGTTTCATAGGTTGCGGAGCAAGTGCAGATGAAACTCCTGTCGGTGGAACAGCTGAAGTCACTCCTGCAGTTTGAACACTTGGAATTGTTTGAGGAGTAACAGATTGAGATTCAACAGGTTGTTTCAAAACCGGTTCTGCAACAGAAGATTGTTCGACCACTTGATCTTGCTGACTAGGACCTGAAGCGATTGATTTAATTTGTTTTAAATCAAAGTCACAGGCCTTACCTGCCATAAATTCCTGAGGACTAGGTTTTCGACCAGTTACAGTCTCAAACAACTGAATCCATTTTTCTTGTTTTTCCATCATGCTTCCTTCTATTTTCTAACTAGTAACCAAATGGATTAGACCCATACGGAGAGATTAAATCTTCCAAACCGCCTAAGTCACCTAAATTGCCCATCAAGCTATCGATCAACATCTCTCCTGCAATGGATACTCCAATCGCAAAGAAAATAGCTAGAATGACACCATATAAAATACTGGCTAAAAGGTATTTATGGAACATATCCATGTTCGAATGGTTAACTGTGTGGAACAAGGTATAACCTGAAGCTCCGATAAATAAGAAATTACTCAATGCAGTTAACAAGATGGATAAACTAGAAACTTCCAACATCGCAAATAGTGTTGAACCTGCCATTAAAATAATATTTAAAGATAAGAGACGACCAAACCATTCAAAACTGTATCCGAATGTAAAACGAGCTTCTTTGTAAATGAATTTTTTGACCGCAAATCCAGCTAAAATAAAGGCAAAATTGACAAAAGCAAAGCCTAATAAAACTGTAAAGAAAATGGAAAAATTAGCAACACCCATCTTCATTAGTGGCATCAATGTTGTTAGGGCAGTAAAGAAGACCAGCAAACCATATACTGTTACCCCATTGTATTTATGAGTCGGTCTATCCACAGTAGGATGTTGCCATGAAGCTTTTAACCAAATCCAAAATTGTTTCCAAAACAGTGAAAACTCTGATGGAACTGCAACTTGCACGGTATAGAGTTGTTGTTCTCCAGTAGCTGGTCCTTGTTGAAATTGAAGAGGTGGTTGTTGACCCTCTTGAACATTTCCTTGATAACCCGGTGGCACAGTTTGCTGTGTAGGCACTTGCTGAGTTTGTGTTTGTGCAGCTTGAGGTTGGGGCTGGACAGGTGTTACTTGTGGCTGCGGTGAAACTGTTTCAGGCGCAACCTGTACCTGTGGCTGTACAGGAGAAGTTGGGACTTGCTGCTCTACTGTTTCAGAAATAGTCGGCGTTCCTTCTGCCTCAAACTCACCTGCCACACGAGCTGCTTCTAATTCATGAGCCTCTGGACTACGTCCGTTTACGGCTTCAAAATAATCAATCCAATCTTGTTGTTTCATCTTTCAATCTCCTTTAATTGTATTCTCATTTAGTATATATGTATATTTGAGTTTCGTCAATAGATTTCTATTTTTTTAGCGAAATATATCACAAATTAATTCGCTGATAAAAAAAGATTGTTGAAAAACAATCTTTTTAAAATTTTCGAAAACGTTGATAGCGTTGTTCCAACATTTCTTCCATAGATAATTGCGAAAGTTCTCTTAATTCTTCTATAATGGCAACCTTGACATCCTGGATTAATTCTGATCCAAAACGACCACGTTCTGGAATGACCTTATCCACAATCTCCATCTTAAGCAATTCGTATGAAGTGATTTTCATCAGTTCAGCTGCTTCCATGGCTCTGCTGCCATCTTTCCACAAAATGGAAGCAAACCCTTCTGGACTTAAAACAGCATACATGGAATTTTCCAGCATCCAGACCCGATCGGCAACTGCTAACGCTAAAGCGCCACCAGATCCACCTTCGCCAATGATAATGGCAATAATCGGTACTTTCAAGTCACTCATTTCCATCAGGTTTCGAGCAATAGCTTCACCCTGTCCCCGTTCTTCTGCTCCAACACCTGGATAGGCCCCCGCAGTATTGATAAAAGCAAGAACTGGGCGGCCAAACTTTTCTGCTTGTTTCATGAGGCGAAGGGCTTTCCGATAGCCTTCTGGATGGGGTTGACCAAAGTTTCGCTTCAAATTATCTTGTAGATTTTTTCCTTTTTGGATACCAACAACTGTAACAGCTTGATCGCCAAGATGACCAATACCGCCAATCACAGCTCCATCATCACGGAAGTTACGGTCACCATGCAATTCGATAAAATCATCACAGATTCCTCTTGCAAAATCCAAAGCCGTCAGACGCCCTTGGTCTCTGGCCTGTTTGATAATCCGACTAATTTCTGTCATGCGTCACCTCCATGTAATCGAAGCAAATTGGCAATGGTTGCCCGCAATTCCTGACGCTTTACAATCTTATCCACAAAACCGTGTTCTAATAAAAATTCAGCCTTTTGGAAATCTGCAGGTAAGTTTTCACGCACTGTACTTTCAATCACTCGCCGTCCCGCAAAACCAACTAAGGTCTGGGGTTCTGCTAAAATAACATCACCTTCCATCGCAAAGGAAGCTGTCACTCCACCCGTCGTTGGATCTGTCAATACCGTCAGGTAAAACAGCCCTGCTTTTGAATGGCGCTGAACAGCAGCAGAAATTTTCGCCATCTGCATCAACGATAAAATCCCTTCTTGCATCCGTGCCCCACCAGAAGCTGTAAATAGAACAACTGGCAGTCTTTTTTTTATGGCCAATTCAAACAAGCGGGTTATTTTTTCTCCCACAATGGATCCCATAGAAGCCATAATAAAGTTGGCATCCATAATTCCGAGTGCCACTTGCTGGTTTTCAATTTTGGCAATTCCTGTCAATACCGCCTCATCTAAACCAGTCAATTCTCTCACCTTTTGTAACTTTTCTTCATATCCTGGGAAATTGAGAGGATTAGTTGTTTCCAAACCTGTAAACAACTCTTCAAAGGAAGCTTCATCTACAATAAGACGCAACCGATCCTTAGCTGAGATCCGAAAGTTATAGGAACAAGCTGGACAAGTTTTGTCCTCTCCTAAATCTTTCTGATAAATCGTCTTTTTACAGGCTGGACATTTGTCAAACAGTTCATCTGGGACCTCCGGCTTCGTCTGCGGTCCTTCTTGTATCCGTGAACGGTTTGGATTGATTCGGATATATTTATCCTTTCTCGAAAACAAAGCCATGGTCTCTCCTTATTTTATTTTTCCTGAAATTTTGGCAAAAACTCTTCCATTAAATAGGCCGTATCATAATCTCCAGCAACCACACGTGTATCCGAAATTAACTCCCACTGAAACTCAACATTGGTATGAACGCCTTCAATATCTAATTCGTACAAGGCCCGTTGCATTTTCATTAGAGCTTCAAAACGATTCTCGCCATGAACAATCACTTTTGCAATCATAGAATCATAGTAAGGCGGAATCGTGTAGCCAGGATATACCGCAGAATCTACACGGACACCGACACCTCCACTTGGCAAATACAAGCCTTTAATTTGCCCGGGACTTGGTGCAAAATTAAAGGCAGGATTTTCTGCATTGATACGACACTCAATCGCGTGACCTGTAATCACGATATCTTCCTGCGTTTTTTCAAGGATTTCACCTGCTGCAATACGAATTTGCTCTTTCACGATATCCACACCGGTAACAAATTCCGTCACAGGATGCTCCACTTGGACACGGGTATTCATTTCCATGAAGTAGAACTCACCCTTTTCTTCATCTAGGAGAAACTCTATCGTTCCTGCATTTTCATAACCAACTGATTCGGCAGCCCGAACAGCGGCTTGACCAATCTGATCCCGAAGTGTTTTTCCGATAGCAATAGAAGGTGCTTCTTCTAATACTTTTTGGTTATTGCGTTGAAGGGAACAATCGCGTTCTCCAAGATGCAACACGTGTCCATGCTGATCCGCTAAGATCTGTACTTCAATATGACGGGCAGGGTAAATGACACGTTCGAGGTACATAGCTCCATTTCCAAAAGCAGCTTTGGCTTCAGCAGAGGCGTTTTCAAACGCGGTTACTAAGTCTTCTGATTTTTCGACTTTGCGAATCCCTTTTCCACCGCCTCCAGCAGAGGCTTTTAGCATGACGGGATAACCAATTTTTTTAGCTACTTCTAAGGCTTCCTTAGCAGTATAAACCTCTCCATCTGACCCTGGAATGACAGGGACATTAGCCCGCATCATCTCTGCCCGAGCGTTGATTTTATCTCCCATAGTGTCCATAACCTTAGCAGACGGACCAATAAATTTGATACCGACTTCCTCACACAAGGTTACAAACTTTGAATTTTCACTTAAAAAACCAAATCCTGGATGAATGGCTTGCGCACCAGTCAAAACGGCTGCGGAGATGATATTGTTCATATTGAGGTAGGATTCTGTTGAACGAGCAGGTCCCACACATACTGCTTCATCTGCCAAGGCAACATGAAGGGCTTCGCGATCAGCTTCCGAATAAACAGCAACGGTCTCGATCCCTAATTCACGCGCTGCTCGAATAATCCGAACAGCAATCTCACCTCGGTTGGCAATTAAAATTTTTGAAAACATATCGGTCTCCTTCTAGGAACCGATAGCAAAGGTCAAGGTTCCACTTGCGGCTAATTTTCCATCTACTTCTGCCTTGGCTTCAACGACTGCAATCGTACCACGACGTTTGACAAATGTTGCTGTCATGACAAGCTGGTCCCCTGGAACAACTTGTTTTTTAAACTTCACCTTATCCATACCCGCATAAAAGACTAATTTCCCTTTGTTTTCAGGCTTAGACAATTCTAATACACCAGCTGTTTGGGCCAAAGCCTCCATAATCAAGACACCTGGCATAACTGGGTATTCTGGAAAATGACCGTTAAAGAAGGGCTCATTGATGGTCACATTCTTAATAGCTGTGATTTCATCTTCTGATACTTCCAATACACGGTCCACTAAGAGCATCGGGTAACGATGAGGCAAGGCCTCACGAATTTGTTGAATATCGATCATTTCAAACGCACCAATCCTTGTCCAAATTCTACCACATCTTCATTTGCAACCAAGATTTCTGTGACAATTCCATCACGTGGTGCTGGAATTTCATTCATGACCTTCATAGCCTCGATGATTAACAGAGTCTGTCCTTTTTTAACACTGTCACCAACAGAAACAAAGGCTGGTTTATCTGGCGATGGTGCCAAGTAAGCCACCCCAACAAGTGGACTGCCAACTTCTTCACCTTCAACTACCGTTTCGACAGCAACTGGACTTGCAGAAAACTCTTCTGCTGCCGGTGTAGATGGCACTGGAGTAGCAACAGGTACTACTGAGGCAGATGGGGCAACTGTTGCTACTAGAGCGCCTTCTGGTGCTGGGCTAAAATTGCCTTCATTTTTACTGAACACCAACTCATCTGTACTATTTTTATATGAAAATTCTCGTAGACTTGAGGCATCAAATTGGGCCATCAAATCCTTAATTGCTGTTAATTCCATTAGTCCTCCCAACGTTTAAAGGCGACAACTGAGTTGTGCCCACCAAATCCAAAGGTATTGGAAATGGCATAGTTAATCTCCATATTACGGCCTTGACCATAAATCACATCTGCTTCAATGTACTCTGACAATTCTTTTGTCCCTGCTGTCATTGGTGCATGGGAATGTTTCATGGCTTCAATAACGGCAATGGCTTCAACCGCACCCGCAGCTCCAAGCAAGTGACCGGTAAAGGACTTGGTAGAAGATACAGGAGTCTCCTTGCCAAAAACAGCTACAATAGCTTGGCTCTCGCCTTTTTCATTGGCTGGAGTAGAGGTGCCGTGGGCATTGATGTAGTCCACTTGAGCAGGTTCAATCCCCGCTTCTGCAATCGCCAACTTCATCGCCTTAATCGCTCCTAATCCTTCTGGATGTGGAGAAGTCATGTGGTGAGCATCACAGGTATTTCCGTAACCAACGATTTCTGCCAAAATAGTAGCACCACGTTTTTGGGCGTGTTCCAAACTTTCAACCACCAAGACACCTGCCCCTTCTCCCATGACAAAACCGTTGCGGTCCTTATCAAATGGAATAGAAGCACGAGTCGGATCTTCGGTTGTTGACAAGGCTGTCAGGGCTTGGAATCCACCAATCGCAAATGGGGTAATCGCTGCTTCAGCACCACCTGCCAAAATCACATCTTGGTAACCACATTTAATTTCACGGTAGGCATCACCAAGGGCATCATTGGAAGAAGCACAGGCAGTGATCACACACTTACAAATTCCGTTCGCACCAACCTTCATAGCAATATTTCCTGCTGCCATGTTTGGAAGAGCTTTCGGAAGAGCCATTGGACGAATCCGTTTTGGTCCCTTGTCGTTCATCCGCTCCACTTGCTCTTCAATTTCCTTGATACCACCGATACCAGTTGATAAAATGACTCCAAAACGATCTCTATCCACAGCATCTGTATCTAACTGAGCATTTTCTACCGCTTCTTGCGCTGCGTAAAGGGCATACAGCGAATAGGGATCAAAGCGATTGTTGTCCTTTTTAACAAAGTACTTGTCAAATGGAAAATCCTTGATTTCTGCAGCAATGTGCACGTTGTATTCAGATGTATCAAATTTTGTTAATGGTCCGATACCAATCTTGCCATCTTTTAAACTTGCCCAAAACTCTTCTGGAGTATTTCCGATTGGTGATGTTACACCGTAGCCTGTAATTACAACACGATTCATAGTCATTTTTCTCCTTTAAAGGGTGTTAGAAAATCATTCTCTTATTGCATGGTCAAGCCGCCATCGATCGCGATGACTTGACCAGTTAGGTATTCTTGTTGTGCTAAAAAGACGGCAACTGCTCCCACTTCTTCTGTTTGCCCAAAACGTTTCATCGGGATTTGCCCCAACATAGCATCCTTGATTTTACCTGAGAGGCCCGCTGTCATATCAGATTCGATAAATCCTGGAGCAATCACATTCACTCGAACATTACGAGTTGCCACTTCACGGGCAATGGACTTACTAAAACCAATCACACCCGCTTTTGATGCTGCATAATTGGCTTGTCCAGCATTTCCTGTTAACCCAACCACACTGGATAGATTGATAATCGCACCTGCTCGAGCCTTGGTCATTGGCTTCAAAACAGCCTGTGTCATGTTAAAGGTCCCTGTTAAGTTAATCTGAAGCACACTGTTAAAGTCCTCTTCACTCATGCGAAGGGCCATACCGTCTTTGGTGATTCCAGCATTGTTGATTAGAATATCCACCGAACCCAGTTGCTCAATGGATTCTTCAACCATGCGTTTCGCATCGGCATTGTTTGAAACATCCCCTGAAACGCCAATCACTTTGACCCCATAGGAGGCAAAGCTAGCTAGCAATTCTTCTGTAATAGCAGAACGACCATTCAAGACAACATTGGCTCCTAAACCAGCAAATTTATGGGCGATAGCAAGACCGATTCCTCTTGTAGAACCTGTCACAAATACATTTTTTCCTGAAATGTCCATGATTTCTCCTTATGCTTTTAATGCTTCTAAGCTCGCTATATCCTCTACAGCTGCTACAAAAATGGTTTTATCAATTTTCTTCATAAAGCCACTTAAGACCTTGCCAGGTCCAATTTCTATTACCTGGGTCATACCCAATTCTTTCAAGGTAGCCACTGATTCATAAAAACGCACAGGTTCCATCACTTGACGGGCTAGTAGCGATGGAATTTGTGCTTGTTCCATTACTTTTGCTTCAGTATTTCCAATTACAGGAATCTTAGGCGATTGAAAGGCAATCTTGTCTAATTCCAGAGCTAATTTTTCACTAGCAGGCTGCAAAAGAGCAGTGTGGAAAGGACCAGATACATTTAAAGGAATGAGGCGTTTAGCACCTGCTTCTTTTAGATACTCTACTGCTTGATCCACTGCTGCAATGTCTCCACCGATCACAATTTGAGCTGGAGTATTGTAGTTGGCAGATTTCACATAGCCCTTGTCCGATGCTTTTTCACAAGCTTCTTCAATAACAGAGACTGGGGTGTTCATAACCGCTACCATCTTGCCTGTACCTACTGGAGCAGCCGTTTCCATCAATTCTCCACGCTTTGCTATCAATGCGACCGCATCCTCGAAAGACAAGGCTCCTGCAGCTACCAAGGCAGAATATTCTCCTAGAGATAAACCTGCCACCATGTCAGGCTGGTAACCTTCTTCTAGAAGTAGGCGATAAATCGCAACAGAAGTGGTCAAAATAGCAGGTTGTGTGTAGCGGGTTTGATGGAGCTTCGATTCATCTTGATCAATCAGCTCCCGGACATCATAGCCCAAAATACGACTAGCTGTTTCAAAGGTTTCTTTTACAATCGGATAAGCATCGTATAAATCACGCGCCATTCCCAATTGTTGTGCTCCTTGACCGGCAAATAAAAAGGCGGTTTTTGTCATCACTCATTCTCTCTATCTATGTTTTACAGATTATTGGGCAACATCTGCCCAACGCTTGGCTTCTGCTTGAATCACTTTGGCCGCACCGTAGTAAAGATCTTTCAAAATTTCTTCACAGGTTTCTTCTTTGTCCACCATACCAGCGATTTGTCCAGCCATTACCGAACCGTTTACCACATCACCGTCAACAACTGCATTGCGAAGAGCTCCAGCTCCTAATTCTTCAATTTCTTCTGCTGTTTTCTTACCAGCTAAGAAATCTTTTTCTGCTTGGCTATAAGCTGTTGACAATTTATTTTTTATGGCACGGACAGGGTGGCCAACTACAGAAGCCGATACAACTGTATCAATATCTTTAGCCTTCAGAATTTTTTCTTTAAAATTTGCATGGGCATTGGATTCTTTTGCGACCGCAAACCGTGTCCCAACTTGAACAGCTTCTGCTCCTAGCATAAAGATAGCCGCAGCACCAGCTCCATCAGCGACACCACCAGCACCAATAACAGGAATATTTACAGCCTCTACAACTTGTCTCACAAGTGGCAGAGTCGTTAATTTCCCAATATGGCCACCAGCTTCCATACCTTCAGCAATAACTGCATCCACCCCTAGTTTTTCCATGCGTTTTGCTAGAGCGACACTTGGTACAACTGGTATTACAATAATCCCCGCCGCATGCAAGCGTTCCATGTATTTTCCAGGATTTCCAGCTCCGGTTGTCACGACTTTTACACCTTCTTCAATGACCAAGTCAACAATGTCATCTACAAATGGAGACAAGAGCATGATGTTGACACCAAAAGGCTTTGTCGTAATGGATTTTACCCGATCAATATTGGCCTTAACAACTTCTTTTGGGGCATTTCCGCCACCGATAATTCCTAATCCACCGGCATTAGATACTGCACCAGCCAAATCACCATCAGCAACCCAAGCCATTCCTCCTTGGAAAATAGGGTATTCAATATTTAATAATTCTGTAATTTTTGTTTTCATAATTCTCTTTTCTATAAGCCAATTATTGCTTAAGTAATAGTTTGAAGTTCAAACAATTACCTAAACAAGAGGGAGCACTTTTGAATAAAAACTTCTTCTATCAGTACTCCTCACATGCTTTCAATTACTTTGATTCTTCAATGTTTTGAATATCAAAGTTTTTATCGATTTAAAATGCTATCAGGATAGCATTTTAAATTATTTTGTTTGCTCTTCAACGTAAGCAACCAAGTCGCCAACAGTTTTCAAACCATCTTCAGATTCGATTTGAATATCAAATGCATCTTCGATTTCCGAAATCACTTGGAACAAATCCAATGAATCTGCATCTAAGTCTTCGAAAGTTGTTGTAAGTTGTACTTCTTCAGCATCCTTACCCAATTCTTCAACGATGATTTCTTGTACTTTTTCAAATACTGCCATGAGAGTGTTCTCCTTTTAAATTTAAAAATATTTTTAATAACTGTGTTGCCACAGTCCATTAACTAAAGTTTTAGAATGAGGCTGCCCCAAGTCAAGCCTCCGCCAAATCCGCTCATTAGAACCGTTTGACTTCCATCCAGTCGAATCATGCCTTTTTCAACACATTCAGACAGTAAAATTGGGATAGATGCTGCACTTGTATTTCCATATTCCATCATATTAGCTGGAAATTTCGATTCATCTGCTCCTAATTTTTTAGCCATCTTCGTCAAAATTCGATGATTAGCCTGATGCAATAAGAAATAATCAACTTGTGCACTGTTTAGACCTTCTCTATCTAACAAATCAGAAATTGAACCAGCTACATCACGAATTGCAAATTCGAAAATCGCTCGCCCATCCATTTTCAGAAACGGTTGATGGGGACTCTTTTCAGAAAAAGGAGCTGTTAAACCAGCATATCCTGATGTCAAATGATGTCCTCTTGTTCCATCCGTTCGCAATGTTTCAGCGATGAAAGAAGCTTGAGTACTGGCCTCTATTAAAACTCCACCTGCACCATCTCCAAATAGCACAGCAGTACTTCGATCTGCCCAATCAATTGTTTTAGACAGGACTTCTGCACCAATCACAATCCCTTTTTTATACACACCACTGGCTATCAACTTTTCCGCGGTACTTATAGCAAATACAAACCCTGAACAGGCTGCAACCAAATCATATGCAAACGCTGAAGTCGCACCAATTGCCGCTTGAACTTTTGAAGCTGTTGATGGCATCATTGCATCAGGTGTAATCGTTGCGACAATGATGAAATCAATTTCTTGGGCTTCTAATTCCGACTTTTCCAGTAATTGCTTGGCTACTTCAATTGCCAAATCACTTGTCTGTTGCGTCTCTACAATATGTCGATTTCGAATGCCAGTACGAGATGAAATCCATTCGTCATTGGTATCCATAATAGTAGCCAGCTCGTGATTTGAGACTTTTTGCTGTGGAACATAGTGAGCTACTTGACTGATTTTAGCATGGGGTGTCATTTTAAATCCTCCAAAAATTGGTACAATTTTGACAACCCCTTCTTCATTACTTCAAATTCTGTCGCATCCATATCTTCGGTTATTTTTTTAACCATTGCACGATGGAAACGCTGGTGCAAACGATAAAGTAAGCGTCCCTTTTTTGTCAAATAAAGATGAACAACTCGTCGATCTTTAGTGGAGCGAACTCGCTCAATATATCCTTTTCGTTCAAGATTATTTAAACTCGTCGTTACAGTACCTAATGTGACCATTAAAGCTCTAGAGACATCACTAGGTGTCGCACCTTTTTTATCTCCGATCACATCAATCGTATGCATCTCCTTAATCGAAACATCACTAAACTGGCTGCTTCGTAGGCTTGATTCCTCGATAATCAAGACATTATTAAAAATTGTCGTTAAATAGTCATTTATTTTAGAATCTTCCAAAACAGCCACCTCCTCTTTGTTTGACTTTCAAAGTATATCGAAAAATGTCTTGATTGTCAATTTTTTTATAGGAAAGTCTGTTTATTTTCCTTGAAAAACCGGACGTCTTCTTTCAGAATGGGCACGGACACCTTCCTTAAAATCCTCTTTAAATGCCAGTTCTCGTTGCAAATTCAACTCCAACTCTGCATATTCCTGCCAATTCTCAAATTCACTCTTCCAGACCATTTCCTTAATGGCTTTGTAGGAATTGATCGAGCCTCTTAATAATTTTTTCGTCACTTGTGCAACTGTCTTTTCTAATTTCTCAGACTCTACAACCTTATAAACAATGCCATAATCCAACGCTTTTTCTGCAGAAAGAGCCTCGCCCGTCAGGGATAATTGAGTTGCTCTACTCGCTCCAATTGAACGGGTTAACAAGAAGAGTCCTCCAGCATCAGGTGCTAAACCAACACCCACAAAAGCTTGGATAAATTTTGTCTTATCAGAAGCAATCACAAAGTCCGAAGCCACTGCCATATTGGCTGCTGCTCCTGCTACTGCACCATCTGTCACCATCACCACAATCTTAGGCAATTGTTTCAATGCAAATGAAATCGTATTGACCAGCTCCGCAATGCGTACTAAGGACGGGATGTCCTCTTCATCCACTGCATGCTTCATCTCGACTAAATCTCCTCCAACAGAAAAAATATTTCCTTCTGCCTTGATTTGTAAAATCATAATATCATGATTTTCTTTTGTCAGTGAAATAGCTTCTAAAATTTCCTCACACATAGGAATATTAAAGCCATTTGCCACATCGGGACGATTCAATGTTAGGGTCGCAATTGGTCCCTCGACTAAGTAGCTAATCGTAGAAAACGGCATTTCATTCTCCTTTTAATTTGATGATCAAATGATTTGTTTTTTGTTATTCTATCATACCTATGTAGAAAAAGTAACTTTCAAAGAAGAATTACCTGTGACATCCGAAACAAATAAACAAGTCTTTCTAATGGCAAAAAATAAAAAACGATTGAAAAACATCAACCGTTTACGCTAGAAAATCCAACAGAGAACTGAGATTAGAAAGGAGTCGATCGGCTTTTGATTGATTTACTCCATAATGTTTATCTTCAATAGCCCAAACCCGTATACCTGCCGCCTTTCCTGCTTCAATTCCTTTTTCACTATCTTCAATAATGACAGTCTCTTCTTTTGCAACACCCAAACTTTCCCAGGCACGCTCATAAACTTCTGGATCTGGTTTACATGCCCGGCACTCTGTTGCTGAAAAAATCGCATCAAAGTAACTACGAATCCCCGCTTCGTCCAAAGCTCGTTCAATATCGTTTCTATCTGTATTGGAAGCCAAAGCTATTTTAATCCCCTTGCCTTTTAATTGCTGCAGGGTCTCTTTTACATCTGGAAAAAGACAGGTTGCATAGGGAGCTCCATGTTTTTCTTTATAACTATTGTACGCTACTTCCAAAGTTGGGATATCCCAATTCTCATAAGAATCTCCCAAAATCTCTGGCCAAATCTGGTCCGCTCGTCCGCCCACAAAAAAAGCTGGGGGAATATGGTCGATTGAAATCCCTTTTTGAGATAAAAACTGTTTTCGTCTGTGGTAATAAAAGTCCTCCGTCTCAAACAGAACACCATCCATATCAAAAATAATTGCTTCAACAGCCATATCCTACTCTTCCCTTCATTTCTTACAAGATACTTTTGCTTTTTTCTATTTTACCACGATTTTCATTCTATTGCTTCTTTCAAAATGAATAAACATTCGGTTTGCCTTATATTTTTTAGATTCTTACTGACAAAACAAGTTCATTTTGCTATAATTTAGGTTATATGAACGAAAAGGAGCTTCTATGAAAGTTACAAAATTTGGTGGTAGTTCGCTCGCTTCTGCCACACAACTTGAAAAAGTATTCAACATTGTGCAGGCAGATCCGCAGCGAAAATTTGTTGTTGTCTCTGCACCTGGAAAACGTGAGGCAACAGATACAAAAGTCACAGATGCCCTTATCAAATATTACAAAGAGTATACGACTGGACAAGATGTGACTAGTAGTCAGGAATGGATCATCAATCGCTATCAGAGCATGGTCGATGAACTTGGTTTAAAAGCTCGTTCAATGGCTAAAATCAAGGAAAGCATCCTAGATTTAGCTAACCTTCCAATTGAAGGCAACGAGTTCCTTTATGATGCTTTTTTGGCTGCAGGAGAAGACAACAATGCCAAACTGATTGCGGAATATTTTACATTCAAGGGATTGCCAGCCCGATATGTACACCCTAGTCAAGCTGGTTTGATTGTTACAGATGAACCTGGAAATGCCCAAATTTCACCTGCTAGCTACGACAGGATTGAGGAGCTTCGGGAAACAGAAGAAGTCTTAGTAATCCCTGGCTTTTTCGGTGTTACGGCTAACGGAAATATCTGCACCTTCTCTCGTGGCGGTTCTGACATTACAGGATCCATTATCGCAGCAGGTATCAAGGCCGACTTATATGAAAACTTTACAGATGTCGATGGTATTTTTGCTGCCCATCCTGGTATTATAAACAATCCTCATTCTATTACGGAAGTCACCTACCGTGAAATGAGGGAATTGGCCTATGCTGGTTTTTCTGTGCTACACGATGAGGCCCTCTTGCCGGCCTATCGCGGCCGCATTCCATTGGTCATCAAAAACACCAACAATCCTTCTCATCCAGGGACACGTATTGTATTGGAACATACTGGCGAAACCTTACCTGTTGTCGGAATTGCGGCCGATGATGATTTTGTCAGCATCAACGTTTCCAAATACTTGATGAACCGTGAAGTCGGTTTTGGCCGCAAATTACTGCAAATCCTTGAAGACTTAAACATTCGATTTGAGCACATGCCTACTGGTATTGATGATTTGTCCGTCGTACTACGCGGTAGAGAACTCTCACCAATCAAAGAAGAAGAAATCCTCCGCCAGTTAAACCATCATCTAGAAGTTGATAGCGCCGAAATTGAGCATGATTTGTCCATTATCATGATTGTCGGAGAACAAATGAAAAGTCAAATCGGTGTTGCAGCAACCGCAACAACTGCACTCTCTAAGCGCAATATCAATTTGGCGATGATTTCACAGGGAGCTTCTGAAGTTTCTGTTATGTTTGTTGTCAAAACAGAACAACGTGATGAAGCCATTCGTGCTTTATACGATGCCTTTTTCAATTAAAACGAAAAACGATTGCCCAGGCAATCGTTTCTTTTTTATTCAACTGTGACCTTATCTGTCCATGGGCTAGCTGTTTTTGCTAAAACGGCATTCAATTCTTCCATGTTCTTACGGCCTTGGTCTGCCAACCATGCTTTTGCAGCTTCTTCCCCTTCGCCTGAGAAGATAGCTACTGCATCTTTCCAAGTCGCACGGCCACAAAGGACACCGTTAAAGGTAGAACCCGCTTCTTTTGCGACTTCTAATGTTTCTTGGAACAATTTAGCAGAAACACCTGCACTCAAGAAGATAAATGGCAAATGAGTTGCTTCATCTTGTTCTTTAAAGTAAGCTTTGGCTTCTTCCAAGGTATAGACAGGCTCTTGATCTGTATAGCCTTCTACAAAATTCATGTTAACTGGCACTTCGACTTTCAACACATCTGCCTTGTAACAAGGTTTTGAGAATTCGCGCATGGCACCATTCACTTTATGTGGTTTCAAGGCAGCATATTCACGAGAAGTCACATCCATCTCACTAGCATCATAAGTCAAAATTTCCACAAAATAAGGAATCTCTTCTGCCTGGCACTCACTACCAATCCGCTCAATCCAAGCATGTTTGATGTCATTGATTTCTGGTTTATCGTCTACATCATAGTAAAGAAGAATTTTAACAGCATCTGCTCCCAAGTCCTTGATCCGCTTTACTGACCAGTTGTCCAATAGGTCTGGTAAACGACCTGGTGTTGAGGCATCGTAGCCTGTTTTCTCATAACCTGCAATAAAACCGCATTCTTGAGCACGCAACTCAGACGCAGGTACGCCATACTCAGCGTCCAATAAAATAGAGCTGGCATAAGGTGTCAAATCACTTGAAATCACTTTTTTGAAGTCAATGAGAATCTCATCTCCAAACTCACCACCACCTGCTGCAGCTGCCAAAAGGCGTTTCAATGCTCCACGCTGGTCAATGGCCAAAGCTGCAATAACTTGTTGCTCGTCTGACAACCGTTTCATATGGTCAAACTTTGCTTGAGAGAGTTGTAATTTTTCCATTTTTTCCTCCTTAGGAATCTTTTTCAAACCGTTTTACACCGTCCAGATAAGTTGCCTGTAAATTTCCCTTGTCATCTACAACAATGAAATCTGCTTCTCTTCCTGGAACAATCGAGCCGCACAAATGATCAATTTCAACTGAACGAGCAGGAGCTAGTGAAGCCATCCGAAGGGCGTCTGGCAAACTCGCCAAGCCCCACTCGACAACATTTTGAACTGCCTGAATCAACTCAAGAATAGAACCCGCTAAGCTACCATTGTGTTTGAGGCGGGCTGCACCATCTTTGACCAGAACTTCAAACTCACCCAATCGAGAATCGCCTTCTCCTTGTCCACCAGCTCGCATGCAGTCCGTAATCAAAACAGTTTCTTTTGCACCACGGGCATTGATGACAATATCGACAGCTGCTGGATGAACATGATGACCATCACAAATGACTTCTGCAAAAACATCTTTCAGATCAAGAGCCGCTCCCACCATACCAGGCTCACGGTGATGAAGACCACTCATACCATTGTAAACATGAACAAATATGTTAGCACCTGTCTCAACGGCCTCTTTGGCTTCTTGATAGGTGGCATCACTATGGGCTAGAGCTGTGTGAATCGCCTTGCTGTTGGCAAACTCAATAAATTCTTTCACTCCGTCACGTTCTGGTGCGATGGCAATTTTATTGACCAATCCTTTTGACAATTGATGCCATTTGTCCAATTTATCAACAGACGGATCACTCATATACTTGGGATTTTGTGCACCTTTATATTTTTCAGTAAAGAAGGGGCCTTCAAGGAAAATCCCTCGAATTTTAGCACCTGTTTCTTCTCCTGCATGTTGCCCAATCGTCTCACAAACTGCATCGAGATTTTCAGTTGTATCTGTTAAAGTCGTCGGAAGCCAAGAAGTTACGCCACAAGATAACAGTCCTTCTGACATGACCTTAATCCCTTCAAAATCATTGTCCATCACATCATGTGAGGCATAGCCATGGATATGTGTGTCCACTAATCCTGGTGCAATATGGTAATCGGAGTAATCGATAACATCCCCTACTGGTCTTTCTTGAAAAATCGAACCGAACATTCCGTTATCCGTTAGTTCCAGATAGGCATTTTCGATTTCTTCATGATCCAAGATAATGGATTTTGCATGCAAATAAGTCGCCATAACTCCCCTTTCATAAGTCAATATACTATTTTATATAACTGGTTATAACCATCTGTTCTTACTACTATTTTAGTCTCCTTTTTACAGATTGTCAAGTTATTTTCTGTTTTTCTATTAAAGACGACAAAAAAACTGGTCCAAGACCAGTTTTTATGGTTTATAAATACGCGGAATACGATCCGATAAAAGGCAGACAATCTCATAATTGATTGTCCCCCGATAATCGGCCCAATCTTGAACCGTGATTTCCTCCTGCATATCCTGACCAATCAGGGTCACTTTTGTGTTGATTGGATATTTCTTTGGAAGCAAAATGGTCATTTGATCCATGGAGACACGACCGACAATCGGACAAACTTGACCGTCTACCAAGACATGAAACCCTTGCATGTCTCTGGTAAGGCCATCTGCATAACCAATTGGAACAGTTCCGATTACTTCATCTTGAGTTGTTTGATAGGTGCCACCATAGCCAATAAATGCCCCTTTTTCAAGTCGTTTCACCTGAATCAATTCGGAGGAAAGAGACAGAGCCGGTCTTGGGCTAAAAGGTAATTCAAGTTCGCGACCACTTGGGTTTAGACCAAATTGAATATCCCCTAAACGAACCATATTAAACACGGTATCTGGGTGCCAAATACTGGTTGCTGAGTTGCTGGCATGAATCATTTCTGGAACATATTGAAGAGAGGAGAGAATCTTGTTAAATTGAGCAACTTGTTGGTTAAACTGCATTTGATCTTGTTGATCTGCCGTTGCAAAGTGAGTGAATATCCCCTCAACAACCATTCCTTTTTCTGCCGCGATTGCCATAACTTCATCTATCTCTTGAGACGACCGAAAACCAACCCTTCCCATCCCAGAGTCGACTTTAATATGCACTTTTAAACCGTCAGCAAGTTGGACTTCTTGAAGCCATTCTTTTGTAAGCAATGTTAAGATGATGTTTTCCTGAATCGCCTGTTGAACGACTTGAGGCGGTACTGCTCCTAAAACCAAGATGTCTTTTTGAATCCCCAATTGACGCAATTCCAAAGCTTCATCAAAATTCGAGACACAAAATCCGTCTACCGCATTCTCCAAAAACGGTGCAACAGCCTCGACACCATGTCCATATGCATTGGCTTTTACAACTGAAAAAATCTTCGCCTGCTTTGGAAGTCTAGTCATCACCTGCTGAATATTGGCAAGAATAGCTGGGAGATCGACCTTTATCCTAGTAGGCCTATGAATACTTGCTTTCATCTTCTTCCTCCAAAATCACACTAGCTTGTACAAAGGAACCGGAATGACTAATGCTCATCCATGCCCTTGCGGAAACGGGCGACTGACTAACAAACGGAGCTCCTTTTTCATCGTTTAAAATTTCAATATCTTGAAAACGGAGCTTCCCAATCCCAGTCCCCAGAGCTTTTGCAAAAGCTTCCTTTGCTGCCCAACGACCAGCTATGTATTCTAATTTTCGTTTTCCGTTTAATGAAGCAAATACGTCCTGTTCTGCTCTTGTTAATACTTTCTCAGCAAAGCGTGGCTTTTGCATCGCTTTTTCAATCGCTTTTATTTCTTGGAGATCAATTCCGTGTCCTATTATCATCTTTTCAAAAAAGGTTAGGAAGAGCTCCCAACCTATTCCTTTTCTATTTTTTAACGACCATGGCAATTTTTAAATTTTTTGCCAGATTCACATGGGCAAGGTTCATTGCGGTCAACCCGATCAACAGCTGGCTCTTGGCCTGCTAATTGACCTGGAACAATATTTTTCACTGCTGTTGTATGGGCTTCGCCAGTCGCACGCTCACGCTCAATGTTATCATGGATTTGTGCCTTCATCATGAGACGAGTGACATCAAATTCAATCGCCGCAATCATGTCGTTAAACATCACAAATGCTTCTGATTGGTACTCCACGATTGGGTTATTCTGGGCATAGCCACGCAAGCTAACTGCATTGCGCAACTGATCCATAGCATCGATATGATCTGTCCACTTATTGTCTACCACACGGAGAATTAAGACTTTTTGGAACTCTTGTACACGTTCCTGGTCACGTAATTTTTCAACCTGTTGTGCATAGACAGCTTCTGCTCGTTGCATCAAATCTGCTTTGATTTGGGTTGCTGTTTTCCCTTCCAAATCTGACAATGAAATCGACTCTTCTGGTACCAAGCAGGTTTGTGCAAAGTTCAAAATAGCATCCACAGCCAGGTCACTTTTATCAATCTTATGATTGTCTACTTGACGACTAATGGTTCGTTTGATCATGCTCTTGATCTCTGGAGCTAAATCTCGGTCTGACGTAATAACGTCATGACGCTGACTGTAAATGATTTCTCGTTGCTCACGCATGACATCATCGTACTGCAAAACGTGTTTCCGAGAATCATAGTTATTTCCCTCAACGCGTTTTTGAGCGCTCTCTACTTGACGACTCAACATACCTGACTTCAGCACCGCATCTTCTTCTGAAAGCGTCCGCTCCATGAAGGATTTGATGCGTTCTGATGCAAAACGTTTCATCAAGTCGTCCTCAAATGAAATGTAGAATTGGGATTCTCCTGGATCCCCTTGACGTCCAGAACGACCACGCAACTGATTGTCAATCCGACGGCTTTCATGGCGTTCTGTACCAATAACGCACAAACCACCTAGTTCACGCACACCATGTCCTAGCTTGATATCCGTACCACGACCAGCCATGTTGGTTGCAATCGTAACTGCTCCACGCTGACCCGCATTCATAATAATTTGGGCTTCGCGGTAATGGTTTTTGGCATTTAAGACTTCATGCGGAACACCAGCTTCTACCAAGCGTTTTGAAAGATAGTCTGATGTTTCAACAGCCACTGTACCAACCAAAACAGGTTGTCCCTTTTCATAGCGGGCTTTCACATCTGCTACAACCGCATTGAATTTATACTGCAAGGTTGGATATAACAAGTCTTCGTGATCAATACGGATAATCTCTTTGTTAGTTGGAATTGGAATCACGCGCATATTGTATACTTCACGAAATTCTTCTTCCTCAGTTTTTGCTGTCCCCGTCATACCTGCCAATTTCTTATACATACGGAACATGTTCTGGTAGGTAATAGAGGCACTGGTTTTGGATTCGTTTTGAACTGGCACACCTTCTTTGGCCTCAATCGCTTGGTGAAGACCGTCTGAATAACGGCGACCTTCCATGGTACGACCAGTAAATGGATCAATAATCATGACTTCTTGATTTTCGTTCACCAAATAATCAATGTCATAAATCATAATGTAATTTGCACGAAGGGCATTGTCAATAAAGTGTGTCAAGGCGACGTTTTCAATATCATAGAGATTCTTCAAATTGAAGAATTTTTCAGCCTTGTCAATTCCTGAATCTGACAAGCCAATGGTTTTAGAAGAGACATCGATAATGTAGTCATCTTTGTCCAGTGATTTTACCAACTTATCTGCCATAAAGTAGAGCTGATTGGTTTCAGAACTAGTTGGACCAGATACAATCAATGGTGTACGAGCTTCATCAATCAAGACCGAATCGACCTCATCGACCAAGGCATAGTTAAGCGGGCGTTGTACCATATCTTCTGCTCGAACCACCATGTTATCACGCAGGTAGTCAAAGCCGATTTCTGAGTTCGTCGAGTAAGTGATATCACAGTTGTAGGCTTCTCGTTTTTCAAAAGAAGATTTGGCTGCTAGGTTGATCCCCACAGACAAGCCAAGCCAAGAATACAACTCTCCCATCTCTGTCGCATCACGAGTTGCCAAGTATTCATTAACAGTGACAACGTGAACACCTTGACCAGCCAAAGCATTCAAATAGACCGGCATGGTTGCTGTCAAGGTTTTTCCTTCACCGGTCCGCATTTCAGGAACATCCCCATTATGCATGACGATTCCACCCATGATTTGCACAGGATAAGGATAAAGACGCAATACACGTTTGGAAGCTTCACGAACTACCGCAAAGGCTTCGTAAAGCAATTCGTCCAAGGTCTCACCATTTTGGTAACGCTCTTTGAATTCAGCTGTCTTTGCTTGTAATGCTTCATCACTCAAAACTGCCATTTGGTCAGCGTATGCCATGACCTTTTCAGCCATTTTTTCTAGTTTTTTTAGTTCTCCCTTATCATTTTCAATGAGAGAACGAAGAATATTTCTTGCCATATTTTTCTTCCTATTTTGTTTTCAGTTCAATGATTTATTGTATCATATTTACTACTCGATTTCAAGGTTTGCTACCAATTCACACATAGTCCTAGTCCAATTTCATCTTGCTAAAAAATCAAGAAGTATTTTCTAGATCCATTCATTACTCAATACTGTTGAAGTTGATTTTTGATTTCATTGGAGCACGGTTCAAAATATTCGAGATTAAGTAGGCATTTTCTTTTTTAAGTGACATCTCTATATTTGATTCACGTGTTTACTTTTGCTAAAATTGTAATGAAAAGAAAACAAAGGAATGAGTTTTCGAAATCGGAAAAAATAAATCATCTAATTCTCACGTCTTAGTTGGTGGTGACAACTTTACCCTTACTCCAGCTTTTGTCGTAACAAATCTGTCAGTCCTTGCAACGAAATTCTTTTTTACAAGATACAATAGGAGGTCCCTGCTATGAAAAAGAACAGTGCCCTAAATGGAATCATTGCAACTATTCTAATCATTATGTTGTCCGTTACCCAAACGAACCAGCTTCAAGCCCAATCCAACACAGAAGCTGATACCAGTAATTGAAGCCAAATAAGCCCGCGGCTCGAAACCAGTCGCTATACGTCCTTACATACTTTTCGAAGACCGATTGAGATTGCAGGAGATAAACTGGAACTCGAAATTGACACACTATTATACAACCACGGTTCTTTCCGACAAGTTGAAGCAATACAAGGATACCGCTTGGTCAATAAATCAGAAAAACCGATCATTGCCATCGAAGATGCAACACTGAGTGTTTGGCCAGAGGGAGAGCGTCTGCCCTCCATTCGAATCCTCTACGCCTACACAGCCGCTCTCACTGTCAGCATTGACCAACACCAAGAAAGGACAATTGGCAACGAGCTGGAAAAAGCCGGTTTCCTGCACCAATATAGCCAAAACCAACGAAGCTATTATCGCATGATTCTTAGTCAAAATGGCTCCATCCGTCTCTATCAATAAGCCGGTCAGCCTGTATCATGCGAAATAATAACGAAAAGAGTTTGGAAACAGAGTCTTCAAACTCTTTTCTCATTCCAACCGTTAGGTTTTTTGTCTACTAGCGACTGGGACAGGACATGCCAATGATTACTGCCAAGACAGAACATATCACAACAAAGAAAAAGAGAAGTTCCCCTTGGAAATCGTCTTTTGAATGTGAACATATCTTGTCGGTGTAGTCTTATCCCAAAATCCCTGTTAAGACCGTTTTCTTGGCTTAAGAAGATAGTGAAAAAGTCCTAATCCGATCAGAAGGAAGAAACTAATGTAGTAGCCAACAGCCAAGTCTTCTTTAAAAACAGTTGCGATCTGATTGAAAAATGAAGTATTATAGACCATGCCATGAAACGGAATCGAATAAATATGCAAAACAATTAAGAGAATGGCCGCTTCACAAGTATTTTTTAAAGTTACCGCATTTTTTGTGAAAAGAACCATAAAAGAAAGACCAAGAGTAGCAAAATTACTGGAAAATAATGCTACTTCATAAATTCAACACCTAAGACTGCTACAAACTCATAGCAGGAACTATCGATTGTGTTGACAAAGGGGAGCAACAAAGACAATAAAAAGCGAGTATCCCAAACAGCTGAATCTTTTTCATCATTTTCTCCTTTTATATCAAACAAAAACGAATATTAACGTATATAATATCAATTTACAAAAAACTTTAGCTAAAATTATGCATTAGTATACTACCTTTTTTTAAAAGCCAATAAATCCTTGTCTACTTATTCTTTAAAATTCAAAAAAACAGTAATTATATACAAAGTGTGCGTATTTTGTTATAAAAAGAGCTTGGAAGACTTAGATTCCAAACTCTTTTTTCTTATTCTGAAATTTGTTTTGCAAGGGCAAAGTTTCCAAGAGTTGCAGAGCCGTTTTCAGGGACAGCTGGTGTCACAATGTATTCTGATAAATCAGGCACAGGAAGATAGCCATTGAGCAATTCTTCAAACTGAGTATGGACCCGTTTCACCATATGTTCTTGTGCCATTACCCCACCACCAAAGACAATCACTTGTGGACGGTACAAGAGAGTCGCTTGAATAGCCGCTTGTGCAATATAGTAAGCTTGAATATCCCAAACTTCTGAGTCTGCCTCAATCAATTCACCACGGATTCCTGTCCGTGCTTCCAAGGATGGACCAGCAGCCATTCCTTCTAAACAACCCTTATGAAATGGGCAAACTCCCGTGAAACCATTCTTAACATCTGTTGGATGCGGTGCCACGAAGACATGACCTGCCTCTGTATGGCCCATACCACCGACAAATTCACCACGTTGAATGGCTCCTGCACCAATTCCTGTTCCGATGGTGTAATAAACTAAGCTATCGACATCTTTGCGGACCAAGGCTTCGCCAAAAGCAGAGCTATTAACGTCTGTTGTAAAGTAAAATGGCACATTGAACTCTTTTGAAATGGAACCAACCAAATCAACATTGGCCCAATGTGGTTTTGGAGTTGTTGTGATGTAGCCATACGTTGGAGAGGCTTCATCAATATCAATTGGCCCGAATGAACCAATAGCAACACCTGCTAACTGCTCTTCATGCTTTTTAAAGAAGGCAATTGTTTGAGCAATGGCTTCATCAGGTGTAGCGGTTGGAAACTGGACTTTTTCCACTACTTCAAAATTTTCATCTCCGACAGCACAAATAAATTTTGTACCGCCTGCTTCTAAGCTACCGTATAATTTTGTCATCTTGATCTCTCCTTTTTTACTACCTCTATTATAGCACAGGTACAACCACAAGAAAAAGGCTTTTTCAGCCTTTTTCTGTTTTTTTATTTTGCAATTTTAAGGAAATCTGCACCGTGTGCAATTGTTCCTTGTGCAAGTCCTTCAACAGTTGTGAAATCAGCTGTGTTTGTGACAATCACCATAGTCGTATCGTCCAAACCTGCTGCCGCAATTTTCGCTGCGTCGAACTTAGCAATTGGTGTACCAGCCGTTACAGTTTGGCCAGCTCCAACCAATTTTTCAAAACCATTTCCGTTCATTGACACGGTGTCAATACCGATATGGATCAAGAGTTCTGCACCTGTTGCAGTTTTCAAACCATAAGCATGGCCTGTTTCAAAGGCAATGGTTACTTCAGCATCTGCAGGTGCATAGACAACACCTTCAGTTGGTTTGATGGCCAAACCTTTTCCCATTGCTCCTGAAGAAAAGACAGGGTCATTTACTTTGTCAAGAGATACAATCTCACCTGACAATGGTGAAACCAATGTTTCTTCTGTAGCAGTTGGCGCTGCTGCTGTTGTAGAAGCTACTGGAGTTGCTGCTGTTGCAACTGTTTCTGTCACTTCGTCTTCGTAACCGAAGAAGTAAGTCAAGGCAAAACCAAGAACAAATGATACGGCAACCATCAAGATGTATTGTGGCAATTGGCCATTACCTGCATATAAGGTTGCACCAGGAATGATGGTAACACCCATACCAAGACCAGCAAGACCTAGAAGAGAGGCCAAGGCACCACCGATAGCACCAGCAACCAAGGACAAGAGGAATGGTTTACGGAAACGCAAGTTGACACCAAAGATAGCAGGCTCAGTAATACCTAGGAAGGCTGAAAGAGCTGCTGGGAAAGCAAGAGCTTTTAATTTGGCATTTTTTGTTTTGACACCAACAGCAACCGTTGCTGCACCTTGGGCTGTCATAGCTGCAGTGATGATGGCATTAAATGCATTCGCTCCAGTATTGGCTACCAATTGAGCTTCTAAGAAGTTAAAGATATGGTGAACACCGGATACAACGATAACTTGGTGCACCCCACCAATAATCAAACCACCCAATCCAAATGGCAAGTGAAGAAGGGCTTGAGTACCAGCCAAGATATAATTTTCAACAACGTGGAAGATTGGGCCGATAACAAATAGTCCAAGAATCGACATCACAAACAAGGTAATAAATGGTGTTACCAAGAGGTCCAATACTTCCGGAACAAATTTGCGAACAAACTTCTCAAATTTAGCACCGACTAAACCGATAATAAAGGCTGGCAAAACAGATCCTTGCAAACCAACCACTGGAATGAAGCCAAAGAACATCGTTGGTGTTACATCACCACCTGATGCAACTACCCATGCGTTTGGAAGTGAACCAGAAATCAACATCATACCTAGTACGATACCGATTGTTTGGTTTCCACCGAATACGCGGAAAGTAGACCATACTACAAGAGCTGGCAAGACGATAAAGGCTGTATCCGTTAAGATTTGAGAATAAACATTCAAATCTTCTGGCAAGACGATATGAAAGGCTCCTAGTAAGCCACGTAGACCCATAAAGAGACCTGTTGCTACGATCGCTGGAATGATTGGGACAAATACGTCACCAAAGGTACGAATAGCCCGTTGGAACCAGTTTCCTTGTTTCGCAGCTTCTGCCTTCATTTCATCTTTTGATGAAGTTGGCAAACCAAGTGCGACCACTTCATCATAGATACGGTTAACTGTACCAGTACCAAAGATAATTTGGTATTGACCTGAGTTGAAGAAAGCACCTTGTACTTTTTCAATGTTTTCGACTGCATCCTTGTCGATTAACGTTTCATCTTTGACCATGACACGAAGACGAGTCGCACAGTGAGCTACACTGTTGACATTGCTTACACCACCAAGGGCATCAATGACTTTTTTTGCAATTTCTGTATTGTTCATCTTTGCAAAAATCTCCTTATTTTTCTTTTTTTGAAAGCATTTTCACTGCTTTCCACGTTTTCCATTATAACACTTTTTAAAATTATGTCAAACGTTTTGCAGAAATTTTATTTTTTAGCATAAAACAATTGATTTTTAAACAGAAAACGTTTACTATATATAGTGAGATAAACGAGATTGAGGAGTATCTATGAATCTATCACAAGAAGTCCGCTACCGCCCTTATGCCGACTGGAGCGAGACTGAAAAAAAACAAATCCAAGAAAATATTGCCAAATCCCCATGGCGGGTTGGCTACCATATCGAACCGCAAACTGGTCTTTTAAACGATCCAAATGGTTTTTCTTTCTTTAACGGAAAATATGTCCTCTTTTACCAAAACTGGCCTTTTGGCGCGGCCCACGGTTTAAAACAATGGGTCTACACCGAATCAGAGGACTTGGTGCATTTTACCGAAACTGAGACCCGCTTGTTGCCAGATCACCCTCACGATAGCCACGGTGCCTATTCTGGTTCTGCTTACGAAGTCGATGGCAAACTCTTCTTGTTTTATACAGGAAATGTCCGTGATGAAAATTGGATCCGCACCCCCTTGCAAATCGGAGCTTGGATGGACAAAGACGGGAACATTGAAAAGATGTCCGACGTTTTGATTGCACCTGCAGCCGATGCGACTGAGCATTTCCGTGATCCACAAATCTTTGACTATCAAGGCCAATTTTACGCCATTGTCGGTGCACAAAACCATGACAAACAAGGCTTTATTAAACTGTATCAAGCCATGGACAATGACGTCACCAATTGGGAATTCATTGGCAATTTAGAGTTTGAGGGAACTGGATCTGAATATATGATCGAGTGTCCTAACCTCGTCTTTGTGGATGGAAAACCAGTCTTACTTTATAGCCCACAAGGGTTAGACAAGGCTGAGCTGGATTACCAAAATATCTACCCAAACACCTATAAAATAGCCGATCAATTCGACCCACACACTGCCCGCCTCATCAACCCATCACCGATTTTGAATTTGGATTTTGGTTTTGAGGCCTATGCCACACAAGGGTTCAATGCACCAGACGGCCGTGCCTTAATTGTCAGTTGGATTGGCTTACCGGATGTTGACTACCCGACCGACCAATTTGATTACCAGGGTGCTATGAGTTTGGTTAAAGAATTGTCCATCAAAGATGGAAAACTCTACCAATATCCTGTGGCTGCCATCAAAGACTTGCGCATCAAAGAAGAAAACTTTGCTGCAAAAGAAGAAACAAGCAATTCTTATGAATTGGAACTGACTATCCCTGCAAATGATGTGACTGACTTGGTCTTATTTGCAGGTGCAAACGGTAAGGGCCTACGTCTCACCATTGATACCAAAGAAGGAGTTGTCACCTTAGACCGTAGCCAGGCCGGTGTCCAATATGCTACTGACTTTGGAACGACTCGTCACTGTGAAGTGGAGCCTGGTGAAACGACTGCTCGCATTTTTGTTGACAAATCCATCATCGAAATTTTCATTAACAAAGGAGAAAAAGTCTTTACTAGTCGCGTCTTCCCTGAAGAAGGCCAATCAGGAATTTCTATCCTTTCTGGTGCCGCTACTGGTCAATACTTTGAACTAAAAGGAACACATGGTCGCTAAATTAACAGATGTTGCAGCCCTTGCTGGAGTCAGTCCAACAACTGTCTCTCGGGTCATCAACAAAAAGGGATACTTATCCCAAAAAACCATTGACAAGGTCCAGGCTGCCATGCGGGAATTGGGCTACCAACCCAATAATTTCGCACGAAGCTTGCAAGGAAAATCAGCCAAACTGATTGGACTGATCTTCCCCAATATCAGCAATATCTTCTATGCAGAGCTGATTGAATACTTAGAAATTGCCCTCTTCGAACAGGGCTACAAAACCATCATTTGCAACAGCGAAAACAATCCTGTCAAAGAAAAAGAATACTTGGAAATGCTGGCAGCCAATCAAGTAGACGGTATCATCTCCTCCAGTCACAACCTGGGAATCGATGATTACGAGCGGGTCGAGGCTCCCATTATTGCCTTTGACCGAAACCTGGCCCCACACATTCCAATTATTTCATCGGATAACTTTGAAGGTGGCAAATTGGCTGCGCAAACCTTGGAAAAACACGGTTGCCAAAAGATGATCATGATCACAGGTAACGACAATTCCGATTCTCCAACAGGATTGCGTCAGCTAGGTTTTTCCTTCCATTTAAAACAAAGTGGAATTGCCCCACACATTATCAAGGTCCCAAACAACTTGTCCAATATGCGGCGAGAATTGGAAATCAAATCCATTTTATCCCAACACGAACCAGACGGTATCTTTGTGTCGGATGATTTGACGGCTATCTTAACCATTAAAATCGCCCAGCAGTTGGGACTGTCCATTCCCCAAGATGTCAAAATTATTGGCTATGATGGAACGAACTTCATTGAGAATTTTTACCCACAATTGACCACCATCAAGCAACCCTTAAAAGAAATTGCTCAACTGACCGTAGAAGTCTTGCTCAAAAAAATTGCCAGACAAAAAACTAGCAAGGACTATATCTTGCCCATTCGGTTATTACCTGGACAGAGTGTTTAATGCAACTAAAAACTCTTAGAAAAGCTCACTAATGATCTTTCTGAGAGTTTTTTTGTGAATCGGTTACACTAAACTAGACAGTCTTATAAAGTATTCTACACTAAAGAAAACAGGAGAATTCTATGTCTAGAAAAATACACCGTCATTTTACGGATGCCTTTAAACAACAAATCGTTGACCTTCACACTGCAGGGATGAAACGAAGTGCGCTGATCAAAGAATATGATTTAACCCCCTCGACCTTTGACAAGTGGGTGAGACAAGCTAAAACAACTGGATCCTTCAAATCGGTTGATAATCTTACAGATGAACAGCGGGAGCTGATAGCCCTTAGAAAGCCGAAACAAAGAACTTGAAAGGCAGTTAGACATCCTAAAGCAAGCAGCAGTGATTATGGCACAAAAAGGGAAATAATCACTGCTAACAAGAATAAGTACAACATTTCAGCTATGTGTCGTTAGTTGAATCTCCCGCGTTCCAGCTATTACTACAAATCCACGGAGGCAGTATCTGAAGCTGACCTTGAAGAAAAGGTGAAGCAGATTTTTCTTGAAAGCAAATCACGATACGGTGCTCGAAAGATCAAGCAATGTCTGGCCTCAGACGGGATCATTCTATCTCGTCGTCGCATTCGTCGGATAATGAAGCGATTAAATCTCGTATCTGTTTACCAGCAGTCTAGCTTCAAGCCTCATTCTAAAGGGAAAAACGAAGTCCCTATTCCAAATCGCTTAGCCAGACAGTTCCACCAAGAAAAACCACTGGAAGCAATTGTGACAGATTTGACCTATGTCCGTGTTGGTCAGCGCTGGGCTTATGTTTGCTTGATAATTGACCTCTATAATCGTGAAATCATTGGTCTGTCAGTCGGATGGCAGAAGACTGCAGAACTCGTAAAGCAAGCGATTCAGAGCATTCCTTATGCTTTAACCAAGGTCCATCTTTTTCATTCTGACCGTTGCAAGGAGTTTGATAATCAGCTGATTGATGAGGTATTGGAAGCCTTTGGCATCACCCGTTCCCTCAGTCAAGCTGGCTGTCCTTATGACAATGCGGTAGCTGAGGGCACCTACCGCTCCTTTAAACTGGAGTTTATTCATCAAGAAACATTTCAGTCACTTGAAGAACTAACCCTTAAAACCAAGGACTATGTCCACTGGTGGAATCATCATCGCATACACGGTAGTCTCAATTACCAAACACCCATCGCTAAGCGAGTGAGCGCTTAACGAAAAAACACTTTATAAAAATTGTACAGAAAAGGGTTGCCTTTTCATTGATTTGTAAAAAGGTTGAAGACGCCTGCTCAAACAGAACCCTCTTCAACCTTATCTACTAGAATATTGGATCTCTTTTATTCTTTTTCAAATTGGCTAAAATCTGGACTTTCATCATATGCCCACTCTGGACGACTATCTTCTTCTCCGATGTCTCTTAAAGAAATTGGTGCATTTTTTGTACGTATCACAACGGTAGCTTGTGATTCTTTTGCATCATATTGATAAGTTGAAATCTTCTCATCTTCTATAGCCGTACGTGGAACTTGTTTCACATCAATCATGATTCTTTCTTTTTCTGCTTTTAAATCAAAGCTAGTCTGCTCCAATGTTTCAAGTTCGAATAACGACACGCCAATGTTTTTTGTTTCAATTTCAACCTGACCAAGGTAGACCATTCCCTCCAAAGATAGTGTACTAGCGGGATATGCATCTGAACTAAGTACCTTGATTCGGCTGTCTTTTAACTGATTTTCCATCATATAGATATAGGAAATATCCTCCACTTCCAGATCGAGATTTTCCAGTCGACTCTCCAAAAGACCAATACTCCCTTCTCCTCTAAAGAACAATTCCCCGCTTTTAATGTAAGTTTCATTCAAGTAGAAACTGCTGCTATTTACTTGACCTGAGATCGAATCAACGAGGCTCTTTTCGCTAATCGTTATACTACTGTTGGAAACACTATCTAATACCAACTCCTGTATATGGAGCCCTGTAGTACTGAGTGAACTACCTGAATGCAATCGAAGCCGAACTTCCTTCAAATCCAATCCTTTTGGAACTTGCACAACAACCGGATATGGTTTATCTACCGGAAAAGTTCGAAACTCTTTCAAAATACTCAAAATGTCTGTATTGATTTCAACCTCAGATGAAACCTGTTGTTTTTGCTCGTTTTTAAGGGACAAGACCCCTTTTTCGTTTATCGCTTTCACATCGCCTAGCTGGTAAGATTCTGTTTCGACTTGGGTTTCTACTACCGTTACAAACTCAACTTCCGCTTCCTCAATCAAGAGATTTAGACCAGATAAATCCAAATCGAACCGTTCCACATTTTTAAATTCATGGGTTTTAATTTCCTCTTTGACATTCGAAGTCATATAAATTCTCTTAACATCTTTGGCTCCGCCCATCAACAAACCAAGGCCAATGGCTACGAAACCAGCCAAAAGACAAAACAGACCAATTACTGCTACTTTTTTCTGCCATTTAACCATTTTTCTTCACCTTTCTATACAAATGCCGTGCCAGTAAAACAACTCCTTTACCCGATAATGTACTAGCTTTAATTGCAAGTATAAATAGTAAGAAGGAAGCACCTAGACTGAGCAAGCCACCACCGATATTGAAGAACAGAATCCCTGTTGTCTGAAAATGCGTCAGACTTTCCCAAAGAAAAGCTCCACCTAGTAGTAAGCAAACAAGAACACCAGAAAACAACATTAGTAAAAAACAAATAACCAAAAGGATACCTGTCGCAACTAGTAACAACAAGGGAAGCAATACCATTAGACCTACTGGCGTTGCCGCAATCGCTAACAAAGCAAACCAAATCACTCCCAGTTTTTCCTTATGGGTTTGAGCTTCTTCGACCTTTTTGTCCAGCAAGTCCTCCATCACATCAGCTGAAGCAGTTTTGGGATCTCCCAAGCTAGTCATTAAATCTTGTTCTCCCTCAACACCAGCATCATCAAATAATTCTGTGAAATACCGCATAGTATCTTCATAGTCTGACTTTGATAACCCTTTTAAATGACTTGCTAAGGCAATCAAATACTTTTCGCGTTTCATTTCCGTACTCTCCCTTCAATAATGTTTGCTAAAATACCGATATGGTTGTCCCATTCTTCTTTGAGATACAACAGATACTCTCTACCAGTTTCTGTTATAGCATAATATTTCCGTTGTCTTCCTTGGTGTTCTTGACTATATGTCGTGACACGTTCCGATTGCTCTAATTTTTTTAAAATAGGATAGAGACTGGATTCTCGAATGGGGGCGACCAACTTAATAGTCTGACTTATCTCATACCCATAGGAATCTTGCTCGCTAACAATCGCTAAAATCAAGAATTCGATCAAGGTTGAGGATATAGGAAAATGCATCGAACTCCCTCCTTGTGTTTTATTTTTTTATATATTTTATTTTGTTATATGCTTATTTTAAACCTATTGATTTTATTTGTCAAGGAAAAACAAAAAACAACTTAGAGAGAACTCTAAGTTGTTATTCTGTTACAAAGTGGGTCAAAATCCCATTGATAAATTTAGCAGATGCCTCATCTGAAAATTCTTTGGCCAATTCAATGGCTTCATTGACCGCAACACGGTCAGGGGTTTCGTCCTGGTATTGGATTTCAAACAAACCCAAACGCAAGATGCTCTTGTCGATATTGGTCAGACGGTTCAAGGTCCAACCCGATTTCAAGCGGGTCGCCAAGCTGGCATCTAAGGCATCCTTGTGTTCGTAAACACCTGTTACCAACTGCAAGAGAAAAAGTGGAATCTCCACTTCAGCTTCGACTTCACTATCATACAAATAGGAAAATTGAGCTGCTTGTAGTGGATCTTGCCCAAACTCCAAGGACACAATGGCTTGAAGAGCTCGTTTCCGAAGGTGTTTTCTAGAATCTTGTGGTTTATTCTTCATCGAGGAAGTCCTCGCCGAACAAGTCTTTCAATTCTGGTTTTGGCGTTTCAGTTGGGACAATACCAACCACATGGATATTGACTGCTGAAACAGTCACATCTGCATAGTTTTGTACGGCTGTTTTCACAGCACGTTGGATATCCATTGATACTGCTGGCACATTGATACCGTATTCTAGGTAAACATAGATATCCGCAGTTAAGACACCTTCTTCATCCGTTTGAAGATAGACACCACGGTTGAGAGCCCCTTTGGATAATCCGTCTGTCAAATTTTTGTTGTGAAGTGAATGAACTCCTTCCACTTTTGCAGACGCAATACCTGTGATTACTTCTAAAACATGCGGTGCAATAACAATTTCACCAAGATTTTCTGTTGTCATAATCGGTTCCTTTCTAGTAGGAGAATACCGACCGGTTCATTGTCTTTCATGCTAGCAAATGAGATTTCCCATTTGTCACAATTCATTTACAATCAACTAGTCTGCATTCATTTCTTAGGCACGTGATACGTATGTTCCTTCAGCTGTATTGATCACTAATTTTTGACCAGCTTCGATGAAGTCAGGAACGTTTACAACCAAACCTGTCTCAAGAGTTGCTGGTTTACCAGAACCTGTTACAGTTGCACCCTTGATAGATGGTTGCGTTTCAACTACTGTCAATTCAACGGTTGTTGGAACCGTCACACCGATCACTTCCTCACCAAAGAATTGGATTTTCACTTCTGAGTTTTCAAGAATGAATTTCAGCTCTTCTTCTACATTAACCGTTGGGATTTCGTATTGCTCAAAGCTTTCAGTATCCATAAAGTAAGCAATGTCATCCATTTGGTACAAGTATGTCGCACCGCGTGTTTCGATGATGGCTTGTTCAAATTTTTCATCTGGACGGTATGTTGTATCAAATGTTGAACCAGTACGCACATCACGCAATTTCATCCGCATGATGGTGTTTCCTTTACCTGGTTTGTGGTGGCTAGCATCCAAGACACGCAACAAACGACCTTCATCTGTTGTAAACGTCATACCAGCTCTTAATTTACTTGCATCTACCATTGTAGTATTACCTCTTCAAAAAATATTTATTCGGTTTATTTTACCATAAATAAAGGCTTTTCTCAAATCTTTTCTTCTTTTAACAAACTGGCTTTTGATTGAAAAAAGTGCTCATTCGAGCACTTGCCTTAGATCACAATCAATTCTTTTGGTGCATGAGTTAAGATTTCACAGCCTGTTTCGGTAATGAGGAGGTCATCTTCAATCCGAAGGCCGTATTTGCCATCCAGGTAAATACCCGGCTCATCCGTAATCACCATACCAGCCTGAAGCACTTCTTCAGTCTTTCTAAAGAAAGGCTCCTCATGCACATCTAGTCCAATTCCGTGGCCAATGCCATGGGTAAAATAAGCCCCATAGCCTGCTTCTTCAATCACCTTTCGTGGAATCCCATCAACATCAATAAAGGACAGACCTGCCTTGGCTTTTTCGATCAAAGCCAGATTTGCTCTTAACACAATGTCGTAAATTTCCCGCTCTTCATCGGTCACATGACCAACATGAACAGTCCGCGTCATGTCACTCACATAATGGTTGTAGTAACAGCCAAAGTCCAAGGTTAAGGACTCACCAGCTAAGATGACCTTGTCACTCGCTCGCCCATGAGGCATGGCAGAACGGAAACCTGATGCTGCAATGGTATCAAAGGAAATACTGGATGCTCCGTACTCCCTCATGCGGAAATCGAGGAAGGTTGCCACCTCCAGTTCCGTTGTTTGCCCTGGCTTAATAAAGTCCAAGACATCCAAGAAAGCCTTATCTGAAATGCCACAAGCCTGTTTGATGGTCGCAACCTCAGAGGCATCCTTGATCAGACGCAACTCTTCTACGAAATTGGTTATTGGTTGCAATTGGTAATCCGAGAATGTTGCTTGCAACTGTTGGTAATAGCGAAAGGTAACTGCACTGTCAAATCCGATTGTCTCCATCTTGTCTGTTGCAATAGCCTTGGCAATTTCTCCCAATTCATCTCGACTATCAATGATGTCAAATCCTTTGACGATTTCTTTTGCCATCAAAATATAACGGGAATCCGTCACAAAAATTCGGCGTTTATCACTGATAAAGACTGTCGCATTGCTTCCGTGAAATCCTGTTAGGTAGTAAATATTGGTTAGGTTTGTCACCAAAATACCATCCACAGCTGTTTCAGCTAACTTTTCCTCAAAACGCTTGATCCGTTGTTCGATATAATTTGTCATTCTTGCCTCCAGAAAATAGATTACTCTTATTTTAGCATGAAAAAAATGAAATTGCGAGAGAAGAAAAAACCAATCTTAAGATCGGTTTTTTAGTTTGCTCTTCAAATACTGGCCTGTAAAACTATCAGGATGGTTGGCGACTTCTTCTGGTGTACCGGTCGCAACAATGGTACCGCCACCAACACCGCCTTCCGGCCCCAAATCTATAACATGGTCGGCCGTTTTGATCACATCCAAATTGTGTTCAATCACCAAAACGGTATTGCCATCATCCACAAAGCGTGTCAAGACCGTTAAGAGCTGGGCGATGTCTTCTGTGTGAAGACCCGTTGTCGGCTCGTCTAGGATATAGAGACTCTTGCCGGTCGAACGCTTGTGCAATTCAGAAGCCAACTTCATCCGTTGAGCTTCGCCCCCAGATAGGGTGGTTGCAGGCTGACCCAAGGTAACGTATCCCAATCCAACGTCCTGAATGGTCCGAATTTTGCGTTCAATTTTCGGAATGTGTTTGAAAAACTCAACAGCATCATTTACCGTCATATCCAAGACTTGAGCGATATTTTTTTCCTTGTAATGCACTTCCAAGGTCTCGGAATTGTAGCGCGTACCGTGGCAGACTTCACAAGGAACATACACGTCCGGTAAAAAATGCATTTCAATCTTGATGATCCCATCACCGCTACAAGCTTCACAGCGGCCACCTTTGACATTAAAGGAGAAACGCCCCTTCTTATAACCACGAACCTTGGCTTCATTGGTCTTGGCAAAGAGATCACGAATGTCATCAAAGACACCTGTGTAGGTTGCTGGATTGGAACGTGGTGTGCGGCCAATTGGACTTTGGTCAATATCAATCAAACGATCCAAGTGTTCAATTCCATTAACCACTTTGTGTTTGCCAGGTTTTTCAGAATTCTTGTTGAGTTTTTGGGCAACGGCTTTTTTCAAGATCGCATTGACCAAGGTTGATTTCCCAGAACCAGACACACCTGTTACAGCAATAAACTTCCCAAGTGGGAAGCGAACGGTGATGTCTTGGAGATTGTTTTCCTTGGCACCCACCACTTCGAGAAAACGTCCGTTTCCGATTCGACGCTCCAAAGGAACAGGGATTTCCCGCTTACCAGCCAGGTATTGTCCGGTAATAGACTTCTTGTTTTTGGCAACCTGTTTCGGTGTTCCTGCTGCCACCACTTCGCCACCAAAAACGCCTGCACCCGGCCCCATATCAATCAGGTAATCCGCCTCTCTCATCGTGTCTTCATCGTGTTCCACCACAATCAGGGTATTGCCCAAGTCTCGCATCTTTTTCAGACTGGCAATCAGGCGGTCATTGTCTCGCTGGTGCAGTCCGATAGAAGGTTCATCCAATATATAGAGAACACCTGAAAGATTAGACCCGATTTGTGTTGCCAAGCGAATCCGCTGGCTTTCTCCACCAGAAAGCGTCCCTGCTGCACGCGATAAGGTCAAGTAATTCAAGCCTACATTGTTCAAGAAAGACAAGCGGTCCTTGATCTCTTTTAAAATCGGTGTTGCAATGGTCGCATCATTCTTGGACAACTCCAGAGCATCAAGGTAAAGCAGGTGATCGGCCACTGATAAATCAGAGACTTGCCCCAAGTGAAAACCTTCTTCTCCTCCTACTCGAACGGCCAAAGCCTGGTCGTTGAGACGGTAGCCGTGGCAGGTTGCGCAGGTCAGTTCATTCATATAGGTCCGCATAACATTGCGGGTGTAATCACTATTGGTTTCCTTGTAGCGGCGTTCAATATTGGGAACAATCCCCTCAAATGGAATATCGATGTCTCGAACACCACCAAATTCATTTTCATAATGAAAATGGAATTCCTTGCCATCTGATCCATAGAGAATCAAGTCTTGTTCTTCTTGGGATAAAGACTTAAAGGGTTGGTCCATGTTAACTCCAAACTGGGCCATGGCCTGTTCCAACATCTGCGGGTAGTAATTAGACGAAATCGGATTCCAAGGCGCCAATGCTCCTTCTCGCAAGGTCTTTTTCGCATCAGGAATCACCAAATCCAAATCGACCTCTAACTTCATTCCCAAGCCATCGCACTCGGAACAAGAACCAAAAGGGGCATTAAAGGAGAAGAGGCGGGGTTCCAATTCTGGAATGGTAAATCCGCAGACTGGACAGGCGTAATGCTCTGAATACAAGAGTTCCTTGTCATCCATGGTATCAATCAGCACATAGCCATCTGCAATCCGAAGAGCAGCCTCAATCGAATCAAATAAGCGACTCCGAATCCCGTCTTTAATCACAATCCGATCAATAACGACTTCAATATCGTGCTGCTTGCTTTTAGACAACTCCGGCACTTCGGTAACATCATACACTTCGCCGTCAACCCGCACACGGACATAGCCATCCTTCTGTACTTTCTCAAAAAGGGTTTTAAACTGACCTTTTTTCTTACGGACAATCGGAGCCAGTACTTGTAGGCGTTGGCGTTCTGGCAATTCCAGCACTTCATCTACTATTTGTTCAACGGATGAGGCCGCAATTTCACCATGTCCGTTTACACAGTAGGGTTTCCCCACTCGAGCATATAGGAGGCGGAGGTAATCGTTGATTTCCGTTGCTGTTCCAACCGTTGATCGGGGATTTTTTGACGTTGTTTTTTGATCAATGGAAATGGCTGGACTCAAGCCCTCAATCGAATCCACATCTGGCTTGTCCATATTGCCCAAAAATTGACGGGCATAAGCTGACAGGCTTTCAACGTAACGTCTTTGTCCTTCGGCATAGAGCGTATCAAAAGCCAAGCTGGATTTCCCTGAGCCAGACAAACCAGTGACCACGACCAATTTATCTCGTGGAATCGCCACATCAATATTTTTTAAATTATGAGCTCTCGCTCCATGTATTTTAATGGTATCTTGCATGATTCTTCCCAAAAGTTTACCAGCCTTTCTGCAGTAGAAGCTCTGCTTGACCTCAATAGGCCATAGACTGAAAAAACTTTCCTTTCAATGTACGTTCAATTATACCATATTTTCGCAAAAACCTTTTCCTTTGGAGTGCTTTTTGATATAATAAGAGGTACGCCAAAATGCGTAAAATAAGCCAAGGAGGAGCATTGTATGAGACAGATTTTTCTATCTACACTGACTGATTTAGAAGAAATCCAGACCTTTGAACCGGGTACATGGATTAACTTGGTCAACCCCTCCCAGAGCGAATCCATGGAAGTGGCAGAACACTTCAATATCGATATCACCGATTTACGAGCACCGCTCGATGCGGAAGAAACCTCTCGTATTGTGGTGGAAGATGATTACAAACTCATCATCGTCGACGTTCCTATCCTAGAAGACCGTAGCAACAAAACCTATTACGTTACCATTCCTCTAGGAATTATCCTCACAGAAAATGCGATTATTACTACTTGTTTGGAGGAGTTACCCCTCTTTGACCAATTCATCCACAATCGCCTGAGAAATTTTTATACCTTCATGCGGTCACGCTTTGTTTTCCAAATTCTCTATCGAAACGCACAGCTCTATCTGAGTGCCCTGCGTATCATTGATCGAAAGAGTGAAGAGATCGAGCAACAGCTCCATGAAGCAACTCGAAACGAAGAGCTGATCGACCTCATGGAACTCGAAAAAACCATCGTCTACTTTAAAGCCTCCCTCAAAATGAACGAGCGAATTGTTAAAAAATTAGCCAGTTCATCTAGCCTTCTTCGCAAATATGAAGAAGACGAGGACTTACTAGAAGATACCTTGATTGAAAACCAACAGGCCATTGAGATGGCAGATATCTATGGAAACATTTTGAATTCCATGACCCAAGCTTATGCTTCAATTATTTCCAATAACCAGAACACCATCATGAAGACCTTGGCGCTTGCAACCATTGTCTTGTCGATTCCAACCATGATTTTCTCGGCCTATGGTATGAACTTTAAAGGCAATGATATCCCCTTTAACGACCACCCATTTGCCTTTGAATTGATCATACTCTTTGCCTTTGCAAGCAGTCTTTTCTTAACTTTCTACTTTATTCGTAAAAAATGGTTTTAAGCCCATTATCCCATATAGGAGACCACCATGCAGTTAAATGAATTAACCAAAAAAAACCAAGAATTTATTCACATCGCCACCACCACCTTGATCAACAACGGCAAATCCGATGCTGAAATCAAGGCATTATTAGAAGACATTTTGCCAACTATTCTGGAAAACCAGAAAAAAGGGATTACAGCCCGAGGCGCTTTTGGCGCACCAAGTGAATGGGCAAATAAGATTAGCAATCCTGAACCAAAAGAGCAAATCGTCGAAGAAAATGACAATCCATGGTTGATGTGGCTGGATGCAAGCCTGCTGATTATGGCCTTGTTAGGCTTTGTCAATGGAGTTATGAATCTATTTAACCAAGGAACACCTTATGGCATCCTGACTTTCCTTGTCATCTCTTTTGGAGTAGGTGCAGGAATTTACCTCATGTACCATTTTGTCTATCGCCATATGGGAGACAGCCAAAAACGCCCCAAAACTTGGAAAGCCATTCTTCTCTTGCTCCTTGCAACCAGCATCTGGTCCATCATCTTCTTCTTAGCAACCATGATTCCTGTCGCAATCAATCCAATTCTACCTCCTCTTGCGATGCTTCTTTTAGCAGCAGCAGCCTTTGGTGTACGCTATTACCTAAAGAAAAAATACAATATCCGCAATGCTATGCAACCCGTACGGTAAACACTTTAAAAAAGAATTTGGAGACTAAGCTCCAGATTCTTTTTTCTATAATCACTAGTCAATGGTCTAAAAGGTACTTCAATTTAGCAGAAGAAAAAACCAGCCAAAGCTGGTTTTTGATTAATCTTCTGTTACGAATGGTAGCAAAGCCATTACGCGAGCGCGTTTGATTGCTGTTGTTACTTTACGTTGGTTCTTAGCAGAAGTTCCAGTCACACGACGTGGTAAAATTTTGCCACGTTCTGAGATGAAACGGCTAAGAAGCTCAGTATCTTTGTAATCAACATATTCAATTTTGTTCGCTGCGATGTAATCAACTTTTTTACGGCGTTTGAATCCGCCACGACGTTGTTGAGCCATGTGTTTTCTCCTCTTTATATTTTCTTGGTTGTCCAATTTCTAATCACTGATTAGAATGGTAGATCGTCATCTGAAATATCCATCGGATTGCCACCGAATGGACTTTCTTCACGAGCAAAGTTTGGTGTTTGTGGTTGTGAAGACTGTGATTGGAAACCACCAGTTGAACCGCCAGCATAACCACCTGATGGTTGACTGTATGATCCACCTGCTCCACCTTCACGTGTAGCACGACTTTCCAACATTTGGAAGTTGTCTGCAACAATTTCCGTTACATACACACGTTGCCCTTGTTGGTTTTCATAATTACGAGTCTGAATGCGACCAGTAATTCCAATCAAGGCACCTTTTTTTGCCCAGTTTGACAAGTTTTCCGCAGGTTGGTTCCAAATCACGCAGTTGATGAAGTCAGCTTCACGCTCTCCGTTTTGGTTCTTCCGATTGCGGTTAACAGCCAAAGTAAACGTTGCTACTGCAACATTATTGGGTGTGTAACGAAGCTCTGCATCGCGGGTCATACGACCTACTAGTACTACATTATTGATCATAGAACACCTACTCTAATTAAGCTTCAAGCTTAACGATCATGTGACGAAGAATGTCAGTGTTGATTTTTGACAAACGGTCAAACTCATTAAGAGCGACGTCATCAGTTGCTTCAACAGTAACGATGTGGTAAAGTCCTTCGCGGAAATCTTTGATTTCGTATGCAAGACGACGTTTTTCCCATGCTTTTGATTCAACAACAGTTGCACCGTTGTCAGTCAAGATAGAGTCAAAGCGTGCTACCAAAGCGTTTTTAGCTTCTTCTTCAATGTTTGGACGAATGATATAAAGAATTTCGTATTTAGCCATTGATATTTCCTCCTTTTGGTCTAATGACCTACGCTCCTTGGCGCAGGTAAGTGAGGGATACTCACAAAACAATATTATACAGGAATCTTAGCTAAAAAGCAAGGGAAATCTCTATTAGAGAAGCAAAAAAGAAGCGGTTAAGCTTCTTTTTGATTTATTCAACACTGAATAGATATGGATAAACTGGTTGGTTACCCAAGTGGATATCTACTTCAATATCCTCAAATTTTTCTTCTAGGTTTTGGGCCAATTCTTGAGCCAGCGCTTCATCACCGTCTTCACCAACGTAAATGGTCACTATCTCACTATCTTCATCTAACATTTTGTTAAAAGTAGCTTCTAAAGTGGCCATCATATCTGGATTGGAAACCACGATCTTGCCATCCACCATACCGAGATTATCATTTTCATGGATTTCCAAACCGTCAATAGTTGTATCACGGACAGCCGTTGTCACACTACCACTTTTTACATCAGCTAACGAAGCTGTCATGGCTTCAAAGTTTGCTTCAATATCCACACTTGCATCAAAGGCCAACAGACTGGTTAAACCTTGTGGAACTGTTCTGGTCTCAATGACTTTCACAGCTACTTCTGCCACTTCTGCTGCCGATTGAGCTGCCATAAAAATATTTTTGTTGTTTGGTAAAATAATAATGTTACGGGCATTCACCAAATCAATCGCTTTCACAAAGTCTTCTGTTGATGGGTTCATGGTTTGTCCCCCTGAAATGACAAAGTCAACGCCTTGTGATTTCAAGATTTCTGTCAAACCGTCACCTGCTGCAACTGCAATAATGGCATATTCTTTTTGCTCAGCTGGACGTGTGAAACCTGTTTCTTCCTTCACAACTTGTGCTTCATGCTGATTGCGCATGTTGTCTACTTTGACTTTGACCAAGCTACCGTATTGCAATCCAGCCTGCATAACAAGACCTGGATCTTCTGTATGCACATGAACTTTGACAATCTCATCATCGTTAACTACAAGCAATGAGTCCCCAAGATCGTTGAGGTAGTTACGGAATTCTTCGTAATCGAAGTCTTTAACATAGGTTGGACCTTGGCGAAGGGCAACCATGATTTCTGTACAATAACCGAAGGTGATGTCTTCAGTTGCCACATGACCTGCTACTGATTTGTGGTGCTCTGCATTAATCATTTCTGTCATAACAGCTGGTGTTGCTTGGAAGTCTTCCGATGAAATGTACTCACCTGTCATAGCAGATAGGAAACCTTCATAGATATAGACAAGACCTTGACCGCCCGAGTCAACGACACCAACCTCTTTCAAGACCGGAAGCATGTCTGGGGTTTTAGCAAGGGCACGTTTTGCACCTTTCAAGGTCGCTTCCATGACTTCGATGGCATCATCCGTTTCTTCTGCTTTTTTAAGAGCAGCTGTCGCAGCCCCGCGCGAAACAGTTAAAATGGTGCCTTCTACTGGTTTCATAACAGCCTTATAAGCTACTTCTACACCATTTTGGAAGGCATGCGCCAAGTCTTTTCCATCCAACTCTTCTTTGTCTTTAATCGCTTGACCAAATCCACGAAATAATTGAGACGTAATAACTCCTGAGTTTCCACGAGCTCCCATCAAGAGACCTTTTGAAAGAATCTGGCCCACTTGACCAACGGTATCAGCAGGACGGTCCGCAACCTCCTTGGCACCGTTTGTAATGGTCATTCCCATATTGGTACCGGTATCGCCATCTGGAACGGGAAAGACGTTCAACGAGTTTACATATTCAGCTTGTTTATTTAAACGGTCAGAAGCCGCCTGCACCATTTCTTGAAATAAACTGGTAGTAATTTTAGACACAATTATTCTCCTACAACTTTAATATTTTGGATATAAACATTGACCGCATCAGCCGTGATGCCCAATTGGTTCTCCAAATTAAATTTCACTCGCTCTTGAATATTACGAGAAACTTCTGAGATCTTCACTCCATAGCTCATCACAGTATAAACATCCACTGCAATCGATCCGTCTGCTGTTGTTTTTACAACAACCCCTTTAGAATAGTTTTCTTTTCGCAAGAGGGCTTGGAAGTTATCTTTAATGGCTGCTTTACTTGCCATGCCGACTACACCGAAAATCTCCGTTGCAGCACCACCAACAACGGTAGCAATGACGTCATCTGTCAATTCAATTTGGCCGTCTTTTGTATTCATTTTAACAGTCATATTTTGTTACCTCAAATAGTTTTATCACTCTATTTTATCACAAATTCATGCTGGTGTAAAAAAGAAGCTGTTACAACCGAACCGCCAAACCTTTATAACTACAAAAAAAAAGCCCGAGGCTTTTTCTTATACACGTTCAACTTTGCCTGATTTCAATGCACGAGCTGAAGCCCAAACTTTTTTAGGTTTACCATCGATCAAAACAGTAACTTTTTGAAGATTTGGTTTAACAGTACGTTTTGTTTGGTTCATCGCGTGTGAACGGTTGTTTCCTGATACAGTCTTACGACCTGTAAAGTAACATACTTTAGCCATTTGTGTTTCCTCCTACGTAGTTTGTTAAGGATGTGCTAGCACCACATACTTATCTATTCTACCAAAAAGACATTCGATTTGCAATAGGAAAAGATTATGATTTTCAATTCTTTCTCTAATACAAAAACTTTAAATTCCTTTATTTGCTTGTTTTCCGGTTAAAAAGATATGCTAGTAAACAAAATACCAAACAAAAACCAAAGAAGAGGCTAACCATTTGTAAATTTGTCAGCAGGGCTCCAACTAACAATATCAGCGCCGATAAAATTGCAAAAACAGGAGCTATTAAACCTGTTATTCTATTAGTAATTTCACCCTTTAAACACAATCGCAACACGATGACGTACAAAATAATAAAACTAATATTGTTAAAGACAATGGTGATTTCACTAATATCACTACCAGGCAACAACTGAAATTTCATCGCCAAATAATGAATGAATAGCCAAAACAAGGTCACAACTGCCACAGAGACACTCGCAGGGATTGATAGTTGGTATTTTAAATGAATCTGTGAGAAGGATTGATTCTTTATCCAACCCCTTTCAGCAAAAGCTTGTGGAAGACGCATCGCTCCTAACAACATTCCGTTGGAGACCCCTAAAACCGAAATAATAATCACAACCAAAAGAAGGCGACTAGCTGTTTTTCCATATAACAGTTGCATAGCCATCGGCACAGCATCGTTTCCAGCTTTTAAAATAACAGAAGGCCCTAGAATCGCATTTAGTCCATAAAAGAAAGCCAAGTACAAACTTAAAATAAGTAAGGGCCCCACCAAAAAGGCTAAGGGAAGATTTTTCCGTGGTTGTTTGATTTCAGGCGCAATACTTGCTACGATGGTCCAGCCATCATAGGCAAAATACAACGGAACTAAGCCAGATAGCCAACTAACCCCTATATCATTAGGAATCGAAGTCAGAACCGCCTCCTGTGTATTTTGCCCAAATATGCCAACACAGGCAATAATCACCAGCGGGACAACCTTGATCACAGTCGATAAACTTTGGAATCGTCCAGCCAACACTTTTGAAAAAATATTTAATATGGTCAAAACCAGCAGATAAATCGCTGCTAAACTTACCTGGGCTTCAAGTGTCGATTGACTTCCTAAAGTATAAGCCGCAGCAACCCAAACAACAACTGCAATCACTGTCGGAAGATAGATATAAGCCGTAAATAAGCCCAGTGCAGTCGCCAGCCCAGGGTGAATATAATGAGCATAATAATGAAAAATCCCACCACTATCAGAATGACGCAAAGCCAACTCTGATAACGATAAACTCCCAAATACAATCGCAAACGAGCCTAGCATAATAATGGCCATTCCCAAAAGAACACTCCCGCCTGCAAAACTTAAAATATCATCTGCCTTAAAATAAATCCCCGATCCAATAACGATGCCAACAATCATGGCAATCGTTGTTCCCAAACCGTAACCTACACGGTTTTGTTCAAATTGTTCTTTTTCCATTTTTTTATTATAACAAAATTCCAGCCATATTGAAACGGCATTCGTTTACCAGTCAAAATGAAATCTATCGTTTTATTCCTACACTTTTAGCATCGTCTTTTGGGTGGTACTCAGCAAAAGAACAGCAGAGCTCCATTTCTCTACTGTTCTTCTTATTATCTATCTTTTTATTCTATATGAACGAATATATCAAAAGAATCGATTTACTGCAAGGCTGTTTGTAAAGCAGTCTCTAAGGCGATAATTTCATGATCAACCTGCTCAACAGTCGTATTTGGATTCAATTGTACGCCAACAGCATGTGTAATTGCCTTGTTTAAAGCATGGTAAACTTGGAAACTCTTCACAGGTAAGACTTCCTTATCTCTTCTAAAACGCGTGTTCCAAATCGCTTTATCTAATTTAGATTTTGTATAAATTGTCGCCTTATCAGTCGGTTGCAAATCAGGGTAGGCTAAAACTGCTTGTTGCAAGTTCTTAACCGCTTCTACCTGAGCTTTAATAGAATCTACTGATGCAAACGGATCGGCTATACGAAGCACTAGTCTTGTAATACCAAATCCCATATCAAGATTTGCTTGACGTACTTTATTTGATAAATTGTTTGTTGAGAAAGTAATCGCCTCAATCACATGCGTCAACGCTTCTATTCGAGCACCAATCGAATCCAAATCATAAATTGTATTAGGGTTAGCACGCAATTGTACTTCTATTTTCTCAACTGCTCTTACAGCTGTATTAACTTGTTGTTCATAATCTGTACCACGAACCTCTTCTTTGATAGCATCCAATTGAGCTTTTTCTTGAACCAATTGTTCTTGCAGTTGTTGAGTTTCTTCAGCAATAACTACTTCACTAGCTGGTACAGATACTCCATTTTCTTCAGCATAAACAGGAACAAGCACAGGAGACAACAACGCTACTCCGATTAATAAAGTGCTAGACCATTTAACAAAAAGGAAATCGAGGTCATTTTTTCCCAAGAGATTCAAAATAATATAGCATATAAGGCTGATAAAACCTATCAGAAAAACGATCCAGATGCTTTTGATTCCTAAAAAATTAAGAGAGTTCTCTCTAATAAATACAATATTAAAAAAGGTCATTTCAAACACACAAAAACTCATATATCGTAGTTCTAAAAACCTACATATTGTTGCTTTTCTTTCTTTAGTCTCTTCTGATTATAGTCATTTTTTTAGAGTAAATGAAAAACTTAAAACATTTTATCCACTGATATGGGAACTAAATCTGTTTCTCTACTCTAAATGAAAACTTCGCAAAAAAAGAAAGGGAACACAATTGCAAAAAAAAGGCTTACCCTTTCGGATAAACCCTCTGTTCAATAATGTTTCAACAAAAATTAAGCTTTGTTTGCACTATATAAATGAACACACAAAGATCTGTAATGTCATTCGGGGGCAAATCGGGGGCAAAATCATACTAAAAAGGCTTACCCTTTCGGATAAACCCTCTGTTCAATAATGTTTCAGCAGAAATTATGCTTTGTTTGCTGAACCGAATACATCGATGCGTTCTTCAACCATGTCTTGAACAGCTTTTACACCGTCAGCAAGGAATTTACGTGGGTCGAAGAGTTTTTTCTTGTCGTATTCTGCTTTGTTTGCTGAGTAGTCTGCAGCAAATTTAAGAGTTGCTTCAGTGAAGGCGATTTGTCCTTCAGTGTTTACGTTAACTTTCGCAACACCAAGACGGATAGCTTCTTGGATTTGCTCATCAGGAATACCTGAACCACCGTGCAATACGATTGGAGTTCCAGGAATTGCTTCTGTCAATTTCTTCAAGTGCTCAAGGTCAAGACCTTCCCAGTTTTCTGGGTATGGACCGTGGATGTTACCGATACCAGCTGCCAAGAAGTCAATACCAGTTTCAACCATTGCGATTGCATCTTCGATTGGTGCCAATTCACCTTTACCAACGATACCATCTTCTTCACCACCGATAGTACCAACTTCAGCTTCTACTGAGATACCTTTAGAATGAGCCAAAGCAACAACTTCACGCGCTTTTTCTAAGTTTTCTTCAACTGGAAGGTGTGAACCGTCAAACATGATAGAAGTATAGCCAACTTCGATACACTCAAGAGAGTCTTCGTAGTGACCATGGTCAAGATGGATTGCAACTGGAACAGTGATGTTCATTGATTCAATCAAGTTTGCAATCAGGTTACGAGCTGTTTTGTAACCACCCATGTATTTTGCTGCACCCATTGAAGTTTGGATCAATACAGGAGCTTGTTTTGCTTCTGCTGCACGCAAGATCGCTTGAGTCCACTCAAGGTTGTTTGTGTTAAATCCACCAACAGCATAGCCGTTTTCACGAGCTGCTTTGACAAATTTTTCTGCTGAAACTAATGGCATTATAGTAGCCTCCTATTGTTTTTTAGGGTTTAACCCCATACGAGTTTATTTTACCACTTTTTCATTCAAAATGCTAGTGAATTTTGAAACTTACTGAAAATCTGCTCTGTTTAAACTCAAAAAAAGACGACTAGGTCGCCTTTTCTTATTTTACAATATCTTTCACATCATCAATCATCAATTGTGAGGATTCTAAACCTCCACCACTGAGGTACCATAAATCAGATGTTAAGTTCACAATACCATTATTTTTCCCAGCATTTGTGGCTTGTACCAATTCATTTTGCAACAGGGATTCGTTGCTTGAATTGTCACCACCGATAGCCAGTGTACGATTTAAGACAAAAATCAAATCTGGATTGATTTCACTAATTCCTTCAAAACTGATTTCTTGCCCATGGCGTGATTCTTCAATTTTAGCATCTGTCGGATGGAAGCCGAGCGTTTGGTATAGAAAGGCAAAACGCGAATTGGCTCCATTGATAGCCATATTGCCCTCATTTAAGACCATGGCCAATGCTTTCTGATCTGATTTTTCGTTAGCAGCTGCAATGGATGAAATCTGGCTATCTAAAGCCGCCAATTGTTTTTCGGCCTCCGCTATGGCATCTTCACCATAAACGCTCGCAAGAGTTTGAATATTTGTCTTCACGGAAGTCCAATAATCTGCATTATTGGTTTCAAAAATGATGGTTGGTGCAATCTCACTGAATTGTTCCATATAGTCGACTGTACGACCTGAAGCAATGATCAAATCCGGCTCCAAAGCAGCAACAGCTTCCAAATCTGGTTCCTTCATATTTCCAACACTTTCACGATCCGATAAGTCTGATAGATAGGCGGGCAACCCTTGGGTTGGTAACCCAACAATTGTTTTTTCCTTTCCCAAGGCACGAATCGTGTCTGCTGCACCCAAGTCAAAGGTGACCACTTTTTTAGGATTGACAGGAACTGTTACATCTCCAATAGTGACTTCACTGACAGCCTTAGTCGTTGATTTGCTAGAATCTGCTGTTGAATCCGTTGTTTTTTGATTTGCACAAGCGATTAACACAACCGCTGCAAAAGTAGTTACCAGCAACATACCGACATATTTTACAATTTTTTTCATTTGAAAACTTCCTTTTCTATTTTTTAATAAATACAAATTTGTTTGCCATCGACCTCAATAAGATTGACAGACATATCATACAACTCATCCAAAATGGATTTGGTCATCACTTCCTTGGTCAAACCTGACTTGAAAATTTCTCCGTTTTTAAAGGCCACCATATAATCAACATAGCGACTTGCAATATTGATATCGTGAATCACAATGACCACTGTTTTTCCCAATTCATCTACTAATTTCCGAAGAATTGTCATCATAGCCATACTTTGTTTCATATCTAAATTGTTCAGCGGCTCGTCCAGAAGAATAATATCTGTATCTTGTGCGAGCACCATGGCGATAAACACCCGTTGGAGTTGTCCACCTGAAAGAGTATGAATATACCGATTTCTGAGAGTTTCTAGCTCCATATAAGAAATAGCTTGATTAATTTTCAACTCATCTTCTTTTCCGAGAGTATTTCCACTATAAGGAAAACGCCCAAAGGCCACCAACTCCTCCACTCGTAATTTGACTTGGTAGTATTGGGATTGCTTCAAAAGAGAGAGCTCCTTTGCTAATTCCTTGTCATCCCATGCTTCGATTTCCTGCCCTTTGATCCAAAGTTGCCCTTTGTCCTTAGGCAAGAGACGGCTCATAATATTAACAAGGGTTGATTTTCCAGCGCCATTTGGCCCAATAAAAGCAGTCAAATTGGCAGGTGGAATATCTAAGGAAATATGGCGCAAAACAGTTTCTTCACGAAAGTGTTTTTCAACCGATTCTAATTTCATAACCGTTTTTTCTCCCTAAAAATCAAATAAAAGAAAACCATCCCACCAATCAGCTCCACAATCATGCTAATATTCAAGCGGTAGCCTAGAAACCGTTCTACTATAAATTGCCCGGATAACAAAACCAGAAAACCTAATAGGCTGGCTAGGACAAATAATTCACGGTGTCGGTAACTATTGAGCAGGCGATAAGTGACATTTGAAACTAAAAATCCTAAATAGCTGAGCGGTCCGACAATCGCCGTAACGGTCGCTACAATCATCGCGATATACCATAAGATCAATCGTTCTTCTTTAACAACTTCCACTCCTAAAATCGTCGCTGTTTCACTCCCTAAATGAAGGACATCCAGCACAGGAGCTTTTCTCCATAGCAATCCAATCAATAAGATCAAAAACAAGATGCTAAATCCTAAAATCTCACTATTCATCCGTTGAAAGCTCGGAAACAACTTTGATTGCAACTGGTCATATTCATTTGGATCCATCGTGACTTGGATAAAAGTAGCCAAACTTCGCAACAAGGTTCCCAATGACATACAAATAAGCAACACCAGCATCAGTCCCTTATTTAACAAGGTTTTCAAGCTCGGTTGCAATAATAGAAAAAAGAGAGATTGAATCCCAATCAGAATCATACACTCTACGATGGGATGTAAGGAAATCGCACCAACCAACCGAAAAGAGCCCCAATAAAGAATCGTTTGTAATAAGACATAAACCGTTTCAAGCCCTAAGACACCAGGTGTTAAAAAACGATTCCCTACGATGGTTTGAAAACTAATACTCGAAAAGGAGATACCTGTTGCAACGAGTAAATAGGCAACTAACTTTTGACCTCTTGATTTTAAGATATAACTTGTAACAGGCCTACCAATTGGAAACAAGTACAAGACCATTGATAGAAGGATCCCTACACTCAACAATGCACATAATCTTATGACGGTTGACTTATCCCTATGCATAGACGCGCCCCTTCCATAATAAGACAATGAAGATGAAACTGCCTAAAACACCCAAAATTAGGCTCACAGACACTTCGTAGGGAGCAATCACAAGGCGGGCAAGAATATCACACAAAAGAACCAAAATAGCACCACACAAAGCTGTTAATCCTACTGTTTTTGTTAAATAATCACCATGATAGAGACGGATCAGATTGGGAACAACAACGCCTAAAAATGGCAGGGATCCAACTGTAATGACCGTAACACTGGTTGTCAATGAAATCAGTACAACAACCAATCCCTTATAACGGTCATAAGGCAATCCCAGGATACGGCTGGAATCCTCCCCCAAAGCCATGAGGCTAAAACTGCCAGATAAAGCCCAGGTTAAGATTAAGATCACCACATTCAAAAATAACCATTCATACTGGTGCGTTTGAACCATTGAAAAAGACCCTTGAAGCCAAGATGATAGGGATTGCACCAAATTGAAATGATAAGCCACTATACTAGCCACTGAGCCAATAATGCCGCTATACACTAATCCGACAAGTGGTAAGACCCATTGTTCTTTAGCCGACAATTCCTTCATCATCTTTAAAAATACAAGGGTTAATACAATTGCGGTGACAAAGGAGAAGACCATTTTTTGCATCAAACTAGCTTGCGGAAAAACAAATAGACTCAGTAGCATTCCAAATTGCGCTGCTTCTACTGTTCCAGTTGTAGACGGGGCTGCAAAAGCATTTTGCGTCATGGTCTGCATCAAGAGTCCTGCCACTGCCATACTTGAACCAGCAAGAACAATACTAAGTGTCCTTGGAAGACGAGATGTTTGAAAAACAAGCCACACTCCTGAATCTCCTTGCAATAGTCCCTGCCAAGAAAATGAACGACTAGCTCCAATGGTCAGAGAAAGAAGACTCAAAACGATAAACAATACAAGATACAACCAAAAATTTTTTTTTTGAATACAAGACACCTCCCCTGTTTACTTTGTTCAATTACTAACATATCAAAATCTAGATCAAAAATCAACAGAACATTAAAGTTTTCTGATAATTTTAATTTGATTAGAATCATTCTAATAACGTCAAGACACAAAAAAAACAGGCTTCTTTAACCTGTCTTTTTTTACGATGCGGAAAGAGGGACTTGAACCCTCACGACCTAAAGCGGTCACAGGATCCTTAGTCCTGCGCGTCTGCCAATTCCGCCATTCCCGCTTAACACAAGAAATAGTATACCATTATTTTCATATCTTTGTCAATACTTTTGTATCATTCTTTTTCATTTGAAATAATATGAAAATAGAAAAAGTCTCCTATTTACATTTAGGAAACTTTTTTATATTCAATCTTCGTCGAGATTTTCTTCATCATCAGAAAAATCATCATCTTCTTCATTCAATTCAACTTCCTCATCTCCTAATTCATCATCAGGGATAATTTCATTGATTTCAGAATCGTAAGACTCCACTTCATCCTTTTCATCATCTGGATTCTCTTCATCATAGGTTGAATCCACCGCAGAATCTTCGTAGTCGTCTTCATCTTCTGGGTCATCATTGCCATAATCAATAGCATCTTCATCTCCATCCATAAAGGCGTTCACACGTTTTTTCTTGCGTTTTGGCGCATCATCATCGTCTTCTTCAAGAGTGATAACTTCTTCATCAATTTCATCAACCGCATACCACGAACGAAGGCCCCACTTGTTTTCGCCAAGAGGAATAAAGCTACCATCCACATTCAAATCTGAATAAAAAATCGGAAGAGCTTCACGAATCTCGCTGTTACTACGACCAAGATAGTTTTGGATTTCGTTCACCAAATCATTGAAGTACATTTCATTGTCACGTCCACGTTCTTCTAAAATAGCACGTGCTACTTCAATCATGGACAATTCGCTTTTTTCTTGACCTGCAAATACGTTTAATTCCAAGGTTTTTCTCCTTTTATGTCTTTCCTTACTATTTTACGCTAATTTTAGCAATTAGTCAAAGAAATTTATTTTCTAACAAAAACAAATGAAAAGAGCAGTTGCTCTTTTCATTCGTTATCGTCTATTTTTTACCAAAACTAAACTCATAGCGGTGGCCTTGCGTCAAACTCTGGTAAAAGCAATCTCCTTCGTATAAATGAAAAACTTGAATTGTTTCTTTAGCTGTCTCATCTGGATAAACATAATCCACGTAAGGATTCTCTTCCAAGAGTTGTTTTAAATAGTCCTCTCCAACTGGTTTGGCCTTACCTTCCATTCGGATGACTTGAATCAAATAGTCCTGTTTCAACATGGCTGTGACAGCAACTTGATTATTGGCCATTAATTGCTGATAGCAAGAAGTGTCCTTACCAGTCATAAAGAACAAACCATGCTCATTGGCAACACCAATATACATAAAACGTGCATGGGGATTCCCATCTTCATCAACAGTCGCAAATACTGCCGCGTCCATGTCCTGCAAAATGGTCATAACATCTTGTAATTGCATCAAAACACCTCTCGAAATGGTTTTGGTCACTCTTTTAGTGAGACAACAAATTTAGACTTATTTTACAGTTGCTGTGCTTGTAATCAACTCAACTGCTTTTTTCACAGCAATATCATGTTGCAACATGTCTGCTGAAAGGAGTGAACGAACTTGTTCCACTTCCATGTTGTAGTTTGCAGCCAATTCTGCAATTTCTTTTTCAACTTCGTCTTGGCTTGCTTCAAAACCTTCTGCTTTTGCAATAGCTTCAATAACAAGGTTTGTCTTCACGCGTTTGTCCGCATCAGCTTCGTGTTGTTTGTGTAAATCTTCGCGAGTTGTTCCAGTGATTTGGAAGTACATATCTGGCGAGATACCTTGTTGTTGCATTCCGCCCAAGAATTCGTTCATAGAACGGTGTACTTCTTCATGGACCATTTCACCTGGAAGGTCTACGATTTCAGCATTTTCTACGGCCAATTCAATGGCTGCAGCTTCTACTTCATCATCAAATGCAACTTCTTTAGCTGCTTCTAACTCTTTGCGGTATTTCGCTTTCAACTCATCCAGTGTTTCCACTTCTTCATCGATGTCTTTTGCTAATTCGTCATCAAGAGCTGGTACTTCTTTTGCTTTTACTTCATGAACAGTTGTTACAAAGAGAGCTGCTTTACCAGCCAAGTCTGCTGCTTGGTAATCTTCTGGGAAGGTTACATTCACTTCAACAGTTTCACCAGCTTTGCTGCCAACCAATTGCTCTTCAAAACCTGGGATAAATTGACCTGAACCCAATTCAAGTGAATAGTTTTCGCCTTTTCCACCGTCAAATTCAACACCGTCAACAGAACCAACGAAGTCAATTACAACTGTGTCGCCGTTTGCTGCAGCATCTTCTTTGATCACTAATTCTGCCAAGTTATTGCGTTCGCGTTCAATTTTAGCATCCACATCTTCGTCTGATACTTCTTTTGAAGCTGAGACAGATACTTCAAGGTTTTTGTAGTCCCCCAATTTTACTTCTGGTTTTGTCACCACTTCAGCGTTGATAACCCAGTCTTGGCCTTTTTCCATTGATACCACATCAATTTTTGGTTGTGCAACTACTTCAAGACCTGCTTCTTTGACAGCTGCTTCATAAGCTGCTGGCAACAAGGCATTGACTGCATCTTCGTATAAAGCTTCTTCACCAAATTTTTGGTTGAAGACAGCACGTGGCAAGTGACCTTTACGGAAACCTGGTACGTTAATGCTTTTCTTTACTTTATTAAATACGCGGTCCAATTCTGGTTTGATTGCGTCTTGGGCAATGGTAAATGTTAACACACCGCGGTTTGTTTCTTTTGTTTCAAATGATACAGACATTACGTCATTCTCCTTAAAATTTTATTGTCATTCCTAACAATTCTATCATAAAGTATCGAAAAATCAAAGTTTTTCCACTGTTTTTTTACGAAATAAAAAAACAAATCTCTTGTCTACAATCGAAAAAGGAAGGCACTGCTTCCTTTCTTTTATAACTTCCGAATGTGATCTTCAACATAAGTTGCCCGCGCGCCGCCAATCAGTTTGGGACGGGTGGTCAAGGCGGTCACATGGGCACCACCTAATTCGCGCTGAATCGGCCTTAGCGGCACTTGGACGTGCTTAATGTGCATGCCAATAGCGGTGTCGCCAATATCAAGGCCTGTGTGAGCGGTGATAAACTCCACTTCAACCGGATCAATCATGTAGTCAAAAGCCGCCAACTGGCCACTGCCTCCGGCATGCAGGCTAGGCAGGACATTGACGATTTCCAGGTCTTTTTGGAGGGCCAATTCCCGCTCAACGACTAGGGCACGGTTGAGGTGCTCACAGCCTTGGACGGCTAGATAGATACCACGCGGGGTCAACTCGTCTAGTATCGTTTTGACGATAATCTGACCGATTTCACGACTCGAGGCCTTACCGATGACACCGCCAGCAACCTCACTGGACGACAGGCCAAGGACAAAAATCTGTCCTTTTTGAATGGCACTACGCTCCAGAATATCGTCTAAGATCAGCTTTGTTTCCTGAGAGAGTTTTGCAAGATCCATCTGACTAGGCCTCCACGACTTTTGCGGCAACCAAGAGGCGGTAGAGGCCATAGCCAAGGACTGCCCCGACAAGGTTTTGCATGATGTTATGCGGCACATCGGCTAGGGCTGCGCCCCATCCATGCATGAAACCTGAGAAGACAAAATAGCCCCCAACCATGCTAATAAGCGCCAAGGCTTGCCCAAGCCAGAAGAGTTTCCCCTTGAAGCCTGCAAAATAGCCTTGCAAACCGTGGTTGATAAGACTAGCCACCATCCACTGGGGATACCCAGCAATCAGGTCAATCAAGAAACCCGAAAGACCTCCGACAATGGCTCCCTCGCGCTTGCCTAGATAAAAGGCTGTAAAGAAAACCCCAGCATCCAGAAGGGTCACCATACCTGTCGGTGTTGGCAGGCGGAAGATATTCCCCATGGTAATGGTCAAGCCTGTTAAAATAGCTAAAAGGGTTAGTTTTTGTAGGTTAGTTGTTTTCATAGTGTTGTTTTACTCCGTATTGATCTGAATGGCGAATGGCTTCATAGACGAAATCTTTAGATAGGCGAACTGCTTCCTTGACAGCTTGTCCATTGACCAGTTGACTGGCGATGCTAGAGGCAAAGGTGCAACCTGCCCCAACGTTGTTGGTCTCAAGGATTGGGTACTCAAGAACCGTATAGTCCTCACCGTCATAAAAGACATCGAGGGCCACGTCTTGACTGAAGCGATTACCCCCTTTAATGACCACATTAGTAGCTCCCAAGTCATGGAGCTGCTTAGCCACTGCCTTCATGTCCTCAAGGGTTTTGATTGGCCTTTGGGCCAAAAGCTCCGCTTCTACCAAATTAGGAGTGATGATAGTCGCATAGGGGAAGAACTTAAGGAGCTCGTCCCGAAGCGCACTGACCTCGACATCATGGCTTTCCTTGCAGACCAGAACAGGATCCAAAACAATGGGAATATCCTTGTGGGCCTTGACAAAATCCAAGGCTAGCTCGGCCACCGCCACATTTGGTAAGAGACCTAGCTTAATACCTGAAAAGGGAACGTCTTTGAGGCTGTTTAATTGGTGGCCAAAGACGGTTTCGTCCGTCCCAAAGACTTCAAAGCCGTTTTCTGTCATGGCTGTCAGGCAGGTCACTGCCACAAAGCCATGAATACCGTTGGCTGAGTAGGTCGAGAGGTCGGCATAGAGGCCACCGCCACTAAAAATGTCATTTCCTGAAATCGCTAATAAATACTTAGTTGTCATAGTGTATCTCCTTTAAATAGAGGCCGTTGCCGGCAGCGGTTGGACCAGCTAGATTGCGGTCCATCTTGTCCAAGATGACATTGATTTGCCCCACGGGCATGCGGCCATTCCCGATTTTCAAGAGGGTGCCGACCATATTGCGGACCTGCTTGTAGAGAAAGCCATTCCCTGAGAAGGTAAAAACCAGAAAACCAGTGTGCGGATCCAGCTCAACCCGCGCTTCTGTGATGGTGCGCACCTTGTCTTCGACCGAAGTCCCAGAGGCTGTAAAACCCGTGAAATCATGGGTTCCAACCAAGTCCTGAATAGCTTCCTGCATCAGTGCCAAATCAAGCGCATACGGATAATGCGTGGCATAGTGGCGCATCATAGGGTTCTTAGGACGGCCATTGTCCACCAGAAATTCATAGGTCTTGCTGTGCTTGTTGTAGCGGGCGTGGAAGTCATCTGAGACCTGCTCCACTGCCACCACATCGATGTCTTCTGGTGATTGGGTGTCTAGGCCAAAACGGAGCTTTTCCACATCCCGAACTTCTGGCAAATCAAAATGAATAACTTGACCATAGGCATGGACGCCCGCATCGGTACGACCTGCCCCGTGCACGGTCACTTCTTGACCTCGGTTGAGGCGTTTTAGAGTTTTTTCTAATTCTTCCTGAACAGACCGTGCTTCTGGCTGGCGTTGAAAACCTGAGAAGAGGGTGCCGTCATAAGAAATAATGGCTTTGTATCGTGTCATGTTCTTATTTTAGCATGTTTAGAAATGGCAAACCAGAAAGAAAATTTCCATCTGTACGGGGACAGACAAGCGGTGCAAATTCTACTCGCCTATTCCTCAAAAAAAGTGTATAATGTTATAAAAGAAAGGAGGAGATATTGTGCATAGCGAACTATTCCAAGAAGTGTTAGATTACTTCAAACAAAAAGGCGTCCGTCTAACAGAAACTCGAAAAGCCGTCATCGCTTATTTAATTGATAGTTCTGACCACCCCAGCGCGGAGATGATTTACCACAATCTCCTTCCTCTACACCCATCTCTTAGCTTGGCAACGGTCTACAACAACCTTCGCCTTTTATTAGAAGCTGGTTTTATCACAGAGCTTAAACGAAAAAACGACCCAACAACCTACTATGACTTTATGGGGCACGATCACCTCAATATCATTTGCGAAAAATGCGGGGATATTCTGGACATAGATATCGAAAGAGAATCATTGATTGAAATGGCTGAAAAACAAACCGGATTCCATATTCATCGGGAAACTTTGACCATGTATGGTACCTGTCCACAATGCCTATCTAAATCCTAACAAAAAGCGGCAGCTCATCATCATCGATGAGCTGCCGCTTTTTGTATTAATAGGTTGCAAGGCGTTTTTCCAAATGGGTTTGACCAACCGCATAAAGCGTACAGATTATCCAGTAAATCAAAGCGACACAAATGTAGACCGTCATGTAATCTGACTGCGCACCACCAACAATCTTCGCCTTATTAAAAATCTCCGGAACGGTTATCATAGCGGTTAAGGAGGTGCTTTTGACCATGTCTAGAAGAACATTGCTCAAAGGAGGCAAGGCAATCCGAAAAGCTTGCGGAATAATAATTTTCCGATAAATAATCGGCGTTCTGAGCCCCAACGAACGGGCCGCCTCCCACTGTCCCTTGTCAATAGCCTGAAGAGAAGACCGAATAATCTCTGAAATGTAGGCACTAGACATAAAGGTAAAAGCGACAATACTCGCCACAATCGCATCGAGTTGTAACCCAACAAACGGCAAACCAAAATAGATAAAAAAGAGCAAGACCATAAGTGGGACACCTCGCATCAAAGAGATGTGCCACATAGCCAACCAGCGAAATGGCTTAAACGACGACATCCGCAACAATGCCACAAAAAAACCAAACACAGTACCTAGCCCAAATCCAATCAAGGATAAAGACAAGGTATAGGGCAATCCTTGTAAAATATCGGGTATAGCTTTGATTGCTAAATCCAAATCAAAAATGGCCTGCCAATTGATCATTTTACTTCTCCTCAAAACAGGGAAAAGATTGCAAGTGCAATCTTTTCATGTATTATTTCATATCAGACACATCAACAACAGGAAGATCCTCAACACCTTCTTCTTGTTTTGTCAAATCTTGTCCTGCATAGTATTCTTCAGAAATGGCCTTTAAGCTACCATCTTCTTTCATTTCCTTGATAACTTCATCTAATTTTTCTTTCAGAGAATCATCTTTTTTGCTCATGACAATGGCTTGCTTGGTTGGATTGTATTTGGCTTCACCCATTTTCACTTTGATGTCAGGGAATTTAGCCGTAATAAATTTCACCGCAATCACTTGTGTGTAGTAATCATTTGGAATGAAGTCTGTTCGGCCAGTTGATACGTCACGAAGATAAACATCGTTGGTCACATTGTCATAGATAACTGGCTCTGCGCCCAATTTTTCAGCAATCTTCATGTATGAAGTACCAGCTCCTCCTCCAGCTTTCTTGCCTTTCCAGTCAGACAAATCTGCTGCTTCAATGTTAGAGGAGCCATCTTCGCGAACAATCATCCCACCGATAGAATACTTGTAAGGCTCAGACATGTTGTATTTTTCAAGACGCTCAGGAGTGGTATCAAAGTTATTGACTGAAATATCAACCTTGCCACTATCAACTGCTGTAAAAGCTTCTGCAACACCGATTTCTTGGTATTCAATTTTGACATCAAGGCGTTTTCCGATTTCTTCCAACATCTCAATCTCATAACCAACCAATTTTTTATCATCATTGTAATAGGATGTTGGATAAAGGGTTCCTGGCGTAGCAACTTTCAAGACACCTGCTTCTTTAACACGTTCCCATTCAGTTTGTGTCTCCTTAGACGAAGAACCTGTATTGGAGCATGCCGCTAAAGCAAGCGAGGTGAGCAATAAGGTTGAAGCAATAACTTTCTTAAACATAAGATCTCCTTTTTGTATGTTACCTTTTTACATGTACAAGGGTAACACAATTCAAAACCTTTTTCAATTATTTTATCTTAGAAAAAACTAATTTTCTCTAAGTCCGCAGAAATACCTAACAAGAGATCCTCTCGCCCTTTTGCTGCGGTTAGTTGAATGCCGATTGGTAAACCATTTGCAGTTTCATATACTGGCAAACTAATAGAGGGTTGGCCCGTTAAATTGGCAAACATGGTGAAGGGAGTCCAAGCCAAACTCTCTGCAAACATTTCCCAAATCAGATCCTGTTGGTCCATCACATTAAAATCTGCCATATGGAGCAAATCTCTCTGCAAACCTTTGGATAAGTCAAACTGATGGTGTAAAGGGGCAACACTGGCTACCGTCGGCGTTAACAGTAGGTCATATCGACCATGAAAACCCTGCATCTGAGCACTGAATAAATCCCAATCTTGTAGGGTTTTCGAATAGAGTTTGGCAGGTATTGTTTGGCCACTCTGGTAAATCGCCCAGGTCATCAATTCCATGTCATCAGGTGTCACCTTGCGGCCCAGTCCGGCCTCAATCTCATCAAACATCTGAGCGGTCTCGACACTGTTCATCACATAATAAGAGCGAACAACTTGGTGGCCATCCATCGGAAAGCGATCTAGCTCAACTACATCATGCCCCAAGTGTTTTAAGGCCTCTACCGTCTCTTGGACTGCTTCTATGGCTTCTGCTGACACAGCAGAGCCAATCGGAGATGCTACGGTATAGGCGATTCGCAAGCGCTGAATGGGTTGTTGAAACGCTTTTTCCTCTAGCAGAGGAAGCGGAAAGGGGCTTTCCAATTGGCAGGTTTGCATCCCCATTAAAAGTGCCTTGGTATCGCGAACAGATTTGGTCAGGGCAAAATGAATAGACGCACCTTGCCAACCGCGATAAGAAGAAGGGCCAACCGGTATTCTACCCCTGCTTGGCTTCAAACCAATTAAGCCATTAAAACTGGCAGGAATTCTGATGGAGCCTCCACCATCAGAAGCTCCCGCTAAAGGTACCATACCTGAAGCAACTGCCGCAGCTGCACCACCACTGGAACCACCAGCATTTCTTCCCAAATCTTTTGGAAGATTGACCGCCCCATGCAGCTGACTATCTGAAATGTTTTTAAAGCCAAATTCAGGGGTATTGGTCCGACCAAGGACAATAAAACCCAGTTCTTCTATGCATTTTGTAAAGTTGTCTGTCTTGGATGCCCGTTGGTTGGCAAACAATTTTGACCCAGATGTCGAAACTTGGCCTGCTTGATTTTGTCCCAAATCCTTGAGCAAAATTGGCACGCCAGCAAAGGGTTTCGTAGCCAACTCTTTACTTTTTGAAAGCGCCAAGGCTTCCTCATATTGCTTGTGGACAAGGGCGTTGAGCATTGGGTTTTCTTCTTCGATTTTGTCAATCGCATCTTGAACCAACTCGGTCGCTGATACTTGTTTGGTTTTTATGGCCTCAGCCATTGCTGTCGCATCTTGAAACATCCTGTTACCCTACCTTTCCCTAACAGGTTATCATGAAACAAAAAAACCAGCAAGTAAAACTTGCTGTGTTTCTTATAAATCATCAAAAGCATCTTTTACTTTATCAAAGAATCCTTTTTTCTGAGGATGAACCGAAATATTACCAGCAGCCGCAAAATCGCGGAGGGCTGATTTTTGTTTGTCATTCAAACCGGTCGGTGTGACAATGTTGACCGTGACATACTGGTCTCCCATCACACCACCACGTAAGCTTGGCGCTCCTTTTCCTTTGAGACGGAATTTCTTGCCAGTCTGCGTTCCTTCTGGAATCACCAAATCCACGTCACCATGGACCGTTGGAACATGAACGGTATCACCGAGAGCTGCTTGGACAAAATTCAAATTAAGCTTGTAATGAATAGTGGTGCCATCTCGCTCAAACTGTTCAGAAGGCTGCACTTGAATAACCACAAAGAGGTCGCCGTAAGGACCACCATTGAAACCAGCTTCTCCTTGGCCTGCTAGACGAATTTGTTGGCCTGTTTCAACACCTGCAGGAATTTTAACGCTAACAGTATGGGCTTGTTTTTCATGTCCAGTTCCGTGACAAGTTTGGCATGGGTCCTTGATTTCTTGGCCGCGTCCTTGGCAGACATTACAGGTCATTTGACGACGCATGGTGCCAAGAGGAGTTTGGGTATCCACTGTAATCACACCAGATCCATGGCAACGACCACAGGTGACAGGGCTAGTACCTGGTTTGGCACCAGATCCTGTACAGGTTTTACAAGTTGCTTCACGATTGTACTTAACCTCTTTTTCAGCCCCGAAAATCGCTTCTTCAAACTTGAGATTAACCCGGTATTGGAGATCATCTCCTTGACGTGGCGCATTTGGGTTGCGGCTAGCACCGCCACCACCAAAGAAGCTAGAAAAAATATCTTCAAAGCCTCCGAAGCCTCCGCCATCAAAACCAGAGAAACCACCTCCGCCAAAGCCTCCATTGGCTCCTGCAGGTCCAAACTGATCGTAGCTAGAGCGTTTTTGAGGATCTCCTAAAGTTTCATAGGCTTCTTGGACATCCTTGTATTTCTGATCCGCCCCTGGATCCTTGTTAATATCGGGATGGTATTTTTTCGACATCTTCCGATAGGCTTTTTTTATCTCGTCAGCAGAGGCATCCTTTGAAACCCCCAGACGATCATAGTATTCTGTATTGTTCATAATTAAGATACAAAGGGCGTTAAAGGGACACAGCCAAAATAGGAATTTTAATGACGGACGTCTTGCGTCCTAGAAAAAATTATCTTTTTGGCACCGTCCCTAGCCCGTGTTCAGTTGCGAACACTTATTCCTTTCTGTAAGTTAGTAAGTTCAGGAAATTAGGAATGAGTTTTCACAGCGTCGTAGGCGAATTCAAATTGATAACTGACATGACACGCCTCAGCCCGTGTTCATTTCTAAACACTCTTCCTTTCTATATAGTTAAAAGGTGATTTTTGATAGTTTCAATAGGTAGTAAAGACTATTGCATTAGGCGCTTTCATTCGCTTATTGCCAAAAACAGAGGCTGGGAATCAACCTCTGTGATTGGATTTTTTTACTGTTCTCTATTCTAAAATGTGAGAAAAGCAAAATCAATACAAGCGAAATAGCAATGTGATTTAATTGAGTTCGAGCTAAGAACTTCGGAAAAAAGATAACTTTCCTTGAATGCAAGCATTCATCGTCAAGTTCCTATTTTTCTGTCGTTCTTTAAACGCTCTCACATCTTACTTCTCAGTAAACTCTCCATCAACGACGTCATCGTTGTTGTCTGCTGCTCCTGTTGGTTCAGCACCTTCAGCTCCTCCTTGGGCTTGTTGTGCTGCTGCAGCTTGCTCGTAGAGTTTAACGGCCAAACCTTGTGCTTTTTCGTTCAGGTTTTCAAGCTTCGCTTTCATGTCATCGATGTTGTTGGCTTCTTGCGCAGCTTTCAACTCGTCAAGAGCTGTTTGGGTTTCCGCGCGTTCTGCTTCAAACTGACCTTCTGTTTCCTTGAGGGTTTTCTCAGTCGCAAAGATGGCTTGGTCAACGTCATTGCGAAGATCTACTTCTTCTTTGCGTTTCGCATCTGCTTCGGCATTGGCTTCTGCATCTTTCATCATGCGGTCGATTTCTTCATCTGTCAAACCAGAGTTGGATTGGATCACAATGGTTTGTTCTTTTTGTGTACCAAGGTCTTTGGCTTTAACCGATACGATACCATTTTTGTCAATATCGAAGGTTACTTCGATTTGTGGGATACCACGAGGTGCTGCAGGAATGTCTGCCAATTGGAAGCGGCCCAACGTCTTGTTGTCTGCTGCCATTGGACGCTCACCTTGAAGAACATGAATATCTACGGCTGGTTGGTTGTCTGCTGCAGTTGAGAAGACTTGTGATTTAGAAGTTGGGATGGTTGTGTTACGGTCGATGAGTTTTGTGAAGACCCCACCCATTGTTTCGATACCAAGTGACAATGGTGTTACGTCAAGAAGAACAACGTCTTTGACATCACCTGTAATCACACCACCTTGGATAGCGGCACCCATAGCCACCACTTCATCAGGGTTAACGGATTTGTTTGGCTCTTTACCAGTTTCAGCTTTCACCGCTTCTACAACGGCTGGGATACGGGTTGATCCACCAACAAGAATCACTTCATCAATTTCTGACAAGGAAAGTCCTGCATCTGAAAGGGCTTGGCGAACTGGTGTCTTAGTGCGTTCAACAAGATCACGTGTCAAGTCGTCGAATTTGGCACGAGACAAGCTCATTTCCAAGTGAAGAGGTCCTGCACTACCAGCTGTGATAAATGGCAAGCTGATTTGAGTCGTTGTCACACCTGACAAGTCTTTCTTCGCTTTTTCAGCCGCATCTTTCAAGCGTTGAAGCGCCATCTTGTCTTGGCCAAGGTCGATGCCGTTTTCTTTCTTGAATTCTGCTACTAACCAATCAATAATTTTTTGGTCAAAATCATCACCACCAAGTTTGTTGTCACCTGCTGTTGACAATACATCGAAGACGCCATCACCTAATTCAAGGATGGATACGTCAAAGGTACCACCACCAAGGTCAAATACCAAGATTTTTTGGTCTTGATCTTGTTTGTCCATACCGTAAGCAAGGGCTGCTGCTGTTGGTTCGTTGACGATACGCTCTACTTCAAGACCCGCAATTTTACCTGCATCTTTTGTTGCTTGGCGTTGGGCATCATTGAAGTATGCTGGAACTGTAATAACGGCTTTGGTTACTTTTTCACCAAGGTACTCTTCAGCGTAACCTTTCAAATATTGAAGGATCATAGCTGAAATTTCTTGTGGTGTGTATTCTTTCCCATTTGCCGCAACTTTTTCAGATGTTCCCATTTTTGATTTGATGGAAATGATGGTTTCTGGGTTGGTTACCGCTTGGCGTTTTGCTGCGTCACCAACGATGATTTCACCGTTTTTGAAAGAGACAACAGATGGGGTTGTGCGGTTACCCTCTGGGTTTGCGATGATTTTGCTTTCAGTTCCTTCAAGAACTGCAACTGCTGAGTTAGTTGTACCTAAGTCAATACCGATAATTTTAGACATGTGTGTTACCTCTTGTTTTTTATTTCTTTTATTTTTATGGTTCTCTTAGGTGGCAGGGACGGAAGCGACCGCCTAAGGCGTTCCATTCCTAACTCTTGAGCCTAAGGTCTCAAGAGTTCCCTCGTGAGCTAAGCTAACGCTTATCTCACTCTGGCCACGGCGTGAACCATTGGTCTAGCTCGCTCTCGCTAAATCGTTAACAATTTCATATAGTTTACCGTCATTTCGGACGAATGCTTATAGGCTCAATCTCATGAAGACATAACCATCTTCAATGACATCTGATGCTTTGAAACCTATCCCCTCCCAAAAGCGATAAGCCTTGTGATTATCTGGTTGGACAGGGAGCGAGACTTGTTTAGCCCCGTAATGAGCTTTCAAATAAGCAAGACAAACTTGAGCAGCCTGCTTACCTAGCCCCCGACCTTGATGGGCCTTGTCAATCAAGAAATTGGTGATTTGGTAATGCTCCTCTCCAACATAAAAGGAAACGAAACCAATCAACTCAGCTTCCTGATAAATAGCCCACGGTCGAAAGTTCTGATTCAACCAAGATTCCGCCAATGAGAAGACGACAGGGTCAACGTAATCTTCTGATAAGGCGGGGTCTAAGTTCAAACAATCAAAGAAATTGTCTTCCGTGATTTCTTGCAACTGCAACATCAATTATACACCACTACCATGGCCGGTCTTAGGAGTCGCTCATGGAGTTTGTAGCCTTTTTGGAAGACTTGGGCGATGGTGTCAGCTGGATTGTCGTCGTCAGCTGGCAAGGTTTGAACAGCCATGTGAAGATTTGGATTGAAGGTTTCTGTTTCCACTTCTTCCACCCCTTCTTCTTTGAGGGCTTGCTTGAGGCTTTCTTGGACCATTTCAAGACCTTTTTTGACATCTTCGGTCAAGCCTTCAACCGCCAAAGCTCGTTCCAAATTATCTAAACTTGGTAGGATTTTTTTGGCCAGGTCTTGCGAACGGTAACGTTGCAAGGTTTGGCGCTCTTCGTTGGCACGGCGTTGGATATTTTGCATTTCGGCATGGGCACGGAGGTATTTGTTTTCAAATTCTTCTGCTCGCTCATTGGCAAGATCCAATTCTGATTTTTCTGTCACTTCTTCGACGGTTTCAACGGTTTCTTCAGCCGTCTCCACAACTTCTTCTGTGACTTCTTCGTTTTTAACTTCTTCTGACAAGGTTCAATCCTTTCTTAATGTACTTCGTAATGATTGCTATTGAGGTAGCGGTAATAGTCGCCTAACTTCATGGCAAGAACACGGCCAATAATGTTGATGAGACTGACACATCTCCTGTAATCCATATCGATGGAGCCGATGACAATCAATTGCCCAAGGCCACGATAGGGAATGAGGAATTTTTGTGTCAAGACGGCCACATCGGCCAAGGCTGGCTCGGCGCTGTCTGCCACTTGCACACTAGACATTTGGTCTTCCCGCATCTGGTTTCTAAAATGAAGGGCCAAGGCCTGTTCGTCATCTAAGAAACGATAGGTTTCAACGTCACTGTATTCCAGCGACTGAACTTTTCCAGCCACGAAGATGGTTTCCTTGAACAACTCCGAAAAGATGTAGTCCACCAAGTCCAGGACATTGTCCGTTGTGGCAAAATAACGCTGGACAACCTGGGGAATCTCGGTCCGCAAGCGGTAATGAATGTCCATCACACGACGGCCCAACAAGCGTTCTTCCACCAATTCTTTGAGGGTTTGCAAATCGCGGCTCAAGAAATTCTTGGGAATGGCAAACTGTACTGTCGCCGGCTTGGAGTCATCCACGGTCAAGATTGCCAAGGCATCATGATTGGATAATTGCACCACTTCAAAAGCGGTTAGGCGCTGGCGAGCTGGTTCCACATCCATAATGACAGAAGTAAAACCTGTTCGATCCGCCAAAATCTGACCGGCCTTTTGCAAGATATCTTCTAGCCTAAAGGCTTCAAAATCAAAGGCCTTGACGACTTGGTAGATATCTTGTTCATCAATATTGTCCATATTCAAGGAATGTTGGACAAAATACTTGAAACCTGCTGGACTCGGCATTCGTCCGCTGGAGGTATGGGCTTTTTCCAGTAAGCCTAGCTTTTCTAGCTGTGCCATATCATTTCGGATGGTGGCACTAGAAGAATCAATAACTGACTGCAAAGCCTTGGAACTGACAGGCTCATGCGTCTGTGTAAACAAGTCCACAATTAGATTTAAAATCTCATTTTGTCGTTGGGTAATCACACACACAGTCACCTCGCTTTCCTTTTTAGCACTCTCCTACCTCGACTGCTAATCTATGTCTCTATTATACTCCTTTTTCAACAACTGTCAAGACAAAATTAGCACTCTTTTGCCAAGAGTGCTAAAATCGGTCTGAAGACCTATTTTTTTGTCTTTTTAAAAAGATATGCTACCAGTAAAACAATCATCACCAGTTGCACAAAAGCCAGACCATTGATGGCCCAACCTGCAAAATGAGTGGCTTTTAAATCCACCCGCGGCCCAACAAATAGGGATAAGGTTATCACATTTAAGGAGAGGGCTGGGAACACCTTCGGTTTCCAACGCTTCATATCCTTTCCCCCTTTAACTCTTTACGCAACTGATAAAAGCGATAGGAGAGGTATAGGACAAACAAGCCATCAATAACCGCAACTGTCAACGAAAAATCTGTCTTATCAAAATACAAACCAATCCCAACCACCACTACCATTGTAGCAAGCAAAACCAGAAAACGCCTTTTAAATATTTGCTCAATCATGTCCCAGCGACTAGCTGGATCACTGAATAGCTCCTTATCACCGCTTTGAGCAGAACTTTTTCTAAAAATCGAAAAACTATTGCACTCGGCTACATAATCCCAACCATAGTCCTGATAAAACTGCCGGTAGCTAGGCACTTCTGTATGCTCTTTGTCTTTAAAGTGAAGCTTATAAACCATTTCCTCAGGCTCAATGGCTTCAAAATGATAAAACATGTCCCATGTGATGTGGGTCAACCGCCACCCTTTTTGGTGCATCCGCCTTAAATAAGCTTCTTCTTTTTCAAAATCCGTGATTAAGAAAATCCGCCATTCTATTTTTTCGTCATATATTACCCCCAATCTTGTTTTTCTTTTTGGTACTGACAATAAACAAACCCAACATAGCCAGCCCAAAGACTAAACACCAAGCCTAACAAGAGAAAATTGTGCAACTTCCAAGAAAGAATGTTTCCAAAAGTAGGAAATAAGGGAATAAAGGGTATGATGCTGGCATATAATTTGAGTCGAAATACTTTCTTTCGGTAATCCGCAAAACTAGTTCGGTCACTATACAACTCCAACTCTTCTTCGCATGTGGCAGAAGCTACCGCTTTTTTGAACAAAACATAAGGACGAAAACCACTCACCATCTGCCAACCAGCCGATTCGAATAACACTTTATAGTCACCATCATACTCGGGTAAAAATAATTCCCATTGTGATTTTGGTGTGTATATATCTAGCTTATAGATGACATCTTCTGCCTGACAAGGAACAAACTCAATCTTTCCTGTAAAAGGATTTATATTTTTAACCGCCCATCCTTCTTGGTGCATTTGCCGGAAATAAGCTTCCATTTGTTCAGGTTTACGTGGATTAAATTTCGTCATTTTTTTCATACTTTTTCCCTCGACTATTGTGATACAACCGTTCAATCCGTGCCAATTCACATTCCAATACTTCTTTTCCCAAAGAGGCTATCTGATACAGTTTTCTTTTGTCTTCTTCTCGCTTAAAAACAATTAAGCCATCTTTTTCCATTTTGGAAAGAGTACCATACATTGTACCTGGGCTAATGGTCACTTGTCCTCCTGTCAGCTCTAGAACTGATTGGCTAATCTGGTAACCATGAGCTTCCTGCTGCAAAGACAGTAAGATGTAAAACCCCGACTCTGTCATCGGCATATAGATTCGTTTGATTCGTTTATCCATTACTATTCACCTCGATACATCGAACTACGATATAAAAATAATATATCACACTTCGATATACTATGCAAGTCTTTGCACACAAAAAAAGCTAGAAAAATTCTAGCTCTTATCTTCTACTTATTTCGCTTCGTTGGCGATAATTTCAGCACCAGCTTGGCGGTAGGCCATACTACCGACTTCCTCGATGGTAAATGCCCCATCTGCATATTTCAAGACAGTGATACTCCCATTATCCAAAGCTAAATTAGTTGGGCGTTCTGGCTCCAACAAATCAACCAAGGTCGCAATGGTCATTCCATGGCTGACAATCAGGGCATTGCCGCCACCCATTTTTTCAACTTCTTGGGCGATGGACTCAAAACCAGCCAAAATACGACCACTTAATTCTTCCCAAGTCTCTGCCCATTTGGCAGAATCTGCTTCGTAAATTCCGTTTGCAATTTCTTCAAAGGTCATGTCTGACCCTTCCGCAATCCCGTTTAAACGCGGCAACACACCACTAAAGAGGTCTGCGTCATACATGCCTTCGTAACTACCAAAACACCACTCGCGGATGCGTTTATCTTGGTAATAAGGAATTTGTCCAAGGATGCCCAACTCTTGCTGAGCAATGGTAATCGTTTGAACCGTCCGTCCTAAATCACTGGATACTGCCAATTTAAATTCAAGACCAGCTTCTTTTAGGCCCAGCCCCAATTCGCGAATCCCTTCTTCACCAATCTTGGTCAAGGGAGTATCAGCCCAACCTTGAATACGGCCAATGGTATTAAACATGGTCCGTCCATGACGGGCAATGTACAATCTAGTTTCTGTCATTTTCTTCCTCCTGTGCTTTCTACCTACTATTATACCAAAACTAAAAAGCGTTGGCACGCCTGCCAACACTTTTTACACATTTTTCATCTAGTTTAATTTTTAAAGCTATGGATTGGAGCTGGGATTTGACCACCACGGGCAATAAAGTCCGCAGACGAATTCTGATTGACTTTCATAACCGGTGCGTAACCCAAAAGGCCACCCAATTCCAACATGTCTCCTTCCTCCCCGTAAGGAATAATGCGAACAGCGGTTGTCTTCATATTGATAACCCCAATGGCAGCTTCATCAGCGATCATAGCGGCAATAGTTTCTGCTGGAGTCGCTGCTGGAATAGCAATCATGTCTAGTCCAACCGAACAAATCGCGGTCATGGCTTCCAGTTTTTCAAGGTTGAGAGAACCATTTTGCACTGCCGCAATCATGCCTTCATCTTCGGATACAGGAATAAAGGCACCTGATAAACCACCAACTTGGTTACAGGCCATGACGCCTCCTTTTTTAACAGCGTCATTTAAGAGAGCAAGGGCAGCAGTTGTTCCATGCGTTCCGACTGCTTCTAGTCCCATTTCTTCCAAGACACGGGCAACCGAATCTCCGACTGCAGGAGTTGGGGCTAAAGATAAATCAACAATCCCGAAATCGACACCCAAGCGTTCTGAAGCCATGGTTCCGACCAACTGGCCGATACGTGTGATTTTAAAAGCTGTCTTTTTAACTGTTTCCGCGACTACATCAAAGCTTTCTCCCTTGACTTTTTCAAGCGCCCGCTTGACAACACCAGGCCCAGAAACACCGACATTGATAACCACGTCTGCTTCTCCAACACCGTGAAAGGCTCCCGCCATAAAAGGGTTGTCTTCTACCGCATTGGCAAAAACAACCAATTTCCCTGGTCCCATCTCAGAAGCTTCCGACGTTTCTTTGATGATTCGGCCCATATCTCGTACAGCTGTCATGTTGATCCCTGATTTGGTTGATCCGATATTTACTGACGAGCAGACAAAGTCGGTTTCTGCCAAGGCACGCGGAATGGAATTGATCAAAATTTCATCGCCTTTTTGGTAGCCTTTTTGTACCAAGGCTGAGTAACCACCGATAAAGTTAATGCCAATATCTTTAGCTGCCCGGTCCAAGGCTTTGGCAAAGGGAACATAATCTGTTGCGTTCGTCGCTGCCCCAATAATGGAGATCGGTGTAACGGACACCCGCTTATTCACAATTGGAATTCCCAATTCTGCGGAGATTTCATCTCCTACTTCAACCAGTTTTCCAGCCTTGTCGACAATTTTTTGGTAGACTTTTTCAGCTGCTCGGTCAATATCTGGATCGATACAGTCCAAGAGGGAAATCCCCATGGTAATGGTCCGAACATCAAAATTCTGCTCCTCAATCATGGCGATGGTTTCAGTAACTTGTCTAATATCCATGGAATTCCCTCCTATAAATTGTGCATGGCGTCAAAAATCGCCGCACTTTGAATGTTGATTTTCACTTGAAGGGTTTCTCCGTAGGCTTCCAACTCTGCACGTAATTGTGTAAAATCTTGCGTTTGATCTGAAGATACTACCGCCATCATGGTAAAATAATCATCCAAAACCGTTTGGGAGATATCATCGATATTAAGCCCTAAATCTGCAATTTTACTGGCAACACCCGCAACTATTCCTTTGTTATCTTTTCCAACTACTGTGATAATGGCTTTCATTTTTATCCCTCTTTTCATTTTTTACTATTGTAACACAAAAAAGCCCCTTCGGGCTTTTCTTTATAAAAATTCTTGAATATTATTTCACATTTTGCGAACGATTGGCATATTGTTTCCAGTCAATGCCACGCGCCTCACACCAATGGGCAACATCTCCTGACAAGACAAGGTCCTTCTGACGTAAATCCTGAACCGTTTTTGCGCCAAGAACTCCCATAACACCCTTCAATTGTTCTTTGATGGTTTGTGTCTCAAAGAGCGCATCCTCTAAGCCTCTATCTCTAGCTAGTTTCAAGAAATAATTGGACATGCCCACAGCATTTGCTCCCAAAGAAAGTGAAGTAACAATATCCAGCGCATTTTTAACCCCCCCAGAAGCAATAATCTCAGGACGTTCTGTCTCAGGAATAGACATGGCTTCCACTAAGGACAAGACCGTGGACTGCCCCCAACCATGCATATAGTCATATTTATCCAAGACCCGACGAGCGTCTTCAATGCGGGCAAAATCCGTTCCTCCAGCCCCAGAAACATCAACCGTTTTGACACCCACAGAAGCCAGTTGGCGAATGGTTTCACGACTCATCCCAAAGCCAACTTCTTTAGCTATAATCGGAACGGAAATCTCCCGTACAAGGGTTTCGATATTTTTTAACCACATGGAGAAATCCCGATCTCCCTCTGGCATGATGACTTCTTGCGGAGCATTCAAATGGATTTGCAGAGCATTTGCCTCCAACAAATCAACCGCACGTTTGGCGTTTTCCACATCATGGTGCGCCCCAAGATTGGCAAAAATAATGCCTTCTGGATTTTCAAAACGAAGGGTCGAAAAGGTTTTTGCCACACTTGGATCCTTAATCGCTGCACTGACAGATCCTGAAGCAATCGGAACCTTAGCTAAATAACTGAGAATCCCAAGTGTTCGGTTGATGTCTCCTGTTTCTTTAGTGCCTCCTGTCATGGCATTGATGAAAAAGGGAGATTCAATCCTTATACCTGCAATCGAAGTCTCCAAAGAGATTTCTTCCATATTTAACTCCGGCAACGAGTTGTGCACAAACCGACTCTCTTTGAAATCCTTGACTGAATCTAAGTTAAATTGTCTTTGGGCCAGGTTCACATGTTGGTCCTTACGATCCATGCCCCAGTATCCATATTCAAACATTGTTTCTCCTATTCTATTTCCGCAATTTTAAACGGAAGCGGTACAATTCCCGCTTTTTGCCATGCATTGATAATCGCCTCTTTTTGCTCCTTTTGCTCTACAAAACAAATTCCGCAGTCACCGCCACCTGCACCAGATGACTTGGCAACTGCTCCATGTTGTGCGGCAATTGTACAAAGCTTCTCCAACTCACGTGTCTCAATTAGAATAGCCATTTCCTTTGAAAATTGGCGCAAGAGGCCACGATTTTCTCGGATCTGTTCTTGAAACACACCGACTTCCTGATCTTGGCAAGATGCAATCAATTTTTCAACACAGATGCGGCTTTTTTCAAGAAAATCCGCATGGGCTTTTTTCTTATCCAGTTGGTGTTTTCGATCTTGAACCTGTCCCACAAAATCATCTGTTTTGGCAACCTGATGGGTCCAACCAATCAGAAGAGACAAGTCATCCGGCAAGGATACAGACCCTATCTTTAAGCCCTGCCATGGCATTTTTAGAAGACTCAGAATGGATTCCTGCTCCATTCTAGCCTTTAACCAAGCTTTATCCAACGATTGGTAGAAAACCACTCCACCAAAACTAGAAGCCGCCATATCTCCAAAGGAACCTGCCATCTCTAAACGCATCTGAGCTAAGACTGCCAGTCGAAAGACCTGTTCAGCAGGCAAGTTTTGGCCATAAAAAGCTAGAACCGCTCTGACAGTCGCTACTGTCACGGCGCCCGAAGAACCTAAGCCATATTTTTGGCCTGACTCCTGATTATCCAACTCTGTCTCGACATGGACAGCATAAGCCGATGATAGCGCAACTCCTCTATCAGAAACATAGTCCTCCACCACTTGCATAGCAGAGAGAATCAGTTGGTAATCATGTGCCGTGGCGACAACAATCTGCCCCCCTTTTCTTATCCAAGAAATAGTTTTTCCTTGTTGGCTAGAGTAAATCGTCCCATGAACCGCAGAAGAAACGCTCACTGTAATGTACTGGTCAATCGCTGCAATCAGAGCCAAATTCCCTGGCTCAACCACCGCATACTCTCCAGCCAAGAAAAGCTTGCCTGGTGCACTTGCTTGAACCCTCATATCCTGCTTCTTTCTAAAAATGTGACAGATGATACTTCCCACTCTTTTTCTGTCAATTCTTTTGCACCTTGTCCAGGCAAGGAGGAAATAATGTTTTCAGACGGAAGATAGGCTTGCAAAGCTTGAGCTAATTTTTCCATATCACTAGCCCGACACAAGACTTTTACGTTTGGACCAGCATCCATAGTCATAAAGGCGGGCAGACCTAAATCATCTCGAACCTGTCTCACCGCTTCTTGAGCCATTAAACTTTCTGCATTCCAATAGGTAAAAGGAGGATTGGCAGATAAGGTTGTGGCATGCATTTTCATGCCATTGTGCTCTGTAATCTCTCCCAATTGTTGAAAATCTCTTGTTGCAATAGCCTTTTTTATGGCAAGTAAATCAGATTTCGCCGTCTCTATCCATGCGGGGTAAAATGGTGAAGTCGCAACTGTATGTTCCATCCCGATACGGCTGGCGATTTTCTTTTCCTTGGTATCAACAGCAAGTATCAACATGCCAATATCCCAAGAAGCATCATCAATCGGTCTGGCAAGCGAATCTGCGGAACTAGTCCCCATATCCCACTCTACAAACCCACCGAACAAGCTACGAGTACTGGAGCCTGATCCACGTCTTGCGATCGTCGATAATTCCTCAAAAGACAAATCCAAACCAAGTGCCTGAGATGTCGCCAAAGCTAGCGCTGCAAAAGCTGATGCGGAGCTGGCCAAACCAGCAGCGGTCGGAACAAAATTGAGACTCTCCACACGAGCAAAAGGTCGCTTACCTATATATTCGCAAAACAAATCTAAAAAACGAGAAATTTTTTCAATTTCTTTTTTTTCTTGTAAAATTTGGTTTAAATAGAACGAATCCTCCGACAGTGTCTCATCAAAGACAACCTTCGTGTCGGTATAAAAAGCATCTAAGGTCAGAGACAAACTTGAATTCATGGGTAAAAATAATTCTTTGTCTCGCTTCCCCCAATATTTAATGAGAGCAATATTCGTATGGGCACGCGCAATGCCAACTCCATTTGTCATCTTATTCTCCTAAGTATTGTATCCAAGTTTGCCGAGCTCCTATTTTTTCTAACACTCTTGCAATCTCCTGGGCACTCTCTTTATCTTTTACAAGAGCAATCATGCAGCCACCACGACCACCTCCTGTCAACTTGGCTCCCAAGGCTCCAGCCCCTCGAGCACAGCTGACCAGCTGGTCCAACTGGTCATCAGAAACGCCCAGTTTTTGTAACAATTCATGTGAACGGTTCATTTTTTGACCAAGGGCTTTGGCATCATTCTCTTGCAAATCCAATTTTGCCTGCCGTGTCAATTCCCCCAACTCCTCAATCCAAGTTCGAGCAGCAAGAGATTCTCGGCAGAGCCGAGCGACATCTTCCACCGCTTCTAAAGTATGGCCAGTTTTTCCAGTATCCCCAACTACCAGATAAGCATCTAGAGAAAGGTACAAGGGCTGAATCGCCTGGTCTTTCATAAAATAGACTGGTTGCTTACCGCTGGTGGTTGCTGCATCCACTCCAGATGGATTTCCGTGGGCTATTGTTTCAGAAGACTGCACAATCTCCCACAGTTCTTGATCCGATAAATCTTTTCCATAAAAAGCAAAGAGAGAACGAGCAACCGCAACCGCAACCGCCGCACTAGATCCCATCCCTCGTTCTGCTGGAATCGTAGATGTAATCTCTATATGAATGGCTGGATCTGTCGGTGCTCCGATACGGTAAAGCGAAAAGCGAATGGCGTGCTTGAGCCCTTCCCAAATCTTTGGCATCTCGTGAACCAAACCCTCATAAAAGGCACAGGAGACACTCAAGGCCTCTCCTTTTCGAGTAACCCTTGATTGAATGTCAACAGCAGAAAAAGGCATTGCAATAGCCGGTTCGCCATATACGACTGCATGCTCTCCCATTAAGATAATTTTCCCTGTTGCTCTTCCGATTGCCATTTTTTCACTCCTTTTTTCGTTTTCTATTATACCATTTTCACTTGAAAGATTCTTAGAAAAAAGACCCTATCGGGTCTTCTTGGATAAATAGCGATGGAAAAGCAGGGCTAAAAAACTAGCACGAAAGACATTGTCTAAAACCGTAGCCAACCAGACCCCCATTAATCCCCAACCTAGAAGACGTGTCAAAACAAATCCCAAACCAACACGAATCCCCCACATCCCAATACTTGTCGCGTAAAAAGGGAGCTTGGCATTTCCTAGCCCCTGCCAGGTTGCTGTATAAATCAAGGTCCCCGCCGTTGCTGGTGCTCCGACCAACGAAAACAACATGACTAACAAACTAGCAGATAACACCTGAGCGTCTCTACTGTATAGGTGTGTCAGCGTATCTCCAAAAAACAAGACAAGGCCGGCCAGTAGCAAGAGACTAAGAACCGATAAGACAAGGTTGTAGCTCACCATTCGTTTGACCAGTTTCTGGTTTGCCTGTCCACTGGCTTGCGCCACCAAAATCACAGTCGCTGTCGCAAATCCAAGGGCTGGCATATAATTCAGTTGTGTCACTGTTTCACCAATCGCGTTCCCAGCCACAGTCGCTGTTCCCAACGACACAATCAAACCAACCACCACCACATCTCCTGCCCGCATCATGAGTCGCTCTCCTGCTGTTGGCAAGGCTAAGGCCAGCAAGTTCTTCTCTATGCGCCAACCTGTGTACTCAAGCGGGAACGGCAACTGTTTCCATAAAACAATACAGGCTATGACACGAGCTAATATCGTTCCTAAGGCCACTCCGACTATCCCTGCTTGAAAGACAAATACACCAAGCGCAGAAAAAAGCACATTTAGCACGTTACTCAGCAAACTAACATACATGGGTAACTGGTTCTTACCCGTCGCTCGTAATACCGCTCCCAAGGACGTCATAATCCCTAAAAAGATGATGCCACCCCCCACCAGCATTAGGTATAGTCCCCCTGCTTTTGCAACAGCTGCCTCTGCTCCTAACCAGAACAAGAGCTCTTGGCCAAAAACAATTGAAAACAGCCCTAAAACAACACTCGAAAAGACACTTAACAGCACGGATTGACCTGCTTGATGAGGCAATTTTTCTGTTTGTTGTTTACCGATTGATCGGGCCAAGATAGCAGAAGTCGCCGAAGCCAATGCGATAAATACGGCTTGAAAAACCGCTAAAATATTATTTGCAACCGAGACTCCTGAAAGCGCCACCACTCCGAGAAAAGCAACCAAATAAGTATCCACCATTCCCATCAAAAATTGCAAAAAGTTTTCAACCATAGCCGGCCAGGCAATCTTTAAAATTTTATTGATTTCATACATGTCTTTATTATACCAAGATTTTACGAAAGGCGATAAAAAAGGATTCTTGCCATCGAATCCTTTTATCCTATTTATAAACCAAGATACCGCTCTACTTCAGCCTGCATCTCATCTGCGGCCACAACGGTTGTGTGTCTCACTGGAGCCGTCTCAAGACCATCTACTGCTGGTGGCAAGGCTACCCCAGACACCTCATGCAAGAGCGCCAAGGCCTCAAAATCCGAAAGACCTGTTTGTTCTGTCACAGCTTCAACAGCCACAACTGGGAATTTGTAGGGACTGGCCGTCGAGACAATAACGGTCGGTCTGCTATCTTCAGTTTCTTCTCGATAGGCGTTATAAACGGCTGAAGCAACCGCCGTATGCGGGTCTTCCATGTACTGATTTTCATCCCAGACCCGTTTGATTTCAAGTGCGGTCTCGCTTTCTGTTGCAAAACCAGCCGCAAACAAGTTTAAGATGTCCTCATTCACTTCTGCTAAGCTATATTGTCCTTCATCGTTTAAAGCCTGCATCAAGGTTGCTGTTTTTGCGGCATTATTACCAACAAGATGGAAAATCAAACGCTCCAAATTAGACGATACTAAAATGTCCATAGATGGACTAGTCGTCACTTTGAACTCCCGTTTTTTATCGTAGGTTTTGCTGGCAAAGAAATCTGTCAAGACCTTGTTTTCATTGGAGGCACAGATCAATTTGCCAATCGGCAAACCGATTTGTTTGGCATAAAATGCCGCCAAGATATTTCCAAAATTCCCTGTTGGAACAGTGAAATTGACCTCGTCTCCTGCTTGGATTTCTCCTTTTTTAACCAATTGAGCATAGGCCCAAACATAATAAACAATTTGTGGCACCAAACGGCCGATGTTCATCGAATTGGCTGATGAGAACTGGAGACCTTTTTGCGCCAATTCTTCACGCAATGCAGCATTGTTGAACATGTCTTTGACATTGGTCTGTGCATCATCAAAGTTTCCATCAATGGCCACAACATGGGTATTGTTCCCTGTTTGTGTCGTCATCTGCAATTCTTGAACTTTTGAAACCCCATCACGTGGGTAAAAGACCACAATCTGAGTTCCTGGTACATCCGCAAAACCAGCCATGGCAGCTTTCCCCGTATCACCAGAAGTCGCTGTCAGAATCACAATGTCATTTTTTAGGCCGTGTTTTTTAGCTGCTGTTGTCATCAGATAAGGCAAGATCGACAAGGCCATATCCTTAAAGGCAATCGTTGACCCACGGAATAACTCCAAATTATACTGCCCTTTTAAGGCCACAAGCGGAGCAATCTCATCCGTATCAAACTTACTATCATAGGCATGAGAGACACAGTAGTCAATTTCTTCTGCTGTAAAATCATCTAGAAAAGCGGATAAAACCATGCGCGCCACATCTTGGTAGCTAGCGTCCTTCAACTGTTCAAAATCGAAAGTCAGAGTGGGATAGCTAGTTGGAGTAAACAAGCCTCCATCTCTTGCCAAACCTTGTAAAATAGCCTGACTGGCTGTTACCTTGTTATTTTCATCACGGGTTGATTGGTATAGTAGGGTCATAAGGTATCCTCGTTTGTATAATCTTTCATCTATTCTACCATAATTATCTGAAAATTGGGACTAAAACGTTAAAAACTCCACTTCATTCTCCTGACAAAAGAAAAAAGTTTGGAACAACCACCGTCCCAAACGATTGACAGGGTGTTCCTCTCTCTAACAACAGACCCTCCTTATCACTGTTTTACATTTATCGTAATATTTTATAAAACAAAATCTATCAAAAAAGCAACCAAACGGTTGCTTTTTCTGTCTATAAATCTAGTAAAAACTAGAAGGATTTGCCGTTATTTCAAACGTCCTGGACGTTCCTTGTATCCATAGTAAGCATCTTCAATGATTTCTTGCATGTGGTCTACCATTGGCAAGCGTGGGTTTGCTGGTGAACATTGGTCTTCATAAGCAAGGAGAGCCAATTCACGTGAGTATTTCTTGAGTTCTTTCTCGTCCACACCTTGTGCTTTCAAGTTCATTTCAATACCTACGCGCTCACCCAATTCGTAGACAGCTGTCGCAAAGGCATCAACTGCTTCTTCTGGTGTTGAGCATGGAAGGCCAAGCATGCGAGCGATGTCTTGGAATTTCTCATCTGCTTTCCAATAGTTGTACTTAGGCCATGTTGTTGTTTTAGATGGGCGAGTACCGTTGTAGCGGATAACATATGGAAGTAAGATGGCATTTGTCCGACCGTGAACTGTATGGAAGCGTCCACCAATCTTGTGGGCCATGGAGTGGCTCATTCCAAGGAAAGCATTGGCAAAGGCCATACCTGCCATGGTTGATGCGTTATGCATTTTCTCACGAGCTTCTGCATCAGCTGTTTTCACTGAAGCTTCAAGATATTCAAAGACCAATTTAATCGCCTGAAGCGCAAGACCATCTGTGTAGTCGTTGGCAAAGTTAGAGGTATAGGCTTCAGTTGCGTGCGTCAAGACGTCCATACCAGTGTCTGCTGCGATAAAGCCTGGAACTGTTTCTACCAAAGCAGGGTCTACGATGGCAATAGTTGGGGTCAATGAGTAGTCAGCAAGTGGATATTTGCGATTATTTGCTTTATCTGAAACAACGGCAAATGGTGTTACTTCTGAACCAGTACCAGATGTTGTTGGAATACCGATGTATTTGGCTTTTGCACCAAGTGATGGGAAGCGGAAAGCACGTTTGCGGATATCCATGAATTTTTGTACCAAGTCACGGAAATCAATTTCTGGTTGTTCATAGAAGAGCCACATTACTTTGGCTGCATCCATAGGAGAGCCACCACCAAGAGCAATGATGGTATCTGGTTCAAAATTACGCATCACCTCTGCACCGCGTTGGATTGTTGTGATGTCTGGATCTGGTTCAACATCTGAGAAGATTTGAACCGTTACTTTATTGGAACGGGCTTGAAGTTGGTCGACAATACGTTGTACAAAGCCAAGTTTTTCGATTGATTTATCAGTAACAATCATGACACGTTCAAGGCCTTCTGTTGTTTGAAGGTATTGAATCGCATTGCGTTCGAAGTAGATTTTTGAAGGAACTTTAAACCATTGCATATTATTTCTACGTTTCCCTACTTTCTTGATGTTGAGAAGGTTGATAGCAGATACGTTATCACCTACTGAGTTGCGTCCGTAAGAACCACAACCAAGTGTCAATGATGGTAAGAAGGCATTATAAACGTCACCGATACCACCGAAAGTAGATGGAGAGTTCCAAATCACACGCATCGCACGTACACGAGTACCAAATTCTTTCGCCAATTCTTCGTCTTTTGTATGAATCGCAGCTGAGTGACCAAGACCGTGGAATTCAACCATTGCACAGGCCTTGTTCAAACCGTCTTCACGGTCTTCTGCTTTCAATACAGCAATAACTGGAGACAATTTTTCACGTGTCAACGGCTCATTTTCACCAACTTCAGCACATTCTGCCGCTAAGATGTTGGTTCCTTCTGGTACTTTGAAACCTGCTTGTTCTGCAATCCATGCTGCTGGTTTCCCAACGATGTCCGCATTTAATTTAGCACCAGCACAGTTTTTGCTATTGGCTTTCACACCGAAACAGAATTCTTCAAGAAGCGCTTTTTCTTTTTTATTGACGAAATAAGTATGGTAAGATTTGAATTCTTCCACAAATTCTTTGTAAATTTCTTTGTCAATAATAACCGCTTGCTCAGAAGCACAGACCATACCGTTGTCAAATGATTTAGACATGACAATATCGTGAGCCGCTTGGCGGATATCAGCAGATTTTTCGATGTAAGCAGGAACGTTACCTGCACCGACACCAAGGGCTGGTTTTCCACATGAATAAGCCGCACGCACCATGGCGTTACCACCAGTTGCCAAAATAGTAGAGATACCATCGTGATTCATCAAAGCATTGGTTGCTTCAATCGATGGTTTTTCAATCCACTGCACACAGTTTTCAGGTGCACCTGCCGCAATCGCTGCATCACGAACGATACGAGCCGCATGAGCAGATGATTCTTGAGCTGATGGGTGGAAACCAAATACGATTGGGTTACGTGTTTTCAAAGAAATCAGAGCTTTGAAAATCGCAGTTGACGTTGGGTTAGTTGTTGGTGTCACACCACAGATAACGCCGACTGGTTCTGCAATTTTTGTCAAACCAGTAACTGGATCATCTTCGATAATCCCAACTGTTTTCACACCGCGCATATTGTTGACAACATGCTCACAGGCAAAGAGATTTTTAGTTGCCTTGTCCTCAAAGACACCACGACCAGTTTCTTCTACGGCATGTTGTGCCAAGATTCCATGTGCATCAAGAGCCGCTACTGAAGCTTTCGCTACAATGTAGTCTACTTGTTCTTGATCCAATTGTTTCATCGCCTCAAGAGCAACGAGACCTTTTTGCACCAATTCATCAACGTGAGCTTGTGCTTGTGCTACTTTTTCTTCAGGTGATAGAGTTTTATCAGCCATTGGGTTTCCTCCAAAATTTTGTTTTCTCTTTTTAAAAAGTTGCTTGTTAACTTTTTCACAATATTATTGTACCTTATTTCCGAGCATTTGTAAAGAGTTTGTTAAAAGATTCACAATGTTTTTTTCTTTTTTTGTGAAAATTTTTTGAAAATCCCTTTGTACCACTGTTTTAGATTTTTGATTGTGATTATTTTCTCAAACTTTTTTTCTTTCACAAATCAATACATAGGTAGGTAAGCGATTACATTTTCAGTGTAAAATACATACCTATCAAGAGCAATGATGGGTATTCTCTTTTTATATAGATTAGTTACATTTGTTTCCATCTAAAATCGTTCCTTGTGATATAACCTCCTTGTTTATTCTTTTAAATTTATTATACTAAATTCATTTTTGTTGGTCAATAAGATTCAAAAAAGACCCCAAATGTTCCTTTTCACGTCTAACATTTGGGGATCCTTACGAAGAAATCATCTTCTTATTCATTTATTTGGGCAAGCAAATCAGAAAATTGCTTGCTAATTTCCTCCAACGTCGCTACACACTCTTTTCTGGTCTGATTGTTTCGAAGAGTAACCTGTCCAGATTCCACTTCGCTCTCACCCAAGGTGATGAGGGTTTTTGCTTTTAAAACGTCAGCGGATTTGAATTGGGCCTTGATTTTGCGGTTCAATACATCGCGTTCTGCCTTAAATCCTTGTTTGCGGATGGCTTGTACCAATTCTAATGCTCTGCCATTGACAGACTCTCCGAGTACGGCGATGTAAACATCCAAGTCTTGCTCAACAGGAAGGGCGATACCCTGTTTGTCAAGAACCAAGAGCAAGCGTTCTAAGCCTAGTCCGAAACCAAAACCTGGTGTGTCTGGTCCGCCAAAGTATGCTACCAGGCTATCATAGCGGCCGCCGGCACAGATGGTCAATTCTGATTTTTCAACGGTGGTGATAAATTCGAAGATGGTGTGGTTGTAGTAATCCAAGCCACGAACCATATTGGTGTCAATGACATAAGGGATACCGATGGCTTCCAGCATGTCTTTGACAGCGTCAAAATGTGCCTGACTTTCTTCATCTAAATAATCCAAAATAGAAGGTGCCTGCTCAACCGCTAGCTTATCTTCTTTTTCTTTTGAATCCAAGACCCGTAGTGGATTTTCTTCCAAACGGCGTTGGCTGTCTGCTGACAATTGGTCCTTTAAAGGGGTCAGATAGGCAATCAAGGCCTCACGATAAGCCTTACGGCTATCGGCATTTCCCAGTGTATTGAGGTGCAGGGTCACATCCTTGATCCCTAGTTTTTCAAACAAATGATAGGCCATGGCAATGGTCTCGACATCTGTCGCAGGGTTTTTGGAACCAAAAGCTTCTACTCCGATTTGGTGGAACTCACGCAAACGTCCTGCTTGGGGACGTTCATAGCGGAACATCGAACCAATATAGTAGAGTTTCACTGGTTTTTGCACTTCTGGGGCAAAAAGTTTGTTTTCGACATAGGAACGCACCACCGGTGCTGTCCCTTCTGGCCGTAAGGTAATATGGCGCTCACCCTTGTCGTAAAAGTCATACATTTCCTTGGTGACAATGTCTGTCGTATCTCCAACAGAGCGGCTAATCACTTCGTAATGCTCAAACATGGGGGTGCGGATTTCTCCATAATTATAGGCCGCAAATGTCTCACGGGCTAAATTTTCAACATACTGCCACTTGGCAGCGTCCACAGGCAAAATATCCTGGGTTCCTTTTGGTTTTTGTAATCGCATTTTCATCTCCTTTGCCTCAAGTCTTATCTTTTATCCATTCTACCACAATTTTTGCACATTTTCTCCTTAAATGATAAGGACAAACTGACAAGTGTCGTTTATTGTACAAATAATGCAACACGATTCTTTTTTGTCCAATATATTGGTAAGAAATCCCTCTAAATAATCGTTTTTTAAGGAAACAGGCCCTTATCTGTTCATTTTTTTGAAAAAAAGTGTCAAGTAACTTTACTTTACAAAAATCTTTTGATATACTACTAGAGTTGGCAAAAGCCAAAGACACATTTGAAAGGAAACAAAAGAAAATGGCAGTACCTGCACGTCGCACCTCAAAAGCGAAGAAAAACAAACGTCGTACACACTACAAAGTAACAGCTCCAACTGTTAAGTTTGATGAAACTACTGGAGACTACTCACGTTCTCACCGTGTATCTTTGAAAGGATACTACAAAGGACGTAAAATCGAAAAAGCTGCTTCAGCTGAATAATAGAAGGGAGATACCATGCGCGTAAATATTACACTTGAACACAAAGAATCTGGTGAACGCTTGTACCTTACTTCAAAAAACAAACGTAACACTCCAGACCGTCTTCAATTGAAAAAATACTCACCAAAATTGCGTAAGCACGTTGTGTTTACTGAGGTAAAATAAGACAACATAAAGAAAGCCTATGAAATCAACGTTTCAAAGGCTTTTTTCTTTTGATTTTAGCAAAATAACTGAATTTTAACTGATTATGATAATCAGGATAATTTAACGATAAGAATGAATAACTCTAGTCTTGATTAAAATTCAGATTTGGGATTTGAATAGCTCCATAAGCACCTTCAGAAAACAAACCAATATATATTCTAAGTTTTTCTACCATTGGAGCAAGTAATGCTTGTTGAAATTCAATGTCGGCTAAAATATCTTTCGGCAAATCACTGACTAATACTGAATATGCAGATTCAATTTCTGCAATAACCTTATATTGAGGGTCCGGATAGGAAACTTCCATTTTCATTAAGATTATTTGATTTTCTTGACTCTCTTCCCTATCAAGAAGATTCATACTAATAGTAGCTTTGCCATCTTCATTAGTAGTTTTCTCATCCTGTTTTACAACAAATTCAAACTTATTGAATGTAACTTTTCTTATTTCTATATTTCTTGATTGCATCTTAACCTCCCAGAGAGAATAAAATAACATTATCTGCATTACTTTGCTGTTTATCGGTAACAGTTTGTTCTTTATACGATAATCTGGTTTCCGATTGATTTTTCACAATATAATGAAAATGTTGCTCCGGAGCAGAAACTTTTTCTTCTATAGTTCGACTAAATTGCTTAGTCATATTTTCAATTTGAATAGCTAATTGTTCTACTGAATTTTGAACCTGCTTGAATAATCCATCATTGATTAATTGAACCAAAGTTTGATTTAAGCTGACTCCCTCTATTTCAGAACGTTCTTTAACATCTCTATGTAATGATTTAGGTAATCTTAGAGTTACTTTTCCACTATACTCCTCTAGAGAATTCTCAAGGGGCTCTTTAATTTCTCTCCCCCACTCAAGGTTAGCCTCAATCCAGTCTGCTTTGGCTAATTCAATTTCATCATAAACTTCTTCTAAAGATTCACCATAAACGATTAGTCCTGGTAACTCTTTAATAGAGGCAGTGAACAAAAATTCACCCTCGTCATAAATTTTATCAATTAAAATCGGATAGTTCAATCCAAGATAATATTCTTTATCTTTCATCATTTAAACCCTCCTCCAATTCTATCACTTTCTCAATCATTCCTATCACATGTTTCACATAAACTGGTTTTATCGGCTTATGTCGCGGTATTGGATAGCTCTCTTCCAGTAAAGCATGAGAGGTTATTGAATGATTGGTTCCTTGCCTCCACATAAAACCATATTTTTTACACAGAGCTTCTAAGCGTTCAGGGGTAACAGATTTGGGGTTATTTTTTATTTTTTGCAACTCTTTTTCTTTGCCCATGATGTACCTCATTTATAACGACACTATATATGGTGTCACATTGATTATATACAAAAAAGTTGGTGATTTCAAGAATTTCTTTTATTTTTAACAAAATAATTGAATTTTAACTGATTACGATAATCAGGAGATTATTTCAGCCAAATCTATCATAGCTTGTTCAATCTTATCTTTCCCTTTTTGCATGACATGAAGGTAGATTTTTTCTATTTCTCTACTGTCTTCTGAATGTCCTAAAAATTCTCGAATAACGTTTAGACTTACATTTTTATCTGCCATAACTGAAACAAAGCTATACCGAAACATATGAGGAACTATGTGAATAGGTCTGCCAAAATCTACTAGTTCATCAATGACCTTATTCCTGTATTCTCTTATCTTGTTGTAGTTTGATTCTAGAGTAGTTTTTTCTAATCCTTCTAATAGAAATTTAGCTTTCAATTATTAATTTTAAAAATGGTCAATTTGTCATTTCAGCAACTTTAGAATTTTGTTTTAAAATTAAAAATCATAATTTTATTTTTATGTTAGTTTATGGAAGTTCCTATTGAAGTCAGACAAAAGATAAAGTAGATTAACAATACTTTTCACATACTATCGAAAGTTTACTCTTTTACTGGTATAAAAAATAATGGAGACAATTAAAACCATAATACATTCCATTATTAATAGGACACTTCTCATATCAAAATTTAAGACTAAAATACCTACCATTGATACAAGTCCCATCTCAACAACAGAATTTAAAACACCTAATGTTGTCGTTATCTGACCAATATTACTTGAAGGGAAGTTAATTTGTACGAAAGTACTAAAACCTGTATTGATGAATGCTAGTGCAAAGGATATAAGAAAGAATCCTGAAGCAGCGTGAAAATAAGTAGATGAAAGAGTGAACATAATGTACCCCAATACATAACCTACTGCCCCTAATAATACAAACATTCTTTCAGATATTTTTTCAATAATGATATTAATAATAAAAGCACCAAAAAGATAGCCTGCACCCGAAATACTCACTAATAATCCATATTCAGTATCACTCATTAACAGAACTATTTTAGAGAATGCGGCTTCAACAGAATCAAGACCAGCCGCAAGAATCAATAAAGAAGAAACCAAAAAGTAAGTAATAATGATTAGTTTATTTTGACTAACAAATTTTTTTAAGAAGCTCAATCCCTGAAATACTTCAGAGAAATATGATGTTGAGACTTGCGTAGCATCGATAAGATTTTCAAAGTGCGGTAACATTAAGATAAATATACCACATAAAAGCAATAGAACAGAATTAGTAGCAATTGCAAATAGTGGACTCCCAAGAGATACCAAAATACCTGCAAGCGCGGGACCGATTAAAAATCCCCCCGATGAGACTATGCTATTCCATGCGTTAAACCTCTTCAATTTATTTTTTGGAACTAATAACACAATATATCCCAATGAAATTGGTTCATAAAGGGAACGACAGACTTGAAGAAAAAATACGATAAAAGAAATGAACGTTATATTTTGCTTTATTAATAACAATCCAACCAAAATTGAACTTACAACATTGAGACTAAATAGCCAGTTTTTCTTATTAAACCTATCAATATATGCACCAAAAATGATATTTGTAATGATATCAGCAACGGGGCGTATGACATATAATAAGGCTATGTCCCCAGCATTACCACCATTACTTAAAATCATTAGATTTAAAGAAATAAAATATATCCACTCTGCTATACTTGATAATCCTAATGTTATCAGATATATAATAAAATTACTTTCCTTTTTCATCTATTTCTTTTATCCTTTCTATTATTAAGAAACTTATTTCATCAAAATAATTTTGTAAATAAAAATGTCCACCAGGAAACTTGTAGGAATCCAATCCTTCATTACGTTTGTATTGAAGAATAATTTTCAATAATAGGTTTTAAAGCATTTGAAATAGCTTCTTTAATACCCTGAACAGCTTGAAGTGTTTGATCAATATTATATATATTAACTATTTCACTAATATCTATTTTTTCTGGATCAGTCTTTTGTTTATCTAAATCTTTATTCATGATTTAATTATATTCTTTTTCTAGATTTTATACTAGTTATCATAGATTCTCGAACTATATTTATATGACTAAATCAATCATCTAGTCATCTCTACCTTTTTAGTAAAAACCATTAGAAACCTTGATTTTATAACGTTTTAGAGTTCAATATTATACTTTTACCGAAGTGAAGTAAATCAATATAAGAAAAGCCTATGAAATCAACATTTCAAAGGCTTTTTTCTTTGAAACATTGTTTATCTAAAGAAATTGACGAGATATAGTATTCATTTTTTCCATAACTGTCTATCATTTTTACGAGAAATTTACACAAGGAATGCTTGAATCTTTCTTTGATTTGTTATGCTATAAACAATAATATATACAAATAGGGGAACTTCATGCCATTGAACTATCTAAAAAATTCAAATTGGGAGCCATTTGCCAAAAAAAGGATACAGGAAATTATCCATTACTACGGAAACACCAAATCTGTTCCATTGCATGATCAACCTTATGCCGTGTTTGACTTTGACAATACATCTTGTTTTTTTGACATCGAAGATCACCTTGTGTTATACATGATTGAGCAGTTTGCATTTCGGCTCAATCCAGAGACTTTTTACCACATCCTATCTTGCGATTCCTACGAAACACAGACAATCTTAGACCCAAATCAACCACAGTTAACTCTTGAAAATTTAGCCAAGGATATTGTTACGAATTACCGACAAATCAAAAAAATGGCTGAGAAGCACCCATTGGAGAAAATCAGAGAAACAATTGCCTATCAAAATTTTCGTGCACAATTACTCGCTCATTATCAATTTGCTACAAGATTTTTTTCACCATCACCAGGGGGAAAATGGTTAACCTATTGGTTTATGGATTTCAGTGAACAGGACTTCAAAGAATTTGCGAAGCAAATGATCAATTGGGCATTTCAGTTACCTATTCAAAAAATCCAATATTATACAAAACCATTGGATTATGAAAAGAGCGGCTTTATCAGTGTCGAAATCGAGCAAGGGTTACGATTATCTGAAGAAATGAAAGAGCTCTATTCTGTTCTCCAAGCCAATCACATCACAACTTATATTGTAACCGCTAGTCCAGAAATATTAGTTGAGTCCATCAGCCATTATCTTGGTGTACCAACTTCCCAAGTATTTGGAATGAGAGTGACGAAAGACACTGCTGGCAATCTTAGTCCAGTCATTGAAAAAAATTGGTATATCACCAAAGGTATAGGAAAAGTCCATGTGATTAAAAATGAAATTGCTCCATTGCATAAAGGAAAGATGCCAGTTCTTGTTTTCGGAGATTCACAAGGTGATTATGAAATGTTAAGCCAAATTCTAGCTCCTTCATTAAGTGTTTTAATAAATCGTAACGAACAGAATATTGTAAAAAATTTAATTGTACAAGCTGAACAAGAATATAATCAATCTACAGCAAAAATAGTTGTCCAAGGACGTGATGAAAACAAACCGTCATTTCGCCCCAGTACACAGTCTCTTCTCCTTGGAGAAACAGAATCTATACTATCTCTAAAAACGGAGTAAGCGTGGCTTACTCTGTTCAGAACGTAGACAAACCCTTTAAACGCTAGAAAATAGCAAATTCAAAGCCTCCCCCAACTTTCGACCAACTCTTTAAAATGCTCATTTATCAGCGTTTCAAAAGATTTTGATATTTACTAACCAAAGAAAAAAGATTGAAGAAAATGATCCAAAATGGACTTTTTCTTCAATCTAAACAGAGTAAGCGTAACTTACTCTGTTTTTAGTTCATCATACAGGTGTCTACTCGTGTCAATGTCATCCTTGCTAATAGTGATCATTCGAACACCTTTCCCTAATTTCCCATAAGTATTAAAACCTGAGGACTGGCCATATACCAAATGAATGCCTTTGTACAGACCATCAAAATTATTGTCGTGATCATGCCCTACGAACATCCCCCAAATGGCATTGGTCTGAGTTAATTCAAAGAAAAAACCTGAATTTATCTCGGGTGAGGCTACAAAATTCTGAAAGATTGAAAGGTTTTTTTGCGTGTGGGACTCCACCACATTTGCCTCAATCTCTTCAGCAAATTCCCCATCTTTTATGTCTAAAGTCGCTAACCAATATTCCGGTATTGGAATATGCTGAAAAACTAGGTGCCTTCGACTGGCATTTTTAAAGTCATATTTTGCACTCATCTCCTTATACCATTTGATTTGTTCTGGCAAGATCCAAGCATAGTATGATGTATCCGTCTGCGCATAATCTCCCGAATCCAATACGAGGCATAGGTGTTCAATCGATTGACATGACGCGTCATAAATCGAAACAATGTAGGAATGGCGTTCGCCGATCATATGTTCTTCAATATATTCTGGACGATACAAGCATATGTCATCATACAGGGCACGTAATTGCTCTCTTTGGATAGCTGATCCCGGTTCGGAATCATGGTTACCAAAAGTGATGATATAGGGTGTCTCAAATCGATTGATGTATAACAAGAATTCCTTAAAACTCTCCAGAGGATTCATCGCAAAATGCTCTTTCAAGGAATAGATAATATCTCCCGTGAAAATCATTAAATCTGGTTTTAGCTTTTGAATAGAGTGTCCCAAGTTGGCTAAGGTTGCAGTATCTTTATCATGAAACGGATAGGAACCCAAATGTGTATCCGTTACTTGCATAATCCGAAAAGAATGTTGTGAATGTAAACAAAGCCTCATCTTCCCCTCCTTTTATAAACGAGTATGAATTATTCAACTACTATCATATCCTCTTTAATCAGATAGACCGTTAATGCGTCTCCAGGATCCTTGAAAAAAGCAGAGCGATTTAATTGGTCCATAATAATTTCTTCAGAATTTACCTCTAGCCAAAACCGTAAAACCGATCCCAACATCGATGTTCGCTTGACAACAGTGTGAAATGTATAATGTGGTACAGTAGGTTGGATAACAGTTAGCGTTTCAGGTCGAATCGCCACTAAATGAGTAGTTGAAAATGGTTCAGACGTGATTCGTTCGATTCCATCTCTATAAAAGAGATTATGATTTCCGATAAAGCGAGCTACATACGGTGTCTTAGGATGTCGATAGATTTCAGATGGGCTACCTTTTTGTTCAATTGTCCCATTTGCCATGATATAAATTTTTTCAGACATAGTCATGGCTTCTTCCTGATCATGAGTGACCAATACCATGGTAATCCCTAATCTGTATTGAATCTCTTTGATTAAACTACGCAATTCTAATCGAATCTTAGAATCTAAGGCAGATAGGGGTTCATCCAAAAATAAAACTTTCGGTTCAACTACTAGAGACCTAGCCAATGCCACTCGTTGTTGTTGTCCACCTGATAAATTTTTCGGATAAGCATTCTCTTTTCCTTTCAACCCAACGATACCAATCATTTTTTCAGCTTTTGCTGTATCAGACACACCCTTTAATCGTAGACCAAACATAACATTTTCTAAAACGGTCATATTCGGAAATAAGGCATAATGTTGAAAAACCATTCCAACATTGCGAAAACGAGGCTCTATATCTGTAACATCCTTACCATCAATTAAAATTTGACCACTATCAATACTCTCCAATCCAGCAATGCACCTGAGGAGTGTTGACTTTCCAGAACCTGAAGCCCCTAGCAAGGTGGTTAAAGTTCCCTCTTCCATTGTGACAGAAATATTTTCAATCACAGTTGTATTCCCGTATGATTTGGTTAGATTTTTAACCTCAATATAGGCCATCTATTTTTGCTCCTTTCGTGTTAAATCATTTGTCATTTTTAAACCAAGAACTGTCATTAAAGTAACAATTATAAAATACGAAATCGATATTGCTGCTGTATAATGACCAGACTTTGTCATATTCTGGCGTAAGAAAATTTGAATATTGGGAAACTCCCCACCTACTAATAAATTTAATGTACCGAATTCACCAAAAAGGGTCGAAAAACGAAACAGTGCTGATGCAATAATACCGCTTTTGATATTCGGTAGAATCACCCGAATAAATGCTTCAAACTTTGAAGTTCCTAAAATTTCTGAAGACTCAACTAACACCCTGCTATCAATAGTACACAATGCATTTCGTGTTCCAATCTGAATGATGGGAACACCACCAACAATATAGGAACCAATTACCAATGCCAGCATCGGGATCCCTTTTCCGGAATATGCTGACATCAAAGACATAGCAGAGATGACAGCAGGTACTGCAAACGATACAATCTGCAATACATCCATAATCCACAACCATTTCCGATGGTAAACATATAGAACATAAACTGTGGGAACAATTAACAAGATTGAGCCCAACGTCCCTACTATAGCCAAGACAAAGGTTCGAAGCATAGCCATGTAAAACGCTTGGTCACTAAACAAAGCTAAAAACCATTTTACAGTAAAATGTTCTGGTAATACGCTAGTCGTCCACCTTGTCGCTATCGAATATAGAAAAGTTGCTGTCAGTGGAATTAGCAAATACAACAACATAGCCAGCAAGAAAACCGAATAAAATCCCTTTATCAATGTAGCATTTCTATTAAAGTTCATAAATCGTATATCCTCCGACCTCTATTTTGTAACCAATGGCCGATTAACATATTCAACATCAGGATAACCCCTAAAACAATTGCTACAGCCGACCCAATTTCAGGCTGGGCAAAAATATCTCCTTGTATCGTATTGGCAATATTAATCGAAATCATATTGATCGAACTCCCTGTTAAAGCAACTGCTGTATCGTAAGTTCCAATAGCATTTGCGAACATCATGGTAAATACTCCAATCAGTGATGGAGCCAAGATTGGTAAACCTATCTTCATCCAATACTGCCCGACACTGGCTCCTAAAAGCGCAGAAGCTTCTCGCCATTTCTTGTCGAGTCCATTATAGATTGGTAAAAGCAATGTAATTCCTAAAGGAATTTGGAAATAGATAAAGGCTATTTTAAGACCATCTAAAGAATAAATTGAAAAATGATCCAGTACATCCCATCCAAATGCTTTAGAAAGATTCATAACTAATCCGGCATTGCCCATCAATAAAATCAAACCAAAGGAAAGCGGAACCCCAACATAGTTAGCCGTCAAATTAGCTAGTGAAAGAAAGAGTTGGTTCCATTTAGAAAAAAAAGCATGGATTGCATATGTCGCAAGGGTTGTTAACACTAGTCCGATTACTGCAGAAAAAAGAGACAACAAAACCGAATGAACAAAACCATTCACATATTGGTATTCTGTAAAAATTCTAATGTAATTATGAAAAGTAAAATGTCCACTTCCAGGCTCCTGAAAGCTGGAAATGAACATAGTGACAACCGGATACACTAAAATGATGGCAACAAGTAGAAAAAAGAGACACAGAATCATATAGAAGAGAAATAATTCTTTAATTTTTTTCAATTGAGTACTCCTATTCTTGATTTGAAACCTTATTTCATTTTAGAAATGACATTCTCTTGCCAAAGATTGCCTAATTGCGGAAGCAAACTATTCCAAGCGTCAGAATCCGTAATTGGGGCTACTTTTGCATCCTTGTATTCCGATTCAGGCAGTAGTGCAGCTTGCGCATCTTCATCCAAGGAAACATTTTCACGAATTGGTCTTGCATGTCCTCTAGCTAAGTTATTTTGACCTGCATCAGATAAGATATACTCTCTGGTTAACGCCGCTGCATACGGATGCTTTGTATAAGCATTTATAATGGTGGTATATCCTGACATAGAGGCTCCATCTTGCGGAATCACAACCTTAAAGCGTTCAGGGTTAGCTTCATTTAAGGTTTTTTGAATCGCCAAAGCATTAAAATCCCACATTGGAACAACTTGATGCTCTCCAGCTTCTAAGGTAGCTGTGTCCGCTCCTTGGACATTTAATCGTTTCTCCTCAGCCAATTGACCATAATAGTCTAAGCCAGGTTGAATATTCGTTTCGTCTCCACCATTTGCAACAGCAGCTGAATGCAGCGCAAACTGGTCCTGGTTCCCTGAAGATACATCCCCAATTGTTAATGTATAATCACCTTCAGATACGGCCTTCCAAGATGTTGGTACTTGTCCATTAGTCCCTTCTGTATCAACCAAAAAGGCCATAGTTCCCTTGTAAGCAAGCATCCAGTACCCTTCTCCTTCTGGATCCTTTGCCCATTCTGGAATGTCATCATAATAGGATGTTTTATAAGGCAATGCCAAACCACGAGATACAGCCTCCGGACCAAGCGCAATACCGACATCTCCAATATCTGCAGAAGCATCATTTTTTTCATTTTCAAAAGTAGCTAACTCTTCAGCAGAGGACATATCTGTATCCGTGTGTTTTAAACCATATTTCTCACTTAAATCTTCCCAGGTTTCTTTCCAGTTAGCCCAAGTATCCGGCATACCAACAGAATTAATAACACCTTCTTCCTTTGCTTTTTCTTCAATTGTAGCCACCCCAACCTTATTTAAATCAAGTTGAGCATTCTTTTCAGATGGATTAGAAGTATTTTGGCAAGCAACTAATAAGATACCTACTGCGCCAAGAAGAGAGGTTTTTAGAATTTTTTTGGTAGTTTGATACATAATAACTCCTTAACTAATTGTAATGTGATAGATAAACTACCTCTTCAATTTACCACATTATTATAAAGAGTAATCCAGACCTAAGTAAGGTTTCTGTAAAACATCTCTTCTGGCTTTATCACCTCTCAAATTGTCTCACTAGCAACAATTTCCCTCTTTTCCGCCCCAAACCAACGCCCTTCCCCAAAAACGTGGTATAATACTGGTAAACGCTAACAATCAGAAAAGGAGTCGATATGGCAACACCTTTGTTTTTACAATCTACTATGCACGAAAAGATTTGGGGCGGCACGCGCTTGCGGGACCAGTTTGGCTACGCCATCCCAAGTGAACAGACAGGCGAATACTGGGCCATTTCAGCCCATCCAAATGGGGTTTCGATTGTCGAAAACGGTCCTTATGCAGGGACACCTCTAGACCAACTCTACAAGGAACATCGGGAACTCTTTGGCAACCGAGAAGAAGAGGTTTTTCCCTTGCTGACCAAAATCCTTGATGCCAACGATTGGCTCAGTGTCCAGGTCCATCCAGATGACGCTTATGGCTTACAACACGAGGGGGAGCTCGGCAAGACAGAATGTTGGTATATTATTGCGGCCGATGAAGGTGCAGAAATCGTCTATGGCCACACCGCCCAGACCAGAGAAGCACTGGCTGGTCTCATTCACCAAGGAGACTGGGACCAGCTCTTGACCCGTGTCCCTGTCAAAGCAGGCGATTTCTTCTATGTCCCAAGCGGAACCATGCATGCGATTGGGGAAGGGATTTTAATTTTAGAAACCCAACAATCCAGTGACACAACCTACCGTGTCTATGATTTTGACCGCAAGGACGACCAAGGAAACCTAAGAGAATTGCACCTGGACAAATCCATTGATGTCTTGTCCATCGGAGAAATTCCAAACAGCCACCCATCAACCATTGCAGTGGCAGGTCAGGAATTAACCACCCTTGTGTCCAACCCTTTCTTTACAGTTCAAAAGTGGAACATCCATAGTCAAGCTTCCTTCCAACGCTTCGCTCCCTACCTATTGGTCTCTGTTTTAGACGGACAAGGGACGATTGCTGTTGATGGCCAAACCTATCCGATTCAAAAAGGTAGCCACTTTATTCTGACCAGCGACATTGAAAACTGGCAATTAGATGGTGAAATGGAATTGATCGTCAGCCATGTTTAAAAACAAACAAAAACCAGCCATATAGCTGGTTTTTCTTGTTATAATCCCATTTTAAGGTTAAAGAAGGCTTTCATTCGAGAGTAGGCTAAGTCATCACCTACAAAGAAGACATGGTCTCCTTTTTCAATGACCGCATAAGGACTTGGAGATAAAAGCAACTCTCCCTTGTGCTCGATGGCGATAACCGTCGCCCCGGTCTGGTGCCAGATATTCAAGTCATCGAGTGTCTGCCCAAAGTGATCACATGCTTTATTGACAATAATTTCATAGGGTGCCAAAGGGTAATGGCGACTGATGGATTGACTTTGCAAGAGAAAATCATTGACCGAAATAGACAAGGCTTCTAAATCGTCTTTTTGACGCTGGATTTCAGCTCGAATCTTTTCTTTGATGAGCGCAATCGAGTGAGTCGCTTCATAGTTTTCCAAAAATTCAATGGCTTTTTCTCTGGATAAGACAACTGCCCCACTACCATGTTTTAGACTGACAATCTTTAGATCCGCTAGGATATTTAATGCTTTTCGAGTTGTCTCTGGAGAGACCTTAAATTGAGCTGCTAGAGTTGAACGAGATTTAATTTTCTCTCCAACCTCGTAATCTCCACTCACAATTCGTTTCGCAACTTCTACTGCAATACTTTGGTATTTTGACCCCCGAATCTCTGATGTGTTGGTTCGCACCATGACTACCTACTTTCCATATGTTCTGTACATTCTATTAAATCACAATTCCTCCCTAGTCGCAAGGAAAACACGACAAAAAGAACTGCAAAGCAGTTCTCTTATAAAGTCCGCTATTACGCTAGAACTCTGCCTTCTTTTTCCAAGGCTTCTTTTGTTTTTTCCACTCCTGCTGCAGTTGCTTCTTTGATTTTTTCTGCAGAAGATGACGCAAATTCACCTGTCGCATGTGCCGCCTCCGTCATGCGATCTTGTACTGTTACAGAAGCTTTTTCATGTTCTTCCTTGGTACGAATATCTACAACATTGGCATTTAGTTCAACCACTTTCAAATGGGTCATGACGGCTACATTTTGGGCTACAATCGCTTTGATGCCTTCAACAATAGCCGGAATATCTTTACCATACTCCACTACAATGTTCAAATCAACAGCAACTTCCTTTGTCCCAACTTCAACAGAAACTCCATCTGTTACTGAGTCAGAATTGACCAAGTTGTTTTTCAAATTAGAGAAGAAACCGCCACTAACAGCTAGAAGCCCATCAACGTTTTCAAGAGCATGTCCTACAATTTTTTCAATCACTTTGTCGTCATAAGTTAGAGTACTTTTCATGTTTTGAACGTCTGTCATATCTTATACCTCTCCATCTTTATTGGCTTCATTTTTTAAACCATCTACAATACCTTTAACGGTATCTTTTGCATTTTCTATGCCTTCTTTTGCTTTCCCTGAAAGTTTTTCAACAACACCTTCAGCTTGGATTTCTTTGTCACCGGTTAGTTTACCAAATCCTTCTTTTACAGAACCGGATAATTGGTCTAATTTTGCATTCAATTTTTCTTCTGACATCTTGATTCCTCTTTTCTTTTTCTATACTGAACTTAAGTAACTTATTTTACACGTGGTTCAGCTTGCATATCTTCTACTTTTTCAATGCCTGTTCCAACTGCAGTTTTTACATTATCTACTTGATGGCTGGCAAATTCGCCTGTTGCATGAGCCGCATCTGCAACACGATCTTGTAAGCTCACAGAATCTTCTTCGTATTGGGCACGTGTCTTGATGTCGACAACCTTAACATTAACTTCAATCACGTCCAAATCTGTCATACGTTTCACTTCTGTTTCTACAATTTGTTTGATATTGTCATAAATAGTTGGCAAATGTTTTTGGTATTCCGCTACAATGTTCAAATCAATCGCCACTTGTTCTTTTCCGACTTCAACCGAAACGCCATCTCGAACTGTGTCTGTGTTGATTAATTTGTCCTTGATATTGGCCAAAAAGCCACCATCAACTGCTAATAAGCCATCAATATTGACCAAGGCAAGGCCAACAATTTTCTCAATGACCTTATCGTCAAATGTTAATTCTCCACGCATTTTTTCTGGTGCTTTTGGAGTTGTGTCTTTAATGTAAGTGTTGTTTGTCATCGCATTCCTCTTTCTTTTTGTGACGAATTGTTTTTTATGTAATGGGGACTGGATTTAGCCTTTTAGATTCCGAATAAAGGAATCCAGAAGTCCAGTTCGTTGGCAATAGAGACCACCCAGTATTCCTAGGGTAACTAATAGTAGCGCTAAGATGGTTTTGAAAAAACCAAATAAAATCAATAAAATCGCCAGTATTAGTCCGAGAACCCCTCCCACAATCGGGTATTTATATGTTTCAAATAAGTGCATAAGACCTCCTTATTTCACACGACTATGTTTGTGATGTGAAGTAGACTCCTCAACATCGTGAACATACACCTTAAAGTCAACAGGCCTTCCCAGACCAAAATAGCTCTGCAAGCCTTCTTCAATCCCTTTTTTCAAACCTTCAATTTTATCGGCTGTATGAAAGCGGGAATCTAAGGCACCTTTGACATGTAGCTTAAATTTCTTTTTATACATTTGGGCAACGACACTTGGATTTTCCATTAAACCTGTCTCTTTAACAGCTGTTCTTACATAACCCTCTAAAGCAGATTTTTTTAATACCAGAGACGTATTTTTTTCTGACAATGGAATTTCTGTGTAAATACGTGGGTAAAAGATGACCACAATCACTGCTACAAAAACAAGTATAAAGAAGACCAAAGCTAACCAAAAATAATAATGATGGTAAACATCTTCAATCCAGTATGGGAGATGCAAATCCCAATTTAACCAACTGAATTCTGCTGGTAAAATCAGTTCGCGTTGACTGACTACGGCAACAAACCCAAGTAATGTCAGCAACAAGACACCGATTACACTGTAAAGCCATTTTAATCCTTTATTCATAAGCACAACTTCCTTTCAAGTTTTTCAGTCCAATTAGGATTTTAGTTTTGTTAAGACAAATGAAGTGAGTGCTACTACAATAACTGCACCTAATATTGAAGGAAACAAGGCCATTCCTGCCAAGGTAGGTCCCCAACTTCCAAATAGTGGTTGACCTACGGACGAACCAACAAGTCCTGCAACAATGTTTGCAATCCAACCCATTGATCCGCTTTTTTTCGTAATGCTACCTGCGATAGCTCCGATGACTGCTCCAACGATTAATGTCCAAATCATAAATACTCCTTTTTTATTTCTTGGATGTAGCCTCCCACAAAACGTCTAGAATATAAAGTGACAAGAACTACTATTATTGAAATTGTCACATCTTCGTCCGTTTTTTCTTTAAATAAATTGAAAACGGATAACTTACTTATAAAACAGTGATTAAAAAAGGTGACAATGTGTTTATTTGTTTATATTGTCATTTTATCATATTTTTTGAAATTTGCAAGTGACACGCTTAATAATTTAAATTATTTTTATTTTTTTCTCATTCATGAATGAACCAACAAGAAACAACTCTTTCTAAAACTTTTATTTCAAGTCTAAGTTTATTTTTATATGAATCAAATCAAAAGAATGGTATTTGATACCCAACCATTTCATTTGTCGTCTATTTTATTATTTATTTTATATAGTAGAGTTTCTATTTTTTCTTAGTGAATCCATCTATTTTTAGGTGTTTTCGATTTATATTGATTTTATCCTTGACAAAAAGTGACAACTTGTGATAATATTAAGTATGTTCTGTTTTGGCAGAATATTTTTTTGTTTAAAAAAGTGACAACTTGCGTATTTTTATATATGGTTTGTTGTCTTTAGAAGGAGAAAGTATGGGAACAATATTAGAAGTCCAGGGTTTGACAAAAATCTTTGGAAAAAAGAAATCCGCTGCCTTAAAAATGGTGAAAGACGGAAAAAGTAAACAAGAAATTTTAGAAAAAACGGGTGCAACAGTGGGGGTCTATGATGCCAACTTCAGCATTAAAGAAGGTGAAATCTTTGTTATCATGGGACTTTCAGGAAGTGGTAAATCCACTTTGGTTCGAATGCTAAATCGGCTTATCGAACCCTCTGACGGACAGATTTTATTAGAAGAAAAGGACATTTCCAAGATGAACGACCACGAGTTGCGGGAAGTTCGTCGCCATGACATCAACATGGTATTCCAAAGTTTTGCTCTCTTTCCTCATAAAACCATTTTGGAAAATACTGAGTTTGGTCTTGAACTGCGTGGTGTACCAAAGGAGGAACGCCAGCAATTAGCTGAAAAAGCTCTTGACAACGCTGGGCTCTTATCATTTAAAGACCAGTACCCGAATCAATTATCAGGTGGGATGCAACAACGGGTCGGATTGGCTCGTGCCCTTGCAAACGGTCCTAAAATCCTCCTAATGGACGAGGCCTTTAGTGCCTTGGATCCACTTATTCGTAAGGAAATGCAGGATGAATTATTGGAATTGCAAGCCAATAATCACCAGACGATTATTTTTATCAGTCATGATTTGAATGAAGCTCTTCGAATCGGTGATCGGATCGCCTTGATGAAAGACGGAAAAATTATGCAAATTGGTACTGGTGAAGAAATCCTGACTAACCCAGCCAATAACTTTGTTCGTGAATTCGTAGAGGATGTTGACCGCTCAAAAGTCCTCACTGCTCAAAACATTATGATTAAACCATTGACGACAATTGTAGAGATTGATGGTCCTCAGGTAGCCCTAAATCGAATGCATAACGAAGAGGTATCCATGTTAATGGCTACTAATAAGAAACGAGAATTAGTGGGCGCTTTAACAGCTGATGCCGCCATCGAAGCTAGACGCAAGGGGCTCCCCTTATCAGATGTGATTAACCGTGACGTCTTAACAGTATCTAAAGACACTGTCATCACAGACATCATGCCACTGATCCACGACTCGACAAGCCCAATTGCAGTAACCGATGAACATAACCGCTTATTAGGTGTTGTTATTCGCGGTCGCTTAATTGAAGCCTTGGCTACTACACAAGAAGAGACAGAATAAGAAAAAAGGAGATACGAAAATTGGAAGAATTTTTACAAACCCCACTGCCACTTGCTGAGTGGGTTGAAACAACAACAGAATGGACAACCAAAACATTTGCAGGACTATTTGATTTCCTTCAATGGATTGGGAATCTACTCATGTCTTTTATAACAGACACGCTATTGTTTATACATCCACTTTTATTTATCGCCTTGGCGACTCTAGCTATCTTTTTTCTAGCTAAAAAGAAATGGCCTTTGCCAACTTTTGCTTTCCTTGGATTCTTTTTCATTTACAACCAAGGCCTCTGGGAAGAAATGCTCAATACCTTTACCCTTGTATTGGTGGCCAGTTTTATCTCTGTTATCATCGGTATCCCATTGGGTATCTGGATGGCAAAAAACAAGACCGTCAATCAAATTGTGAATCCGATTTTGGATTTTATGCAGACCATGCCAGCTTTCGTGTACTTGATTCCTGCCGTAGCATTCTTTGGTATTGGAATGGTGCCTGGAGTTTTTGCCTCAGTGATTTTCGCTCTCCCGCCAACTGTTCGTTTTACAACCTTAGGGATTAAAGAGATTTCAGCTGAATTGATTGAGGCCTCTGACGCTTTTGGCTCAACACCTAGCCAGAAATTATTTAAGGTGGAACTGCCGCTTGCGAAAAACACGATTATGGCAGGTATCAACCAAACCATGATGCTAGCACTTTCGATGGTGGTAACAGGATCCATGATCGGGGCTCCTGGTTTGGGACGAGAGGTCCTTTCTGCCCTTCAACATGCGGACATCGGTACTGGTTTTGTTAGTGGTTTGGCCTTGGTTATCTTAGCCATTGTCTTGGACCGTGTGACCCAAGCCTTTAATGAAAAAAATACTGAAAACAAGAAACACGATAAGACCATCAAATGGATTGGAATCGCTGCACTGCTTCTCTTTATTGGCTCTGCTTTGGCGCAAGCCTTTGTTGAACCATCAGCATCTAACAAAGGAAACAAGGGACAAATCCGCATTGCCTATGTTCAATGGGATTCTGAAGTGGCTTCAACCAACGTCCTGGCTCAAATCTTAAAAAATGAAGGATACTCCGTTGAGATGATCCCTCTAGACAATGCCGTCATGTGGCAAACTGTTGCCAACGGAAACGCGGATGTTTCAACTAGTGCTTGGTTACCAGTAACCCACTCCGAACAGTTTAAAAAATACGAGAAAGACTTGGAGGATTTGGGTCCTAACCTAGAAGGTACAAAACTCGGTTTGGCTGTCCCAACCTATATGACAGAAGTCAATAGTATTTCTGATTTAGCTCAAAACGCTAACCAGAAAATCACAGGTATCGAGCCAGGTGCCGGTATCATGAAGGCTGCACAAGAAACGCTAACCAATTATGACAATCTCTCTGATTGGGAATTGATTTCTGCCTCAACGGGTGCCATGACAACCGCTCTTGACCAAGCCATTAAAAAACAAGAAGAAATTGTCATCACAGCTTGGTCCCCACACTGGATGTTTGCCAAGTATGATTTAAAATACCTTGAGGACCCCAACCAAACCTTTGGTTCTTCAGAAAACATCCACACAATTGCCCGTAAAGGTTTTAAGGAAGAACAGGCTGATGCCTATGCTCTGATTGACCAATTTGAATGGTCACAAGAAGACATGGAGTCGGTCATGCTAGAGATGAGTAATGGTTCTTCTCCTGAAGCTGCCGCTAAAAAATGGGTAGACAATAACCAAGATAAGATTGCAAAATGGGTCAATTAACCCTCTTAACCAAGAAGAAAAAAAGCCTAGTGATTTTCTGTCCACTAAGCTCTTTCGTTTTTAGGATAATTTCTAAAAAGATGCTATAATAGATAAAAAATTAGAAGGGAGGAAAGAAGATGAAAAAAGTCTGTATTATCGTCAATCAACAATCGGGGCGATCTGAAAAAGATGAACTAGTCCCAAAAATTATGGATTTCTTTGCACAGCAAACCCAAAACCATTATCAGGTAACGATCCTCTCCCCCTCTTCTGCTAAAGAAGCTAGAGAAGCAGCCAAACAAGCTAGCCAACAAAAAGTGGATATTGTGATTCCTCTTGGAGGAGACGGCACCATCAACTTGGTCTGTGCAGGCGTGTTCGAAGGAGGGAGCCATTCGACCATCGGTATTGTCCCTTCTGGGACGGTCAATAATTTTGCCAAATCCCTCGGTATTCCCTTATCGATTCCCCAGGCACTAGAGGTTTTAGTCGCCGGTCGCACCAAGCAAGTAGATATCGCCCAAGTCAATGAGGAATACATGATTTCCAGCTTGACCTTGGGCTTGATGGCCGACATCGCCCTATCTGTCACCCCCGAGATGAAAAGGCGGTTTGGGGCCCGTGCCTTTTTAAAAGCAGGATGGAAAATTTGGCTTCGCCAACGCTCCTATAAACTGTGGCTTGTTCATGATGGCATGAAACGTAAGCTCAGAACCAGACTTCTTCTCATCACCATGACCAACCACATTGCTGGACAAAAAGGGTTTTCCCCCGAAGAAAGAAATAATGATGGCTTGTTTAGCGTCTATTCACTGGATAAAATCCATCTGCTTCGCTTCATGTGGTTTTACTTTATTCGCCAAAGAGGATTTAATGACTACCAACATTGGGAACATTTTCGGACAGGTAACTTGCAGATTATCAATCGTCGTACTTCCAAGTCCAAAAACCCTATCACCCGTATTGATGGAGATACCCGTTTTCGCCTGCCCGTCCACATTCGTGTACACCAAAAAGCCCTCACAGTCCTCGTTCCAAACCCAACAACACCTTAGCACAAGCTAAGGTGTTGTTTCATTTTCGAGTAATCTTTCCAAAATTTGCAGAACTCCAGAATCATCATTTGAGGGAGCAACTTGCTTGGCTGCGACTAAAACACTGTCAGGACTTCCCTCCATGGCATAGGAGACTCCAGCATATTCCAGCATTTCCAAATCATTGTCACTATCCCCAAAGGCCAGCATCTCCTCTGCTGCAATCCCCCACCGCTCTCCAAGAAAAGCCAAGGCTGTTCCCTTGTTGACACCTGGTAGGACAATGTCAATAAAATGAAAGCCACTGGAGACAGCTTGGACCTGCCCTCTTCCTAAGTCATTGATTTCTGCCACCAGTGTCGGAATATCCAAATGAGGAACATCTAAGGTCAAGATGGTGAAATCATCATCTGGTAAATCCTGCAAGCTCGGAATTTCTGTCCAGGCATGATTGTGTTTTTTTATCAAGCTTTTAAAGGCGGCATCAGCCCCCGCTTCAAAATAAAGGGATTCCAAACCAGATACAGAGCAGCGAGATAGAAGGTCTTTTTTGGCAAAGAGCTCAATCATCTTCTCTACAATGTCCCGGTCAAAATGCCGACTGTAAATCCGCTTCCCTTTTTCATAAATCTGGGCACCCACTTCTGAGACAATCACGATGTCTTCTTCAAATCCTTTGAAAAAAGATTGAATCTGCTGGTATTGGTTGCCAGAGTTGGCCACAACCCGGATGCCTTTTTCAAGTAATTTCGGCAAAAGGGCTTGAAATCGGTCCCGATCATAATCATTTTGGCTGTTGAGAAAGGTGCCGTCCATGTCAAAGGATACTAATCGAATCATATTGTTTCTTTCTATTTTACTATTGAGATGACAAGAGTCTGTCCATTTCCTTTAGGACACTTGATTGTTCATTGGTCGCTAGATGCCGATTAGCCACTTGACGAACCCGGTCGGAAGCATGGCCGACTGAATAAGCTAGTCCTGCCAATTCCAACATTTCCAGGTCGTTGTCATTGTCTCCAAAGGCAACTATATCGGCCGCTTCCACTTGTAATTCTTGTAAAATCCGCTGAATCCCAAAGGCCTTGTGGATACCCACCGGTAACAAATCAATGCTTCCAAATCCGCTGGTCACCGCATGGATTTTTCCAGCAAACACACGGTTGCATTCGTCAATGACTGCATCGACTTCTGCTTCTGGAGCCCACATGCCCATCTTGAAATAGGGCTTATCGGACACTGGTTCCAACTTCTCTAGATAGCTAATTTTCCGGTAAAAAGCCTGCATCTGCTCCTGGTCAATTGCTTTGAAATCCGCAAATGGTGTATGACTCCCATCTAACATGTAGAGCCCTGCTTCATGGGCCAGCATAAAACAGAGAGATTTCAAGCGGTCTCCGTAATAAGCGACCACTTCTCCTATCAAATCCAAGGGCAATTGGTAACGAAAAAGGGTTTGCCCATTTTGGTAGATGTGGGCACCGTTGTCTGCTACAAAAAAGATATTTTGGGCATCAGACCCAAAAATCCGAAGCAAACGAGCCATACTGTTGCCGCTTGCCACGACAAAGGGAACCCCTTGTTCATGCATGTTTTGGCGCAACTTGGCAAACAAGTCTTTGTCATACAGACCTTGGCTATCTAAAAAAGTCCCATCCATATCGCTTGCAATCAATTTGATACCCATAAGGCCTCCTTTCTTACCAATTCAAGTTCATAAAATCCTTCATTTCCTGATAGGCTACATCAATCCGACTCTTGGTAGGATCATCCAGCAAGTCTCGATGTTGGCCACCTTCGATAAAATCTTCTAAGATGAAGGTTTGGTAGCTATAAAGCGGTCCGCCATCAGCGGCATAGCGTCCATTTGGCACCCGACTCACCCAGGTTGGGTGGGCTTGGGCCATCTGAATAGTGGTGGTGTCTCCTGTTTTTTCAATAGTAACATCCATCAGGACACCTCTTTCTGTCCATTGGTAATTGTTGACGCCCTCCATGGTCTCCATCCGTTGGTTGGAGATGAAATTACCCATGGAATAGACAATCAATTTTTTCTGACCGTCCTTTTCGATGGTTTCGGTCGGCTGGGCAACATGGGGGTGGCCACCAAAGACCAAATCCGCTCCCCATTCGACCATCTGATGGTAGAGAGTCACTTGTTCTTGGGTTGGCTCCAGCTGGTATTCGACCCCCATCTGTGGCATGACAATGGTGATGTCGGCTTCTTGTTCTGCCCGCTCGATTTCCGCCTGCATTTTTTCCAGGTTCAAATCGGAAAGGTAGTTGTCATATTCTTCCTGCGACAGTATGCCTTCCATCCCATTAAAACCATAGGCATAGGCCAAAATAGCCACCTTAATCCCGTTGACCTCACGGATTTGCAGCGGAGCTGTGGAACGATTGCCCTCTGGATAGACACCGACGGTCGCAATCCCTGCTGTTGTAAAGGCTTTAGAGGTTGAAATCAGCCCTGGCAAGTTGGAATCCAGAATATGGTTGTGGGCCAAGTCGACAAGATCGTAGCCTGCATCTTTTATGGCTTCCACCACACTTGGCGGAGCATTAAATAGAGGATAACCGGCTAGCGGAAAGTCTGGCGAGATGGTTCCTTCAAAATCTGCAATAGCCAAGTCAGCTTGTTCAATCCAAGGTTTGACATAGGTAAAATTCTCATGGAAATCATAGGTTCCATCTTCCTGCTGGGCACTGATATAAAGAGCATCATGGTAAAGCAGATCCCCATGGGCCATAATCCGGGCTGTTTGAGTGGTTGATGGAGGAGTAGGAGAGGATTTTTGCTGTTGTTTTGTAGATGGAACACGAAGCCCCTTTGAAATAGCTCTAGAGTTAGACAAGGCAAAGACACCCGCCCCCACTATTCCAATCAAAACAAGAGCAAAGAAAATCGCACTCCATTTTCTCTTTTTATACCGTCTACGCTTGCCGACACGGTCTTTTCTTCTTTTCATTTCTCTCTCCTTTACTGGGTATTCTTTCTTCCAGTATAATCTTTTTAAGGCGAAAAATCCATGCTTTCCCTTACGAAAAAAGAATAGAACGCATCCATTATTTTCATGAAAATAAACAGAAAAGAAGCTGGATTTACCAACTTCTAGTCTAGAATATACTGTAATTTCCCACGGAAATCGTCGATGGTCTCATAGCCTTTTTCTGCCATAATGGCTTGCAATTCTTGGGTGATGCGGTCAAAGGCTGCCAAACCTTCTTTTTGAAGGGTGGTTCCGACCTGGACCATACTGGCCCCACAAAGAATGTGCTCGAAGGCATCGCGACCGGTTAAGACACCACCGGTTCCAATGATTTGGATTTCTGGTTTCAGGCGTTGGTAAAAGGCGTGCACATTGGCAAGGGCCGTTGGTTTGATGTATTCACCACCCAAGCCACCAAAACCATTTTTCGGTTTGATCGCGACGGTCTCGTCTTCAATATAGAGGCCATTTCCAATCGAGTTAACACAATTGACAAAGGCCAGTGGAAACTGGTTGTAAATTGCCGCCGCTTGGTCAAAGTGGACCATGTCAAAGTAAGGAGGCAACTTGATGCCAAGTGGCTTTGTAAAATAGGAAAAGACTTCCCGTAAAATCGTTTCCGTTGTTTCAAAATCATAGGCAATTTGTGGTTTGCCAGGTACATTTGGACAAGAAAGGTTCAATTCCACCAAACCCTTGTAATCACTGGCTTCAACGGTTTTCAATATCTCGTGCGTTTCATCAGGAGACAAGCCAACCAAGGACAAGATGAAGGTCCGATTTGGTTCGGTCTCTTGCAAGTCCAACAAATATTCCAAATAATAGTCTAAACCATTGTTGGGTAGACCCATGGAATTGATCGAACCTAAGGGTACATTTTTATAACGAGGTTCAGGATTCCCTGCCCGGTATTCCAAGGTGGCTGTTTTGGTGACAAAGGTTCCAGCTGCAGAATCCTTTACCCCCTCTAATTCCTCTTTTGTCATACACCACACACCTGCCGCATTCATCAAGCAGTTGTCAAAATCAAAACCAGCAATGCTTGTCTTTGTAGAAACCATGTATCATCCTCCTAAAATTTTTTCTATTATATCACAAAGAAAAACTAGAAAAAAATCTCTTGTTGCTCTTGTTCGGATTTTCTCAAATAGAAAAATTTTTCTGACAATTTAATCATTTTTCCTTTACAAGTCCAAGAGATGGTGTTATAATAATCAACAGATAAATTAAATTGTCTGACAATTTAATAATTAATTCTTAGAGGAGAATATGCATGACAAACGCAAAAGCCTATATTGAAGCTTCCTTTGAGGCCGTTAAAGCCCGCAATCCACACGAAACTGAATTTCTTCAAGCTGTTGAAGAATTATTCAGCACCTTAGAGCCTGTTTTTGAAGCTCACCCAGAATACATCACCGAAAATATTTTGGCCCGCATCGTTGAGCCAGAACGCGTTATCAGCTTCCGTGTGCCATGGACAGATAAAGACGGCAATGTCCAAGTCAACCGTGGTTACCGTGTCCAGTTCAATTCTGCTGTTGGACCTTACAAGGGCGGCCTTCGTTTCCACCCAACGGTCAACCAATCCATCTTGAAATTCCTTGGTTTTGAGCAAATCTTCAAAAATGTCTTGACCGGTTTGCCAATCGGAGGCGGTAAAGGTGGAGCAGACTTTGATCCAAAAGGCAAGACAGATGCGGAAATCATGCGTTTCTGCCAAAGCTTCATGACCGAATTACAAAAACACATCGGCCCATCTTTGGACGTTCCAGCTGGCGACATCGGGGTGGGTGGCCGCGAAATTGGTTACATGTATGGCCAATACAAACGCCTTCGCCAATTTGATGCCGGTGTCCTTACTGGTAAACCATTGGCTTTTGGTGGCTCATTGATCCGTCCAGAAGCAACTGGCTATGGCTTGGTCTACTTCACAGACAACATGTTACAAGCCAACGGCAAATCCTTTGAAGGACAAACCGTTCTAATTTCAGGTTCTGGTAACGTGGCGCAATTTGCTGTTCAAAAAGCAACTGAGTTGGGCGCCAAAGTCATCTCTGTTTCTGACTCAAATGGTTATGTGATTGACGAAACTGGTATTGACTTTGATCTCTTGGTCGACGTAAAAGAAAAACGCCGTGCCCGCTTGACAGAATATGCTGCTGAAAAAACAACTGCAACCTACTACGAAGGTTCTGTCTGGGACTACGAAGGACCTGCGGACATCGCCCTTCCATGTGCTACTCAAAACGAAATCGATGGTGAAAAAGCAGCGCGTTTGGTCAAAAACGGTGTCTACTGTGTCTCTGAAGGGGCCAACATGCCATCCAACTTGGATGCTATCCATACCTACAAAGAAAACAAGGTCTTGTACGGTTTAGCCAAAGCTGCCAATGCGGGTGGTGTGGCGACTTCTGCCCTTGAAATGAGCCAAAACAGCCTCCGTCTCTCTTGGACCCGTGACGAAGTAGATGCTCGCCTCAAAGACATCATGGCAAACATCTTTGCGACAGCCAAAGAAACAGCTGAAAAATACGATTTAGGCACAGATTACTTGGCAGGTGCCAATATTGCAGCCTTTGAAAACATTGCAGATGCGATGATTGCACAAGGTATCGTTTAATGTCATACAAAAAGAGTTGGATTAAGCCAACTCTTTTATTTTTTATTGGTCACTGGAAAAGGAAAAACAGCTGGTAATTCAATGCCTTCTTTCAATAAGGCCTCCTGGTAAAGGCCATAGAAATGATGGTAGACCATATACTGTTTGCCATTTTCGACAAAGAGACGGACCCGATAAGAGAATTGACCTGTCGGGCTGGTTTGAGGCCCCAAGACCGTCACCCCTTTGATAACCTCCTCAAATTTAGGCAGTTCCTTTTCATTGACTGCCGCAATGATCTGAGCAACTTTCTCCAAATCAGCTGTCGGATAAAGTGGCAAGTCAATCTGCGCCCGCATATCGCCACGAGACATGTTACTGACCACTAAAATATTGCGATTGGGAATGAAATGAAGGGTTCCATCTGCATCACGGACTTGCGTTGTTCGAATGCCTACACTGATAATCGTCCCTTCGATTACAATAGAGCCATTGGTTAGACGAACATACTCACCTACCTCAAACTGGCGTTCAATGAGAATGAAAAAGCCATTGACCAAGTCGGATAAGAAACCTTGCGCCCCCAGTCCAATGGCGACACCGGCAATCCCAGCACCCGCAAGGAGACTAGAGACTGGCAAACCTAGAATAGTCAAGATGAAATAAATCAAGAGAAAATAGAGTGCATAATTTAGGGAATTCTCTGCTAGACGTAGAATCGTTTTTTGCCGAGCTGGCGTGTGTTTTCCTAAACGCAAAGAGGGCGCTACTAATTTCTGAACGGCGATATGTCCCAACTTTTTAGTAATCAGAAAAATCAGGTACAAAAGTAGCAGAGAGACAAGTTTGTTAAAGACCGTCGTAGCGATGGCATCAACATCAAAGCGAGCCAGGTATTGTTGTATGTATTTCATCGTTTGTCCTTTGTAGATTGTTTACAGACTATTATACCAAAAAAACAGCAGGACGGGGCTCCGACCTGCTGCCTGTTTGTCATTACTCAGCTCTCTCTAATAGTTGCAAGAAACCACCATAGCCAGCTTCTGTCATATCATCTCGTGGCACAAAGCGAAGGGCTGCTGAGTTGATGCAATAGCGCAAACCTCCCTTGTCACGCGGACCGTCATCAAACACGTGTCCCAGATGGGCTTGACCTGCCCGGCTTTTGACTTCAATCCGATTCATCCCATGTGACAAATCTTGAGCATAGAGCGCTACTTCCTTGCTAATGGGTCTGGTGAAGGACGGCCAGCCACAACCTGCATCATACTTATCGGTTGATAAAAAGAGGGGCTCGCCAGTTGTAATGTCCACATAAATCCCAGCTTCTTCACTGTCCCAAAAGGCATTGTGGAAGGGGCGTTCTGTTGCGGCTTCCTGGGTGACACGATACTGTTCATCCGTCAAGCTTTCTTTTAAGACTTCTTGGTCTGGTTTTTGGTAATCCAACTGATCAATCACTGGAATTTGCGACTGGCGAACATCGATGTGGCAATAGCCATTTGGATTTTTCTTGAGGTAGTCTTGGTGGTATTCTTCGGCATCAATAAAGTGGCGTAAAGCTTCAACCTCTACCGCCAATTTTCTACCAAAAAGCGCAGCTTGTTCCGCCATAAAGGCATCGATGACTGGAATGTCGGCTTCATCTGTATAATAAATCCCTGTCCGGTACTGACGTCCCTTGTCCGCACCTTGTTGGTTGATCGAAAATGGATCAATCACGCGCATGTAATAGAGCAAGACCTCACGCAAACTCAAGATACTGTCATCATATGTTATCAAAACAGTCTCTGCGTGATCGGTTTGTTTGAGCAATTGGTAAGAAGTAGTTTCTACCTGACCATTGGCATAGCCCACACGAGTTTGTACAACCCCATTGATTTGGTCAAAATACTCTTCCAAGCCCCAAAAACAACCGCCTGCTAGGTAAATCTCCTTCATGTCTGCCTCCATTCTGTTCTATGGGTGATGGCAAAAAAGTCCAGAACGCGTCTGAACCTTTTGTCGTGTTAGCCGATTTCAGCTAAGATCGATTTGATTTGGTCTTTGGTGTGCACACCTGCCACTTGTTTAACGACTTGACCGTCTTTTTTGAACAAGAGGGTTGGGATCGACATAATTCCAAATTCACGCGCTGTGTTTGGATTTTGATCCACGTCCATTTTGAAGATGCGCAATTCATCTTCGTCTACTTCTGTAGACAATTGTTCCAAGATAGGTGCTTGCATACGGCAAGGACCACACCAAGTTGCCCAAAAATCAACCAGAACAACACCTTCTTGTGTTTCTGTTTCAAAAGTTGCATCAGTAATTGCTTGAACCATCTGTTTTCTCCTTTTATTGGTTATATGGGTCTCCATGCAAAACCTTATGGCTTTGCCTTCCTCCATTTGTACTGCTATTCTACACTAAATCGTGACATTTTCCAAAAATTTGCTACGTTTTTAGAAATCTATGGTTTGTTTCATGGTACAATAGGGAAAATAGCAAAGGAGTGATGCCCATGACCAGTGTGTACGATTTTACCATTCTCAATCAAGAGGGAGAACCTCAAAGCTTAGCCAATTATAAAGGCAAGGTGTTGCTCATTGTCAATACGGCAACCGGTTGCGGCTTAACACCGCAATACGAGGGCTTGCAAAGTCTGTATGATGATTACCAAGCAGACGGTTTTGAAGTCTTGGATTTTCCCTGTAACCAGTTCATGGGGCAAGCGCCTGGAACAGCTGAGGAAATCAATAGCTTTTGCAGTCTCAACTACCAGACAACCTTTCCCCGCTTTGCCAAAATCAAGGTCAACGGAAAAGAAGCCGACCCCTTGTATAACTGGCTAAAAGATCAAAAATCTGGACCTTTAGGTAAACGCATCGAGTGGAATTTTGCCAAGTTCCTAATCGGCCGAGACGGCCAAGTTTTGGCTCGGTTTTCTGCTAAAAGTGACCCTCTCGAAGCCAAAAAATCTATTAAACAGGCCCTAAATGAGCTACCATAAATCGCTAAAACCAAAGAAAAACCGCCTAAAGCAAGTTGCTCCATTAGCTCACTTGTTTTAGGTCGGCTTTTTTATTGATGAACAAGGTTGGCAAATCCAGCTTTCAAATCGTCATTTGCTGTTTCTTTCATATAGAATTTCCCATCATCCATGCCTTGGTTTTGTGCACTATACAAGACAATCGGAACCCCATCTGCCCTAATTGTAAAGTAGTAAGTATGCACTTGATTGCCACTATAATGGTAGCGGTAAATCGCCACTACTTGGTAATCCGAATTTCCTGTACCATCTTGTGAAAACTCCGTCGTAACGTCCTGAACCTGATTCAATCGCACACGGTTTTCTTGGACAAAGGTGACTTCGCTTGCTGTAATATCCTGATAGCTTGGCTGGTTCATCGAATTTCCCCAGTCAACCATGAAATTCGCTAATTGGTTCGATTTATCGGCATTCCATAAAACCCTTGCTTGCCGCTTAGGAATCAGTGATTTTAATAAGGTCTCTATTTGTTCTTGGTCTGCTTCCTCTAGAGTCAAAGCTACTTCTGTATCACCTGCTTGAAGTCGACTAACTTTCGTTTCAAATGATTTTCCTTTGATGCTAAACTGCACTTTTACATCAAAAACTTGACCTGGAAAAGCCGGTATAGTCGCACTCAGTTGATCAGATACTTTTTGTTCATTGACAAATAAAGCCAGCTCCTCAATGTGGTCGTCATCAAATGGCAGAATCGCTTCAATATCTTGTTCCAACAGTTCAATCATAACTGCTAATTTATTTTTCTTAGCCAAATCAGGATTGATCGATAGTTCCGTTTCAACCGTAGCTAATGCCGTCTTCCCCAAAACCTGCATTTCTCCTGGGATAAAGGGACGTTTGTCAACTAAAACAGCATCACCACTCTGGATAGGCTGGCCATCAATACTCAACTCTTCTAATTGACTTGTGACGACTATTTCCAATGGGTAAGTGACAAATTCATAGTTTGGAAAAACGAGCCATTTTTTTCCATTTTCGACTAGACCCAATAATTTATTCTGGTTTTTATCACGATAGATGTTGCGCTTGTTAATACCATTCAGTACCGCTTGAAGCCCACCTTCTTGGCTATCTAAGTAACGGACAAAGGCTTGGGCATCTTTTTTTGTCCATTTTGTTCCAGATTCTGACAGAAGGGTCGTAACCTCTTGAAAATCCTGACTTTTAACAGCAGATGAAAAAGTGTCTATCCTGGTTTCAAGCTTTGTTTGGTGGTGCCCCCAAGTCCATAAACTTCCTGATACTAACAGCAACAAAGCAACTGCAATCCCTAGCCATACGTTTCGTTTTTTGTTGGTTGTCAATGTAGGTGCCAACGAGACCGGCTCAGGAGAAGACGGAGGTGAAGCAACTTGATTTTGCGCTATTTGCTTGATTTTTTTGAGATCAAAATCACTTTGTTTCCCTGCTAAAAATTCTTGTGGAGTCGGCTTTCGACCAATGACTTGTTCAAATAAACTGACCCATTTTTCTTGTGGCGACATCGCATTTTCTACCTTTCATTGTTTTTGTTTGTTATTATTGCCATTATACCAAAAAAGAGAACTTCGCGTCCTCTTTTTTTCTATTTATACTGGTTCTCAGAACGGAATCCTTTTTGTTGGGTCCAACTGTCAATAATATCCACCGTTGTTTGGCGGAATTTACCCGATTCATACATGTGGTCTGCACCTGTAATGGAGACCAAGACGGAGTCCTTGTAATTTTTCGCTGTCTTGCGGGCAATGGCGGATACGGTCATCTTGTCTTCTGTCCCGGTGATGGTCAAGACTGGACAGGACACCTTGCTAAAATCCATGTAAGCAGAGCGTTTTTTATCCAACCAAGGAAAGGCCATTTCCGTATAGACGCGGCCTGATTCCGGTACCAAGTCTTTAAAAACAGCTTCCTTGTCTTCTTCTTTTTGGACATTCATGCAGTAGTTGAAAAATTCTTTTTTGTACTTGTGGGGAAGCATAGGCTTGTTCCAGAACTTCCACTCAAACAGGTGCTTGCCAAAGCATAATAACATGGTTGGGTAAAAAGCAAAGATATCCGCCGTCGGTGCTGGACCCATTAAAATCATACCCGCCACTTCTGCCCGAGCCGCCGCCAGCTGCGCAATCAAGCAACCCAGGGAATGTCCTAGTATAAGGGGTGGCTCTTCCATGGTCTCAATCAAGGCGACCGCGTCATCCACATAATCGGTTAAGCCAACCGTTCCAATCTTGGCCGCACATTCATCGTAAGGCAAGTCATGGTAACGCAGGGTCGGCGTATGAACCCGAAATCCCAAGTTTTCCAAATCAGTAGCAAACTGTCCCCAAACATCCTCCGTACACCAAGTACCGTGGATTAAAATAATATCTTTCATCTTCTTCCTTTTCTTTCTATGAACCGATTAACGATTAATCATTGCTACTCTTTGACCACATTAACAACGCTTGAAATCTGGTAACCGGCATAAGTTTCTAAGCCATCCAGAAAATCCGATAATGCTTGATTGTCCTCAAAGAATACTTCTAACAAATAGCAACCCACTCCAGCTGTTCGATAATGAAAGCCAACTTGCGACTGATATTGTCCGATATAGGCTTGATAAGCTGCATGATTAGGCTCTTTAAGCGTAACTGTAACCACCACATGGACAGGGCAGCCAAATTGACTCCGGTCTATCTCAACCGTATAACCTTTAATGGTCCCCTTGTCCTCTAATTTTTGAAGACGAGCTGAAACAGCAGGTGCCGTTAAATGAACTTTTTGGGCTATTTCGCTGACCCTGAGGCGACTATTCTCTTTTAATAACTTTATAATCTGCTTATCTGTCTGATCTAACATCCTATCTCTTTCTAAATGAAAGTTTTGAGGCCCAAAGACTTTCGAAAAGCCCTGTTCCTTTTTCCAACACTAGTGTATCATAGACCTAGTATTTTTTGAAAGGAAACACTTATGAAATTTCAACACATTCGACAATCTACTGCACGTCTCACTTATGCTGGGAAAACTTTCTTGATTGACCCTTTCCTTGCACCAAAAGGAAGCTATCCTGCTTTTGAGGGTGCTGTTACAGGCAATACAGAAAATAACCCCTTAATCGACTTGCCCCTGTCTCTAGATGCAGTCATAGCAGGTATCGATGCCGTTATTGTAACCCATCTGCATGCTGACCATTGGGATGCTGTTGCAGCTGAGACCTTAGCCAAAGACCTGCCTCTCTTTGTTCAAAACGAGGCAGATGCTTCTATTGTTAGAGAAGCTGGTTTTACCGATGTCCGTGTCCTCAAAACAAACACGCTATTTGAAAGCATTCATCTTCATAAGACAGATGGGGAACACGGGGAAAACCTCCACCTCTTACCAGATCCCTTACGAGACCTCATCGGATCCGTCTCAGGCGTGGTCTTTCAAGCAGACGGCGAAAAGACCCTCTACATCGCTGGCGATACCGTTTGGAACGAAAAAGTCCAAACAGCTATTGACACCTACCAGCCAGATGTAGTTGTGCTAAACGCTGGTGCCAACGCCCTCCTTCCAACTGGTAAGATTGTGATGGACACACAAGATGTCCTTGCTGTTGCTCAACAAACAAGCGCCCAACTCATTTCTGTTCATATGGAAGCTGTCAACCACTGGGTTCTCTCCCGCAAAGACTTACGCACATTTGCTGAAAATGAAGGTTTCTCTGAACGTCTCCACATACCAGTTGATGGGGAAAGTTACCAATTTTAAAATCAATAAAACGACTGTCTAAGATAGGCAGTCGCTTTATTTACTTAAAGGTCACAATGGTGGCTCCTGAGCCACCTGCATTTTGTGGTGCGTAGCCAAAGTCTTTTACGTTTCGGTTTTTGCGGAGGTACTTGGTCACTCCCTCACGGATGACACCAGTTCCAATACCGTGGATGATATCGACTTGGGCCATGTTGTTCAAGAGGGCCTGATCGATAAATTCGTCCAATTCCTGCATGGCTTCTTCATAGCGTTTGCCACGAAGGTCCAGGCGGGCCTTGGGACCTTTGCCAACTGCTCGTTTGACAATATTGACCTGTTTTTGTTTGGTCTGTTGGTCCTTCTCGGCCTTGACCAGGCCAAATTCATCTCGTTTCAAGGTCATCTTGATGAGGCCGACTTGGGCTTCAAAACGGCCATCTTTGAGTTCATTAATCAGGGTGCCACGCTGGCCATAAGCGGTTACGATAATCTCATCTCCAACCTTGGCTTTTCGTTCTTCCTTGGCCTTCTTCAAGACCTTGTTCTTGGACAAGTCAACCGTTTCAGGAGCCAATTGTTTCAACTGGCCTTTGGCTTCAATGATTTGGTGGGGTTTGAGGCTGGCCTGGTCATGAAGATTTTTCAAAATCTCTTCACTTTCTGCCAGGGCTAAGTCGACAATATCCTGGGCTTCCAGCCGGGCCTTATTGAGTTCGGTTTCTCGTTCGCGGACCAACTCATTGTAGAGTTTTTTCAGGGCCTGGTTCATCTTGAAGTTTTCTTGTTCAACGTCTTTGATCCGGTCCAAACGCTTGCGGCTCTCATAAGTCTGCTGCTCCAACTTTTCAATGATCTGATTGACATCACTATCGGTATCGGTCCAAGATTGGGCCTCTCGGATGATGGTCGCTGATAAGCCGAGACGGCGGGCAATTTCAAAGGCATTGGAACGGCCTGGTACGCCCTGCATAAAGCGATAGGTCGGTTTTAAACTGTCCGTATCAAATTCCATACTGGCATTTTCAACACCAACAGTCTCAATGCCGTAAGCCTTGAGCTCTGGGTAGTGGGTGGTCGCTAGGGTCTTGATCTGACGGTGACGGAGTTCTTCCAAAATCGCCATGGCCAGTGAAGCTCCCTCTTGGGGATCCGTTCCTGCCCCCAACTCATCAAACAAGACGAGGGACTGGGCGTCAGCTTTTTCCAAAATCGCCACAATATGGGTCATATGGCTAGAGAAGGTCGACAGACTCTGCTCGATGGATTGCTCATCACCAATATCGGCAAAAATCTCTGTGAAAATCGCCACCCGACTGCCTTCATCAGCCAAAATCGGAAGGCCAGACTGGGCCATCAAATGACTCAGGCCAAGGGTCTTGAGTAAGATGGTCTTACCACCTGTGTTGGGACCTGTGATGACGATGGCTTGCAGGTTTCTTCCAAAAGAAATGTCGTTTGGAACGGCTTGCTCGATCAGGGGATGCCGAACATTTAGGAGGGCAATTTCCTGTTGGTCAGACAGGTGAGGCACAATGGCATCCTGTTTTATGGCATAGAGGTGCTTGGCCCGCACAAAATCCAGATGCCCCACAATCCAAGCATTGTTGCGCAAGAGGTTGGTATGGGGACGCAACAAATCCGACATAGCCGCCAAAATGCGGGAGATTTCATGGCGTTCTTCAGCCCGCGCATTGGTGATGTCTTCACTTAAGGAGACAGCGGCCCGCGGTTCAATGTAGACCGTTGCTCCTGAGGCGGAGATATCATGAACAACGCCTGCGATACGGTTGCGGTAGCTGTTTTTGACCGGCAAAACATTGCGGCCATTTCGACTGGCCAGGACCGTATCGGATAACATGTCTGACTTGGTCTTGAGGTAGTCCTGCATGAGTTGGCGTACCTGGGTTTCTGCCGCCTGAATCCGTCTGCGAATCCGCATCAATTCTTCACTGGCAAAGTCTTCGACATAGCCACCATCATTGATGGACATGAGGGCTCCTTGTAGGGACGGAAAGGCCTCAATTTTTTCAAATAAAACCGGCAATTGTTTGAGCACAACATTTTCAAGCTGGCTATAAAAATCTGCCATGTCTTTTGAGACCTCTAGCACCCGCTTGACAGCTAATAACTCGGTGATGTTTAAGTCTGTATCCAATTCCAAACGCCGCATAGCTGGTCCGATATCTTGAATAGCTCCCATGGAAAACTGGGGATAGTGGACAAACAGATCCGCCATATCCGCCAATTCATCAAAAGCTTGCTGAATACGATGAGCTTCCGTCATCGGCATCAATTCCTGCAACTCAGTCAGACCTTGTTCGGTCACTAAAAAGGGTTCAAATTGGGCTTTTACCTTGTAAAATTCCAAGGTGTCAATAATTTTTGAATTCATAGTTCCTACTTACAAAAAGAGTAAGGCAAAGCCTTACCCGATGATATTGTTCACCCACAATTTTTCAAAAAGACTGGTGGTGATTGGTGTGTATTTTATGATCGTATTGGCAAGCAAGCTATCCTGCAAGAGCTGTTGGGTAGTCGCTAGGGGAATGGTTGCTAAAATGGTCAAGACCATCTGCAAGGACACCAGCGTAACCAAGACAGACAAGCCACCACTCAATAGATTCAAATTCCGAGAGTCGGGACTGATAAAATCAACCAAATGAACCAGTATTCCGACAATCCGCATGCCAACATATACCAGGGTATAGATAGCTAAGAAAGCCAATCCAGCATAGAAAATTTGGTCTAACTCAAACAAATATTTGCTGTCAAAAAAGAGATTTTTGGATCCTTCCGTCGCATTGGCAAATGGAACCCACAAATAAAATATCGCCGCCAACTTCTTATAAAAACCCGCCGCAATGATGAGACTAAAAACCATTGCAAAGGTATAAAAGGCTTGTAATAAGATTCCACGGCTATATCCAATATAAAAACTCCATAAAAGAAGTACTACAAGAACAAGCGAAATCATAGACTATCCTCTAATTCATCCAAATCCACCAAGGTTACATTCTTTTTCAAGGCAATTTCCTTGGCATTGGCCAATTCTTTTTCTGTTTTTTCGTGGGCGATTTCTCTTGTTAACTGAACAGAAAGTGCATTGATGGCCAACAAGAGTGCCAGAGTTTCTGAATCCGCTTTGGGCATCTTTTCTTGCAATGCTTGGTATTTTTCTTGTGCTACACGTTCAATTTCTTCCATAAAGAGATTGTCGTGCTCTGTTGTTACTGTTAACTGTTTTTTTCCAAATGTAAATTTGTATCGATTTAAATTTGCCATATGTTTACCTCAGATTCCATTATACCCTAAAATGATCATTTTGACTATCTGAAAACCCATCAAAGAGCGTGCTTGCGTCTTGCAAAGTCGACAAATTTAAACTTGTCCATGCGGTGCTTGCTCTCCGTGTATTGAAATTGCCTCGTATCTCCCAAATAGACACGAGAGCGAATGAGTACTAGGGACTCGTCTTTGGTGTCCAACCATTCCCGCTCTTGTTCGGTAGAAGCTTGAATAGTGATTTCTTTTTGGGCATAGGCAATGTCTAATTTTAGTTCTTCCTCTAAATAGGAATAAATAGAGCACTCTCCAATAGCAACGGTTAATTCTGGAACAATGGATTGATCCAAGTAATCTAAATCCAAGACAGAAACAGTCCCGTCAATCGTCCTAGTCCTCAATATCCTCCAAACTTTCTGTCCAACTTCAAAACCTGTTTTCTTTGACAAGCGCCCACTGATCGTAATCAATTCCAAATCCAAGACCTTGGTTTGACTGTTCAATTGCAGACTATTGACCAATTCCTTGTAGGAGGTCAAGCCTGATATCGGGAATTGCAAGAGTTCTTGCTCCAAAACTTGAGAGCCCCGACCTTGAATCTTTTGAATAAACCCCCGTTCTGTCAACAAGGCCAAGGCTTTTCGAATGGTGTCTCGGCTCGCTTGGTAGGATTCTTGTAATGCTTTTTCCGTGGGCAATAAGTCTCCTGATTGGTAATCGCCATTGAGTATCTGGTCGCGAAGATTATTGAAAATCTCTTGATATTTTTTCATTGTTTCTTTCATTGTTCTGCCTTTTTCCATACCTATTCCCCCTATTATAACAAAAAATAAAAATTTTTATTAAAAGCCTTGCAATTGGTATGGAAATCGGTTACAATGAAACGGTCTCGAAAATTTGTACGTACAAATTTTAAAATTAAACCATTCAAAAGGAGAACAAATGGGAAAATTTGAACAGGATGCCAAAGCACTGCTGCAAGCAGTCGGTGGCAAAGAAAATATTGCAGCCGTTTCACATTGTGCAACCAGAATGCGGTTTGTCTTAAACGATGACAGCAAGGCCAGTGTGGCGGATATCGAACAATTGTCTTCAGTCAAAGGAACCTTTACCAATGCGGGACAATTCCAAGTAATCATCGGAAACGATGTCCCCATCTTTTACAATGACTTTACGGCCGTATCGGGCATTGAAGGTGTCTCAAAAGAGCAGGTCAAATCCGCTGCTAACAAAAACCAAAACAAACTCCAACAAGCGGTGGCTTTTCTGGCTGAAATCTTCACACCCATTATTCCAGCTATCATTGTCGGTGGTTTGATCCTTGGTTTCCGTAATATCTTGGAAAATGTCGGTTTTGAATTTTTAGGCCAACAAGTGGTAGACGGCGTGAAACAAGTTTGGCCTGATGGCTCAGCCAAGTACAATACCATCACCATGGTCTCGCCATTCTGGAATGGGGTCAACCATTTCCTCTGGTTACCAAGTGAGGCGATATTCCACTATTTGCCAGTTGGCATTACCTGGTCTGTTACCCGTAAATTAGGAACTAGCCAAATCCTGGGGATTGTTTTGGGGATCTGTTTGGTTTCCCCACAGTTGCTTAATGCCTATGCAGTAGCGGGTACTCCTGCTACTGAAATAGCAGAAAACTGGGTGTGGAACTTTGGCGGATTTACCATTAACCGAATCGGATACCAAGCCCAAGTTATCCCAGCCCTCTTATCTGGCTTGGCCCTAGCCCATTTGGAAATTTTCTGGCGCAAACGGATTCCGGAAGTCGTTTCCATGATCTTGGTGCCGTTCCTCTCTCTTTTACCAGCCCTCATCTTAGCCCATACTGTTTTGGGCCCATTGGGTTGGACAATTGGTAAAGGGATTTCAACTGTTGTTTTAGCTGGTTTAACTGGTTCTTTCCGTTGGTTGTTTGGTGCCATTTTTGGTTCACTCTACGCCCCATTGGTTATCACTGGCTTGCACCACATGTCAAACGCCATCGATACCCAATTGATTGCGGATGCTGGTGGTACCATGTTGTGGCCAATGATTGCCCTATCCAATATCGCCCAAGCTTCATCAGTTATGGCTTACTACTGGATGAACCGCAAGAGTGAAAAAGAAGCGCAATTGTCCATGTCGGCAGGCATTTCGGCCTACCTGGGTGTCACAGAGCCTGCTCTCTTTGGAGTTAACCTCAAGTATGTATACCCATTTGTCGCTGGTATTATTGGATCAGGTATTGCTGGCCTTGTATCAACAACTTTTGGTGTTACAGCCAATGCCATTGGTGTCGGTGGCCTACCAGGTTTCTTGGCCATTCAAAGCCAAACAATGGGAATGTTTATCCTCTGTATGCTCATCGCTATTGTGATTCCATTTGCCTTGACCATTATCTTCCGCAAAGCCAACGTTTTGACAAAGGCGGAAGACCAAGTCAAACAACATCTTGTAACTCCTGCAGCAACTACACCTGTTGCACCAGCAGCAACTACGGAAGCAACTGTCTTCTTGAGCCCGTTGACCGGCCAAGTACAAGCTTTAGCTACTGCTACTGATCCTGCCTTTGCACAAGAAGCAATGGGAAAAGGGGTTCTCATCCATCCAACAAAAGGGGAATTAGTCGCACCAGTTGATGGAACCATCTCGGTCCTCTTCCCAACCAAGCATGCAGTTGGAATTACTTCCAATACTGGAGCAGAGTTGCTCATGCATATCGGCATGGATACCGTCCAATTGGAAGGCAAGGGCTTTACTGCACACGTTTCACAAGGTGATACGGTTCAAGCAGGCGACCTCTTGATTAGTTTTGACCTGGATGCCATCAAAGAAGCTGGCTTCTTGGTAGAGACACCTGTACTCATCACCAATCCGGATCAATTCCAACCGGTAATATCAACCGACTTGCCAACCAACATTGAAGCGAATCAACCACTCTTTACCGTTGGTCGCTAAACCAGTTTCTACTAGCCCAGTTTCCTAGACTGGGCTTGTTGGCATTTTTCATCTGTGGTATAGTTAAAAGAAATGACTATCCACCATACACTACAAAGGAGAGAACATGGCATTTGATAAAAGACAAGTCGTCTATCAAATTTACCCAAAATCATACAAAGACACCAGCGGAAATGGAGTAGGAGACCTGCGCGGAATTATTGAAACATTACCCTACCTAGCTGATCTTGGCATCGATGTTATCTGGCTCAACCCTTTCTATCCAAGCCCACAAAAAGACAACGGCTATGATGTCTCAGACTATACTGCCATCAACCCTCTCTTTGGTTCCATGTCCGACTTTGAAGACCTGGTTCAAGAAGCCAAAAAACACAACATTGGCCTGATGCTAGATATGGTCTTAAACCATTGTTCGACAGAGCACGAGTGGTTCCAAAAAGCACTGGCTGGCGAGCCCTTTTACCAAGATTTTTTCATTTTACGTGATGAACCGACCGACTGGGTTTCTAAGTTTGGCGGCAACGCCTGGGCACCTTTTGGAGATACTGGAAAAGACTACCTCCACCTCTTTGATGTGACCCAAGCGGACCTCAATTGGCGCAATCCCCATGTCCGTGAGGAATTGTTTAAGGTTGTGAATTTCTGGCGCGAAAAGGGGGTCAACGGTTTTCGTTTTGATGTCATCAACTTAATTGGAAAAGATGAGGTATTAAAAGACAATCCCAATTTTGATGGAAAACCAGAATATACTGATCGCCCCATCAACCACGATTACTTAAAACTCCTCAACAGCCAAACCTTTGGTCAAGACGAAACCGGTATGACCGTGGGTGAAATGAGCTTTACGGATATCCCAAATTGCATCCAATACAGCCATCCTGACAGCGGGGAATTAGACATGGTCTTCAATTTCCATCACTTAAAAGTAGACTATGAAAATGGCCAAAAATGGACACTAAAGCCCTTTGATTTCCAAGAATTGCAAAGCCTCTTCCATAGTTGGGGAGAAGAAATGAGCCTGGGCAATGGCTGGTCTGCCCTCTTCTGGAACAACCATGACCAACCACGCGCCCTCAACCGTTTTGTCGATATTGAAAACTTCCACCAGGAAGGAGCCACCATGCTGGCTGCCAGCATCCATCTTGCACGCGGAACCCCTTATATCTACATGGGTGAAGAAATTGGTATGCTGGATCCTGACTATAACAGCATGGCCGATTACGTAGACATTGAATCTCTTAACGCCTTCCAGGAATTAATAGACAAAGGGTTAACAGAAAGTGAAGCCTTTGCCATTATTAAAGCCAAGTCCCGTGACAATTCCCGCATTCCCATGCAATGGGATGCCAGCCCTCATGCCGGCTTTACTAGTGGTACTCCTTGGCTCAAGGCTGGAAAATCCTATCCAAGTATCAATGTTGAGAATGCCAAAGACGGGGCCATCTTCCAATTTTACAAAGAATTGATCCACTTGCGCAAAACACACCCCATTATTGCAGAAGGAAGCTATCAGGCCATCTTGCAAGGCCATGAACAGATCTATGCTTTTGAACGCCATTATGAAGATCAGAGCCTTTTGGTCTTAAACAACTTCTTTGGCCAAGAAACCGAGATTCCTCTTCCATCGACCTATCAAGAAGGCAAAATCCTCATCAGCAATTATCCTGACACACAAGTCGGGTCGTCTGTTGTCCTAAAACCCTACCAAACCTTGGCTATCCTTGCCTAATCCTATATCCCAGTAACCAATGGTTACTGGGATATTTTCTTAAAGATAAAAAGGCATTTGCACTCCTAACTCCCTTTTGGTACAATTGAGCCCAATTCTATCCCTGTTACTGATTTCCAAATTTGGGCCCAATTGGGTCTAGCAATTTGCAAGCGTTTTCGGTAAACTAACATTAGGAAGGAGAAAACATGTTTAACCAAAAAACACTCGTGATTTTGATGACGCTCTTACAAGAGCCTTCGATTTCGCTGTACACTCTTTCTGTCAAAACCAAAATGTCTATGAAAGACATCAAGGAACAAATCTCGCGTCTCAATGAGTATTTTAAAGACAAGTCCTTGCCACAATTGACACTTCATCAAGGCGGGTATCAATTGTCTACTCAAATTAAAAATTGTTCAGAGCAATTGATTGAGGAGCTGAGAACAGAGCAAGTCTATTTGTCTCAAAATGAGCGGATTTTTTTAATCTACCTCTATACTTTTTGCCGGGTGGATTTTGTGTCCAATCAACATTACCAAGATTTTCTGACTGTTAGTAAAAATACAGCCCTCTCTGATATCAAAGAGCTTCGTCACTTGCTAAAAGGATATAATCTTACCCTAGACTACACCAGGGCCAAAGGCTATACCCTACATGGGGACGAAGAAAAAAAGCATCAGTTGGCCCTGTACGCCATTAGTCAGCTTTTGAAGGAACCAATCGGTTTTTGGTCCTTGCACCATGTCTTAGCTGCCTGGGATTACCACTTTGAGTTCGAAAAAACGTTCCAGCGGGTTGAAGATTATTACCAAGCCTTTCAAATCACACCGATTCAAAGTCGATTGGAAGAATGCCTTTTTTTACTAGCTTTTATCCTCTTTCGTTACCAAAGAGGAGTCCAGCGGATTAAACGAAGTGCACGTCATTTCTCTGAAGCACTTCAATCATTGACCGATGTTATTAGTCAAGATATTACCAAAGACTATAATCTAAAAAGAGAGCTAGAACAAGAAGAAAAACAGTATTTGACCGGTATCTTATCTGGATGTTTTGAAGGAGATGAAGAACAAAACGATTCTTACTTCTTGGCCTTGACCAGAGCGATTATTGAAAAGATGGAAGAGGTCTCCCTCCTTGCTTTCGAACAAAAAGAGGCATTAGAGAAAGGTCTCAAACGACACATTATTCCAGCTTATTTTCGCTTAAAATACAAGCTATACAGCAACAACTCCTACACAGATCATATCAAGGACAGTTATCCTGACCTCTTTGACCTAGTGCATAGGGCATTGCAACCTTTAGAAAATGAAATTGGTTACGCCATCCCAGACACAGAAATTTCTTATTTTGTTGTGCATTTTGGAGGCTATCTAAAACCGGTTCCCGAGTCTCCTCTAGCCTATCGGGCCATGATCATCTGCCCAAACGGCGTCAGCTCCTCTTTGATTATTAAAGATCGTTTGAAGGACTTGTTTCCTAAAATTGATTTCATTGGAACCACCAAGGTAGAAGACCTGGACACCATCGACGAAGATTCCTATGATCTCATTTTCTCAACCGTTGAAATCCACAGTTCCAAACCCCATTACTTGGTTCCAATCTTGATGACGGACGAACAAGCCCTACGGTTAAATGAACTGATCGCTAAGGATTTCCCGGATATCTCAGAAGAAAATACCTTGCTAGAGAAGGTTATGAAGACCATTCGCCAGTATGCTTCTATCGAACGCGAAAAAGAGCTCCGCTTGGCCCTACAAGAACTATTGATAATACCAAAAGAAAATAGAAAGGAAACGCGACCCTTGTTACACGAATTGATTACTGAAGAAACTTATCAACATAGCTCCGTTACTTTAGATTGGCGAGAGGCTATCGAATTGGCAGCTAAACCACTACTTGAAAGCGGCCAAATTGAGGCCAACTATCCTCCTGCCATGATTAAAAAGGTAGAAGATTTCGGTCCCTTCATTGACTTAGGAAAAGGCATCGCTATTCCTCATGCTAGACCAGAAGACGGGGTCAACCGTGTGGGCATGTCGATGTTGGTTCTTGACAATCCTATCCACTTGGCGGATGATCCCACCCACGAAATTCGATTGCTGATTTGTATTGCGGCAACGGATAATCAAACCCATCTCAAAGCCCTGTCACATTTGACAACGATTTTGAGAGACCAGGCTAAGATTGATCAACTCTTAGCATCCAAAACTTATTCCGATATCAAAAATATTATTCAACAGGAGGCGTAATCTTATGTTACGAATTGGTACAGCTTGTGGTTCAGGACTTGGTTCAAGTTTCATGGTGCAAATGAACATTGAATCCATCTTACGTGATCTTGGTGTCTCAGACGTCGAGGTAGAACACTATGATCTTGGTGGGGCAGACCCTAGTGCGGCAGACGTTTGGATTGTCGGCCGTGATTTGGAAGATTCTGCGGGTCACCTTGGAGACGTACGCATCTTAAATAGCATCATCGATATGGATGAATTGACCGAATTGGTCACCGCTATTTGCAAGGAAAAAGGACTTATTTAATACTTTATTTTAAGGAGGAGTATCATGAAATTTTTAGTTGATATTGCCAGCACACCAGCGATTCTGGTTGCCTTGATTGCCATCATTGGTTTGCTTTTACAGAAAAAACCAATGCCTGATATCGTCAAGGGTGGAATTAAGACCTTTGTCGGTTTCCTAGTGGTATCCGGTGGTGCAGGGATTGTCCAAAGTTCCCTCAATCCATTCGGTGCCATGTTTGAACAAGCTTTTAATCTAGCTGGCGTTGTTCCAAACAACGAAGCGATTGTGGCTGTTGCCTTAACAACTTATGGCTCTGCTACTGCGCTAATCATGTTTGCGGGGATGATTTTCAACATCTTAATCGCTCGCTTTACAACATTCAAATACATTTTCTTAACAGGTCACCACACCCTTTACATGGCGTGTATGATTGCCGTTATCTTATCTGTTGCAGGATTTACTTCCCTTCCTCTTATTCTCCTCGGTGGTCTAGCACTCGGTATTATCATGAGCGTTTCACCAGCCTTTGTCCAAAAATACATGATCCAATTGACTGGAAATGACAAGGTTGCCTTGGGCCACTTTAGCGCACTTGGTTACTGGCTCAGTGGGTTTGTTGGCGGACTAGTTGGTGACAAATCAAAATCAACCGAAGACATCAAATTCCCTAAGAGCCTTGCTTTCTTGCGTGATAGCACCGTCAGCATCACCATTTCAATGGCTATCATCTACATTATTGTAGCCATCTTTGCTGGTCCAGCTTGGATTGCTAAAGAATTGAGTGGCGGAACAGATGGTATGGTCTACGCTCTTCAATTGGCAGGTCAATTTGCTGCAGGTGTCTTTGTTATCCTTGCCGGTGTTCGTTTGATCTTGGGTGAAATCGTTCCTGCCTTCAAAGGAATTTCTGAAAAATTGGTTCCAAATTCAAAACCGGCTCTCGACTGTCCGATTGTTTACCCATATGCACCAAATGCTGTTTTAATCGGATTTATCTCTAGTTTTGCTGGTGGTCTTGCAAGTATGGCCATTATGATTTTTGCAGGAACAACTGTGATTCTTCCTGGGGTCGTTCCTCACTTCTTCTGTGGGGCAACTGCCGGAGTTATCGGTAATGCATCTGGCGGTGTTCGTGGAGCAACTGTCGGGGCCTTCATGCAAGGTGTCCTTATTAGCTTCCTCCCAATCTTCTTGATGCCTGTCCTTGGTGGGCTTGGATTTGAAGGTTCTACCTTCTCAGATGCAGACTTTGGTCTTTCTGGTATCGTACTTGGTCTCTTAAATAATGCTGGTGGAACAACAGGTATCGCAGCAGGTATCATTGCCATTCTTGCTCTCTTAGTTGGTCTGTCATTCGTTGGTAAAAAAGACAAGGAGGCGTAAGAATGACGCTTACTTTAGAAGAACAAAATCAATTAAAACACTTTGCCAATCAAATCCGTATTCATACGCTCGAAACCTTGAACCATCGAGGTTTCGGCCACTACGGTGGTAGCTTGTCTATCGTCGAAACATTGGCTGTTTTATACGGCAAACTCATGCCGACAACACCTGACATCTTTGAACAAAAAAACCGAGACTATTTTGTGCTATCGAAAGGACACGCAGGGCCAGCTTTGTATAGCACCCTACATCTCAAAGGATTTTTTGACAAGGAATTTCTTCACTCCCTCAACAACAATGGCACTCGCCTGCCTTCCCACCCTGACCGTAACTTAACACCAGGAATCGATATGACAACTGGTTCACTCGGACATGGCATCAGTGTTGCAACAGGGATTGCCTATGGGCAACAAATCCAAGATTCCCCTTTTGTCACCTATGCGATTGTCGGGGATGGTGAATTGAACGAGGGTCAGTGTTGGGAAGCCTTCCAATTTGCAGCCCATCACCAATTGAAAAACCTCATTGTCTTTATCGATGACAATAAAAAGCAATTGGATGGTACGACAGATGAAATCTGCCAAACACAAGACTTCGTCGCTAAAATGACTGCTTTTGGATTTGAAGCTGTGCGTGTCAAAGGCGATGATATAGAAGGCATTCACGACGCCATCTTGGCTGCAAAAGAATCCTCTTCTCCAGCTCCTAAAGCCATTGTGTTGGATTCCATCAAAGGGCAGGGAGTTCCGCTTTTAGAAAACATGGAAGCCAACCATCACTTACGCTTAGATGATGATTTACGTCTAGCGCTCGAGAAAGCTCTATCGGAACTCGAAGCAAGAGAGGAGGTAACTGTATGACACGGACAACAAAAGAAATGCGACTGGTCTACCGTGACTTTCTAAAAGATCACAGTCATCCAGACCAAAAACTAGCTGTTTTAGAAGCTGATTTATCAAGCTCCATGGCCACCAATAAGTTAGCGGAAGACTTTGGCAAACGCTATGTCAATGTCGGCATTATGGAAGCTGAGATGGTGGGGGTGGCTGCTGGTTTGTCCGTCCTTGGTTACAAGCCCTATCTTCATACTTTTGGTCCCTTTGCTAGCCGAAGAGTCTACGACCAAGTCTTTCTCTCCCTTGGATATGCCCAGTTGGATGCGACCATTATCGGATCCGATGCCGGTGTTAGTGCGGAGATGAACGGTGGAACCCATATGCCATTTGAAGAAATCGGTCTTATGCGATTGATTCCAAAGGCTACGGTCTTCGAAGCCAGTGATGACCTTCAATTCCAAGCCATTTTAGAACAAACCTTGGATATCAAGGGTCTCAAATATGTTCGCACCATCCGTAAGGCTCCTCCAGCTATTTACAATGGGGAAGAGGATTTTTCAAAAGGTTATTACCAACTGCGTGAAGGAAAAGACCTCACCATTGTTGCCTCCGGTATTATGGTTGCCGAAGCCTTAACAGCAGCGGATTTGCTTTCAGAAAAAGGTATCTCAGTGAGTGTTATTGACCTATTTCGCATCAAACCACTGCCAGATGGCTTTTCAGATCTTCTCTCAGAAAGACCTGTCCTTACAGCCGAAAACCACAACCAAACAGGTGGAATAGGTAGTGCGATTAGTGAATTGCTCAGTGGCGATACACAGACACCCGTCTACCGTATTGGCGTCGCAGAGCGCTTTGGTCAAGTTGGACAAATGCCCTTCCTGATGGAAGAATACGGACTGACTGCAGACCACATTGCCAAAAAAGCTACAGAAATCCTATCCTAAATAAAAAAGAAGCTTGGTCGTGAGAACGACCGGCTTCTTTTCTCTTGTCCTTTACTATGGAATTTCCTGCTTTTGTGCTACAATGGAAGAATGAGTACAGTCGTTTTAAAACTGAGCAAAACAGAAATGAACCAGCTGATGACCCGCTACCAAGCCCATCAACTCCCCAATCCCAACGCTTATGTCCTTGGCTTTTTTAAGGTGGACGGAACTAGTATTACTGCCTACACATCTGGCAAAGTGGTCTTTCAAGGAGACCAGGCCGAAAAATTGGCCCAAACATGGGGCTATGTAGCCGAATATCCTGTGACTCGGATTTCCCCATCAGCAGAAATGATTGGAACAGATGAAGTTGGAAATGGCTCCTATTTTGGTGGATTAGCGGTCGTGGCCAGCTATGTCACACCAGCTGACCATGCTTTTTTAAAAAGTCTGGGAGTGGATGATTCCAAAAAGATGAACGACCAAAAGATTCGACAAATCGCTCCTCTCTTAAAAGAAAAAATTCCCCACCAAGCCCTGCTTTTGGCCCCACAAAAGTACAATCAGGTCATTGAGCAAGGCTACAATGCGATCTCGGTTAAAGTCGCTCTTCACAACCAAGCCATATTCTTGCTCTTGCAAAAGGGAATCAAGACCCAACATATTGTGATTGACGCCTTTACCACGGCCAACAATTACCAGAAATATGTCCGACAAGAAGCCAATCAGGTAGAACAGCCTATTACCTTGGAAGAAAAAGCCGAAGGGAAATACCTGGCGGTTGCCGTCTCCTCCATCATCGCTCGAAGCCTCTTCTTAGAAAATCTGGAAGACCTTAGCGATGCCATCGGCTTTGATTTGCCATCAGGAGCCGGACCAAAGTCGGATACCATTGCCAGTAAAATTCTTAAAGTCTACGGTATGGACGGCCTTGACAAGACGGCGAAATTGCATTTTGCCAATACACAAAAAGCTCAGAAATTACTATAAAGGAAAAAATATGAAAGCATTTCTAAAAGAGTGGGGATGGTTCTCCCTCTTCATCCTAATCATCCTTCTTTCCCGTCTCTTTATTTGGAGCCTTGTCTCAGTGGATGGGCATTCTATGGACCCTACCCTCCAAGACAGTGAACACCTGATCATGCTCAAAACGACCTCTATTGAACGATTTGATGTAGTGGTAGCTAGCGAGACAGATGCTGCCGGAAAGAAAAAAATGATTGTCAAACGGCTTATTGGCCTGCCTGGTGACACGATTCGTTTCGAAAACGACACCTTGTATATCAACAACGAGAAAGTGGAAGAGAAGTATTTACAAGAATACTTGACGGCATTTGAGAAAGACCGCTTGCAGGAAACCTATTCCTACAATCTCCAATTTCAGCAAACCGCCCAAACTGCCCGTGCTTTTACTGTGGATACCACAGGTAATCCCAATTTCACAGTTCAAGTTCCTGAGGGAGAATATTTCCTCTTGGGTGATGATCGCCTAGTGTCCAAAGATAGTCGAATGGTCGGAACCTTTAAAAAGGATCAACTCGAAGGCGAAATCGTCTTTCGCATTCTACCTTTCGACCGTTTTGGCTCCATTAACACCTAATCCATTAGTGGGAAAAGAGCTTCTTGCTCTCCTTTCCCCTTTTTTGTAGGAAAATAATATGACAGAAATTTATTTTACAGGAACCATTGACCGGATTATTTTTGAAAATCCCTCCAATTTTTACAAAATTTTACTATTGGAAATTGACGAAACCAACGCCGAATTTGATGATTACGAAGTTATCGTGACGGGAACCATGGCAGATGTTATTGAAGGAGAAGATTACCGCTTTTATGGCCAGCTGGTAACTCATCCAAAATATGGCCAACAACTGCAACTGTCTCGTTACGAACGCAGCAAACCAACTTCTGCCGGCCTTATTAAGTACTTTTCCAGCGACCACTTTAAGGGGATTGGCCGTAAAACGGCTGAAAAGATTGTCGAACTCTACGGAGAAGACACCATCGACAAGATTTTAGCGGCTCCTGAGCAACTCAGCAGCATTACCGGTCTTTCTGCCAAAAACAGGCAGGCCTTTTTAGAGACCCTGCAAAGCAACTATGGGACGGAATTGATTTTGGCAAAATTAGCGGAATACGGCATTCCCAACAAACTGTCCTTCCAAATCCAAGACACCTATAAGGAAAAAACCTTAGAAATTCTCGAAGAAAATCCCTACCAGTTGGTCGAAGAAATCCAAGGAATGGGATTTGGGATTGCTGATAAAATTGCTGACAATCTCGGAATCGAACCAGACTCCCCCAAACGCTTTCGGGCAGGGCTTCTTTATACCCTGCTCCAAAGTTCTCTCGAGACGGGAGATACCTACGTTGAAGCCAGAGATCTATTGGAAGCCACCCTTTTGCTCTTGGAAGAAGCCCGCAGAATCGAATTGGATCCGGCCCTGGTCGCCCAAGAATTGACCGGTCTAATCGCTGAGGGCAAACTCCAACAAATCGGTACCAAAATCTTCGACAATAGCCTCTTTTTTGCAGAGGCAGGCATTGAAAAACACCTGAAACGCCTTCTTGAAAAGAATACGGTGAAACCCTTTCCGGTTAATGCTATCGAGGCTGCCATCTCCCATATCGAAGACGAATCTGGCATGGTCTACGACAGCATCCAACGCCAAGCTATCAAGGAGGCCATCAACCAACCAGTCTTCGTCTTGACCGGGGGACCTGGCACCGGAAAAACAACCGTTATCAACGGCATTATCGCAGTCTACGCCCTCTTGCACAAAATGGATTTGACGAAAGTTACGGGGGATTTGCCCATCTTATTAGCAGCGCCAACTGGTCGGGCTGCCCGTCGGATGAACGAATTGACTGGTCTTCCGAGTGCAACCATTCACCGGCACTTGGGCTTAACAGAAGACCAAGGAGAATCGACCCGCGATGATTACTTGGATGCCGATTTTATTATTATTGACGAATTTTCCATGGTCGATACCTGGCTGGCCAATCAACTCTTCCAGTCCATCTCCAGCAACACCCAGGTCTTGATTGTCGGAGACGCGGAGCAGTTGCCGTCTGTTAGTCCCGGCCAGGTCCTAGCTGACTTGCTCAGCGTTCCCCATTTGCCCAGTATTACCCTTGAAAAAATCTTCCGCCAATCGGATGATTCTACTATCGTTCATTTGGCCAGCAGCATCCGCCAAGGCCAACTACCAACTGATTTTACAGAAAAAAAAGCTGACCGCTCCTATTTTGAAGCCCAGAACGAACACATTCCAGCCATGATTGAGCGAATTGTACCTGCCGCTATCAAATCTGGCATTCCAGCCCAAGAAGTCCAAATTCTAGCTCCCATGTACCGAGGGGCTGCCGGAATTGACCATCTCAACAAGTTGACCCAAACATTGCTCAATCCCCTCAAAGACGGGGAAATCGAATTTGCTTTCCAAGAACAGGTCTTTCGCCAAGGCGACCGGGTTATCCATCTGGTCAATGATGCTGAAAGCAACGTTTTTAATGGGGATTTGGGCTATATCACAGACCTCCTCCCGGCCAAATACAGCGACTCTAAGCAAGATGAGTTGACCATTCAATTTGACGGAGCAGAAATCACCTATCCTCGGGGCGAATGGTACAAATTGACCCTGTCCTATGCCATGTCCATCCACAAGTCACAGGGTAGTGAATTTCAAGTCGTCATCCTGCCCCTGACCCATTCCAGCCAACGAATGCTCCAACGCAACCTCCTCTACACAGCCATTACCCGCTCCAAAAGCAAGCTGATTTTACTAGGCCAACGCTCCGCCTTTGACCAGGCCGTTAAGCAAGCCGGTACCCAGCGAAAAACCTATCTTCTCCAACGTTTTATCGGCGACGAAGAAACCACTCTAGAAGAAGTAGCAACTCCTTCTCAGCAGCCTATGCCAGCCTCTACTAAACAGGAGACCAGCAGGGAGCCAAATCCTCCTTCGCCAGCCAGCCAACCACAAAACACCATCCTCACCAAGGAGAACCTCCTGACCATCGATCCCATGATTGGGATCAGCGAAGAAGATATTACTGCTTTTTTCAACTAAGAAAAAGCCCTCCAATCGGAGGGCTTCTTTTCATCTACCAGTCATTGGCCATGAAAGGGTAGAGAAAATGGTGGGACAATTATTTACGGACCAAGGTCTTACGGATATCAAGAGCTACTGCTACGATAATCACGATACCTTGAATCACGTTGGTCATATCTGGTGTGACGCCAAGATAGGTCAAACAAACCTTGAGCAATTCGAAAACGAATACCCCCAAGAGAATGCCCGGCACTGTACCTTGACCACCGGCCGTAGATACACCACCAATAGTCGCAGAGGCAATGGCATCCAACTCATATCCCATCCCGGCACCAGCACCAGCTGAACCCGTTTTGGCAGAAAGAAGGAAGCCAGCAAGACCATATAGCAAACCTGCCAAGGCAAAAATCTTAATCTTTTGAGCCCGAACATTTACACCGGATACTTCTGCAGCATTCTCGTTGCCACCAATTGCATACATGTATTTACCGTAACGAGTTTTATTGTAGAGCACCCACATAGCAAAACCAATAACGGCTGCAATAATCGCAATATAGGGCACAACTCCAAATAATTTCCCTTGTCCTAAACGGACAAACTCAGGCTTAAAGGTACCAATTGGTTTTGATTGAGAATAGATCAATACAAGACCATAGGTCATAATCTGAGTACCGAGAGTCGCTAAAAATGGCGGAACACTCAATTGAGATACAACAAATCCATTAAACAATCCCAAAACTAAACCAACCACAAGTGCTGCTAACAAGGCTACGAAAATAGGAACGTCCGGCAAATTAGGGAAGAACTTACCTACAAAATCAGGTCGTTGAACGAGGGTTGCAGTTACAATAGCCGTTAAACCAACAATCCGACCAGCAGAGAGGTCTGTTCCACGGATGATCAAACAGCCTGAAATCCCCAAGGCAATGATAAAGCGAACAGAAGTGTTGGCCATGATATTTCCTGCATTTCCAACCGTAAAGAAATTATCTCGCGTTAAGCCAGTATATAAAATCATGGCAATCACGACAATATACATTGAGTTTTTCGTCAAAAATTCATTCAGATTAAATGGTTTTTTCTGTTTTAATTCTAAATTCGGCATCTCCACTCCTCCTTAGTTGCCTGTCATAAACTTCGTTGCCAAGGTCATGACTTTTTCCTGATCCGCTTCTTCACGATTCAAGAAACCAGCCACTCGTCCTTCACACATCACCATGATACGATCAGATACCCCCAGTAATTCAGCCATTTCAGAAGTGATCATGATAATACTCTTGCCTTCTGCTGCTAAATTGTTAATGATTTGGTATATTTCGTATTTGGCACCGACGTCAATACCGCGCGTCGGCTCATCTAAAATCAGAATATCTGGATTGTTGGCCAACCAGCGTGCCAAAATCACTTTTTGCTGGTTACCACCAGATAAATTTTCAATGTGGGTCTTATTACTTGGCGTTTTTACTCGTAAGCGTTTGACATTGTCATCAACCACATGGTTGATTTCTTTTTCATTTAATAGTCCCATAGGTCCAACGTACTGTTTTAAGGCCGCCACCGAAGCATTATCTGTAATGGACAAGACCCCAAAAATACCATTGTGCCTACGGTCTTCTGTAACAAGGGCAATTTTGTTTTTAATAGCTGTTGCTGGATTTTTAATCGTCACTTCTTTGCCATTAACAATTATTTTCCCTTCTTCTAAAGTCCGCATTCCATATAGGGCCTCCATCAATTCAGTCCGCTGAGCTCCAACGAGACCACCAATACCAAGAATTTCCCCTTTTCTCAGTTCAAAACTGGCGTTTTTAAACGAAAGAGGATTGGGAGATGTCATATTTTCAAGTTTGAGTACAATCTCATCTTGAACTTGGTTTGTTTTATCCGGAAAGAGACTGGTCAACTCACGACCTACCATGGCCTTGATAATTTTGGCAGTTGTCATTTCTTCTGCCGGCCAAGTTCCAACATACTGACCATCTCGCATGACTGAAATGTCATCTGAAATCCGCAATATCTCATCCATTTTATGCGAGATATAGATAATACCAATATTACGAGCCTTTAATTGAGCAATTATTTCAAACAATTTTTCCACTTCAGAGCTTGTCAAAGAAGAGGTCGGCTCGTCCATAATCACAATCTTAGCATTATGAGAAATGGCTTTTGCAATCTCAACCGACTGCATCTGAGAAACCGTCAATTCATTTAACAGGGTTTTGGGATCAATATGCAAACCAACTTCTTCTAGCAAGGATTTGGTTTCCGCATTCATTTTAGCATGATCCACCAAGTTAAATTTTCCAAGTGGATAATTCCCTAAAAATACATTTTCTGCAATTGTCATCATACGAATCGGTTGCAATTCTTGATGTATCATCGAGATACCTGCATCAATGGCTTCTTTTGATTCTTTAAAATCAACTTCTTTCCCATCAAAAAGAATGGTTCCTCCATCCCGATGGTAAATCCCAAACAAACATTTCATTAGAGTGGATTTTCCAGCACCATTTTCTCCCATTAAGGCATGAACCGTTCCTGGACGTAAGTTAAATGTTACCTGATCCAATGCCTTAACCCCTGGAAATGTCTTGGTTATATCTTTCATTTCTAAAATATATTCACTCATTCTCCACGGCCTTCCCATTTTAAAAAAATAAGTTCCCACTGTTCTTATAGTGCTTATTTTAGCATATCGGAACAGTGAGAACACACGAGTCGTTTTTCAAAATTGATTACTCGAAATGATGACTATTTCGAATTTTTTTCACGTTCTGCATAACGTGCTTTCACTTCTTTTGTTGTCTCAGTTTTAGCTTTTGCTTCTTTTAATTCCGCATCAGCTTCACTAATTACTTTTACATAATCAACCCAATAGTAAGACTCCACATCTTTTCCATTGATTAACTCAACGGCAACATCTGCTGCAGTGTGGGACTGGTTAAAGTGGTCATTTAATACTGTACCTGTCAAATCACCTTTTGCGAGCAATTCCATCGCATCAGGAATAGCATCAACCCCCACAACTAAGATATCTTTGCCAACTTTACGACCAGCAGCTTGGATTGCTGTAACAGCTCCAACGGCCATACCATCATTGTTAGAGAATACAACGTCCAATTTTGTACCAAATTGCTCCAAAGCAGATGCTGTCATCTCTTGACCTTTGGCAGTATCCCAGTTCGCAAGATATGGTTCTGCCAAGGCTGCATTTTTAATTCCTGCATCTTCAATCGCTTTAACAGAATAAGTTGTCCGCTGTTGTGCATCAACATTGGCTGGATCTCCAAAGAGTGTAATGTAATGTAAAGTTCCATCTCCGTTGATGTCCCCTTTGGATTCAGTTGCAGCAATGATTTCACCCTGGAAAGTACCAGATTGTGTTGCATCTGCACCCACATAAGTTGTCTTACCTGGCCATAATTCTAAATCTGCGACCTCTGGCTCACGGTTGATAAAGACAACTGGTATCTCCGCAGCTTGAGCGGAACTAATCACAGAACCTGCTGCAGTCGGGTCAACTAAGTTCGCAAGAATAACATCTTTACCTTGTGCAATAAAGTTATTGATTTGCTCTGTTTGAGTTGCTTGATCTTGTTTCCCATCTTGAATATCCAACTTATAGGTATTGCCTGTTTCTTCACTCAATTGTTTGAAATAGCTTTCCAACTCTTCACGATAGAGTGTCATAAAGTTATCATTGAACTGATAGATTGCAACACCAACTTGGTAAGTTTCCCCCTTACCTTTTCCTGAGTCACTTCCAGAACCACCTGCATTTCCACATGCAACGAGTGAAGTTGCAACAGCTGCAACAGCAAAAAACTTCAAATACTTTTTCATTCTACTTCCTTTCTTTTTAAGAAAAAGCAATGCTTAAACAAGCAATCAATTTTGTAAACGGTTTCTTTATAAATCTATGGTATCTTTTTTTGAAAAAAATGTCAATAGAAAATCCATTCTTTTTACTAAAAATTAGTAAAAATAATAACACTATCTTTTGAATTTGAATACATTAATTATATTTAATTAATTTTATATTTCTAAAGAAGTCTATAAAACTACTTCATTCACTCTAACACCCTTTTTACTAGAGAAAATCTACTATATAAATAGCTAAAAATAAGATTGTTTTAGTAAATTTTTTATATTATAAACAATCAAATCTACAGCTTACGACAGTAAAAAATTCAAAAGAATCCTCTACTCCACTTGATCATATACCAATCGTACAAACAACAAACACCTGACAGTTCACTACTAATCAGGTGTTTTTTCTAAATTCGTGAGCGTAATCCCTAACAGCCGAATCCCTTTGTCAAATTGACCGATCCGGTCGACCAATTCCCTCGCTACACTCTCAATTTCATCAGCATTGTCGATCCAGTTTGTCAGACTTTTTCGCTTGGTCAATGTGGTAAAATCCGCATACCTCAGTTTGACCACAACAACCTTTCCTTTCTTTCCATACCTTTCCAAGCTTTGATGAACCCGCCGAGCAAGACTGATCAGTTCTTTATAAACATCGTCTTCTGTATACAGGAGTTTCCCATAGGTTCGCTCTTTGCCAATTGACTTTCTTTCTCGGTGTGTCACGACGGGCGAATTGGAAATTCCTCTAACCTTGCGATAGAGTTGGTAGCCAAATTTTCCAAATCGGTCAATCAAGGTCATCTCTGGAATCTCTAACAAGTCACGACCTGTATACACCCCCATCTCATGTAGTCGTTCAACACTTTTTTTACCAACACCGTGAAATTTCTCAATCGGCAAGGCAGATAAGACAGTAACTGCCTCTTCTGGCAATATAACTGTTAGACCTCTTGGCTTTTCCATATCAGATGCTATTTTTGCCAAAAACTTATTGTAGGAAACACCTGCTGAAGCTGTTAAATGTAATTCATTCCAAATATCATACTGGATCAATTTTGCAATTTTAATAGCAGAGGAAACTCCCAACTTGTTGTCGGTCACATCTAGATAAGCTTCGTCAATTGACATGGGCTCCACCAAGTCTGTATAGCGATGAAAAATAGCACGGACTTGCTGTCCTACTGCCACATATTTCTCATAATTTCCAGAGATAAAAATTGCTTGAGGACAGCGTTCATAGGCCTCTTTCGCAGACATAGCCGAATGAATCCCAAATTCTCTGGCTTCATAGGAACAGGTCGAAACCACTCCCCTGCCACCTGATGTCCGAGGATCTCGTGCAATGACGACCGGTTTGCCTTTTAACTTAGGATTATCGCGAACCTCTATGGCAGCAAAAAAGGCATCCATGTCAATATGGATAATTTTCCGCGAGGTATCATTGATCAAAGGAAAAATTAACATCACTGCCTCCTTATTGTGTCCTACATCTATTATACTGCAAAAAGATAAAAAAGCATAAAACGGGAGTAAAGCCAGTTCATTTATAGAAAATAACCATTCTAATTTTCATTTTATTTTCATAGGTTTCATGCCGTTTTCAACTTGTGATTTTTATCTCAAAGTGTTATAATACTAACATAAAGGTGTCTAAGACATCTAAAAAAAAGGAGAACCCTCATGTCAACAAAAGTACAATCACAAAATGTTACTGAAGACATTTTTGCCCAAGCCTGGGAAGGTTTTGCTGGAACGGATTGGCAAGACAAAGCAAGTGTAACGCGCTTCGTTCAAGCCAACTACAAACCATATGATGGCGATGAAAGTTTCTTGGCAGGCCCAACCGAACGCTCTCTCAAGATTAAGAAAATCATCGAAGAGACAAAGGCTCATTACGAAGATACTCGTTTCCCAATGGATATCGACCGTGCAACTTCAATTGCAGATATCCCAGCTGGTTATATTGACCAAGAAAACGAATTGATTTTCGGTATTCAAAATGACGAACTCTTCAAATTGAACTTCATGCCTCGCGGTGGTATCCGTATGGCTGAAACCACTTTGATTGAAAATGGCTATGAGCCAGACCCAGTTCTTCATGAAATTTATACAAAGCATGCAACAACTGTAAACGACGGTATCTTCCGTGCTTACACTGCTAATATCCGTCGCGCTCGCCACTCACACCACGTTTCAGGTCTTCCTGATGCTTACTCACGCGGTCGTATCATCGGTATGTATGCCCGTCTTGCTCTTTATGGTGCAGACTACTTGATGAAAGAAAAAGTAGCTGACTGGAATGCTATCACTGAAATTGACGAAGAATCAATCCGTCTTCGTGAAGAAATCAACCTCCAGTACCAAGCATTGCAACAAGTTGCAAAACTAGGTGACCACTATGGTGTTGATGTTCGCAAACCTGCGATGAACACTAAAGAAGCAATCCAATGGGTTAACATCGCCTTCATGGCAGTCTGCCGTGTGATCAATGGTGCTGCAACCTCTCTTGGACGTGTACCAATCGTTCTTGACATCTATGCAGAACGCGACTTGGCTCGCGGTACTTTCACAGAGTCTGAAATCCAAGAATTTGTAGACGACTTTGTGTTGAAACTCCGTACGGTTAAATTTGCACGTACAAAAGCATTTGATGAAATTTATTCAGGTGACCCAACCTTCTTGACAACATCAATGGCTGGTATGGGTAATGATGGTCGTCACCGTGTTACAAAAATGGATTACCGTTTCTTGAACACGCTTGACAACATCGGTAACTCACCAGAACCAAACTTGACCGTTCTTTGGTCAGACCAATTACCATATGCATTCCGTCGTTACTGTATGGCAATGAGCCACAAACACTCTTCTATCCAATACGAAGGTGTATCAACAATGGCCAAAGACGGCTATGGTGAGATGTCATGTATCTCATGCTGTGTGTCACCACTTGACCCAGAAAACGAAGACAAACGCCACAACATTCAGTACTTCGGTGCCCGCGTCAACGTGTTGAAAGGTCTCTTGTCTTCATGGAACAACGGTTACGACGATGTTCATAAAGACTATAAAGTCTTTGATGGTGTTGAAGAGTTCAACGAAGAAGTCTTTGACTATGATAAAGTGATTAAAAACTTTGAAATCGCCCTTGATTGGTTGACTGATACTTATGTCGATGCCATGAACATTATTCACTTCATGACAGATAAGTACAACTACGAAGCTGTTCAAATGGCCTTCTTGCCGACTCACCTTCGTGCCAACATGGGATTCGGTATCTGTGGATTCGCTAACACCGTTGACTCACTTTCAGCGATTAAATACGCGCAAGTTAAACCAATCCGTGACGAAGATGGCTTCATCTATGACTATGAAGTAATCGGTGAATTCCCTCGCTACGGTGAAGATGATGACCGTGTAGATGACATCGCAAAATGGTTGATGGAAGCCTTCTATACTCGTCTTGCAAACAAACCACTTTACAAAAACGCTGAAGCAGCTGTGTCTATCTTGACCATCACATCAAACGTTGCCTACTCTAAACAAACTGGTAACTCTCCAGTTCACCGTGGAGTATTCCTCAACGAAGATGGTTCTGTCAACACTTCCAAAGTAGAATTCTTCCCACCAGGTGCCAACCCAACTTCTAAATCACGTGGTGGTTGGTTACAAAACTTGAATTCACTTTCAAAACTCAACTTCAACCACGCTAACGATGGTATCTCACTCACCACTCAAGTTTCACCAAAAGCACTTGGTAAGACATTTGACGAGCAAGTGACAAACCTTGTGACCATTCTTGATGGTTACTTTGAAGGTGGAGGCCAACACGTAAACTTGAACGTTATGGACCTCAACGACGTCTATGAGAAAATCATGGCTGGCGAGGATGTTATCGTTCGTATCTCTGGTTACTGTGTTAACACCAAATACCTCACTAAAGAACAAAAAACTGAATTGACACAACGTGTCTTCCACGAAGTGCTTTCACTTGATGATTCTGTAGATGAGTTGATCAAATAAGACAAATAAAAAGAAGAAATCAATTGTTTTCTTCTTTTTTTACACAACTAACGAAAAGCCCCCCTGCTCAGAAATCAGTGGGGCTTTCATGTTTAATGAGGAGGATAAATATAAGAAACTTGACTCGTAGTATCTAATGGATTAAACCAACCACGATGGTTGTCAATCCACTGGCGTCCATTAATATTAGCCTCGAGCACTTGAATACGCGTATCACTTTCAACCGCAGTCACGTAGGCTACGTGTCCAAAACCACCGTCATTCCATACCACGATAGAACCAACAATAGGAGTTGTACCGACCGCAAAGCCTTCACGCGCCGCGTTACTAGCCCATGTTGACGCATTGCCCCACCAATCTCCAGCCCAGCCTGTTAACTTTTGAACTGCCCAAGTACACTGACCAACTGGATAGTTAATCCCTGGTTCATAATCGTAACCAGGCAAGTAGTAAGAAGAGTGATTGTGCGAAGTGGCTGTTACAACCCCTGGCAGTTGCAAGGCTTGTCCCGGAACAATCATATCATAGACAGACAATCCATTTGTTGTAGCTAACTGAACATAGTCCACACCATGAGCATAGGCAATAGAAGAAAGAGAGTCGCCACTTTGGACCGTGTAACTTGAGATAGCAGTTGTTGCAGAATTTGATGCTGGATTCTGTTGTACGATATTTGCATTTGTTCCAGGAATCGTGAGCATTTGGCCTGGTGTAATCACATCATAAATTCCTAAACCATTGTGGCCTGCCAATTCATAGGGATCAATCCCGTAGACTTGTGAAATAGAATAAAAGGAGTCTCCGCTTTGCACCACATAAGAATCCGCCTTCACAGATTGAGAGACGAGCAAACCTGCTACCAACACAGAAGCACACATAGTCCATTTACCGATTGACTTTTTCATCATTTTTTCTCCATATTTTTAGTAACCTAATCTTATCAAAAGAATACGTCAATCAAATCACATTCAGATTAAGAAAGAATAAATTTTATTACATTTTTTTATCAAAATAAGGCGAAATATGACAGTTTTGTATCAATTTGTTTGCGCAGCCAAATAGTCAGAAACAGCAAAAACCAAGGGACTTGCCTTGGTTTAGTCTCATAGCTATTGGGTTAAGAGAAAATCGTATTAGGATAGTATACCTATAAATTTTCTTTGATAACATCTCGCAGTTGCCTGCGTTTTTCAATCCATAAGGGCCGGTCATCATAGAGGTAGGTCCGATTGGTCAAGAAAATAGCAGCCACTTGTCGCTTGCGATTGAGCATAATAAATGGACCTGTGTAACCAGTATGATCCAGCCATTCCTCATCATCAAGATTCCACACAATCGAACGTGGTTTGGAGTGACTCAGGTTCTCCGTCACTGTTTCTGCAAAATCATCTTGCAAATAGTGCTGGACAAACTTTTCTAAATCAGAAAGAGTTGAAAACAACCCCGCAGACCCACAATGTCCTTCTAAGACCTTGGCCTTGGGGTCATGTACGACTCCATCACCAATTCCCTTGACGGTCGGCACTGCTTCAGAAACAGGCCCAAAGGAGGTCTCGGACATTTTCCAAGGCAGAAAGACTTGTTCCCTTAAAATCTGATCCAAGGTCTTCCCATACACCTCTTCCAACAAGAATCCCAATAAAATCAAGTTAATATCTGTGTAGCAAAACTCAGTATCATCTGTCACTGAGATAGCCAAAATGGCCTCTTTCAACTCATCTTGATTGAGGGCATCTCGGTTCGGAATATAGGGATCAATGCCTGATGTATGGGTGACCAACTGTCGAATCGTTACACTCTGATTTTGAAAAGCAGGATAGTAAAAGTGGAGCGTCTCATCTAAATCTATTCGTCCTTCTTGAATCAAGAAAATGAGAACAGTTCCTACTCCAACCACTTTCGAGACAGAGGCAATATCATAGATTAAGCCAGGCTTTGTTTGCCATTTTTCTGTATACCGGCCTAGATAATGCTCTTGCCACTGTCCATCTTGGTAAAGTGCTAAACTTGCTCCGAGATACAGATTTTCTGCTATCTGCTCCTCTATCTTTTTGAAAATGGCTTGGTTCATTTTTCAACCCAAACATCAATGTGGCTTGGATCGGATGTCTGAAGAAAACGACCCTTTTTATCCATAAAGCAATCACTCGTCAGGCTATTTTTTACCTTCTCTAAATCCGTTTCTTCTGTCACAATCAAGCGCAGACTCTCCAAGTCCCACGTTTCCTCGGCTGGAACAATTAAATCTTCTCCTTCTGCTTGCGAAAAGCTGAGACAATGGTTTGACCCTAGGAGATTTTCATAAAAAGCCTGACTAGCTGATGGATGTGGGGTGCGAATCGCAATGTCTTCCACTACAAAGGAACTGAGCCCATTAATATCCGAACGATCCGTAAAGTTAGCTTCTTCCATTTCAGTTAATTCTAGGACACTAGCTTCAGAATGAAGCAAATAAGCATCTCCCTCAGGAGAAATGGCTTCAAAGGCATAGCCTCTATTTCCCTTATAAAGATGACTGAATGGAGCTCCATGAGCCAAGAGGGTTTCAATCTCCGCTGGATCGGCCACCCGAATCGTAATCCGTTGTAATTTTTTTACTCCTTTAACAGCCCGCGTTCGTGCGCTCGGTGACTCCACTAAGACAAGCTGACATTCCTTTTGTTCATGGCCTGCAAATTCTGCAAAAGCAGATTCTTCCAAGATTGTTTTCATTCCAAGACTTTGTTCCAAAAAATCTTGATTCACTTTTCGATTGTTAATCCGTATTGCGGGAACAATCCTTTTTACCGTCACTGTCATTATTTTCTCCTTCAATACAATACCTTTCTATTTTAAAGAAAAAAGCAAATTTTGACAAATGTTTGTGTGCAGTTTCGTCACTTTTCTTTCACTTCTCTCATGCCTTGTAAACCAGTCTTCAAAATCAAAGAAGAACGGCACTATTTCGAGCTAGTTTTAGACAAAGGAAGGCTCTTTCGTTATAATGGAAACTAGTAGAACTTATTAGAAATGGGGAGAAAAGATGCGTTTTAATCAATTTTCTTATATCCAAACAGACACAAGTACCCAATTAGCTGAATTGCAAAAACTCGGTTTTGCTTTGTCACTTGACAAATCTGACAAGGAGAATCTCGAAATCTTTCTCCGTCGCTATTTCTTCTTAACAGAAGACATCGATTTCGCTCTTTCCAACTGGATTGCTGACGAAACAACAGATTTGCAAACATTTTTCACATCGGATGCCCCTTTGTCCGCCGACATTTTTTACACCGCCGCCCTTCAATTATTAGGATTTGTTCCCTTTGTAGATTACCAAGATTTGAAGAGCTTTCTTGCGGACACCCAATTTCCCATCACCTTTGAAAATGCCATTGACAACCTCTATCAGCTCTTAAATACCCGTACCAAATCTGGCAATCTTCTGGTAGAAGAGCTTATCAGCACAGGATTGCTCCCTGAAATAAATGACTATGTCTTCTTTAATGGAAAAACTCTCGCAACCTTTTCACACCATGATGTCATTCGTGAAGTGGTCTATGTCCAAACCCCCGTTGACACAACAAAGTCTGGAAAAACTGATCTAGTCAAGGTCTCCATCCTACGTCCCAACACAATGCATACCGTGCCAGCCATCATCACCAACAGCCCCTACCATCAAGGAACAAACGACAAGGCTAGCGATGCTGCTCTTCACAAGATGGAAGGAACACTCCAGCAAAAAGAAACAGGTCGGGTTGTCCTTAATACCCCCTATCTTCCAACAGATCAAGCAACAACTAGTGATGCACCCATTTCTGAAGCTACCGAAACCTTGGGCGCCATTGACTCTTATAGTCTAAATGACTATTTCCTAGCTAGAGGCTTTGCCAGTATCCATGTTTCAGGTGTTGGAACGCTGGGCTCTACTGGCTATATGACCTCCGGAGACTACCAACAAGTTTATGCCTTTAAAGCCGTTATTGATTGGTTAAACGACCGTGCGACTGCCTATACCAACCACCAACAAACCCACCAAGTCAAAGCTACTTGGTCTAACGGAAAAGTCGCTACAACTGGCTTGTCCTATCTGGGTACTATGTCAAACGCTCTTGCTACAACAGGTGTTGATGGTCTAGAAGTTGTCATTGCAGAAGCCGGTATTTCATCCTGGTATGATTACTACCGCGAAAATGGATTGGTAACCAGCCCGGGTGGCTATCCAGGTGAAGACTTAGATAGCCTGACAGCTCTGACCTATTCTAAGAATTTACAAGCCGGTGACCGCCTGCGCAACAATGGCTACTACCAAAAGGCTCTTAAAAAAGAAACGGAAGCCCTAGACCGGACAAGTGGCGATTACAATCAATACTGGCAGGACCGCAATTACCTCTTACACGCTGACAAGGTTACCTGCGAGGTCGTCTTTACCCACGGTCTGCAAGATTGGAATGTGCGGCCAATACATGTCTGGAATATGTTCCACGCTCTGCCAGATACCGTCAAGAAACACCTCTTCTTACACCACGGTGCCCACGTCTATATGAACAGTTGGCAATCGATTGATTTCCGGGAGTGCATAAATGCCCTTCTCACCCAAAAATTACTTGGCCAAGACAACCACTACCAATTGCCGACCGTCATTTGGCAGGACAACCAAACCGATCAAACTTGGAAAGTATTGAATGATTTTGGAGCAAAAAAACAACAAACCTTCCCGCTTGGTACTGATATCCAAACCATTGAACAAGCCTACTCTCAAGAAGACTTTGATCGCTACTGCAAATCCTTTGCAGTCTTCCATCAGGACCTCTTTGCCGACAAGGCCAATCAGATTACCATTGATATCCCACTAGAAGAAGACGTCCCCCTCAACGGCCGTGTCACCCTAAAACTAAAAGTGAAATCCAGCATTGCAAAGGGCTTTCTTTCTGCACGGCTTCTTGATTTCGGACAAGACAAGCGCCACAGCCACATGCCTTCTATACTTGGTCGTTCTGTACTTGGCAATGGTCGTTTCAATTTAAGAGATGGTCTCTTTGAACTGCCTTTTGCAAACTCCCCACACCGCCAAGTGACCCAAGGTTTCCTGAATTTACAAAACCGCTCTGATCTTTTGACCATCGAAGAAGTGCCAGCTGATCAATGGATAGAATTCTCTTGGGAGCTGCAGCCAAGTATCTACACCTTCAAAAAAGGGACAACCCTACGGGTCATCCTCTACACGACTGATTTTGAAATCACCATCCGCGACAACAGCGACTGGACAACCTCCATCGACCTTGCCGCATCAACGATTATCCTCCCTGTTGAATAAACCAAAACATGCAAAAAACCAGCCTATTTTGAGTAGGCTGGTTTTGATGTAAGAAGAGTCCTATTTTTATAAGGGATAGATGGTCACACCTTGGACAACACGGTTGACTGTTCCCGTTGGAGATGGTGTGTCTGGCAAGTTTTTGCATTTGAGCGCTGTCATGATGGCAAAGGTTTGCCCAAAGAGAATATACGGGAAGGTCAAGAAAACATCTGGTAAGTCTTTGCCACCTTCTGCCAAAACAAAAGTTGGTGCTTGGGTGTTCTCAATTTCTGTTGCACTGAGTGCCACAATGCGACGAGCAATGCCATCATTGTGTACTTCATTGAGCAAGTCAACATCATACTGTTTGGTGTAGGCATCGTTTGATGTGAATTCCACAACAATGGTGTCCTCGTTGATCAAGGATTTTGGCCCATGGCGGAAGCCAACTGGTGTTTCATACATGGTTGCAATTTGACCAGCTGTCAATTCTAAAATCTTGAGCTGGGCTTCGTGTGCCAAGCCATAGAAACCACCTGCTCCGAGATAAATCACCCGTTCAAAGTCCAAATCCACCAATTCTTGCACGTAGTCTTCTCGATCCAAAACATCTTGGCCAAGACGCACAATGGTTTCTACATGGCGTTTTTTATCTTCTTCTGAAAGTGTTGAAAAGACAAGGACAGCCGTTAAGGACATACAAGTGTAGCTACCAGTCATGGCAAAACCTTTGTCGTTTGACCCTGCTGGTTGCAAGAGAAGAAGATTGGTCTCATCATTTTCTGCTGCGACAGCCAATTTTCCTTCTGGTGCACAAGTAATGGTTACTTGGTACAAGTTGTTCACCAATTTTTTAGCATTTTCAACAGCTGCCAAGCTCTCAGGTGAGTTTCCACTACGGGCAAAGGATACCAAAATCGTTGGGATATCAGCCTGCAAATAGTCATGCGGACGCGCAACTAACTCAATAGTACCAACGGTTGAAAAACGAATTTTGTTCAAATCATTGACCTGATTCAAATGGTTGGCAATGCTTTGCCCCACAAAATCGGACGTTCCCGCTCCTGCAAAAATAACCTGAACTTGCTCATGTTTGTCCTGAATGTTGGCTAAAAATGCTTTTATTTCTTCGCGCTTTGCCACATACAAATCATAAGCTTCCTGCCATAGACCGGGTTGTTGGTAAATTTCTGGAGCTGTTATCGCCGCGCCCAATTTAGTGAGCTCTTCTTTTGGTAGATGGTACATCTGTTCCTCCTTGTCAAACTGGTTATAACCAGTTTTTTCTTTTATTATACCGCTTTCCATTTTAGAAGTCAACAGAAAATAGGTTAATATATTAAAGCTATAGACACAAAAAAGTCCCTCTATACTAAATAGAGGGAATCTGTTTAATTTGTTTTCTTTGAAAAGAGAATGCCAAGTACCAGACCTAGGAGTGCTGGCAAAATCCAGTCCATACCAATAGCTGAAAATGGCAAAATTTCTCGAGCAAAGGATACAAATTGCGCAATGGCTGGTGTTTTTGCCCAAGGCGAGTTCGCTAAACCATCCACAACAGCTGGAATCAGGGTCAAATAAAGGGTCCAGCGGTAAATCGTCACATTGCCCTTCACCCATTTTTCCAATAGCGCTAAAATAACAAGGGCAATCGCAAGAGGGTAGACAAACATCAAGACAGGAATGGAATAGCTAATGATATTGGTTAAGCCAACATTGGCAAAAATCATCGGGAAAATCGTTGAAATAGCCAAGAATGTTTGATATGAAACAGATGGGAACATCTCTGTGAAGGTTTCTGAAAAAGCTGTCAAGAGTCCAACGGTTGTCTTCAAACAGCCAAAGAAAACAATCAAGGCCAACAATCCAAAACCTACTGTTCCTAGATAATGGTTGGCAATCTGAGCAAGTGCAATGCCCCCATTTTCAGATAATGCAAAGTGACTGAGACTGGTCACACCAGCATAAGCCAAAAGTGCATAAATGACACCCATCAAGACCATACTGATAGAACCGGCTTTAATCATATCCGTCGCAGTTTGTCCAGGTTCTTTTACCCCAAGATTTTTTAAAGCAGTAATGACCACAATCGCAAAGGCAAGAGATGCTAACACATCAAGTGTATTGTAGCCCTCCAAAACACCTGTTGCAAAAGCATTTGACTGATAGGCTGTCTGAACGGTTGCACCAGTAGTCCCCCCCATCGGGCTTACCACAACTAAAGCGAGTAAGATGCCCAATACCAAGAGGAAAACTGGGTTTAAAAATTTACCAACATAATCTAGAATCTTAGTGGACTTACGAGACATCAACCAAGCTAGAGTAAAGAAAAATACAGAATAGAGTACTAAGGCCAGTTTGTTATCTGCTCCAACAAAAGGCGTCAAACCAATTTCAAAGGAGGTACTAGCCAAGCGCGGAATGGCAAAGAAGGGACCAATCACTAGGTACAAAAGAACTGTGAAAAAGAGGCCAAACCGATGCCCTACTCGTGAGGACAACTCATAGACACTCTTACTACGGGTAAAGGCCATCCCAACAATAGCTAGAAAAGGCAAACCAATCGCAGATACTAAAAAACCAAGGACAGCAAACCAAACATTTTCACCGGCTTTTTGTCCCATATTAACAGGGAAAATTAAGTTCCCAGCTCCAAACATCATCCCAAATAGCATAGAGCTGATATAAAGGTAATCTTTTTTCGTTAGTGTTTTTTTCATCATTTATCTCCTTTTTATTGTTGAACACTCACTATTTTATTTTCGCAGCAAATCCCTACTTTCCTATCTAGAAAAAAACACCTGTTCCCTATCAGAACAGGTGCCTGGATGAGTTCCCATTCTGTGATCAGACACGAATAGGACTTTATACAAATCTGTATAAGCCCTTATCTCTGAATGACCACAATTTCCACATATTGATATGCTCGCATGAAACTCAACCTTTTTTCCACTGATTTTCAATAAGTATAACGTAAAATAGCGTTTATAGCAATCGCTTTGTTTAACTTTCTAGTAACTTTCTTATTTTCCAAAAAAGCAAAAAATGGTACAATAAAAGAGGTTGTTCTTTTCAGTAACAAAACCATGCGCCTTTGCTTGTGAAAATTTTTAACAATCAGGCAAAATAAGGCAACGAAAATTTAACAAGAGGGTCTAACCCCTTGGTACGAAAGGAATCTAGAAAATCTTATGATGAATATGCAAAATATGATGCGCCAAGCCCAAAAACTGCAAAAACAAATGGAAAAAAGTCAAAAAGAATTAGCCGCAACATCCTTTACCGGCGTTTCAGCCCAAGACTTGGTGACGGTCACCTTTACCGGAGACAAGAAATTGACAGCTATTGATTTCAAACCTGAAGTGGTCGATGCAGATGATCTTGAAACCCTGCAAGACATGACCATTCAAGCTGTCAACGACGCCCTTGAAAAAATCGACGCAGAGACACAAAAATCACTCGGTGCCTTTGCTGGAAAATTGCCATTTTAACGAAAACGCCCTTGGCGTTTTTCTTTTTTCTTTCAACAAGGGTTGTTTTTTCTAAAAATTCTGATATAATCGAATTATCTGAAAATTCTACCAAGGAGACCCTTATGACAAAACACATTCAATGGACGGGTGAACTTTCCCAAGAAGGTTATAACATTATTAAAGGCGAGGGCGGCGTGATTGTCTGCCCAACCAAGGTTGGCTACATCATTATGACGGCTGATAAAAAAGGATTGGAACGTAAATTCGATGCCAAAGAACGCAAGCGCAACAAACCAGGCGTTGTCCTCTGTGGCAGCATGGAAGAATTGCGGGAATTGGCTCAAATGACACCGGAAATCGATGCCTTTTACCAAAAACACTGGGACGAAGATATCTTGTTGGGTTGCATTCTACCATGGAAACCAGAAGCCTTTGACAAACTAAAAGCCTATGGCGATGGTCGGGAAGAGTTGATGACAGATGTTCGTGGGACTTCATGTTTTGTCATCAAGTTTGGTGTGGCTGGTGAGCAAATTGCCAAGGAAATGTGGGAAAAAGAAGGCCGCATGGTTTACGCTTCTTCTGCCAACCCATCTGGCAAAGGCAACCGCGGAAGGGTCGAAGGAATTGGTGAACGCATCGAATCTAAGGTTGACTTGGTGATCGAAGCTGACGATTATGTGGCTTCTATCCAACCAGACAAAACCATCGAAACCCGCTACGAGCAAGGGGTTATGGTCTCAATGGTCGATGCTGATGGGAAACTCATTCCAGAACAAGGAACAGACAGCCGCTCTATCGAACCCTGCCCTGTTGTCATCCGCAAGGGCTTAGACATTGACAAGATCATGATGCACCTCTCAGACCATTTTAATTCTTGGAACTACCGCCAAGGAGAATACTATTAAAAAGACGCCAACAGGCGTTTTTTGCTATAATGAAGATATGATACCAACTTATTTTATCGGTGGTTTGGGAAGTAATCCCTACCACGCTATGGACTTAATCGAAAATCTCCCCTTTCCAGTAACGGTCCTGGACCTACCTGGACACGGCCAGGCATACCAGACCCATCTCTCGGACTTGGAGCAACTCCATTCTTGGTTTGAGAGCAAGGTTCCTACAAACGAACCCTTTGTCCTAATTGGGCATTCTTTAGGAGGTATGCTGGCATCTTATTTAACTGCTCATTACAAAACTGCCCGCCAGCTCGTTTTGCTCGATGGGGGCTACTTCCAGTTGGACCAGCTGGTCAGCCTCCAAGAGGAATGGGAGGGAACGAAAGCCTACTTGGAAGGGCAGGTTTTCCAAGACCCCGATCAGTTTCTTGCCCAAGAAAAAGCGGGAGCAAGCTATTGGTCTTCTCATCTGGAGATCGCTGCACTGAGCAACTACCAGCAAGAAGAAGACGGCCTCTGGCACTTGAGGCTCAATCCAACTGCCTTAAAAGACTTGCTACTCCTGCAGCGTCTTTGTCAAGGCTCCCTATCACAGGTCACTTGTCCCGTTCTCCTGCTACCTCAAACCTTGGATTGTCCAAGCTGGAAGGAAGAAATGCTGGACTCACTGCCCGACAGTATCTCTATCAAGAAGATTGCAGGTGTCGGCCACAGCCCACATACAGATAAGCCAACAGCTGTCGCTCAGGCCATCGTCGACTTTTTGGGCTGGATCTAAGACCTAACTGCACCTAGCCCAAGCAAAAAGCCCGAATCTCTTCGGGCTTTTATTTTCCAAATAAGCGGGCAAAGAAACCTTTGTTCTGTGTTTCTTCAACTTCTGCCTTGGCTTGGTCCAATTCCAATTTCAAGGTTTCCTTGTCGGCCATGGCTTTCAAGGTCAATTGTTGTTGCTGGTCCAGCTGCTTGTCTTTTTCGGAGATTTGCACATCCTTGACCCGCAACTGCTCATCCTTTTCAGCCAATTGCTTGTCTTTGGCCTTGAGTTGGTCATAGAGACGCAGGATTTCTGCATTTTTCTCATCGACCAAGATCTCCATGAGTTCACGTTGTTTGACTTCTTCACTGATTGGCTCGTCTTCAAAAATCGTTGTTTTGTAGATTTCTTCCAACTTCACCAAACCAGCACGATTGACAACGGTCACGCCTTTTTCATTCTTCTCAACAAACTCTTCAGGAAGCGACTTGACCCGATTGTTCATGGCCTGGCGGCTCACTCCTAAAATCTCAGCAAGTTCGCTGACTGTTTTTTCAATTCCCATAATGTCCTCAATTACCTGATTTCTCAATGTTTCTATCATTAAAATCTTACCACAACCCCCTATAACTGTCAAATTTGTGGTAATGTGGTAAAATGAAGCCATGAATAAATTCGATACAATTGTAATTGGAGCTGGTCCGGCTGGTATGATGGCAGCTATCTCCTCGGCTTTTTACGGAAACCAAACCCTTCTATTGGAAAAGAACAAACGATTGGGGAAAAAGTTGGCTGGAACTGGCGGAGGTCGTTGCAACGTGACCAACAATGGGACCTTGGACGATTTGATGGAAGGCATTCCTGGAAATGGACGCTTTTTGTACAGTGTTTTTTCCCAATTTGACAACCATGACATCATGAATTTTTTCCAAGAAAATGGGGTCAAACTAAAGGTCGAAGACCACGGACGTGTTTTTCCAACGACGGACCGTTCCCAGACTATTATCAAGGCCTTAGAAATGAAACTGCTGGAATTAAATGTGGACATTCGAACTGGAACAGAAGTGGTCTCTGTCAAAAAAAGTAACGGTCTCTTTCAGGTTAAAACAGCAGATGACACCTTTAGCTGTGACAAGCTGATTGTCACAACAGGTGGGAAGACCTATCCTTCCACAGGATCAACGGGCTTTGGGCACGATATTGCCCGGCATTTTAAAATGGAAGTCACCCCGATTGAGTCAGCAGAAAGTCCAATTTTAACGGACTTCCCTCACAAGTCCTTACAAGGGATTTCGCTGGATGATGTGACCCTTTCTTATGGCAAACACATCATTACCCACGATCTTATCTTTACTCACTTTGGCCTATCAGGCCCTGCAGCCCTGCGCCTATCTAGCTTTGTGTCTGGCGGAGAAACTGCAGAGCTGGACTTCTTGCCCCAGATGACCAAGGAAGACATCTTGGCTCATTTTGAGGAGCACCGCGACAAGTCTGTCAAGAATGCCCTCAAAATCCTTGTTCCTGAACGGGTCGCTGATTTCTTGGCTGGGGATTTGCCAGAGAAAGTCAAGCAGCTCCACCCATCTCAGACAACAGCTCTACTAGAAAAACTCAAGGCCCTACCCATCCCCATTACGGGAAAAATGTCCCTGGCCAAATCTTTTGTGACAAAGGGCGGCGTTGACCTTAAAGGCATCAATCCCAAAACCCTGGAAAGCAAAACCGTTCCAGGCCTGCACTTTGCTGGCGAAGTCTTGGATATCAACGCCCATACCGGTGGATTTAACATCACCTACTGCTTGGCAACCGGCTGGGTGGCAGGTAGCTTTCATTACGATTAGAATCACGTGATCAAGCCAAATCAGGCTTGATCTTTTTAGAATATATGGTACAGTAATATCAACCAAAAATAAGGAGAGTTCTTAATGGCTATCAATGAGTATATGCAAGAAATCGGCGAAAGCCTTCCTGATTACCAACCTGGTTTGCAACCAAATATAAATGAATTGGATGGAAAAACAGTTCGTATCGAAAAACTCTCTAAAAAGCATGTCGAAGATCTGTATCAAGCATATGGCCCAACTTCTCATCATAAAAATTGGACCTACCTTCCTCTCAATCGTTTTGAAGACGAAAACTCTTTTGCCACTTATATCGAAGGGATCAGTCACTCTACTGATCCCTATTACCTTGCCATTATCGATAAGACAAGTAATAAAGCTGTTGGTACATTTGCTTTATTACGGACACAACCACAGCATCGCGTCATTGAGATAGGGTGGGTAATATTTTCTGAAACCCTCCAAAAAACAAGACAAGGAACAGAGGCCCATTTCCTCATCATGCGCTACGTATTTGAAACCCTGTGTTATCGTCGTTACGAATGGATTAACCTTATAGGGACAGAGAAAATAATAAAAACTTGGAAAGGAGGTATGAATTTGGTATTTATTTTTATGCTTTTTCGCCATTCATTTTGCGGTTAAAAATTATAATAGCGAAAATAAAAATGACTATGGTATATCCTATTACGACAAGCAAATGAGGAAGAAGATTATTGAAATTACCGCTTAAACTTATCCTTATTGCTTCAACACTATGATAAAACGGTAAAATATTAGTTATTGTTTTGAAAGCACCGCCTATCAAATCAATTGGAATAAAAACTCCAGATAGCCATCCTGCAACATTAGTCAACAATGCACCACAAACTCCACTAACTGCTTTATCATTCAGAATACTACCGAAAAACAAACCTGTACCAACAAATAATAATGAAGTTAAAGCGGTCATAATAATCGCAAAAAGAATATTGATATTTATATCAAGTCCCAAAAATCCTGCTACTAATAGGGTTATTGTAGCTTGTACGATTGTCATAACTATCATAGGTAAAGTATAACCTAAAATGAAATCAGTCGCAGTCATAGGAGATGTAAATAAACGCATTAGGAAAGAAGAGGTACGGTCTTTTGATAACAACATACCTGCAAATAACGCCATAAATACACTACCGAACATTGTCAAGCCCGGTGCGAGATTATTTATTTGAAACATCGTGTTTTTTGCTTCGGGCGGAATAGCAGAATTGATAATAGATAACAAGGCTAACAAAACAAGTGGAAAGCCAAGACCAAAAAAAAGATTGATAGGGTCACGCAAAATCTCTTTTATATTACGCTTTGCAAATAGAAACATTCTCATAATATACCTCCTGAAAGCATAACAAAGGCATCTTCTAATTTAGAAGTACCCGTTTGTGTAGTTAATTCTGGTACTGTACCTACTGCTGTTAATTGTCCCTTTGCCATTATTCCCACTCGATCGGATAAATTTTCGACCTCATCCATATAATGAGTTGTAAGAATTATTGTAACTTTTCCTTTTAATGATTTGATGGAAGACCATAGTTCACGACGAGCCAAGACATCAAGTCCTAAAGTCGGTTCGTCTAAAAATAAAATTTGAGGTTCTGAAATCAGAGCCATAGCAATAGAAAGGCGGCGTTGCATTCCACCAGACAAATTTTTGGCTTTCTTACTCAATTCATTTTCCAAACCAAATTTTTGTGCCATTTCATGAGCTTTTTTTTCGCTGTTTTACTATTTTGTCCATATATTCCCGCGACAAATTCTAAATTCTCTAAAACAGATAGGTTTGCAGCTACTGCCGTTTCCTGTGGTGAAATATTGGTTTTTTCTTTTATCGCATTGGGATTTGAGATAATGCTGTCGTTAAGAAGCAAAGCATCACCACTTGTGGGTTCTATCAAACAAGATAACATTTTTATCGTTGTGGTTTTTCCTGCACCATTTACACCAAGTAATGCAAACAACTCGCCTTGTTCAATTGACAAATTAAGATTATTTACGGAAACTACACTTCCGTATTTTTTTGTAAGTTCTTTAATGATTATTGAATTCATTCTTTGTCCTCCTTTTCTGCATTTTGATTAAAAACTGTATCCATCAAATGTGAGAACATATTTTTAGGGGGAATGGCTATACCTTTATTTACATCTGCTAGAACAATTAAAGTATCGCCGGGCTTAATGTTGAAAACATCACGAGCCTCTTTAGGTATAACAAATTGCCCTTTTTCTCCTACCTTAACAGTCCAAGCGTATTTCCCTTCTGGGTGTTTCATATTACTACCTCCCACCATTAGTATGATTTGTATAACATAAACCACTTTTCATGTCAAATGGTTGCGTCAATAAATAAGAAAAGGTACTTGACAAAACGCTTCCTGGGGAAATAAGAAAGATATTGAGCCATACATGGATGAAAAGTTTCAAAACAATATCTTGCTTACCCAGACAGAACGCCTAACTATGAATGGTAGACCGGCTAATCCAAAGTATGCTCGTAACAAGAATGTACTTGTAATCGATGGATCAGGAAGTGGTAAGACAAGATTTTATGTCAAACCTAACCTTATGCAGATTCACTCGTCATATTGCGTAACTGATCCGAAAGGATTAACCTCTTAGGGACAGAGAAAATAATAAAAACTTGGAAAGGAGGTAATTCTCATGTCAAATACGAAAAGAATAGGACAAACAGCCCTTTATGAGCGTTTAAGTCGTGATGATGAAATGCAAGGAGAAAGCAATTCCATCACAAATCAAAAGCAATTACTTGAAAGCTATGCAAAAAGAAACGGCTTTGTAAATATCTATCACTATACAGATGATGGAGTAAGCGGAACAACCTTTGATAGAGAGGGATTTCAAAAGATGATAAAAGCAGTAGAAGAAAACAAAGTATCTACTGTGATAGTAAAAGATATGAGTAGATTTGGCAGAGATTACCTCAAAGTAGGCTTTTACACCGAAATACTCTTCAAAGAAAAGGGAGTAAGGTTTATTGCCATCAATAACGGAATAGACAGTGAGAAACAAGCAGAAAGCGACTTTACCCCATTTCTAAACATTATGAACGAATGGTATGCAAGAGATACCTCAAGGAAAATACAATCTATCTTTAGAGCAAGAATGGAAGAGGGTAAAAGAGTATCACCAAGCGTTCCATACGGCTATTTTAGAAACCCTAAGAATAAACAGGAGCTACTTGTCGATAAAGAGAGTGCAAAGGTCGTAAAACGCATTTATAGGCTTGTAATAGAGGGATATGGAGTAACACAGATAGCAGATATACTAACCAAAGATAAAGTCCTTATCCCATCAGCCTATGCAGAAATACATTACCCCGAAAATAACCATAGCTCCAAGAAAAGAGGAATAGAAGACCCGTATTTTTGGACACCAACCACAGTAAGCTATATCTTAGAAAAGCAAGAATATATGGGACATACTGTACTTGGTAAAACAATATGCCTTGATTATAAGACCAAGAAACGAAGAAAGGCGAAAGAAGATGAACTCATTATATTCAAAAATACCCATGAAGCAATCATGGTATAATATTGTTGATTATTGAGATAGAAAAATTTGAATTTGCGATTGTACTGTGAAAAATTTAATTATATAATAAATTATCATAACTTTATTGGAGGAAATATATGAATTTAGAAGAATTGAGAAATGATTGTGCAATAAAGCAGAAAAAAGGTTTACATATTATTCTTGCTTCAGTGGTAATATGGATTGCTGTTTTGTGTGTACATCTTACTAATTTACCAATACTTACAAAAAATTTATTGACATTTTGCTGTACGGCGCCATTGATGCCCTTATCATTTTTAATTTCAAAAATTATTAAAGTTGATTTTCAAAATAAAAGTAATCCATTAAATAAATTGGGATTATTGTTTTCAGCAAATCAAATGTTATACTTACTGATTGCAATGTGGGTATATCCAACTGTTCCAGAAAAAATGTTAATGGTGATTTCAATGATTTTTGGAGCACACCTTATGCCTTATAGCTGGTTATATAAATCAAAAAGTTATTTCATTCTTTCCATCATAATACCAATTGTTTCTCTAGTAATTGGATTAAAATTTGATACATATGTACTTGCAATTACTATGATTGTTTTCGAAGTTTTATTTAGCCTTTTGCTGATAAATGAAGTAAAAAGCTTAGGAAAATAAATATTTTGACAAGGGTTTCTTATTAAATATATTAAGTAAAGGAAAAACAAATGAACGATAAAGCCAAATCAAAGTATTTAATAAGGACTTTGGAATTATTTCTAGTGTTGTTGTTATTTAGAATTATAGAATATTTTGTTATTAAAACAGATAGAAGCTTTTTAGCGGAAAATTTCATACATAAAGTTATTGGAATAATAATACTTTTCTTGTTTTTAAGAAAAACAAATAAATCCCAGTTTGTCGAAGTAAAACAATTAAATACAAGCAATGATATAACAACTTACGAAACAGTAAATCAAAAAAGGTTTACTGTTTTTTCTTTGTCTAAGAAAGCGGAAAGGAGAACACATGGAAGAAGAAAAAAGAGAAATAAAAGCACCACCACATAAACAGTTAATAATGGATATTGGGAAGACAAAATATACTGTAAACCTACATTTCAAGCAAGGTACAGGCGAAACATACAAGGATAAAATACTAAGGCTAATCAAGAGAGAAACAGAGAAGATATAAATTTATCAAAAAAATTTTGTTTATGTCCTTAACAAATCTTCCCAAATGGAAATGTGACCATCTAAACTTAGCCTCTCGCCAAGCAGCTTTGCGCTTAGGGTTCCAATTCGAGGGAACCTTTAGACAAGCAATTGTCTATCATCAACGCAATAGAGATACAGATTGGTTCTCTATTCTTGATAAGGAGTGGCTTACTATAAAAGACAAATTGCAAAAATGGCTCCAGGATGATAATTTCTCACCAACTGGAATACAGAAAAGACCGCTTTCTTCTTTTTAAAATCAAGTCAAATCTGGCTTGATTTTTTTGGGTTTTTATTGTATGATAACACTAAGACAAAAAAACAAATAGGAGGGCTGTATGAAACTGAAAATCGACACCATTTCCAAAGCGTTTGATAAAAAAGTCATCTTTGACCAGGCTAGTTTTTCCTTTGAAAAAGGGAAGATTTATGGCCTACTTGGGCGAAATGGAGCGGGGAAAACCACTCTTTTCAACGCCATTGCCAAAAATCTCCAACTGGATGCTGGCCGTATTTCGCTTGTAGAAGAAGAGGTGGCAAGAGACTACCGCAATACTGAAATCGGCTTTACACAGACCTCGCCTCAACTGCCTGCTTTTATGACAGCCTTTGAGTTTATCCGTTTTTACATGGACGTCCACAAGGAGCAGATTGTCTCCCCACGAACACCTCAAGACTGGCTCACCTTAATTGGAATTGCCCCCGATGATCAGCACCGCCTGCTCAAGGACTATTCCCATGGCATGCAAAACAAGGTCCAGATGCTCCTATCCTTGATTGTGCAGCCACCTGTCCTGCTCTTAGATGAGCCCTTGACATCTTTTGATCCTGTTGCCGCCCACGAATTCAAGCAATTGATCCGCGAAGCCAAAAAAGATTCCATCATTATCTTTTCAACCCATATTTTACAATTGGCCCAGGACTTGTGTGATGAGATTGTTCTCTTGCACCACCACCAATTGCAGGGCATTTCGTCAGAACGCCTGCACGATGCTGATTTCGAGCAAGAAATTGTCAGCTTGCTAGCTGATAACTAAGAGGTGGCCTATGAAACAATGGTGGAACTACACACGAATTCAGGAATTTTACCAAGCCCATAAGCAGTTAAATGGCCTCTTTTATTACCTAAGACGGATTCCTTTGATCGGAAAAGCTATACCAGAGAGGATTTACAGTGCCTACGATGTCAAATCCATCTTCTTTATCCTCTATACCATCTTCTTTTTTCCGTTTAGATTTCTGATGAAGGGTCTATGGCTGGGACTCTATGTCGTCATTGCCAGGGTCGCAACCAATCTGCTGGCCAACAAAGAGCTCTTTGCTCCTTTTGCTCATCAGGAAGAATTGGGCCTACTTCTTTGGTTGATTATAGTGGCATGGTCTGTGCATTTTCTCTCTCATTTTGGCTACCATATTGACAAAGCAGAGCGGGACTTTATCCAGTACTTTACCCTGTCACGGACAGAATTTTTAGAGACCAAACTCTATGCTACTCCGATTGTCCAATCCCTTTATTACCTACCGCCCCTCCTTCTTCTTAGTTTTCTTTCCAAAAATCCTTGGATTCTAATAGTGGGAATTATCGCCCTGTTAGCCAGTCGTTTTACGGCTGCCAGTCTGACCCGCTACCTCTATGAGAAACAGTGGCCCAAGAAACGGGTGGAGGGACTCGTTTGGATCAACCTAATCGGAAGCATACTCCTTCTGCCAGCAGTCGTTTTTGTAAACCAGTGGGTCCGAACACCTCTTCTCATCGGGATTTGTCTCCTGCAGGGCGTGCTCCTAGTGATGAGCCTAATCTATCTAAGATCCTACAAAAACAAGGAAACATTTTATGCCTTTTCGATGGAAAAATCATCTGAGACCGACCAAGTCGTTGAAGGCATCAAATCTGGCAGTGAATACACTCGTCAGGGCGTGGATATGCAGAAAAAACTAACCTTGGACGACCAAAAAGACCTATCCCATCTGACTGGCATGGCCTATCTCAACGCCCTCTTGTTCCAACGTTACCGCAGTATCCTCTGGAAACGCCAACGCAATTGGTTGATTGGCTTTGCCGTAGCCAGTCTGGTTGGTCTTGGAGGTAGTTTCTATTACAAAGAATTTCTACCAGAAAAGCTATTGATGGACTTGCTGCCACTGACCTTTACGCTCATGTACTTTTGTTCCATGGGGCGTCCCATTGCACAGATGGTTTTTGTCAACTGTGACATCGCTATGCTGCACTATCCTTTTTATCGGGAGCCCAGAACCATCTTAGACGGCTTTCGTTTCCGCTTCTTTAAGACCTTCCAGTACAATCTGAGCTTGGCGGCCGCGATCTTTTTCATGTGCTGGATTTGGGGTGGATTTGCCTATTCTTGGCAGTTCCTACTCTTATTTGCCCTCTTACTGGTTAGTCTCACAGCCCTCTTTTCCTTCCATGACCTCTTTATCTACTACCTCTTGCAACCCTTTACCAAGGATATGGAAGTGGTCAATCCCATTTATAGGTTCCTTAGCGGAGCTCTCTACTGGGTAGCCTACCTCAATCTTCAAATGAATCTGAGCGGCCCCATCTATCTTCTGAGCGTTTCACTGGTGCTCCTTGCTTATGTTGCAATCGGTTATCTCATTCTCTTGAAAAAAGCTCCCAAAACCTTTGTCTTAAAGTAAAAAACAAATCCCTTAGAAACACTATTCTAAGGGATTTTTACGATTATGTATTTTCTACTACTGGGAACTGGACCGTCACGGTCGTTCCTTTTCCAAGCTCGCTATCTAAGGTCAGGCTAGCCTGATGGCGTTTAAGGGCGTGTTTGACAATGGACAAGCCAAGACCTGTTCCGCCAACTTTTTTAGAACGGCTCTTGTCAATCCTGTAAAAGCGCTCAAAAATTCGCTCTTCTTCCTCTTTTGGAATGCCGATTCCCGTATCGCTGACTTGGAGGGTTATGCCACTATCTGTTGGTTCAACCCGTACGATGACCTCGCCACCTTCCTTGTTGTAGGTAATGGCATTGTCACAGAGATTAAAAATCACAGAAGATAAGAGGGAGGGATTGCCAATATAAGGGGCAGATTGGCCTTCCAAATGCAAGCTTACCTGCTTATTGCTAGCTTTGCTGGCCAGGCTATCTAAACTCTCTTGGGCCAATTGATACAAGTCGATTTCTTGCTGATCCAGTTGTGGTTTTTCATCTAACTGAGAGAGGTTAATGACATCTTCGACCAATTTGACCATGCGCTTGGATTCTTGGTAAATCTTACCCGCAAATTGCCGCATATCACTCTCTGAAACCATGTCGCTCTGCATCATCTCAGAATAGCCCGAAATAATGTGAAGAGGCGTTTTGAGTTCGTGGGAGACATTGGCTGTAAACTCTCGACGAAGTTGTTCTGTTTGCAGCTGCTCTGTAATGTCAAATAAGAGCACCACCAAGCCTGTTACCCGCTCCTCGGCCAGAATCGGACGAATCAAGACCTTGTAATGCTGGCTTTCCACATGTAAGATGCCTTCACATTTCTCACCTTTTAAGCCTTGCTCCAGCAGTTCATGGAGTTGCACATCGCGAACGACTTCCAAGATGTCTTTCCCAAGTGGTGATTCGCTCACTTGAAAGAGTTGCTGGGCCGCATGGTTCATACTGATAATCTGCAGCTGGTCATCTAACAAGAGCATGCCTTCTTTGATTTTCGAAATGATGGTATCAAACTGATTTTTCTTCTCTGTCAGCAATTGTTCTTGGCTGGTCAATTCTCGTTGCTGTTTGTCAATCCGTCGCAACAAAGGTGAAATTTCTTCATAGGCGGCATTTTCAAGCGGCGCATCCAAATTGAGATGGTTGAGTGGAAGGACGATGCGTTTGGCTGTGTAACGGGCCACCCAAATCGAAATAAAGATGGCTACCAAGACAATGAAAACCACTGGGTAAATCATGCCCAACAAGAGAAGCAAAATACTTTCTTGGGTCACCGATAAGCGGACAACTGTCCCATTATTGAGGCGTTGCGCGACATAGAGAGAGGTTTGGGTCAAAGTAGACGAATACCGCCGACTCTCTCCATATCCTGTTTCAAGAGCTTGCTGAATCTCTTTTCGACCGCCATGGTTTTCCATCGTTGTTGGATCATTTTTTGTATCGTAAAGAACGACTCCCTCATTGTCCACCCATGTAATGCGGACATTATTGGTTTTGAGGCCGTCAAAGTAATCCTTCCCTTCAAAACCGACCCCTTGAGCAGCCAGGGCTGTTTGCGTCTGCAACTGCTCCAATTGGATGTCCGTAAAATACCGATACAAGGCGCCAATAATCAAAATCAATGTTGTCAAGAGGACAAGCAAATTGGCCAGAAGCGTTGAGTGAAAAATTTTTTTAATCACGATTGTCCTCCATTCGGTAGCCCACACCTCGAACGGTCTTGATGTAGCTACCGCAGTCTCCTATTTTGGTTCGTAAGGTCCCAATGTGGACATCAACCGTCCTGGTTTCCCCAAAGAATTGCTCACCCCAAACCCGATCCAAGAGTTCTTGTCTGGTAAAGACCCGATTCGGATTGAGCATCAAGAGGGACAAGAGTTCAAATTCTTTCAAGGTTAAGAGCACCTTTTCTTCGCGGTTGCGCACAATATGGCTCTGTGGCTCCAGCGTTAGGTCTCCAAAGCGAACCTTGTTTTTCTCATCATTGGAACGGGCCCGACGCAAAACGGCTTTGATCCGCGAAATCATTTCCATCATGCCAAAAGGCTTGACCAAATAATCATCTGCTCCCAAATCCAATCCTTTTACTTTATCGTATTCGGTCCCTTTGGCAGTGGCCATGATAATCGGAATAGAAGACGTTCGACTGTCCTCACGCAAACGCGTCAAGAGACTGACGCCGTCTTCACCTGGCAGCACCACATCTAAAATAATCAATTCAACTGGTGCATCAAAAACTACCTGCCAGAACCCTTCTGCATCCGCAAATCCTTTTGCTTCAAAACCCGTATTCCGTAAGGTATAGAGCATCAATTCTCTGATATCGTCGTCATCTTCTACACAATAAATCATGCTTGTTCTCCATCTAATTGACCTGTCATAGAATAAATAACCCACTTGGCAATATTAACCGTATGATCCCCGATTCGCTCCAAATATTTTGCAACCATCAAGAGATCAATGATGTGTTCCACATCTTCCATCTGGTGGCTGAAATAACGAATCAATTCTTCTTTTATTGTATCAAAATGTTGGTCAACAATGTCATCTTTTTTCACAACTTCATAGGCCAAAACTTCATTTTCCTGCACAAAGGCATCGATGCTCTCTGTTACCATTTTGATGACAACACCGGCCATTTCCCGAAGAAATTCCAAGGCAAAGCTATCCTGCAGGTTTTGATTGGCAATGATGTCTGCCACTTCTGCAGATTGAGCACCGATTCGCTTCATATCGTAGACCATTTTTAAGGCTGAAGAAATGCGGCGCAGGTCTTTGGCAACCGGTTGTTGCCGCAGGAGCAATTTCAAACACTGCTCTTCAATATCTCGCTCCATCTGCTCAATTTTCTGATGGGTTTCACTGACATTTTCGACAAAATCCACTGTCCCTGCATCCAAAGAACGCAAGGAGCTAGCAATAATGTCTTCGCACAAAGCGCCCATGATAATTAAGTTGTTGTTTAAAGACTGCAATTGTTGTTGAAAGGTGGTCCGTATCATTATCCAAATCTCCCTGTAATGTAGTTTTCTGTCCGTTCATCTTGGGGCATTGAGAAGAGCTGGCTGGTTTTGTTGTACTCCACGACCTCTCCCAGCAAGAAAAAGGCTGTCTTGTCTGAGATCCGCACCGCTTGTTGCATGTTGTGGGTGACAATGACAATGGTGTACTTGTCCTTTAATTCCATCACCAATTCTTCAATTTTTGCAGTTGAGATGGGGTCCAAGGCACTGGTGGGTTCATCCATCAAGAGGACATCCGGCTCAATAGCCAAGGCACGTGCAATACAAAGACGTTGTTGTTGCCCGCCCGACATGCCAAGAGCAGATTTGTGAAGACGGTCCTTGACCTCATCCCAAATCGCCGCTTGCTTAAGGGAACGTTCCACAATCTCATCCAACTGCGCCTTGTTGTGAATCCCATGGGTCCTCGGTCCAAAGGCAATGTTGTCATAAATGCTCATCGGAAAAGGATTGGGCTTTTGAAAGACCATTCCGACCTTCTTGCGTAAGAGGTTGATGTCCATATCCCGGTAAACATCTTCTGCATCCAATTCTACATCGCCTGTAATCCGGCAATTTTTGACCAGGTCATTCATCCGGTTTAAACTTTTTAAGAGGGTTGATTTCCCACAACCCGAAGGGCCAATAAAGGCGGTAATTTCTTTTTCTTTAATGTCTAAATTGATGTTCTTCAAGGCGTGGAAATCGCCATAATACAAATCTAAATCTTTAATGACTAATTTACTCATTGGTTGGTACACTTCCTAATCGTTTCGCAATCCATTCTGACAAAAGGTTAATGACAATCACCAAGACCAAGAGGACAACAGCTGTCGCATAGGTTTGGTTGATATAGAGCCCCTCTCCAGAAATAACATACATGTGAACAGCCAGCGTTCTAGAAGAACGAAAGACCGTTTTAGCAACTTCTGCAACTGTTCCTGCTGTGAAAATCAGAGCTGCGGATTCTCCGACAATCCGCCCAATGGCTAAAATCACCCCAGAAAAAATCCCAGGCATAGCACTTGGCAAAACAATCCGGCCAATTGTCCGTAATTTCCCAGCTCCAAGAGCAAAAGCGCCTTCTCGGTAACTATCTGGAACGGACAAGAGGGCTTCTTCTGTCGTCCGCATAATCAGAGGCAAAATCATAATACTCAAGGTAATGGCACCAGATAACAAGGACATGCCCAGACCCGCAAACTTCACAAAGAAGAGGGAGCCAAACAAACCGTAAATGATGGATGGAATCCCTGATAAGGTCTCTGTCGCAATACGAATGACCTTGACAAAAGGATTGTCTCGTCTCGCATATTCCGTCAAATAAATAGAAGCCCCAATTCCAATCGGTACCGCAATCGCCAAGGATAAGACGGTCATAAAAAGAGTGTTGATAAAGGCGGGCAGCAAGGACACATTTTCAGAGTTGTAAACCCAGGCAAATAAGTCTGGTTTCAAATGTGGTATTCCCTTGATTAAGATATAACCAATAATAAAGAGAATCCCAATAAAGGTTAAAAAGGCTGCGCCATTGCTAATCAGATATAAGAGCAAAGAAACGGTGTCTCGTTTTCGAGCCTGCCACTCCTGTTTAAAGGTGCGTTTGTTGATCTGTTCCATACTAATCCTCTTTGTTTAACAGTGAGAAACTCAAATTGATAATCAGGATAAAGACAAATAATACAACTGCCGTCCCAATCAAGGCTGCCCGGTGCAGGCCACTAGAGTAACCCATTTCCATTACGATATTGGTCGTCAAGGTCCGTACACCCGAAGTCAAGGAATCTGGAAGAACCGCTTGGTTCCCAGCCACCATCATAACCGCCATGGTTTCTCCAATGGCCCGGCCAATCCCTAAGATGACACCGGCTAAGATGCCTCGTTTGGCTGCCGGAACTACCGCAAAAAAGACACTGCGTTCATGCGAAGCTCCTAAGGCCAACCCCCCTTCATAATAAGAAGAAGGAACGGCACGCAATGAACTTTCAGAGACACTGATAATCGTTGGTAAAATCATCAAGCCCAAGAGAATAGAAGCTGTCAAAACACCCATTCCAAACCCACCAAAATGACTCCTTACAAAGGGAACCAAGACCACCAAACCAAAGAAACCAAAGACAACAGATGGGATGCCCGCCATCAAATTAATGGTCGCTTTTAGCGGTCCATAGATTTTCTCAGGGCAAAAATGGGTCATAAAAATAGCTGTTAGAATCCCTGTTGGTACGCCGACAATCAAGGCTCCAATCGTAACATAGATGGAGCCTACAATCATGGGCAAAATTCCAAAGAGTTTATTGTCTGGCCTCCACACTGTTCCAAATAAAAAATTGATTAATCCAATCTCTTGGATGGCTGGTAAGCCATAGGAAAAGAGGAAAATACAGATCAATAAGACCGACATAATAGAAATGCAGGCAGTAAGGAAAAATACTGCTTGCATGACTTTTTCTTTCAACTGATTCATCTAAGACTCCTTAGTCTGAAAGGCCATCCCAACTGGTTGTTTCACCAGTGTAGATTGCCTTGACTTGGTCGCTGGACAATTCTTCAACCTTATTTTCTTTGTTGGCAATGACAGCGATACCGTCGATGGCAATCACTGTTGGCGATACACCTTGTTGGATTTCTTCATCTTCCAATTCACGGGAAGCCATACCGATGTCAGCCGTTCCGTCAATGGCATTTGTGATACCCGTTGACGAATCACTTTGTTGGATTTCCACTTCCACTTTTGAGTTAATTTTGCTGTAGCTCTCTTTTAATTTTTCCATAACCGGTGTCACAGAACTGGAGCCCGAAATCACGACTTTACCCGAATCAGCTGTTGCAGTATAAGCACCCTTGGTTTCAACAGCGATATAGCCTGTTTCTTCAACGACAGCCTGCCCTTCATCACTTAGGACAAAGTTCATGAAATCTTGCGCTGCATCACTTAATTTCTCTTTGGTCACAATGTTAAAAGGACGTGAAATTTTGTAACTACCATCTTTAATGCCATCGACACTTGCCTCAGCACCATCAATTTTCATGGCTTTTACGCTCTCATCCAAGGATCCCATGGATACATAACCAATGGCATTGGCATCACCCGCTACCGTTGTCAGCATGACAGCTGTTGAGTTGGTAATCATCGCCTTGTCACTTGTCATATCGACTTTTTCGCCGGCATCATTTTTCTCTAAAACGCCAAACAACTCGACAAAGGCACCGCGTGTCCCTGAGCCATCTTCACGAGAGACCACATTGATGGTTTGGGAGGATGAGCCGCCTCCAGCCTGCCCACAAGCCGTAAGGAAAGTAATGCTCGCAAGACCAACTAGAGATAGCTTGGTTAAGATTGATTGTTTTTTCATGATGAACTCCTAAATTCTTAATTACTTTACGAACACCATTCTACACACCAAACATCAAATCCACTCCCTTAGTTTTGTAAAGTTTTTGTAAAATCCCCATGAGGCAATGGAAAGAATTGTGTAAAATCACCCCTCTATCCTTTAACAATAAAAAAACCAGGAAAGATCCTGGTTTCTCTTAAAAAGCAAGTCTAATAACAGCCATACAGATTATCCCTGTCAAAACAGCATATAAGAGATTTTTAGACTTATAGGCGATGTAAAGAGTGGGAATCGCTGCCAAAAATTCCAAAGTCTGTAAACGTGGTACTCTTCCCACTTCTTCCTGAAAAAGACTCGAAACGGTCAAGGCAAATAAAATCGACAATGGCAGGTAGCGTAAAAATTGAACGACTTTTGATGGTAGCCCCTTGTACTTGACCAGTATAAAAGGAGCCACGCGTGGAATCCAAGACACCAAAAAGCCCAACAAAATCACTGTTACCACAAAATGACTAGTGTTCATCAATCCATACCCCCGTTGCACACCCCATCAAGGTCGCTAATAAAACTGCCAATGACTCCGATACTATTATAGACAAGGCTAGGAAACTGATGCCTACCACTAGCAAAATCCAAACAATTTTTTTGACTTTTTCCGTCAATAACATGGCATCCAATTGGCTCACCAAGAGACCGATAAACATGGCCACCAAGGCAAAATCCAAACCAAAGGTCTCCGGATTTGGAATGGCATTTCCCAATAGACAACCCACAACCGTCGAAGAAACCCAAGCTGCATAACTCAACACATTATTCCCATGCATCCAGGAAGCCGAAATACGGTCATTGTGCACCTGTTCTCCCAACAAGACCCCATAACTTTCGTCCGTCATCAAGCTAGCAATCCCCATATTATGCCAAAAACTTGTTTCTGTAAAAATAGTTGTTGCATGCAAGGTCATGAGCATGTTGCGTAAATTGACTAAAAAAATCGTTACGAGAATGGTCACCATATCTGCACCTGCTACAAGCAGTGCACACATAGCAAATTGAGCAGATCCACCATACACCAAAAGGGACAAGAGCAAGACTTCTACAGCTGACAGACCCGCATTGGCCGCAACCACCCCAAAGGCTAGACCAATCGATATATAGCCTAAAGCCGTAGGCATGGCATCTCTCATACCATCTATAAATCCTTTTTCTTTCATGCTTTCTCCTAAATTCTGAATATTCTAACAGTATAACATAAAAAATGTTTTTGAACAATTTCAAAAACATTTTCCTTCTATTTAATACTATCAAAGACTAATTAATACTATCAAAGACTAAACTTGGCTTGGCATTGAGATCCAAAGGGGCTACATGGCCTTTTTCAAACTCGACAGCTGCAGCTAAGGCAATCATACCTGCATTGTCTCCGCACAAGCGAAACGGCGGAATCAATACATCCACATCCAATAGCTCTTCAGCCAGCCGTTCTTTCAAGCCCTGGTTGGCAGCAACTCCTCCCGCTACCACAAGGGTCTCGACAGGGTAGCGTTCCAAGGCTTTCTTCGTCTTGGCCATCAAGATATCCATAACCGCTGCCTGAAAGGAAGCACATAGGTCCTCGACCACCAATTCCTCGCCCTTTTGTTGGGCATTGTGATAGAGATTGATAAAGGCAGACTTGAGCCCAGAAAACGAAAATTCCAGATGATCTTCCTTGATCATGGCGCGTGGGAAATAGTAAACATCTTGTCCCTTGTGGGCCAGTTCGTCAATTTCTCTGCCAGCTGGATAGGTCAAACCCATGACCCGTCCAACCTTATCATAGGCTTCTCCCACAGCATCGTCACGGGTTTCCCCAACGATTTGATACACTCCTGGCTCTGGAACATAAACCAATTCCGTATGCCCACCTGAGACCAAGAGGGCCAGCAGTGGATAGGTTAGCTCCTTGACCTGACGGGCAGCCATCAAGTGACCAGCCATGTGGTTTACAGGTATTAAGGGCAAGCCATGTGCCCATGCAAAGGCTTTAGCAGCCGACATGCCAACCAAGAGGGCTCCGACCAAACCAGGACCATAGGTGACAGCAACTGCCGATAAATCTGCGGCCTCCACTCCCGCTTCCTGCAAGGCATCCTCAATGCACAAGGTTACAACTTCTACATGGTGGCGACTGGCTACTTCTGGCACCACCCCGCCAAATCGTTTGTGACTTTCTACCTGACTGGCGATGATATTGCTCAACAACTCTGTGTCATTTTTTAAAACAGCCACACTGGTTTCGTCACAGGACGATTCAATGGCTAAAATATATCGATCTGTCATCCTTCTCTCCTCATCATGACGGCATCTTCCACAGGATCGTGGTAATAGTTTTTTCGTACGGCCAAGTCCACAAAGCCATATTCTTGGTAGAGTTTACGGGCTACAACATTGCTCTCTCGAACTTCCAAAAACAAGTCACCCTGAAATTGGGTGGCCTTGTCCACCAATTCATGCCCAAGCCCTTGTCCCCGATAAGCTGGAAGAACCGCAATATTGGTAATCTCTGCTTCTTCTCCTAAGTCTAACAGAGACAGAAAGCCAACTGATTCTTCTTTCCCCACAAAATAATAGTGGGTATCGGGCTGGGCCATATCTGCTTCAATTTGCTCCAAACTCCAGGGAGAGCTTCCGTAACAAGCTGCCATAATGGCCTCTACCTCTTTTGCTGTCCCCATATCAGACCCTCTTGATGTAGTCCGTTTGGGATTCTGTATTGGATTTCAACCAATTTTCTTCGGCTTCAACCCGTTTGAGGTAATCCGGTTCAAAGGCATGGATGTTTTGTGGTTCCAGACCCAGACCATATTTTCCGATTTCGTAAGCTGATGGCCAGCTGGACTGAATTTTGGCCTCTGGTAATTGCTCCTGAATCTGCTCGATGAAAGGTGTCACTTCACCAACGAACGTGACCTGGCCCCATTCTTTGGCACGCTGCAAGACCGTTTCAAATGAAAAATGCCCATCTGCCATAACTGCTTTGCCTTTTTCATAAAAGCCGGCATAAACATTGTTTCGTCTCGCATCCATGAGGGGAATCACTAGACCCACCTCAGATACCATAGCTGCCAAGCTATAAAGACTGGACACGCCGACCAAGTCTGCTTTCAAGGCATAAGCCAGAGTTTTGGCTGTCGCAACCGCTACCCGCAATCCCGTATAGGAGCCAGGCCCTTTGGCTACCACAATCCGTTCAATATCGGTTGGTTTCCAGCCTGCGGATGCCACTAAAAAATCAATCGTTGGCATCAAACTAATGCTGTGGTTCTTTTTAATGGTTAAGAGTTGTTCAGCAACCAAGCTCTCTTCGTCCAAAAGAGCCACAGACAAGGCTTGGTTCGAGGTATCCAGGGCTAAAACTTTCATCGTTACTTCCTTTTACTTTCTTCCTACCTATTGTAAGCTATATCCTGCTTTTTTTCAAATCTTGCCACTTTCTTATCTTTTTCTCACCTGAACTATTTTTGAAAAAACAATGAAAACCATTTCTTTTTCATTTATGCATCATCTCCTAACAATCCGAAGTTATTTTGTGGTATAATGGTACTAATTGTAAAGCACAACACAAAACCAACAACTCCAAAAAATTGAATAGAAAACAACAGTAAGACTTCCCTTCCTGTCAATTTTTGATAGTTGTTTGATACAAAGAAAGGATATACATGATTTACAAAGTATTTTACCAAGAAACCAAAGAACGTAGTCCAAGACGCGAGCAAACTCTTTCCTTATATTTGGAAATAGATGCTGCCAACGAATTAGAAGGACGCATCGCAGCCCGCCAATTGGTCGAGAAAAACACAACATACAACATTGAGTTTATCGAACTCTTATCCGACAACCACCTTGAGTATGAAAAAACTCATGCAGATTTTCAGATTACGGAGTTTTAATCCATGTCCTCAGTAAATTTAAAACCAGAAGAAGTTGGCGTATTTGCCATCGGTGGTTTGGGGGAAATTGGTAAAAACACCTATGGTATTGAATACCAAGATGAAATTTTGATTGTCGATGCCGGGATCAAATTCCCAGAAGATGAATTATTGGGTATCGACTACGTTATCCCAGACTACTCTTACATTGTCGAAAACCTGGATCGAGTCAAAGGGGTGGTGATCACCCACGGTCACGAAGACCACATCGGTGGAATTCCCTTCCTCTTAAAACAGGCCAATGTCCCAATCTATGCCGGACCACTAGCCCTTGCTTTGATTCGAGGAAAATTAGAAGAACACGGTCTCCTGAGAGACGCTACCCTTCACGAAATTAACCACAATACCGAGTTGACCTTTAAAAATCTCAAAGTCACTTTCTTCCGTACCACTCACTCGATTCCAGAACCCTTGGGCGTTGTCATTGATACACCACAAGGAAAAATCGTCTGTACCGGTGACTTTAAGTTTGACTTCACCCCAGTTGGGGAACCTGCGGACTTGCACCGGATGGCTGCTCTTGGAGAAGAAGGCGTCCTTTGCTTACTGTCTGACTCTACCAACGCCGAAGTTCCAACCTTTACCAATTCAGAAAAAGTGGTTGGCCAATCCATCACCAAATTGATTGAAGGCATTCACGGACGAATTATCTTTGCCTCCTTCGCCTCCAATATTTTCCGTCTGCAACAAGCGGCCGATGCGGCTGTCAAAACCGGTCGAAAAATCGCTGTCTTTGGCCGTTCTATGGAAAAAGCCATTGTGAACGGGATTGAATTGGGCTATATCAAGGTACCAAAAGATACCTTTATCGAGCCTAACGCGATCAAAGAATACCCTGCTGGCGAAATTATGATTCTCTGTACAGGAAGCCAAGGAGAGCCGATGGCAGCCCTCTCTCGGATTGCCCATGGTACTCACCGCCAAGTGCAACTCCAACCAGGGGACACGGTCATCTTCTCATCCAGTCCCATTCCAGGAAACACAACAGGAGTCAACAAGCTGATCAACATCTTGATTGAGGCTGGTGTCGAAGTCATCCACGGTAAGATTAACAATATCCATACCTCTGGACATGGTGGCCAGCAAGAGCAAAAACTTATGCTCCGCCTGATCAAACCAAAATACTTCATGCCTGTCCACGGTGAATACCGCATGCAAAAAATCCATGCTGGCCTAGCCGTTGATACCGGGGTGGATAAGAACAATATTTTCATCATGGAAAACGGTGATGTCCTGGCTCTTACCAAAGACAGCGCCCGCATTTCTGGCCATTTCAACGCCCAAGACATTTATGTCGACGGTAACCGAATCGGTGAAATCGGCGCAGCAGTCTTGAAAGACCGCCGTGATCTTTCTGAAGATGGAGTTGTCCTAGCAGTAGCCACTGTTGATTTCAAGACACAGATGATTTTAGCTGGACCAGATCTCCTCAGTCGTGGATTTATCTACATGAGAGAATCCGGTCAACTGATCCGAGAGTGCCAACAAATCCTCTTCAACGCCATTCGCATCGCCTTGAAGAACAAGGACGCCAATGTCCAATCCGTTAACGGTGCTATCGTTAACGCCCTTCGTCCTTTCCTTTATGAAAAGACAGAGCGTGAACCTATCATTATTCCAATGATTTTGACACCAGATAACGACTAAATAAAAAACCTTTGAGTTTCCTCAAAGGTTTTTTATTTTGGATAAATGAAAGATACCTGAGCATAGGCTGTTTCCATAACAGGATCAAAGACACCGCGGTAATTACCGATGGTCATGTTTCCTGCATAGTTTGATTCTTCCACTTGAATCAAACCATCGTTTCTCACTTCTGTGACAACCGCCACGTGTCCATAACCACCATCTGTCCAAACCATGACAGCACCGACTTTTGGAACGGTGGAAACAGTGTAGCCTTCTGATGCAGCCACACTAGCCCATTCTCCGGCATTACCCCAATTGTTCCCAATCCAAGGAGCCAACTCTTTTGCTCCCCAAGTACACTGACCAATTGGATAGGTATTGGGAGTATAAACTATAACTTGAATATCTTTTTGATGAAGACTAGCTTCGGATACTATTTTAGAAATCCCTTTTCCGAGCCCTAATGAAGATGTTTTCGAATCTGCCGAAACAGACGGCGTCCACATCACAACAATAACACTAATGAATGCTACACTAATTGCAGCCAGATATTTTTTTTTGACTGATAAAAACACACTATTCTCCTTTAAAACGACCAGTCTCTATCATATCCTTTCCATATGTCATTTCAATTAGAGTTTTGTTAAAAATGTTACAAGGAGATTAGGTTTTCGTTTCTCAGTCCAAGAAAAAAATTCTCCAATTGGAGAATTTTTTAATACAAGTCGAGGTAATTTTCAATTTCCCACTGGGAAACAAATGTTGCATAACTAGCCCATTCAATACGCTTTGCTTCAACAAAGTTCGTATAGATATGATCGCCAAGTGCCGCTCGAACAACCTCATCTTTTTTCAAGGCCTTCAGGGCATTGTGTAAGGTCGATGGCAGATCAATGATACCAGCTTCCCGACGCTCTTCTGAGCTCATGGCATAGATATTGGTTTCCACTGGCAATGGTGCATCAATCTTATTAACAATCCCATCCAAACCAGATTCCAAGAGAACAGCCATTGCAAGATACGGATTTGCCATGGGGTCTACCGAGCGCAATTCCAAACGAGTCCCCATCCCACGAGATGCTGGAACGCGAATGAGTGGCGAACGGTTCCGACCTGCCCAAGCAATATAGACTGGTGCTTCATAACCTGGTACCAAACGCTTGTAGGAATTGACAGTCGGATTGGTAATCGCCGTGTAGCTATAAGCATGCTTCATCAGACCACCAAGGAAATAATAAGCGTCTTGCGACAACTGCATACCACGTGGATCCTTCTCATCAAAGAAGGCATTTCCTTTTTCATTAAAGAGGGACATATTGCAGTGCATCCCACTTCCTGCGATACCGTATTTTGGCTTAGCCATAAAGGTTGCGTACAGGCCGTGTTTGCGGGCAATGGTTTTAACCACTAATTTAAAGATTTGGATATTATCGCAAGCTTTTAAGACATCTGCATATTTGAAGTCAATTTCATGCTGACCAACCGCACACTCATGGTGGCTAGCTTCTACTTCAAAGCCCATACGTGTCAAGACATTTACGATTTCGCGACGCGTATTGTCTGCCAAATCTGTCGGCGCCAAATCAAAATAACCACCCTTATCGTTGACCTCAAGTGTCGGATTGCCTTGCTCGTCTAGCTTGAACAAGAAAAACTCTGGCTCTGGCCCTAAATTAAAGGAACTAAAACCAATTTCTTCCATGTGGCGCAAGGATTTTTTCAAGTTCCCACGTGGGTCACCAGCAAAAGGCTCACCATCAGGTGTGTAGATATCACAAATTAGCCCTGCAACCGCGCCATTTTCATCTCCCCAAGGAAATACTGTCCAAGTGTTTAAATCTGGATATAAGTACATATCTGATTCGTTAATGCGGACAAATCCCTCAATAGAGGATCCATCAAACATCGCCTTGTTGGCCAAAACTTTTTCGACTTGTTCATCAGTCGCTGGAATTTCAACATTTTTCAATGTTCCCAAAATATCCGTAAACATCAAGCGTAAAAAAGTAACATTTTTTTCTTTGATCTCGCGACGGATATCAGCAGCTGTGATTGGCATTTTTTTCTCCTTTTTTCAAACAAACGGCATCTCTTTAAATGCGAAATGAATTAAAACCAGTTGGATTGGGATTAAACCCCCCAACCTTGGTCAGCTCATCGTGGAGAATCCGTCTTACTTGACTGTCTGTTAAGGTTTTATTTTTGGCCAAGGCTTTCGCCTGATACTCTCTCTTAATCGCAGCGATATTGTATCCATCCGCGATGTAATCCTTAATCTCCAACAAACGATCCATATCATTTAGAGAATACATCCGTCGATTTCCTTCGTTTCTTTCTGGGGAAATCAAGCCCTGCTCTTCATAATACCGAATCTGCCTTGCTGTCAAATCAGTCAATTTCATGACACTACCGATCGGAAAAACCGATAATGTTCTTCGTAATTCTTTTTCTCTCACGAGAAGCTCCCTTCTGCATCTTATTATATGAGAAATCTATCCCATCGTCAACAGTATATGTTAGATTTTCTGACATCGTTCGTCTTTTATTCTTTTTTCTCAATCAACTTAATATCTGCATTAACTAAAATCGCCACAAAAACACCGATAAAAGTTTGGAAAACCCTTGTCAAGGCATATAGAATCGAATCCCCCGCTGGGATGGATAGGGCAATGATTAACATGGTTGCTACACCGCTAATGACCCCCGCCGTATTATTGATGGCAACATTCGTCATAATGGTTAACATGGCAAAAATCGGGATAAAGATCAAGGTAATCCAAAACCGTTCCTGCAACCAGTCCTGTAAAATAAAATACAATAAGGCATAGAAACCACCGATGGAATTGCTCAAAATCCGTGAAGTCCCAAAATCGATACTTTTGTCAAAATCTTCCCGCAAACTAAAGACCGCCGCAAGAGCAGCGATTTGAACACCGTCTGAGATACCAAAGGCGTTAAACAGTAAAATAACGATGAAGACAGCCAAGCCTGATTTAAAGGTGCGCATCCCAATCTTAAATTTTCCAGGATCAAATTTAAATTTTTTTAACATACCCTTATTTTAACATGAATTCTTATTTTTAGCAGTTTCAGCACTGCCTAATATTGTAAGAAAAACTCACAATGTAGCTTGGTTGTTCTAAAAAAGAGCTTATAGATATAAGCTCTTTAAAAACATGTCCATCAGCCATTTTCTTGCGCCTGATCATTGCATGCATCTCGATAGGCACAGAAAGATAAGAACTGCTCCCAACCAAGACTGGATAAGAGGACAATACATGGCAAGAATTGAATCAAATACCGTGTCCGCCCTCCTTCAAAAATCATAAGGAAGAGAAAACCACCAAATAATGTAATTTGCAGCCAAAGGGCAACATTGAGTTGGCTACTACGAAACAGATAAGAATAGACCACAATTCCAAACACTGTCAATATCCATATTAGTTGGAAAAACATTCCTTCTAATTTAAAGTTGGCTCCACTTGCATATACAACTGAACGAATCGTTTTGGCAAATGTAGAATTGATGATTGGCTGGATCCAAGGCATCTGCATCTTATTTTCTTCTACCATTACTTGTTCTTGGTACCAACCAAACATCCCCTCACCAGTTATCCAATAATATTTATAGTAAAGATGGCCAATAAAGGAAGCCGTGTCATATTCTGTCATTCGTCTCTGAATATCTTTCATAACTAGTTCGTCTAGCTCATCTTCAGTAGCAGAAACAACTTCAGGCGGAAGCTCATGATGGTAATTTCCACCATAGGTTAATCCTAAGTTCACATAGTAGAGCATACTACGACTATAATTATCATCATAATGAACAAAATCTTGTTTTTCTAAGACTGTATTTAAAGTGATGCTGGAGATGCCAAAAAAACAAGAAGCAATCAATACTGCAGTGGCTATTTTCCTAAATAGAAATTGCTTGTTTCGCTTTGTAATCGATACAACAATCAATAGTGCAATGATATAAATAAAAGTTGGTGGACGCAAGTTATAACAGATATTAACCAATATTCCTAAAATCCCGCTCGTCAGTACAAAATGCTTTAGCGACATCCAGTGTTGAATTAAAAATTCTAAAGCGATACAAAATAGGACAATAAAGAATAAAGTAATTGGATCTGTATAGGTATAGATATACTGCGGCTGTAAGGCAAACAGAACCAAATACAAGACGAAATAGATATTGGAAACCCGCTCTGTAAAATACCGTTTCACTAATCGGTAGGTCAGCACCAACGAAGTGTTAATAAAGAAAATATTTAAAAGAGAAAGGATAAACAGGAAATTCCCAGGAGATAAGAGACGCACCAATTTTAAATAAATCAGAAATAGAAAATTATTTGGATTATTGGAAATATAGAGTGTATCCTTGGCAAAATTAGGATCTGTTGCAATTTGGTATAATATTGTGGTATCTGCTCTTGCCAATCCCCCAGTCATCATGAGAAGAAACAATTGAAAAACAGTTAAAACTGCTAACGTCCAACCCTTGTGTGAAATCACCAACTGATAGAGGCCTATCCACCATTTCCAGATTGTGTTTTTAAAGAAATAGAGTATAAAAATAAAGACCGATAAAAAACATACGAATAGGGCTGTATTCTTTGAGAAAGTAAGCAAATTAATCGAAACAAATTCAAATGCATATCGAAAAGCAAAGTAGAGCCAGTGAATTGCCATTGTAAAAAATATGGCATTCCCAAAGTTTAATAATTTTTTCAATTTTTCATCTCCTTATTGATTTACTTTACAGTATATCATGTTTTACCAAAAATAAAAATAGCTCTCAGTATAACTTATTACAAGATAAGGGAGCATAAAACAATAAACAGTAGCACTCTAGAAAGAGCACTACTGTTTATTTATTGCTTATTCCAAACTATAAACCATTGACTACATTTACCACGTTTTCAACGGTAAAGCCATAGTTATCAATCACGGTTTGGGCTGGAGCAGACGCACCAAAGGTGTCAATACCGATAACTGCACCATCTAAGCCAACGTATTTGTACCAGCTTTGGCTAGCTGCCATCTCGATGGCTACACGACGACGAATATTTGTAGGTAAGATTTCTTCTTTGTAAGCCGCATCTTGTGCATCAAAGAGTTCAGTTGATGGAACAGATACCACGCGCACTTTTGTACCAGTCGCTTCCAATTCTTTCGCCGCTTTAACCGCCAAGTTCACTTCTGAACCCGACGCAAGCAAGATGGTATCAAACCCTTCTGTTTCATGTACAACATAGGCACCTTTTGCCACTTTAGCAAAATCAGTTCCTTCTTCAACTGTCAAGTTTTGACGCGTCAAAACAAGTGCTGTTGGAGTGGATGGGCTTGTTACTGCCAAGTGCCAAGCTGCTTGTGTTTCACGCGCATCTGCTGGGCGAATAACGTTCAAGTTTGGCATCGCACGAAGACCGGCCAAGTGCTCGATTGGTTCATGAGTCGGACCATCTTCACCAACCGCAATGGAATCATGAGTAAAGACATAGGTCACTGGTAGTCCTTGGAGGGCAGACAAACGGATCGCAGCCTTCACGTAGTCAGAGAAGACAAAGAAAGTACCACCGAACACACGTAAGCCACCATGAGCTGACATACCATTTAAGACAGTGCCCATTGCAAATTCACGTACACCAAATTGGATGTTGCGTTCCAAACGATTGGCATCATCTTGGAGACCATCACCCTTAATCACTGTCATGTTGGAGTGCGCCAAGTCTGCTGATCCACCAAGGAAGTTTGGCATTTTTTCTGCAATGACATTGAGGGCATCTTGTGATGAATTACGAGTAGCTTGTGAGAATCCTGCTTCAATGGCTGGGAAATCTTCTGGTGTTACAACAACTGGATCTTTTCCTTCCAAGATAGCTGTTACTTCATCAGCCAATTCTGGATGGGCTTGTTTGTAATCTGCAACCAAGTTCGTCCAAGCATCATAAGCAGCTGTTCCACGATCCGCTACATTTGCTTTGAAATCCGCATATACTTCTTCTGGAACTTCAAATGGTGCATAGTCCCAGCCAAGGTTTTCACGAGTAGCTTGTGTTTCCTCTGGCCCAAGCGGAGCACCGTGAGAAGAGTTTGATCCAGCTTTTCCTGGAGAACCATGTCCGATAACGGTTTTGATTTCAAGCAAGGATGGCTTACCAGACGCTTTTGCAGCTTCAATAGCAAGGTCAATCGCCTCAACATCTGTTCCATCTTCAATCAGTGCTGTATGCCAACCATAAGCATCGTAACGTGCACGTACATCTTCTGTGAAAGCATCCTTGGTTTCCCCATCCAAACAGATATTGTTTGAATCATAAAGAACAACCAATTTATCCAATTTTTGAAGACCAGCGTAAGAGGCAGCCTCAGCAGATACACCCTCCATCAAATCACCATCTCCACACAAAACATAGGTATAGTGATCAAACAAGTTGTAGCCTTCTTTGTTGTATTTAGCAGCTAGAAAACGCTCTGCTTGTGCAAAACCAACCGCTGTCGCAATCCCTTGTCCAAGAGGACCTGTGGTAATGTCCACACCTGCTGTGTGACCATATTCTGGGTGACCTGGAGTTTTTGAACCCCATTGACGGAAGTTTTTAATCTCATCCATAGACACATCTTCAAAGCCAGAAAGGTGAAGAAGTCCATACAACAACATGGAACCATGACCAGCTGACAACACAAAACGGTCACGGTTAATCCAGTTTGGTTGAGCTGGATTGACACGCAAATGTTTGGTAAAGAGGCTATAAGCCATCGGTGCAGCACCCATAACAATACCTGGGTGTCCTGATTTTGATTTTTCAATCGCATCTACGCCTAAAAAACGGATGGCGTTAACTGATGTAAGTGACATAATTTCCTCCTATTAAATCGATACGTTTATTATATCATAAAACGCTTTCTCGTGTTTGAATTTTTTGACATTTGTAAAAAAGCTCCCTGGTTCAAAAGAGAAGAGGGAGCTGGGTTTTCTGCCATGCCTAATATTAGAGCAAGGCCTTGAACTGAATGTTGGAATCTTCTAAGAAGCAATCATCAAACCCACGTGGGTGGTGGTACTCGATACGGTCCTTGTCAAGCGGATAAGTATACTTGCCTCCAACTTCCCAAATAAACGGATGGAAATCGTACTGAAGACGTTCTTTACGCATCTTCCAAAGTTCAATAATTTCATCGGTTGAGGCCATAAAGTTTGACCAAATGTCATAGTGCACGGGAATAATAACTTTGGCACGGAGATTTTCAGCCATACGCAGGAGATCAATTGATGTCATCTTGTCCTGGATACCAATTGGGTTGTCCCCATAGTTGTTGATGGCAACATCAATCTTAAAATCACGTCCATGTTTGGCAAAATAGTTTGAGAAATGAGAATCCGCACCATGATAGATGGTCCCACCAGGAGTCTCAAAAATATAGTTAACAGCCTTGCGTGCCATTAATTCATCCGTTACAGGCAAGCCTGCCAGGCTACCACCATTTTCCTCATAGCCATCAATTGGAAGGGTGACAAGACACGTGCGGTCAAAGGATTCCACCGCATGAATTTTAATATCTTTAAATTCAAAGCTATCTCCTGGAGCAATGCGGATAATGCGATCTGCTGGAACGCCCCATTTTTCCCAAATATCACCAGACTCAACTGGTCCAACGAATTTCACATGGTCTAAATTGGGATTGTTCAAAATCGCTGCAGCAGTATTGATGTCCATATGATCACTATGCACATGCGATACCAAATAGTAGTCCAATTCATTGATGGCAAAAGGATCGATGACCATTGGTTGTACCCGCAAGTTTGGTTGCAATTTGCGAACACCCGCCATATTGGCCATTTGGTGCCCCCAAACCATGTCTTTTACTTTTTTAGTCGATTTTCCACGAGAAGACCAAAGATCCATAACAACGTTGGCACCGCCTGGTGTTTTAATCCACACACCACAGTTGCCTAACCACCACATAGCAAAGTTGCCTTCTGGTACAACTTCTCCTTCAATCTCTTCATTGAGCCAAGTTCCCCACTCTGGGAAAGTGCTAAGAATCCAAGATTCTCTGGTAATATCTTTTACATTGGCCATTTTTTGCCTCCTTTTATGATTCACAATGTTTTTTACATCTCTATGATAACGCCTTCATGACACTAAAAAAAGCCCAAATGAAACACAAGATTGTGTTCATTCTTGGACTGTTATCTTGTTCTCAAGACATCTACATTGATCGGCTGTTCTGTAAGGCCTGTTGTAACTTCGTTTTAAAAGCAGCTTGCTCTGCGGTATCCGAAATGTACTCTGCTATCAAGGCTTCCAGCGTTTGATCTTGCTCCAAACCAAATGAAATGCTCGGAAAACGCAAGATTCCAGCGATGGACTGCAGATCATCTTGACTCAAGATTGGACAAACTTGAATCGTAGGAAAAGCAGTTTCAAGACTATCGCTAGTCTGAATCAAGGCATCAACATGTAAAATGTCCTCTACACTTTTGAATTGTTCCGTCGTGAATACAGCTGCCACTGTGATATTTGGAAAGTGATACTCGATTTGTTTGACGAGTAATTTTTGAACGGCAACTCCTTCATCGCAAACCAAACAAACTAAGGTATTAGGATTTTCAATCTCAACACTGCGCAATACGCCACCAATATGAATCACGATATGCGCAATATCGTCGTCTGTCAATTTGACCAACCAGGCTTTCTCCAATATAGATACACAGGTAGCTGTTACCTCAAACAGGGCCTTATATTTGGATTTTACTTGCTGAGTTAAGGGGTTGGTGGATAAAATACCGTAGGTTTTCCGAAAGAGCAAGGCCTTACAATGAATTAAGAGACGCTGGGCCAGCTCTGAACGCTGGACAAGTTGGTAATTCGTTTGACGCTCAAAAGCCTGCAAGAAGACTTCGATAGCTTCTTCGATATCCCTAAAATCTAAGGTGTTGACGTGTTTGTCATAATTTTTCCTAGAAGATAGTAGCAAAATGGCTACCAAGGCTTCTTCGATATCGTCTAGTGTCAAGGTATGTCTTTCACATAAAAAGGAACTAATTTGACGGGCAACCTTGTATTCTATTCTAGTTCGAACAAGAGCCAGTTCTTTAATGACATCTTCGCGTTCTTCTGTTGATAACTCACTATTTCGGTAGCTAAGAAGTAGATAGGGAATAACCTCAACCATTAACTCCATCTCGGAGTCATACATCTCTTTTCCCCAAACCTGTCGAACATCTTTTAAGCGTTGCATTAGATCTGCTGCAAAATCCCTATCAAACAATGGATTATCACCTACAATTTGTTGGATTTTTTTCTCAAAAATGGACAAAAAGCTACTATTACTGGATGTCAATACGGTAAATAGGAGCGAATAGAGAAATTGAATTTTATCAAGTAAGTGGCAGTTCAGAAAATACCCCCGTCTCTTAGTCACAGCCAACGGTAAGTAGCGATAATCCTGACTCAAACGCTCCCGAATTTCATTTAGGTCGTTCAAGATGGTGTTACGAGAAACATCTGCCAAATCCATCATGCGCTCAATGGTGACCCGATTGGGAGAAATTAAAATATAAATCAGCAACAATTGTATGCGCTCTTCCATATTCAGAACATAGCTTGAAGCATCCAATTCTTCTAGTAGCTCTCTGCAAGCCTGTTTTTGCTTGTCTGTCAAACACAAACCAACCCGAGGAATACTGACAATCGGATCAACCTCTGAGGAAAAAGCTTCATTTACTTTTTCCAAATTATAATAAATCTTTCTTCTCGATTGGTACAATTTCTTTGATATGGCCATGATTGTCTGAGGACTCTCCAATTCCAATAAATAGTTCAAGAGAGCATGTAGGTCTTTATCCAAAAACAACATACATTTTCCAACCTTTCATAATAAACCAATTCAATAAAACGCATTCATAACTATATCATAATTTTATCTATTTGCATAGAATAGATAAATAAGCAAAGAGAAGCAGGCCCTGTAAAAGCGACCTGCTTACATTTGCTCTTAGTGAGCCTCTCCTTTTTGGCCATAATAGGCATTAGGCCCGTGTTTGCGGAGATAGTGTTTGTCTAAAATGTATTGGGGTGCTGGCTCCACACGTGGATTAATCTCCTCCGTATAGCGGTTCATCCGCGCCACTTCTTCTAAAACAACAGAGTGATACACCGCTTGAGCGGGATCCTTGCCCCAAGTAAATGGTCCGTGGTTACGAACGACGATCCCTGGAATGGCAACGGGATTGATTCCCCGACGCTCAAACTCTTCAATGATGACGGTTCCTGTTTCTTTTTCATAAGCAGAATCGACCTCATCCTTGGTCAAGGAACGTGCACATGGCACTGGCCCATAGAAATAATCTGCATGGGTTGTTCCGTAAAAAGGGATATCCCGCCCAGCCTGTGCCCAGCCAACAGCCTCTGTCGAATGGGTGTGAACCACCGCTCCAACTTCTGGCCAAGCCTTGTAGAGTTCCACATGGGTCTTGAGGTCTGATGATGGATTGAGGTCTCCTTCAACCACATTGCCATCAAGATCTGTCACCACCATGTTTTCAGGGCTTAATTTGTCATAATCCACTCCAGAAGGTTTGATAACGATACGGCCAAGCTCACGGCAGACTTCTGAGACATTGCCCCAGGTAAACTTGACGAGTCCGTGCGCTGGTAAGGCTACATTTGCCTCATAGACACGCTGACGCATTTCCTGTAAATCTTTTGGCATTAGGCTAACCCCGCTTTCTCAATTAGAGGGTAGAGAAAATCCTGCGCCTCCTTGATAGCTGCGCGCGTTTCTTCTACCGTTTCACAATTTTCAGACCACATTTCAATCAAAAATGGTCCTTGGTAGTTGGTCTTTTTCAAAACCGCAAATATCTCTTCCCATTCCACACAGCCTTGTCCAAACGGCACATCGCGGAACTGTCCTTTAGAAGTCTCCGTAACCTCATAGGTATCTTTAAGATGAAGAGCTGCAATCGAACGATGCCCTAGATAAAATTCACTCCATAAGTCATTGTGCCAGGCAGAGACATTGCCTGTATCTGGGTAGACAAAGAGATAGGGAGAGTCGATTTCTTTTTCAACCGCCAAATACTTCTCGATAGAATTGATAAACGGGTCATCCATAATTTCAATCGCCAACATCACTTGAGCTTGCTCAGCCCAGTCACAGGATTGGCGCAAATTTTTGATAAAACGCTCACGCGTCTCTGGAGACTTGTCTTCATAATAAACATCGTAACCAGCTAGCTGAATCACACGAACACCCAAATCTTGTGCTAACTCAATGCATTTTTTCATGGCAGAAAGAGCTTCTGCTTCCAGTTCTGGATTAGCAGAGCCAAGAGGGTACCTACGATGACCAGAGAAGCAAATGGTCGGAATCCGCACACCTGTTTCATAAATGGCTTTCACAATATCGAGACGCTCTTCCTTAGTCCAGTCTAACCTTGCCCAGCGCTCGTCTGATTCGTCCACAGACATTTCGACAAAGTCAAATCCAAGCTCTTTAGCAAATTGCAGACGCTCTAGCCAAGTAAAGTGCTTCGGAGTTGCTTTTTCATATATTCCAATCGGTCTTGCCATTGTTACCCCCAGATGCGACGGATTTCATTTTTGAAATCACGTGCTGCTTGTGCTGGATCAGGAGCTTCTGTAATCCCACGCCCTGCGATAAAGGTGAAGACATCCAAGCCTTCAAAGAGTTTCAAGGTATCCACATCTAGACCACCTGTAACGGATACACGGAAGCCCATATCAATCAATTTTTTGACCTTGGTCAAGTCTTTTTCGCCCCATGTTTCACCCGCTAATAGAGCATCGCGAGATTGGTGGTAAATGGCTTGGGAAATACCTGCATCCAACCATTGTTGAGCATGCTCATAAGTCCAATCTCCATAAAGCTCAACTTGAATTTCACCCTTGTCGCCACGTTCTTCTTGAATGGCTTTGAGAGCCGCTTTCATAGTAGGAATGGTTGCTGAGCAGATACAGGTCATCCAGTCTGCCCCACGAACGGCATTGTTTTTAGCAACTGTTCCACCAGCATCGGCACATTTGGTATCAGCCACAATGATTTTCTCAGGGAAGAGACTACGAAGTACTTCAACTAATTCACTGCCCACTTGGAGCAAGCAAACCGTCCCTGCTTCAATGACATCGACTTCGTGACCAACTGAAACAGCTGCTTTAACAGCACCTTGTAAGTCAGAATGATCTAGCGCTACTTGTAAATTTGGAATGTGTTTTGTCATCTTATTGTTCCTTTCACTATCTTCATCAATCGTTTTTAATCTTCTAAATCCAATCCTTCTAAGTACGGACTATTTTTGGATTCTTCTACCATGGCCAAGACTTCCTCTGGACTTTGACAGGCCACCAAACGCTCAATCGAATTTTCCAATTCAAAAAGGGCTATGATTTGCGGAATGGCAACAGAAGTATGAATCGCAGCAGATGTCGCTGCCAAGACTAAGAGGACCGATACTTCTTTTCCATCTGAGAAAGTAACCGGCTCTGTCAAGGTAATCAAAGAAAATGCATCTCGATTGACCCCGACGCCAGCCTGAGCATGCGGCATGGCCATGCCTGGCATCAAAATATAGTATGGACCATATTCTTCTGTTGAGGCAATGATTGCATCATAATATTCACGTGTAACTGCACCGCTTTCAATCAGGGGAGCAACCGATAGTTCTACGGCTTCTTGCCAGCTCGTCGCAGAAAGTCCCAAGCGAATGGATTGATTTTCTGTAAAGGCTTTTTTCAAGTTCATATTCTGTTTCCTTTCCAACTAATAGAGAAGAGGTTGAGCAATGCTCCGACCTCTTTTTCTCCTATTCTAAGACTGCTTGTAATTTTGTTTTGATTTCGTTATCATCCATTAGGTTATCAAGACCAACCAATTTTCCATTGGTGCGTCCTTCCAACTCCGAAATAAGGTGGTTTGAGGCAACAACGATATCATAACCAGCCGCAAGTCCTTTTGCTTCACCGACAGAGCAAGAAGCTGATTGAATGTCCGTAACACCTAGTTGGCGAAGGGCGTTTTCAACCTTCATCTTAATGACCATTGATGAGCCCATACCATTTCCACAGGCTGTTAATACTTTAACCATAATTATCCTCCAATATTTCTTTTTTTAAATACGATTATTGTGCTTCACCACGATAATAAGCTTCTTTGTCTTTGGCTTTCATAAATTGCAATTGCGGAATCGCCAAGAAGAAGAGGCAGACCAAAACATATCCTGCGATACCTAAGTATTTGAAGATATAACCAAATCCTACCCATGGAATAGCTAAGTCAATGTTTCCGTGGTACCCACCTGTCAAACCAAGAAGGGCTACTGCTACTGCACCAACAGCTACTTGAATAATCCCTGAGATGAAGGAAAGCGCCACCGCAGCCTTCCAACCACCACGCTTATCTGCATATACTGCAATAGCAGCATTGTCAAAGAATACAGGAACAAATCCAGTGATAATCAAAATCGGATTTTTAAAGATAACCAAGAGTGCAATCGTAATCAATTGACCAATCAATCCAAAAGCAAAACCTGATAGAACGGCATTTGAGGAACCAAATCCATAAGATGCTGCAACGTCAACCGCAGGGAACGAACCTGGAAGCAATTTGCTAGAAATACCTTGGAAGGCATTGGTCAATTCCGCAACAAACATCCGGACACCTTGCATCAAGATAAAGAGATAAACAGAGAAGGTCAAGGACGTTTGAAGCACGTACATAAAGAATGATTTAACTGGAACATAAGCTCCTGGCCCGATCAACTCTGCATTTGACATCAATTCAGGACCAAGAACCGTTAAAATACCACCAAAGAAAACCAACATTAGAGTTGCAGATGCAACAACTGTATCATGGAAAATATTCAAGAAGGTTGGCAATTTCAAGTTGTCCAAGTTTTCTTCTTTTTTACCAAAGAATGGAGCAATCTTATCCACAAACCAAATCGCAAATTGTTGTTGGTGACCGATGGCAAATCCGCCACCACCTGTCAAGCGTTGCGTTGGCTCAACTGTCATGTTTGAGCTGACTGCCCAATACAAACCACAGATAATCCCAACTGCCCATGCCCCATAAGCATTTTGCAATTGTGGAATCAAGAGAAGAACAAAAACAGAGATAGTCGCTGCTTGTTGAACCATGATATGCCCTGTGATAAACAAGGTCCGAACTTTTGTGACTTTACGAAGAGCAACCAAAAGAATATTGACCCCAAAACCAATCAAGAGAGCTGTTGTTGCGACACTTATGAAGCCCATCTCTTCTAACTTAGCATTGGCAGCTGCCAAACCAAAGTAAGGATCAATAACCGCGGCTTCTAAGTTGAATTTTTTAGCAAGGGCAACCAAGATTGGACGGAACGTGCTAACCAAACCACCCGCACCAACGTTTAGAATCAAGTATCCAACTGTCGCTTTTACAAAACCAGCAAATACTTCATGAGCTGGCTTTTTCAAGAGAAGGTAACCAATTAAAACCAAGAGACCAACAAAGAATGCTGGATTTTGTAAGATATTGGTCGAGAACCAATTTAGGGGACTTAATAGTGTATCCATTATTTCCGCTCCTTTTTTAAAATGTTTTCTATATGCTCATTATAATTTTTGTAAGCGCAAACAAAAAGACCAAAGAGCACACATAAAACTGTCCAAAATTGGACTGATAGTTCCACAAACATATAAAAAGAGGAATTAATGTCTGATTCCTCTTCTTTTTTAATCGATTCATTTTTATATTAATTAGTATAAAAAGGCCATTCTCAAGAATGGCCTTCTCTTTATTCACCAAATACAGTTACTTGACACTTGCGGGTCCGTTCCCGTGTTTTATCGTAATCAACAAAGTAGAAATAGCCTGTTGGACCTACACCTAAGTCTCCATTGCTGACATCGACCATCTGACTCGATCCGATCATTGTAGCACTCAAATGACCATCACCATTCCACAAGGCTTTTCGATCTCCTCCTGGTAGGTAGCTTTCTGCATCTGGCCAAGATTCTACTGCTTGGTAGTGGGCCTCTCCTGGATAGATATAGGTATCAGCACTAGTATGATCCGGAATGATTTTTTTCAAGACATTATTTAAATCTGCTTGTAAAGACTCATCTCCATCTTTAGTAAAGTCGTGAGCAAATTCTTCAAAGAAAACTGCGCATGTTGTATGAGGAGAAATCATGGCTAACAGCCCGTTTTGAATCCCACTATCTTTCACAATTTCACGAAGATTATCTGTAATATTCACGTAAGTCGCTTTACCAGCTTCTGTTTCGACTGTAAAAGTTTTCTTGTACATTTTCATTGTATGGTCTCCTATTTCTGATATGCTTTTACCGCTGCTTCAACCATGTCTTTTAGCATTTGTTTTGGATCAGCAGCCTCTGTAATACCACTGGTACACCCTGTTCCGTCTGCCCCCAGTTGAATAACCTGGAAGACATCATCTGCTGTCGAGATTCCCGCAGCTTGCATGACCAAGGTATTCGGTGAGACTTCTTTAATCGCTTCATTGGTGCTTGTCACATAGGAAGCGTCACTGGTTTTTCCGGTTCCAATCAACTCTGTTGGCTCACATAAGATAATATCCGGTTGCAAGGTCGCAATAGCTCGTGCTTCTTTTAGAGAATTGGCACAAACCACAGTTACGATTCCTAATTCATCTGCCCGTTCAACAGATTTAATAATTTCTTCGAAGGTCAAGGGTTGTTCAGCATGGTTAATAAAACTTGCTCGTGCACCCGCCGCATACACAGATTCAGGAAGAACATGCCCCATACCTCGACCAGGTTTAATCCCATCGATATGCTGGGCAGATACAATCGCCTTATCTGTTACAGCAGCCACCCGACTAATATCTGCAAATGGACTAGTAATAAAGACTGAAACGTCTGGGTATTGCACCGCCATCTCTTCTGCTACTTTGGCCATTTCTACCAACTCTTCTCCAAAAAGGTACGATTTTGGATTGAACATAAAGAATGGTGCCTTTACAGTTAGTTTTTGCATCATAATTTTCTCCTATTTCTGTTACAGATCAATTTTTTCAGTACCAAACACATCAAAGTAATGGTCTAATACATTTTCCATCGCTGTTTCTGCTGTTTTAGTTAAGGCCACGTAATCTTGTGGCGATTCCTCCTGAATCGCCTTGTAAGCTCCTACTAGGAAATCGGTATAGATATTGATTTTGGTGATGCCTTCACGCGCACAGCGCCCGAGGTTTTCATCTCCAGATGACGAACCACCATGTAAGACAAGTGGTACATCCGTTAAAGAGGCAATCTCATGCAGACGTTCAAAATTAATCTTCGGAATCCCTTTGTAAACCCCATGAGCTGTACCAATCGAAATGGCCAATGAATCCACATTAGTCGCTGCCACAAAATCCTTAACAGAATCAACCTCTGTGTAGACAGATTCAGTCAACTCTGCTGATTCAGATGTATCATTGGCTCCCACATGTCCAAGTTCTGCTTCCACGACCACATCATGTTGGTGGGCATATTCAATCACTTTTTGGGTAATCGCAACGTTATCTTCAAAGGATTGTTGGGAAGCATCGATCATAACGGATGTAAATCCTAAATCAATGGCTTTTTTGATAAAATCGAAATCCTCACCGTGATCCAAGTGAAGGACAACTGGTGTTGAAACTGATTCCGCATAGTGATTGCCAATGGCTGCCGCTTCTTCCAAAGATAAAATGGAACTATGGGACTGGGCATAGGCCAATAAGAGAGGCAAGCCTCGGCGTTCTGCCACCGTTACATAAGCACGCGCTGAATTTGAATCGATAAAGTTGGCATGCGGAATGGCAAAGTTTCCTTTTTTAGCTACTTCGTACAATTTTATTGAACTAACTTTCATGTAAAACTCCTTTTTTGCAAGCGTTTTTATATCTGTTTTTATTATATCATCCCAATATGATAGTGTAAAATATTTTCGGGTTTGTATTTTACAATTGTAAAATTTTTGTTTAAAATAGAATTAAAAAATAAGGATTTTTATAAAATGAAAAATCGAAATCAACTAATCTACCAAACAGCTCTGCTTTATTATGAAGAAAATAAAAGCCAAACTGAAATCGCTAAACAACTTGGTATCAGCCGACCAACGGTTGCCCAATTTCTAAAAGAAAGCAAAGACAAGGGAATTGTCCAAATCCGGATTTCACCGCCTCTCTCTTCAGGAGCCGACCTCAGCAAGCAACTCATTGATAAATTTAATCTTCAAACAGCCATCATCACCAAATCCGAGGTGGCAGATAACCAAACAAAAGTCCATATCGGAAAAGCCCTAGCTGAATTTATTGAACACCGTGCTTATAGCTTGCAATCCATTGGGATTGGTTGGGGCTCCACACTGTATGAATATGTTCAAGCAGCCAATCATCATTCCTATAAACACCTAACGATTGTCCCCATGATGGGAGGAGCCAGTATGGAATTGCAACACCTACACTCCAACCACCTTTGCTTTCGACTAGCTGAAAAATACCAGGCCTCTGTTAGCTATTACTACGCCCCTGCTATTGCTGATCATGAACTCCTTAAAGAAGAATTGATGAAATCAACCTTTATCCGTGATGCCCATAAACGAGCACTTGGAGTGGATTTAGCCATTGTCAGTATTGGAAACCCTGCCCAATCATCGACCTACAAACAATTAGGGGTTGTCTCCAAAGAAGATGAGGCGGAAATTCTAGACAAAGAAGTTATCGGAGATGCCTTAGCCACCTTTTATGACAAAGAAGGAGTACCCGTCCCCATTGCCTTAGCCAAGCGTATGGTAGGCCTTAGTTTGGACGAGTTGGAAATGATGAATGAGGTTGCAGTTGTGGCTTCCGGTAAATCTAAAGCTCCCAGCTTATTTGCCCTATTGCAAAAAGGCTGTGTGGACCACATTATTGTAGACCAAACCATCGCTGAATATTTGCTTGCAAAAGAGTACTAAGCAACAGATTCGAAGGAACATTCTGTGACGGTAGACACGGTCTGAGCCTAATGAAGAGCATCTTGTAGCTACCGTTCGACTATGATGACAAACAAAACCAGAGCCCCAAAATGGAAGCTCTGGTTTTTTAGTATAGAGACATACTTGTCCTACATTATCTTATTGTCTCTTACAACAAGATAATAATTCCCCTTTTTTTGTAGAATCCATCCACTTGAAAATACTAAATCAAGCAATAAATATCCAAGTAAAAATCCACAAGTATTTAAAAGAATATCAACAATATCAAATATACCTAGGTGCAAGAAGTATTGACTAAGTTCTAGCAAAATGATAAAGAATAATCCATAAAAAATAGAACGGCGGAAAGCGAGGTGTTTTATAAAAAATAAACTGCCTAAAGGGATAAAGAAAAAAATATTACTAAGGAATTCAAATGGACTTTCTAAAAAAAGCGAAATAAGATTTAAAGGATTGAGATTAATCCCTTGTATCCCCCTACTTTTTAATAAAACAACCACAAGAAGAAGAACAATGTAAAGAGATGTTTGCAGCTTCCAAAATGGAATAAAAAAGCGTAGATGCAGAAGTTGCCAAATGTTAATTGCAAAAAATAATGTTAGAATAAAATGTCCAACAATAACAAGTGCAGTATTACCAAGAATCTGTGTACCTCTGCCCCCTAACAACATTGCTATGTAAGGGTAGGCAACAAATGAGTAAAAATGAGCCCATGCAAAAAAGAAGAAAATTGCAGAAATAATGGTAAGAATCAAAAAAAGAAGTTTTTTCTTCAAAAGAGTTCTCCTAATCTAAAATTTATGGTATACTATATTAGTATTTATTAATACATTCTATCATATTTTTAGCTTCTTTTACAGCTACTATCGTTCATGCAGCGGTTGCTTTTAGTTACGAAGGTTGGAATATTAAAGGTAAAAATTCTTTGAGTTCAACCTATCTCTCAAAACGTCAAAAAGTAACCATTAAGCATTACCAAAGAAGAGATTATAATCGTAGTGGAGTGGGACTGCGAGTAGAAATTCAGCGCCATAATGGCTGGACTTGGTCTACTGTTGACTCACGAGTATTTTATGAAACAAGATCAGCAACCTATTCTAAAACACTTAATTCCGGTACATACCGCATGTACTTTGGAACGACTCAATCAGGACAATCTTACTACATAAAAGGCACTTTTAATAAATGATTTAGTGGACAATCAAAACAAAACCAGAGCCCCAAAATGGAAGCTCTGGTTTTTTAGTATAAAGGTATGCTTGTCCTACGGACTTGATGTCTAATACATACCGATACTGAAAACCCAACCAATCACAACAGCAAGAGCTCCTGTCACAATACGGCTATATAGGATAGCTGGAACTCCGATTGACACTGTTTCCGGTTTAGCTTCACCAAGTGAGAGTCCAACTGGGATAAAGTCACAACCTACTTGTGCATTGATGGCAAACAAGGCTGGTAGAGCATAAGTTACCGGGATTGTTCCTTGAGCGATTTGAGTACCAATTAGAACCCCGATAACTTGGGCGATAACTGCCCCTGGTCCAATAACTGGGGAAATGAAAGGGATACTACAAATAAAGGCAATCACGATGAATCCTAGAATAGATCCAGACAATGGTTCCAAGAGGTTCGCAATCACATTTCCCACACCCGTATAGTTGATAATACCGATAATGGTACTCATGAAGGCCATGAATGGGATGATGTTTTTGAAGAGCATCTCTACAGTATCGCGACCTGCTTGGTAGAAAATCCCCATAACATTACCGATACCACGTGAGAAGCGAACAATAAAGCTATCACTAGATTCTTGATTTGCTTTGTGCTCTGCTTTGATTTCCGCATACTTTTCTTTGAACTGCTCTTTTTCATCTGCAAGAGTAGTAGCTTCAACAATAGGAGTGTCTGCAGGGGCATCGGCTAGACTCACACAATCTGCTTTCACACCAGAAACAAAGTTCTTTTCATTGATGTGTTTAGCAAGCGGGCCTGACGGAGAGGATGGCAATACATCCAAGGTTAAAATTCCCTTCATTGGGTAGACACCAATACGGGCTGTTCCACCACAATCGATGACGGCTGCAGCGATTTCAGCATCTGGAACAGCATTTTTGAATCCATCTACTGCTTCTGCTCCTGTTAATTCGGCAACACGTTGTGCTACTGGATGGATTCCCCCACCTGTAACCGATACAATCTTATTTTTTTCTGCTGTTGGGTGAACAAGAAGCCCATCTCCCCAACCATTGTCTCCACGACGTACAAATACTGCTTTAAATTCTGACATTTCTCTAAACCTCTCTATTTCTTTCTACTAGGCAACTCGTTTCATCAAGTATTTTGTAATCCGTTCGGTTACTACACCACGGATTAAAATAACAACGAGACCAGCTAAGAAATAACGTACAGCCAAGCTACCTTGTGAATAGCCTGCTTCAACAACACCATTTGCAATTCCTAAGAACACAAAGAGCTCACCAGCATTGGCATAAGGAAAGAGGCCTGTTACAGGGTGAATCATACTCACTGCTGCATCATAAAAGGCTGGCTTTTCTTCTTCTTTCAAGAATTGACCAAAGGTATAGGCCATTGGGTTTGTTAAAATCAAACAAGCCAGTGTTGGCATTACCGTATAGCGTAAGATTGTGTATTTCGCACTTAGTTTCATAAAGCGATCCACACGTTCTCGACCAATCAAAGCAATAACCGCATTCGTAAATGTTAGAAGAGCAACCAGGAGGGGAACAATCCCGGTAATATACCCAACAAACTGTTCACCACCTGCTTGGAACATTCCAATAAAGTTTTCTCCAAACCATTCAATAAATTTCATTTATTTCTCCTTTTACGCTCGTTCGTAAGCGTTTCCATTTTATTTTTTTTAATAAACCAACCAACAATGTTGATTAGTTTATTGTTGTAACTTCTTTTAAAATTGCTTGTGCTGTCTCATCGGTTGTAATGAGAATGTTAACCATTTTGTATTCCATAGCCACTTGAATTGCATGTGCTTTGGAAGTCCCATAAGCAATTAACATTTTTTCAGAAATCTGTTTTAAATCCTCTAAGGATACTCCCATAACTCGATCATTGATTTTAGAAAGAGATTTTCCCTGATTATCAAAAAACTGTGAGTTAATATCTCCAACACCACCCATTTCATGGAAATGATGGACATCTTCAACACTAATATAACCAGTTTTAACCATCGTACTTTCTTCTTCCAGTGCAGCCAATCCAAAAATCCCTAAATCAACTTGTTTTCCTTGATTTAAAACACAAGATATGGTCGGATCCTGTTCCAATTCTTTCTTCAGAGAAAGATTAGAAATCATTGCTGGAACATATAAATAATGAGCTTGCGCTCTGAATTTTTGAGCAACAGTTTGAACCAATTGATTAGCATGAAGGTAAAAGTGCTCATTTCCCATCCCACCAATGAGAGGATAGATATGATAGTCTGATTGGTGCAAATAAGGCAGGTAATGAACAACATGGTGCAGGGTATTTCCCCATGAAACACCAATCCGTTTAATGTCGGAGTGTCGACGCAGATATGATTCAATATAGTTTGCCGCCACTCGACTGACTTTTCGTTCAATCTCTGATTTTGTTAAACCAATGGTATCAACGACTACAGCATCTGATAGAGAAAAAACTTCTTCCAATTCTCTCTCTAATTTTGTTGTGTAGACAGATTGACTATTAATAAAGATTTCGACGATTTTAGCTTCACGTGCTTCTATCAGCATTTTTGAAATCAAGGAGCGAGAAACTCCCATCTTTTTTGCAATTTCAGCTTGTGTCATGCCCTCGTCATAATACATGATAGCAACTTTAACGTAATCTTTTTCAGTATAATTATCCATATTTAAACCCTACTGTCTTTGTTTTGATACAGAAATTATACCATGTATTGCATCAATTTAATTATTGATAATTTTCATTGTATCGCCAGGATTCAACTGAGGGAATACAGATGGTTCTACAATAATAGATCCTGGTAATAATTCCTCATCACCTTTTTTCATGTAAATAGCAACATGACCCAGTTCTTGGAAATTAGCATTCGCAGCACTTCCAGCCTCAACTACAGTATATTCATAGCTGCCAAACTGAAGTTTTGTCCCTACTTTAAGTACGACTTCATCTGGATTAGAGGCCTTATAGTCATGTACAACCGAAATAGCCCGTAATTCTGGTGGAGCCGTTTCACCAAAGAGAATGACAATTAATTCTTCCTCAAAGGCTGGAACCATTTCCCCAATTTCAACAACAGTAAATTCTTGCATTTCGTTCTCCGATTATTTGTATTTTTCGATTAAAGCTTGGACAGCTTTGACCCTACCATCTTTCTTGTTTGATTCGACAAGAGGAATCAGTTTCTCATCTAAACGGTGTCCTATCAATTGCTCATAGGGTTGAAACTTAGAGAAAATCGTCATCCCTTTCAAAGAATACGCTTCTTTGATGATTTTTGATTTATCCATGATTACCACTACAACATTTGATGATAGAAGTGTTTTATTCACTTCGGAAATCAACTGGTAATCTTGCGTATCCTGGTATTTTTTTACCAAAGTCCCCATGAAGTTTTGGTAGTACTGCACTTGATAAATACTCAAAATTAATTGAAAGAGCATGACAACCGTTAAAACAATTGCTAATTCCCCCACTGCGAATCCTCCTCAGAAATAAGATAAAGCATTTTCTATTTTATCTTATTTTCAATTCATTTTCAATTTCTTTTCTATCCAAAAGTTTCATCCTGCAACTTACGCAATTTGTAAACTGTTGTAGACTCATCTAATTGGATATCATCCAAGGTCAAGAATGTTCCGTTTGGAATATCACGTTTCGCATATGAGTTTCCACCAACAAGACCGATTGGTACATTGTTATTTTTACGCATATCTTCATGTGTTTCAATCACACCACGTACACAATATCCACCAATTCCATCAATTGGTTCACCTGCTTTAATATCACGTTTTGCGACTGCAACAGTCTCAGCAACAGGTGCTCCCATCGGGACAATTGCGTGGTCATGTTCAAGAACTGCACGTGCTACTGTCAAAGGTGTTTCTAAACTGCACAGATGATATGGGCGATAAAGAATATGGTGGTCGCGATCTCCTACTTTCATCAAGTAATTCATCTCATGTTTCACACCCTCGTTTTGTCCTTCTACGATAACAAAAACTCCTGGTGCAATTCCATCAATATATTCAACAACTCCGAATTTGTCAAGAACACCACCGTTTTCTTTCAAGTCTAATTTGGCAACAGTTTCCTGTAAATCAGCAGACTCTCCATGCATTCCTGGAACATCTGGTACAAACCCAATAGCATTTGCCAAAAGGTTCATCTCTGCCATTGTCTTGGTTCCATCTTGAAAGGCAGCTAGCATATGCGCGTTCATTTTCTTAGCTGCTGCTTCTTCCGCTGCTGTGTCTGGATTGGCCTCAATTTTAAGTGCGTTATTTTTTCCTTTACCTGCAACAAGCACTTTCATTCCCATGCTTTTTGCAAATTCATATAACTGAGTTGTTGCTGCTGGCTCATCACCATCAGATCCTGTATAAATCAAGCCAGCTGAATCATACATTTTTTTCATCAACGGGCCAATTGTGATGTCTACTTCTACGTTCAACAAGACTAGGTGTTTTTTTGCAATCAATGTTTCAAGAGAGATTTTTGCTCCAACCTCTGGAACACCTGTTGCATCTACAATAACTTCAACATTTTCAGAATTAATCACTTCTTTAAAATCAGTTGTAATTTGAATATCTACTTTATTTTTAGCAGAAGCATTATAGGCAGCCGCAGCTCGTTGGGCATTTTCAATATTGATATCGCTAATACCACGAACTTCCATACCTGGAATCGTTGAGATTTGAGCAATCATCCCAGTTCCCATTTGACCTGCACCAATAACACCAACTTTAATTGGGTTATTCGCTGCTTCACGTTCCAACAATTTACCATATAAAGTCATGATAGACCTCCCTTTTTGTCATGTGACACTATTTGTGTCATTTGTTTTACATGTCCATTGTAAACCCTTTCTTGTCATATGTCAATAAATATATCAAATGTTTTTTAAATTATTTTTTTCACAAACTTATCGACGGAAGATTGATTTGATAGGTCTTATCCTAATTTTTCACAAAAACACCCCCAACCAATCACCTGGTCAGGGGCTTATTTTATGCTTCAATTGTGATCAAACTGCCTTCAGATACTGTTGGCAAGGTATCCGCTTGGACATGGAGTGTTCCTGGGAGAGAACCTTCTGCTGAACCATCAAAATTGATAGTGATGTGGCCTAGATTACTGAGGTTTTTCTCAACGACGTCACCGACTGCAGTAATCGGATAGCTTGCTCCATCAATCCTTAGAGTAGAACCAACTGATATGGTACCTGTTAGCTCTTTGTTATCGATGGTGAAGCAAAACTCTGCCAAATCAACAGGCGCTCCTTCTCCAAACAAGATTAGCATATTGGTTGCTTCAATCATACCAGCTGCTTCTGGCCCAATTGCAACAACTTGTGTGTTAAAAATAGTTGACATGTGGAAGTTCTCTTTTCTATTTTAAAATAATGGGGATGCTTATTGGTACAAGCCGATGCTGGCTACCCAAGCAACGATAACACGTGGTACACCGCTCAAGAAGCGAGAGTACAATACAGATGGCACACCGACTTCGACCGTTTCAGATTCCGCTTCAGAAAGACCAAGGGCTACTGGGATGAAGTCACAACCATTTTGTGTATTGATGGCAAAGAGGGCAGGAAGTGCCATTTGTGGTGGGATGTTTCCTTTGCCAATTTCCACACCAATCAAGGTACCGATGATTTGTGAAATAACTGCACCAGGACCCAAGAGTGGAGAAAGGAATGGCAAGGAACAGATAAATCCGATTAAAATCAAGCCCCAAACATTACCAGCAAGTGGCACCATCAACTTGGCAATCCAGTTTCCGACACCAGAACCGTTGATAATTCCGATCAAAAGGGATACGAAGGCCATAAACGGCAAGATGGTGTTGAGCATGGTCTGGATGGCTTCACGGGCCGCTTGGTTAAAGACCGCCACGACCTTACCAGCTCCCATACCGATACGGGCGATGAAACTAGATTCTGCTCGTTGTTCAGTAATTTTCTTAGAAGTATCATAGGTGACTGTTTTTGGAGTCTCTTTCACAGGTGTTGCAGCAACTACTACTGCATCATCTGTTGCAGAAATTTGGTCTAAGCCAACAGCTGAAACATAGATGTCTTCTGTGATGTATTGAGCCAACGGACCTGATTTACCAGTTGCGACAATATTGATCGTTGGAATTCCTTTTTTCGGATAAATACCACAGCGAAGGGTACCACCACAGTCTACGATGGCCAAGGCGATTTCTTCATCCGGAATCGATGTTTTAAAGCCATTCACAGCTTCCATTCCTGTTAGTTCAACAATTTTATCAACGATAGCAGGTTTTTCACCACCACCAGTGATGTAGATAAATTTGTGTTTTTCAGCAGTGGGTGTTATGACCAACGGTCCACCAAATCCGCCATTTCCTTTTACAACTTTAATGCTATTATATGTCATGATTATTTGCTCCTCGTTCTAGTTCAAATCCAATGTTTTGCTAAGGGTTACACCTTGTTGCTTACATACCCAAGCTGTTGTAAAGTCTGTGATCCAACCTGCAAAGAAGTTCATGACCAAACCGATCAACATATAGCGAATCGCAAGATCCATGGTGTTCAAGCCAAGGGCTTCCACACCAGATGCAATCCCCAACCAAACAAACAATTCACCTGGATTGATATGCGGGAACACACCATTTGAAGTATGACAGAACTGCATTTGTGATGCTACGAAACTTGGCTTGTAGTATTCTGGCAAGAAACGTCCCATGGAAATAGCCATTGGATTACCTAGCATGAAGGCTGAAATAAAAGGTAAAATCATGTAACGGCTGATTGGATTTTTAGCTGAAACTTGTGCCAACTTATTGACTTTGTCTTCTCCTAAGAGGGCAATCAAGGCATTCATAGCCACTAAGAGCATCAAAACGACTGGGACGATACCTGTCATCCATGAGATGAAGGTCTCGCCACCGAGTTGGAAGAGCTTCATAAAGCCTTCAGCAAATTGAATAATGTATTTCATAATGAACTCCTTTTCCGATTGTATCGGTTATTTTATTTACGATTTTTTAAATTGTTGCTTCATTCGAGCAAACAACAGTTTACTATGCAGGGCCACGTCAACGACTGGTGCATATTTTGGAACATCCTTGTAGACTCCTGCTTCCACACGAAGGAAGACTTCTCTCGCATCCTCAATAGCAATCTGCAAGAGTTTATTTTCTTTACGAACCAAGGGATTGTAAGTATCTAAATAATGGATATCTTGTCCAACATAAGCCGGCATATCTTTGAAACTGGCCAAAACGGTTACACCTTGCATTTTCTTGGCTGCTAGTACCTTTGCGTCTTTGTCAATAGCAAAGAGAACAATGGTCCCCGATTTGATTTTCCCAGCCCGGCGGCCAATTGCAACCCGTCCCAAGCGACGCATTTGGGAATAGGTCTCATTGAAATGCTTGAGCTGACGCATACCAAATACGATTTGTAAGAGATAGGCTCCCACACAGAATAAACCAAATACTATGACAAAACTCATCTAAAATACTCCTTTTTCTTTTGTAAAAGCCATCCATTCACTTTCTGTCTGAATCTGTCTGATGTCCGACTTTAAAGTCTCATCACTAGCAATCCGGAAAATATCGTCATACAGCTCTAGCAATTCCGTCTCCATCTTGCTTTCTACTTGATGAGGAATGGCGACGAGGAAGATTAATTCAAGTGGTTGACCTTGGGATTGGTCTACTTCCTCCAATACCCCCAACATCAAGACGGTTTTTTGGTCCATTTTGTTGATGGTGTGGGGAAAACCAATGCCATTTCCAAAGACGGTGGATTGCTTGGCTTCTCTATCTATCATCCGTTGGCTAAACCCTTGGTCTACCAAACCTTCTTTTTCCAAAGAAGAAGCCATTTCAATTAGGTAATCCTCGTATCCATCCATTTTTGGAAGCCACATAAACCGTAACTCAATGGTTTCCAAATTTTTCTGATGGTAGCGGTGCACCTTTTGCCACTCCGTTTGCAACCACTGATCATCAAAGAGATTGGTCAAATGAATGACCGGTGACTTGAGGTGCCCTAGCTTCAAGGGAATAGTTGTAAAGATAGCAAAGTAATCATCATCTTTTTCAGGATTGAATTGCTCCTCTGAATATTGGGTAATCTCAATATCCTGTCCCAAGACACGTGACAATTGCCGACAAATCATATTGGCAGTCCCACGTCCTGTTGTACACACGACTGCAATTTTGCGTTGTTGCAATTCCGTTTCTTGTTCGCTTTCCCGCAAGATCATCTCAAAATAGAGAGCTAAATAACTGATTTCTGACAGTTCCAGTTGGTAATTGAAATAGGATTCCAATTTTCGACTGGCTACTTTGGCCATTTCAAAGGCTAGAGGGTATTTTTGCTTGATTTCTCCGTGGAAAATATCATTGGTCTGCACATGGAAAATCAACCGGTTAACCAAAAACTTCAAGTGATTGTGCATCTCAACATAGAGACGTTCCTCGTCAAAATGAACATTAAGTGTCTCTTTCACACGGTGAACCATGTCCATAAAGATGGTATGCAAATCGCCCTTTTGTTGGCTGACGTAGGTCAAGCCATCCACATATTGTGTATTGAGAGGGAAGCTGAGGAAATCCTGCTCATATTGACTAAGAGAGAGCTGGTAATGGATTTCAATATGGTAGATCAACTGATGAAGGAGGTCAGCTGACTGCAACTCATTGGCAAAATAAGCAATGGGTTCCGTCAACTGGCAATCTCTTTTCAATCGTGCGACCGTAATGGCTACTACCTTAATCCACAAATCTTGAATCTTCTTTGGAATCTTATATTTGTAGCATAAGTCCTCTAAAAATTCTTGAGTTGCTTCCGACAAGGTATCAGACTCAAAATAGGCATAGACTGTGTGAAGATAGAGGAGACGAAGGTGAATTTCTTGCCCCTTCACTTCCAAACCACGATTGGGTCTGCCGATGATGTGAACCTGGTACTTGTCAGCCAACTCCTTCACATGCTTTAAATCCTTGTTAATAGTCGTTCGACTGACCCCAACTTCTTCTGCTAAGTCATCAATCAAGAGAGGGTCTTGACTTTGTAAGAGCCGACGGATCAGATAGGCCGATCGTTTGCTGGCTGAATTGAAATCAGTTTCTTTTCGCAGGCTTCCAGACAGAATCTCTTCCAACCGAGCATAATCATAAACTGCCATCGTCACTTGATTGTCGATCACTCTGATGTCGATGTCTGAATCCAACATCTCATTTAACTGTTCGAGGCTTTTGTGCAAGGTAGACAAACTCACGTTCAGGTCCGCTCGCATCTCGTCCAAAGACACACTTCCTTGTGCGACCAACATTTCCAAAATGCGATACCAACGAATAACTATTGCCACTTTTTTACCTCTTTAGTCTTTTTTTATCCGCGCGTCTTCCCACCTGCCACGTTGGTTGTGATCCCTGTGATGTAGCTTGCACGGTCAGAGATGTAATAGGCAACAAGGTCCGCTACTTCTCTTAACTGACCACTGCGTCCCAGTGGTGTAGTAGATGTAGATGCATAACCTGCACGAATTTCATCAACTGTTTTTCCCCTAGTATATCCGAGTGCTTCTTCATAGGCAAGTGTTCGAAGTCCAGTAGCTTCCATAATTCCTGGTGCAATTCCGACAACACGAACATTGTATTTGCCCAATTCCTTGGCCCATGAGCGCGTATAGCTGTATACAGCAGCTTTAGTAGCTGCGTAGGCACTTTGTCCCTCAGAACCTTCCAATCCAGCTTCAGAGGCCATGTTGATGATCACACCTTTTTTCTTGTCAACCAAGATACGGCCAACTGCTTGACTCACCAAGTAAAGACCTTTCTGGTTGATCATGGTAATCTTATCAAAGGTTGCATCATCAAGTTCATATTGACCATGCGGATCTTTTGGATCAATCAAGAGACGTGGGATATTGATCCCAGCATTATTGACAACAGCATCAATAGTGTCAAAACGTTCAACTGTTGCTGCAACCGCTGCTTCAACTTCTGCACGAGATGTAACATCTACTTTTTGGAACAAAAGATTTTCGTGGCTTTCGCCATTGTCTGCAATATCAAAATTTGCAACATTGACGCCCAATTCCAATAGTTCATCCACAATTGCTTTCCCAATTCCAGACGATGCGCCAGTGACAACCACTGTTTTCCCAGCAATATTTAACCAATCTGCCATGTGATACTCCTTTTTGATTCGGGCACAGCCCAACTCTTATGTTTTACAAGTTTTATTATAAACCGCTTCCATTAACAAATTAAGACACACTTTTTTTGAAACTTAAAAAATTTAGTGACCTAATCCAAAAATAACTTTTTCAACACAAAAAAAGATGAGACTACGTCTCATCTCTCATCTTTTCGTTTCTATAAGATTACAAACGGGCGTTCAACTCAGCTGCCAAGTCTTCGAAACCTGGTTTGCCGAGGAGGGCAAACATATTTTTCTTGTATGCTTCTACACCTGGTTGGTCAAATGGATTAACCCCATTGAGGTAACCAGAAGCCGCAATCGCCAATTCGAAGAAGTAGATAACATAACCAAGAGTAAACTCGTCTTGCTCTGGCAAGGTAATGTACATGTTTGGCACGCCACCATCTGTATGGGCTAGAAGCACACCATCTGTCGCTTTCTTGTTGACAAAATCAACATCTTTTCCTTCCAAATAACCAAGACCATCTAAGTCTTCTGCCATTTCTGGAATCAAAACATTCTTAGTCGGCTTGTCTACACGGAGAACGGTCTCAAAGAGGTCACGACGACCTTCTTGAATAATCTGACCGATAGAGTGGAGGTCGGTTGAGAAGTTAGCAGACGATGGGTAAATCCCCTTGTTGTCTTTTCCTTCTGACTCACCAGCCAATTGTTTCCACCACTCTGAGAAGTATTGAAGAGATGGCTCATAGTTGGCAAGGATTTCAGTTGTATAGCCCTTGCGATAAAGGATATTTCGAAGAGCTGCATACTGGTAAGACTCGTTGGTCTTTAAATCAGCTGAAGCATAGGCTTCACGAGCCGCAGCTGCACCAGCCATCAATTGGTCCACATCTGCTCCAGATGCTGCAATCGGAAGCAATCCAACTGCAGTTAAGACAGTGAAGCGTCCACCGACACTATCTGGAACAACAAAGGTTTCCCATCCGCTGGCATCCGCTTCTACTTTTACTGCACCACGGACCTTGTCAGTCGTAGCGTAAATCCGTTTGTTAGCTCCTTCTTGACCATATTTCTTGATCAAGAGTTCCTTGAAGACACGGAAAGCAATGGCAGGCTCTGTCGTTGTCCCAGATTTAGAAATCACATTAACAGAGAAATCCTTGTCGCCAACATATTCCACCAAATCTGCCAAATAGGTTGAAGAAATAGAATTTCCTGCATACAAGATTTGTGGGGCCTTGCGTTCTTCTTTAGTTTGCAAGTTTACAAATGAAGAATTTAAAAAGTCAATGGCTGCTTTAGCACCCAGGTAAGAGCCACCGATACCAATCACCACCAAGACATCACTGTCTGATTGGATTTTTGCTGCAGCTTCTTTGATACGAGCAAATTCTTCCTTGTCGTAGTCTTGTGGCAAATCAAGCCAGCCCAGCATTTCCGCACCTGCACCTGTACGGTTGCGAAGGTCTGCATCAACGGCAGTGATTTGGCTTTGCATGTAGTCCAACTCATGTGGTTGGATATAAGTTTCTAGTAATTTTGAATAATCAAATTGAATATGTGCCATAAGGTTCTATCCCTTCTTAATTTCGTTTCCTTATTATGATACCCTTTTCTTGGAATTTTTTCAAATCATTTTAGATATTTTATGAATATTTTCACAAACCTGTTTTAGTAAAGTAAAATTTTTCCTCAACAAAGTAAAACAAAGCTTATCTAACAAATTGATCCATGAGTTCCATTTTAACAAGTAATCCCTTATAAATTGAGGTATGAGTTAGGTCTGATTCTTCCAGCTGGCGTTTGCAAATAGTACAAACAGCTTTATAAGATGTTAACATAATCTCTCTGCTTACTTGATCTGCAATCAACATATCAAGGATAAATTGCTCTGTCAAATATAGGTTATCCTCAATCTGCTTCAACGAGCGTTTCCGATTGGTAATACTTCCAGATCGTTTCCGGTAACAATACAGAGCTTCCTCTATATACATCACCTTTTTGCTCTTCATAAATAAACGTGGGACAGCCACAGCATCTTCATGGATGCGTTGATAGGGAAAATGGATTCCTGTATGTCCTTGAAACAAACTGGAATGATAAAGTTTCCCCCAAGCAGAAAAAAGCATCGCCCGTTGTCCGGTACAACGCTGAAAGAGATAGTCCTTCAACGAAACAACACCGTTTGCAAATAGAGGTGAATAATAAAGAAAGGCACTCCTTTCCTCAACAAAATCATATTGATCACAAAAAACAAGGTCTGCATCGTGCTTCTGTGCTTCCGCTAACAAGCGTTCTACAAAGGTAGGGCTAATTTTATCATCACTGTCGACAAAGGTCAAATACTCTCCCGAAGCATTTGCAATTCCAATATTTCGTGCGTCTGACAAGCCAGTATTTTGGCTTTTTTGGACAAATTGAATCCGATTGTCTTTTTCAGCATATTCCATACAAATAGCAGCTGATCTATCTGTTGATCGATCATCAACAACAAGAATCTCTATCTCTGTATATGTCTGCTGCAAGACACTGTCCAAACATTCTCTAATATAGGGTGCAACATTATAAACAGGAACAATAATACTAACAAGTACCTGACTTTGATTGACATACTTTGATTCCTAATTTTCTAATAAATACCAAAACAAAAAGAGCACACATCTGACTTCGCTTAGGGCTGCTGGATTCCTCCCCTGACCCGCTTCACGCACAAATGTTGCTCCAAAGACTATTATAGCATATTTTATGAAATCTGCAAGCCTCGGTTAACCCTACTTCTTCTCTAGCCTTCTCTTTCGGAAAAATTCTTGCATCACAGAAGCACATTCCTCTTGTAAAATTCCTGTCTCTACTGCGACACGGTGATTAAGGCGGACATCCGTCAAGATGTCATAAAGACTGCCTGCCCCTCCAAACTTCTGATTACTGGCCCCATAAACAACGCTCGGAATGCGGGCAAGGCCAATGGCTCCACTGCACATGACACAGGGTTCAATGGTCACAAAGAGGGTCGTATCCAAGAGACGCCAATTGCCCTCTGCCTGGTTAGCTTCTTGAATAGCCATGATTTCCGCATGTAGAATGGCTTGCTGGCGCTCTTCTCTAGCATTGTGTCCGCGACCGATAATGGTCCCGTTTTTGACAATGACACAACCAATTGGAATCTCGTCTTTTTCAAGGGACTTTCTAGCTTCTGCCAAAGCCTCCCGCATAAAGTATTCTTTTTCTTCTTGTGTATAGTCCATGCTCTTATTATAGCACAGCTTTTCCAAAAGAAAAAACCACCGAATCCGTTGATCCAGTGGTTGAGTCTTCTTAGCGAATCGCTTTTTCTGTTTCTTTGTCGAAGAAGTGTCCTTTGCCAACATTGAAAGTTAATTTCACTTGTGAACCTGGTTCATGGTAGTCACGCGCATCAACACGTGATACGAATTCTGTTGAACCGGTCTTCACATAGAGCATGGTTTCAGAACCGAGAAGCTCAGATACCAAGACTTCCGCACTCACACTTGCGTTTGGATAAGTATCATGAACGATTTGGGCACTTGAAATGTCTTCTGGACGGATACCAAATGTCACTTCTTTGCCAACATATCCATTTGCTTCAAGGATTTTAGCTTGACCTTCTGGAAGGGCAATTTCAAAACCATCCAAGCTCACCAAACGATCTTTTTCAACTGTTACAGTGAAGAAGTTCATAGCTGGGCTTCCGATAAAGCCAGCAACAAATTTGTTAGCTGGTGTGTTGTACAATTCTTGCGGTGTACCAATTTGCTCAATACGTCCGATTGTCCCAGATCCATCTGGGTTTTTCGTTGAACTCATGATAACAATACGGTCAGCAAGAGTCATCGCCTCTGTTTGGTCATGGGTTACGTAAATGGTTGTTGATCCGATACGGCGGTGGATTTTGGCGATCTCAGTACGCATGGATACACGCAATTTGGCATCCAAGTTTGACAATGGCTCATCCATCAAGAATACTTTTGCATCACGGACAATCGCACGTCCCATGGCAACACGCTGGCGTTGTCCACCAGAAAGGTCTGCTGGTTTGCGTTTCAAGAATTCTGTCAATCCAAGGATTTGTGCCGCTTCGTTAACGCGTTTGTCAATCTCATCTTTTGAGTATTTCCGCAATTTCAAACCAAAGGCCATGTTGTCATAAACTGTCATATGTGGGTACAAGGCATAGTTTTGGAAAACCATGGCAATGTCACGGTCTTTTGGTGCCTTGTCATTGACAACTTCACCATCGATTTTCAATTCACCTTCAGTGATGTCTTCAAGTCCAGCCACCATCCGAAGCGTTGTGGATTTACCACATCCTGAAGGACCAACGAAGACGATAAATTCTTTGTCCTTGATGTCCAAGTTGAAATCTTCAACAGCATAGTGAGTGGCATTTGGGTATTTTTTAAAAATATGGTTTAGGTTTAATTCGACCATTTGTCTTCTCCATTTTCTTTTGGTATTTGTTACATTTAGTATACCAAAGAAAGCGATTTCATATAATGGTCACCTGCTCCAATTTTTTTGGGCAATTTGCACAAAAGAAAAAACCAGCCTGAAGCTGGTCTCATTCTTTCAATAATAATAGATAACAAAGGGCTAAATCGTCTAGGTTTTTCAGGTTCAAACCACTGAGATTGGTGAATTTTTCCAATTTGTATTGGAGAGAATTCCGGTGCATAAAGAGCAATTGGGCTGTTTGCACCAAATTCCCATGGGTTTCCCACATGGCACTAACAATCTCCCGCATCTCCTTGCTGTCATCCATCCATTGTAAGACTTTTTGAGAGAGCCCAGATAGGTCTATCTGATGTGCCAACCCCCATAAAACCAAACGGGAAAAGGTCATGATGCTAGTGCTCCGCTTTTCCTTTAAATAAGATGAAAAGAGTTGGTTTTCTTGTTGGAAATAGGTCGCTAAGTCTCCCTCTTGTAGCCTCGACCAACTGTTGCCAAAGAACACTGTCATCCGAATACCAAAATCGCTTTCAATGGCTGGAAGAGTGTCTTTCATTACTTCAATAGCGTCGATATTTTTCTCTTGGTTCAATACTAAAACAGTCCGATGTTGTGCTACCCGAGCGATCGCTAGACAGTTGGGCAATAAATTACGGTACAATTCCAGCAAATCATCAGATAAGGTCATTGTGTGGTCAATGTAGACTAACTGGGCCGATTCAATTTTTTGAGGTATCGGAGCCAGCCCCGTGAAATAACGAGACCAATCATCCTCTGGGAGACCATCTTCGATTTGGAATTGCAACAGTTGCAAGAGCACTTCTTCTCTCTCAGTTAATCCCGCAACTGGAATATGGATAAAATCATTTTCTTGCTCTATACTAATCCAATCCGATCCCATATTTGACTGGTGATTTCTTATGGCATTTGGGAAAAAATCCTGTACATTCATCTCTTTCGTTTCCTTTTCTTTCTCCATTATAGCACAAGTCCAGGCTCTCGCAAAATAGCTCCCCAAACGAAAAGACCGGCCCATCTTGAACCAGTCTTTTCTAGGAGATTTATATGAAAAAGAAATTTTTTGTAGTAGCTTCAACTACTATGCTAGTAGTATAATCCTCTAGCCTTAAAGAAAGCTAAAGAATTTCTTAAGAGTTTCTAAAAGAAAAAGGAGAAAATCTTCTCCTTTTGTACTTCACTATACAAATTCTGTTCTTTAATCTTTCCAGTCAGAAATACTAAATTCGTGAACAAGTAGGTCTCCTTTGCTATCCAAACGTAGGTGGGCAGACTCTTCTCGACTATAGAAGGTCATGCTCATCGTATAGGCTTGATTCACCAACACTTCAAGCGAAGAGGTATCGCGAACCAGTTCCAATTGAAGCGGACTCTCCTTGGAAACGGTGAGGCTACGGCTTTCGACTTGTGGTGTTTCTTTTCCAGCAATGGTGTAGCCATAGCCTTTTCGGCTCAAAGTCAGTAAGGACTCCGTCGCATCATAGGATAGGGTGATGGCTGTTTTTTGGTCTTGGGCCATTGGATAAGACAGGGTCCAAGATGTGTCTGTTTCAAGGGACAATTGCAACAATTGTTGGTTTTTAACGACATTTTCTAAGACCAACGGTTCGTCACTAGAAATGCTTCCTTGGAAGTTTTCTGTTTCTTCAAAGGCATCATAAAGACCACTTGGGTTAGATTGCAACAGTTGCAGATTTTCAACCCGCACCTTGCGGGCCAAGGTCATAAGACCTGCCCAGTTGTGATTGAGGTCATCTGTCGGGATATTGCGTTGCCACATCTGCATCCAAGCAATCATATAACGATCGCCTTTATCATCGATACAGGTTTGCGGAGCGTAATAGTCATGCCCTCCGTCGATTTCATGCTCGTTTTCCACCTTGAATTTTCCTGTTTCCCAATCCATGTCACCGATAAAGGCAAGGGTTGAGTTGATATTATGGTAGGCATGGCCTTGGCGCTTCATCTCAATCGGTGAAAGGATCAAGACCCATTTGCCATCTAGGTAAAAGAGGTCTGGGCATTCCCACATGATTCCTTGATCCGGTGTCCCTTCTAACAGAACGGATTTGAATTGCCAAGTTTGCGTTTCATCATGGGACTCAAACAAGAGAACTTGTCCTCTGCTATCCGCCGTTTTGGCTACTACAACTGAGTAGTAGACACCATCATGGTAGAGCATTTTGGGATCCCGGAAATCCACCGTAGTCCCAATTCCCTCGATGTCTTTTTCGGCCAAAACAGGGTTATGCACGGACTTTTCAAAATGAATCCCGTCTGTCGAGTAGGCCATACACTGAATTTGATGGTCGGCACCATCTTTTCGCACACAACCGGTGTACATGAGGGCCAACTTCCCATCGACCACCAAGGCGCTTCCTGAGAAGCAACCATCCTTGTCGTATTCCTCGCTAGGAGCAAGGGCCACCGGAAGTTCTTCCCAGTGGATCAAATCTTTGGATTTGACATGTCCCCAGTGCATCGGTCCCCACTGACTTGAATAGGGATGGAATTGGTAAAACAAGTGGTATTCCCCTTGGAAAAAGACAAAGCCATTTGGGTCATTTAACCAACCAACGGGCGTTGCCACATGAAAGCCAGGGCGAAAGGTGGAATCCACCTTTTGCCGGTTCGCTTTGATGTAACTTTCTGCTTTTTGTAATACACTGTTTTGAATCATAAAGACTACTCCTGGTTTTTAAGATAGTCATCAAAGTAGTTTTGTTTGATTTTCACTAACTCAGAAACGCCATATTTTTCAAGATCAGCTTTGTAAGCATCCCACTCTGAATCAATGTTTCCTTTTGTAATCCACTCTGAACGCTTGCGGTATACAAAGTCATTCAAATCCGCCTCAATTTGTGCAATTCTGTCTAAGTCTTCTTCTTGCATAAAGACGCGTGGATAAATGTACTCGTTGTTCATGTGTGGAACATAATGTTCTTTCAATAGATCCAAACGCCATTTTGCATCGTCTGGCATCGTTGTAACTGTGCCATAGTACTCATCCAAGATAGCCAATGGACCACCTACTTCTGTCTTTTGGCGTAGCTCAGCTGGAGCAGTACCATCCAATGGTAAATGTTTCAACATTTGATTCGCTTCGTCAAATTCGAAAATATTTTGCTGCTCTTTATCACCATAGGTTCCCCAGTTGTTTTGAACAGATTGGAGCGGTGCATATTGCGCATCAATCCACTTAGCTGTTAACTCTAAATTTTGGTTGGCACTTGTGATAACCATTCGGTCACGAGAAAAGCCAATTCCATTTGTACGTGCGATATGTTTTTGGCCACTTGGTCCAGACAATGCTGGGAGGACAACATAGTTCTCCGCTCCAGTTACGTTGTTTGCATCCCAGGTGAAATAAACACCATAGATTTCATCGGCACCTTTGGAGATATACGTATTCCAGTCTTGCTCAAAGGCTTCTGAATCAAGCAACCCTTTTTCGTAAAGAGAGTGCATGTATTTGACACCTTCTTTATAGCCATCGTTGTCGGCTGTAAAGTCAACTTTTTTATCATTTCCTACGACAATATGGTCATCATTGTCACCTTCGCCAAAGGCACCGAACAAGATTTTGAAATCTTCGTTTCCAGCTCCATTGATAAAGGACATTGGGATTTCATCTGCTTTGCCGTTTCCATTTGGATCTTTGGTCTTAAAGGCTTCTAAGACGGTTACCAATTCATCTGTAGTCTGTGGAACTTCCAAGCCAAGCTTATCTAACCAAGCCTTATTGATCCAAGCCATGTCGTTCACACTATGAATGGACTCTTTCCCATCTCCCAACTCCTCAATCCATGGGAAAGAATAGATATGGCCATCTGGTGCTGTAATCATTGCCTTATATTCTGGATTTTCATCCAAAATTTTCTTGAGGTTTGGCATATGTTCTTCGATCAGTTCTTCAACCGGAACAATCACGCCTTGTTTTGCCCAAGACATCAATTCAACATCTGATGCATTATCATTATGAATAGCATCCGGTAAATCACCACTTGAAATATCCAAGTTCCGCTTTTCTCCAAAATCAGACTGGTAGTTTGTCCAAGCAATTTTAACATTGGTTTCTTCTTCTAAGCGACTGAAAATCAATTTTTCATTTGGATCTTTAGGTGCTAGTGGTGAGCTGGCTGTCATAAATTTTAAAGTAACGGTTTCTTCCAAAGGAAATTGGACATTTTTTAATTCATAATCAGGACTAGCTGTTCCTTCTTTCGATCCACAAGCAGCTAAGAGCACTGATGTCGCTAGTAACGCAACCATACCAGCTGATTTCCATTTGTTCATTTTTTTCATTTTGAAACTCCTTTTATATTTTAATTGTAATGAATGAAAAACAAAATTATCCTTTAAGTGATCCTGCCATAATTCCTTTGTCAAAGTATTTTTGGAAGAATGGATACATCACAATAAGAGGGAGACTTGAAATGATAATCGTAGCATATTTTATCATTTCCGCAAGACGTTTCATCTCGTTCATCGCTGCTTGGGCCCCAATCATATCTTGACCAGGCTCGTTTTGAATTAGGATTTTTCGAAGAACGAGCTGCAATGGTTCCAAATCTGGATCCTTGATATAAATCATCGCATCAAAGTACGAATTCCACTGTCCAACAAAGGCGTAAAGGAACAATACAAACATGATTGGCTTTGCTAATGGCAACATGATTTTGATAAAGATTTGAAAATCGTTGGCACCATCAATAACTGCTGCTTCTGTCAATTCTTCTGGAATCCCTTGAAAATAAGTTCGAGCCAAAATAATATTCCACACATTGACAGCACCAGGAATGATAATAGCCCACACTGTATTCAACATTCCCAAGTCTTTAATTAAAAGATAGGTTGGAACCAATCCTCCACCAAAAAACATGGTGAAGATGAGAAATACATTGATCCATTTTCGCCCAACTAAATTTTTGCGTGATAAGGGGTAAGCTGTTAAGACTGAGATAGCTACTGTTAAGACTGCAAAACTAGTAGAATAAAATAAAGAATTTATGAAACCTCTTAAAATTGAGCTGTCTCCTAGAACCTTTTCATACCCCTGAAAAGTCCAATCGTCTGGATTAAAACTAATTCCACGTGTCGCTAAGACTTGGGGATCAACTATTGAAGCCAATAGAATATAAAGCATGGGTACCAGGGTAATTAGCACAAGAAATCCTACTAAAATCCGATTGACAATTAAGATTCGTCTGTCAAAATCTGTATATAATTTCGTATTCATAAACTAAATCCCTTCTCCATCGTTTAATTTTTCAACGATTTTATTGACAGAGAACAATAAAATCATATTGATCACTGAGTTAAAGAGGCCAACTGCTGTTGAGTATGAATAATCGCCAGATACCAAACCAACTTTATATACATAGGTTGAAATAATCTCAGATGCAGTTAAATTCAATGAGGTTTGCATCAAGAAAGCTTTTTCGTATCCGACGTTCATGATATTCCCTGCAGCCAAAATAAATTGAATGACCATAATTGGTTTTAAGGCTGGTAAATCAATATGGCGAATTCGTTGGAAAATATTTGCTCCATCCAATTGAGCTGCTTCAATCAACGATGTATCAACATTGACCAAGGTAGCCGTATACAAGGTTGAAGCCCAACCCATTCCTTGCCAGATTCCACTGAAAATATACAGAGGTCTAAAAAAATCGGGATTGGTCATGAAATTTACCTTCATTCCAAATATGGATAAAATGGAATTGACAGGCCCTTCCATTGAAAAGAATAAAAATATCATCCCGACAATTACAATAACTGAAATAAAGTTAGGAGCGTATAAAATCAATTGAATTCTTTTCTTAGCTTTCTCACTCAATAACTGATTCAGCATAATGGATAAGATTATGGGTGGGAAAAATCCTAGCACTAATCCATATACACTCAATTTCAAGGTATTTCCTAATAGGTTTAAAAAATTAGGAGAACTCAAAAACTTTTGAAATTCTTCAAATCCAATCCACTCACTGCCCATTACTCCTCGCAAAGGGTTAAAATCTTTAAAGGCAATCAAGACACCATACATTGGAATGTACTTAAAAACAAATGTTAAGAGCAATCCCGGAACCAACATCGCTAACAAAAACCGCTGTTCCCTCAACTTTTCAAAAAAACTAAATCGACTAGTTTTTTGCATAAGATTCTCCTTTTTGGAAACGTTTCAAATTTTGGTCAAAACACAATCCCTTGGGAGGGATCAGTCTTTTTTGGAAACGTTTCAAGTTTATTTGATTATATTGTAAGCGATTTCTATTCTTTTGTCAAGTATTTTTATAAAAAATTTTTATTTTGTAGTTCCGGCCGCTACGAAAGTGACCGGCAAGACCGTACGGGGACTTGGCTCTTCTCCACTTAAGAGGGTCAATAACGTCTCTACAGATGTTTTGGCCAACAGTTCCAAAGGCTGGCGGATTGTCGATAGGAAATAGTCTTGGTCAATCGCAGGCTTCAAACCATCAAAACCAACCACTTGGATATCTTCCGGTACTTTTTTCCCCATCTCTTTCAAGACACGGATAATCCGCATAGCCATAAAATCATTGACCGCAAAAATGCCATCAATCTGAGCATGTTCCAAAAGAAAATCCTGAATTTTGTCCTCTAAATTCTCAATCGGCTCCAAGAGGTCCAACTTATACAGTGGTTTTTTTGCTTCTTCTACCACTTGGTAAAATCCCTTTTTACGCAAATCTGTTTCATTTTCGTAGATATTTTTTCCGCCGATGTAAGCAAAATGGCTGACGCCACGGGCCAGTAATTCTTTAGCAGCCAACTGGCCACCACCGAAATTGTCTGATGATACATAGGGAACATCCTCTGAAAAGTGACGGTCAATACTCACGAAGGGCAGGTTTGAAGACACATACTGATCGATATCGGAATAGGTAATCCCGATAATCCCGTCGACCTTGTTGTTTTTCACCATTTCTAGGTATTCAATTTCGGTTGACACATCAGACTCAATATTGCAGATAAACATCTTGTAGTTTCGATCACTCAAATTCTTTTCCACATAATAGGCAAATTCAGAGAAAAAAGGGTGCCAGATACTTGGAATAATCAGGGCAATAGTATGGCTCCGATTGGTTTTTAATCCTCTAGCATACTCATCTGGCTGGTAGTTGAGCTCCTCAATGGCTGCTTGCACCTTTTCCAGCGTGCTCTCTTTTACTTTGATGCCATTGACAACACGAGACACTGTCCCAACCCCAACACCGGCTAGGCGAGCCACATCTTTCATGGTAATGGTTTTTTCTACATCTCTCATCATTTTGTCTCTTTTCCAGTATGATTTGCCCCTATTGTAACACTTTTTGAAATCGTTTTCTAGTTTTCATTTCTTTTTTCTTTATTTTTTCCTTTGCACTATCTCTTTGGCAAACGAAAAGACCGGCTCGTTTTGAACCAGTCTTTTCTAGGAGATTTATATGAAAAAGAAATTTTTGTAGTAGCTTCAACTACTATGCTAGTAGTATAATCCTCTGACCTTAAAAAAGCTAAAGGATTTCTTAAGCGTTTCTAAAAGAAAAAGGAGAATCGTTTCTCCTTTTTGCTTTATTTGGCTCAAACGCTCCTATGGAGGTTTCGAGGTTGGAAATAAGCCAATCAATTGGGTTACTTAATAACAATATTGACCAATTTATTTGGGACTGCAATCACTTTAACAATCTCTTTGCCATCAAGCTCTGCCTTGACCTTGTCGTCTGCCATGGCAATGGCTTCTAACTCGTCACGGCTAGCGTCTTTTGGTACCATGAGTTTAGCCTTGACCTTGCCCTTAATTTGGACAACAATCTCAATCTCGTCTTCGACCAGCTTGCTGTCATCATAGATTGGCCATGCGACGTGAGAGAGCGATTGACCGGACTGGGTCAGGATTTGCCAGAGTTCTTCACCCAAGTGCGGTGCAAACGGCGCAATCAGTTGAACAAAGCCTTTGGCATGCTCGCTATAAAGAGCATCTGCCTTGTTGGCGGCATTGACAAAAATCATGAGTTGGGCAATGGCTGTATTGAACTTGAGCTGCTCGATTTGCTCGGTCACGCTCTTCACTGTTTCATGATAAACCTTGTCTAGCTTACCGTCGTTTTCAGCAACGATAGCCTTGGTCGTGATCAAGCGGTAAACCCGGTCTAGGAACTTGCGTGAGCCTTCCAAACCTTCTTCAGACCAGGCGATAGAAGCATCCAGTGGTCCCATGAACATTTCATAAACCCGCAAGGTATCGGCACCATACTGGTCCACCACATCATCTGGGTTGATAACATTTTTAAGGGACTTGGACATCTTGGCAGGTCCTTGCTCCAAGGCTTCACCGGTTTCGATGTGGAAGTATCCACCGTCACGCTTTTCAACCTTGTCAGAAGCTACCAAGGCACCGCGGCTGTCGCGGTAGCTTGTACCCAAAATCATCCCTTGGTTAAAGAGTTTTTGGAACGGTTCCTTGGTCGGCACCACACCGATGTCATAGAGGAATTTGTGCCAGAAACGGGCATAGAGCAAGTGAAGCACGGCATGCTCAGCACCACCGATATAGATATCCACTGGCAACCATTGCTTGAGCAGGTCTTCATCAGCTAATTTTTCTGTGTTTTTAGGGTCAATGTAGCGGAGGTAATACCAGCTTGAACCTGCCCATTGTGGCATGGTATTGGTCTCACGACGGCCTTTGACCCCATCTTCACGGGTCACTTCCAGCCAGTCGGTAATGTTAGCGAGCGGTGACTCGCCTGTTCCTGACGGGCGGATGTCCTTGGTCACTGGCAAGACCAGTGGCAAGTCGCTTTCTGGCACTGCTGTTGAAGTCCCGTCTTCCCAATGGATAATTGGGATTGGCTCACCCCAATAGCGTTGGCGACTAAAGAGCCAGTCGCGCAAGCGGTAGGTCACTTTTTCATTGCCGACACCTTCTGCTTCCAACCAAGCGACCATTTTGGCAATCGCGTCAGCCTTGTTGAGGCCATCTAAGAAGTCCGAATTGATGTGAAGACCGTCTTCGGTGTAAGCTGCGTCAGCCACATTTCCCCCTTCAAGAACAGGGAGAATCTCAAGGTCAAACTGCTTGGCAAACTCCCAGTCACGCTCGTCGTGGGCAGGCACGGCCATGATGGCACCTGTCCCGTAACTAGCAAGGACATAGTCCGCAATCCAGATCGGCATTTCCTTGCCGTTGGCTGGATTGATAGCATATGCGCCTGTCCAAACGCCTGTCTTTTCCTTGGCGAGATCCGTACGGGCCAAATCAGACTTGAGGCTGGCTTGGCGTTTATAGTCCGCAACCGCATCTGCTTGGTCAGCTGTCGTGATGGCATCAACCAGGGCATGCTCCGGCGCAAGGACGGCATAGGTCGCTCCAAAAAGGGTATCCGGACGGGTTGTAAAGACAGTGAAATCCTTGTCTGTATCTTTGATCTTGAAAGTCACGTTCGCCCCTGTGGACTTGCCAATCCAGTTGCGCTGCATGTCTTTGATGGACTCTGGCCAGTCCACTTCCTCGAGGTCTTCTAGGAGGCGTTCTGCATAGGCTGTGATTTTGAGCATCCATTGGCGCATGGGTTTGCGGACCACAGGATAGCCACCACGCTCAGACGTTCCATCTGGCAAGACTTCTTCGTTGGCGATGGCTGTTCCCAATTCTTCGACCCAGTTAACTGGTACTTCGGCTTCATAGGCCAGGCCTTTTTCGTAGAGTTTGGTGAAAATCCACTGGGTCCACTTGTAGTAGTCTGGATCAGTCGTGTTGATCTCCCGGTCCCAGTCGTAAGAAAAGCCGAGGGCATTGATCTGGCGTTTGAAGTTGGCAATGTTTTCGGCCGTGAATTCGGCAGGGTCATTGCCCGTATCCATGGCATATTGCTCCGCAGGCAAACCAAAGGCATCCCAACCCATTGGGTGGAGGACATTGTAGCCTTGAGCCCGTTTGAAACGGCTAAGGATATCGGTTGCTGTGTAGCCTTCTGGGTGACCAACGTGGAGGCCCGCACCAGACGGGTAAGGGAACATATCTAGGGCATAAAACTTAGGTTTTGAGGCGTCAGTGCCTGTCTTAAAGGTATGATTGTCCGCCCAGTGTTTCTGCCACTTGGGCTCGATGTCTTTGTGATTGTAAGTTACCATAAGGTTCTCCAGTATTCTCAAAATATAATATCGTTTCTATTATATCATTTTTTAAGAAAGAATAGGCTACATCTTAGGCTACAAAACAGAAAAAAACTATCTTTTCAGATAGTTTTCAGCGTGCGTAGACTTCCAAATGCGATGGTAAGATTTCTACTGAAATCGGCAAGGTATCGCCTTCATCTCCATCAACATTGATGGCTAAGTTGACTTGTTTGTCGATCAGTTCAATTGAGCCTTTTATAAAGGTTTGGTAGACAAGATTCTCTGTTGATTGGCTCACCCCTGCAACCAAATCAGGCACTGCTTTTACTGTATCAAAAAGAGACTGATCCTTCACATACACTAAATGAAGTAGGCCGTCATCGACCTTGGCATTGGGTAAGATGGTTTCGAATCCACCAATTGAGTTGGTTAAGCCAATTAAAATGGTACTCGTTTTGATATCTGAGAGTTGCCCATCAAGTGACAAGTGATAATCATGAAAATCCGTCGTCAGCAACTCCCTTACACCAGATAGAAAATAGGCTGCTTTCCCCCATTTGGTTTTCTCTTCAGGGTTGACATTGTTTATGGACTCTGGAATAGTGCCAATCGCAATAATGTTCATGAAATAACGGTTATTGACTTTCCCAATATCCAGGGGTCGAACAACTTCCAAGTCTAAATTTATAATTGCTTCTTCGGGGTCCAAAGGCAATCCCAAACTCCGGGCTAAGTCATTGACCGTTCCAAGCGGGAAAAAGCCAAATTTGGGACGATAGTCCATTTCTGCGATTCCACTAATCCCCTCATTGACCGTTCCATCACCGCCCATCACAAAAATACTGTGGTAATTTTGTTGTGCAGCTTCTTTTGCAAACCGAGTCGCATCTCCTGCTTTTTCTGTATGCTTGACCAGCACTTCATCAAAATAAGACGCTAACTTGTCTATCGCTAGCTCTTCATAGGCTGGCGCTTTTTCGCCCCCTGAGCTAGGGTTCACAACCAATAACACTTTTTTCATGCCTATCCTCCTGTTTGAGCATTTCCTTACCAAATCACAACACGTTCCTCAGGTGAGCGCCACATTGGGTCTCCTTCTTGCACCTCAAATTCTGTATGGAATTCTTCAAAGTTGGTCAAGGTAACGTTGGTCCGGCATTTTCCTGGTGCATGTACATCGATCGCAATCAACATTTGCATGAATTCTTCACGCGCCTTCATCCGCCAAATACGGGCAAAGTTGATAAAGAAATCCCGAGCAGAGAAATCTACTTCTTTCTTAGCAGCTTCCAGTGCACAGGCCACACCACCCAAATCCGCAACATTTTCAGACACAGTGAGTTTGCCGTTTACCTTGGCACCATGCAATTCAATGCCGTCAAACTGGTCGATCACTTGATCAGTCCGTGTCTTGAAGGCCGCATAGTCTTCATCTGTCCACCAATTGTTTAGGCTACCGTGTTCGTCAAAAGATGCACCGTTTGTGTCAAAGGCATGGGAAATTTCATGAGCAATCACAGCTCCGATTCCGCCATAGTTGGCCGATGAACTTTGCTCCATGGCATAAAATGGTGCTTGCAAAATGGCCGCAGGAAAGACGATTTTATTTTGTTGCGGGCTGTAATAAGCATTGACCATGTGAGCTGGCATGCCCCACTCTGTCGTATCAACCGGCTTGTTCCACTTGCTCCAGGTATGAGCAACCGAAATCTTAGCCAAATTGCGGGCATTTTCCACTAAAGAGAGGGATTCATCAATGATTTTTTTCTCATAGGTAGCTGGTAATTTTTCAGGATACCCGATATGAGGGGTGATGACATTGAGTTTGGTGATGGCTTTTTCACGGGTCTCTGCCGCCAACCAATCAGCCGTTTCAAGGCGTGACTTGTATACCCCAATCATGGTTGCCACCTTTTCTTCTACATCGGCCTTGGCCTCAGGAGAAAATCGTTTGTCGGCATACCAAAGTCCAAGTGCTTGGTTATACGGTCCTTCTGCCAGATAATAAGCTGCTTTTCTTGCATTGGCCGCTTGCGGTGTCCCAGATAAAGCCCGGTTATAGGTACCAGATAGAATCCGGATTTCATCGGTTAAGTAGCCGTTCCAAGCCGTTGCTGCATCAACCACCAAACGGGCCTTGAGGTAGTCCCAATTGGCTTGTGAATAATAGGTGCCAGCGTATTCTTTCCAGAAGCGTTCTTCTGGTACAATGACTTTTTCAGGTACTTGGCCTAAAATCTCTGTGAAGATTTGGTCCAAAGGCAATTCTGGAGCAAGGGCTGTGAAGTCATTCCATTCATAGGGGTGGTAGAGTTCTACATATTTGGCCCCTTCTTCTCGTGACAAAACATACTTTGCCACTTCCTTGTCAGAAGCAATAATCTTGTCCAGCAAATCCTTGATTTCTTCTGTTGAAAAACCAAATTTTGGCAAGAGTTCTTCTTGTTCTTTGCGCCAGACAGCTAACAATTCTGCTGCTTTTTCGTGGCCTTCCTCGTAGTAGGTCGTGTCTGGCAGGATAATGTTTGGAGCATAGGCCCAGAGCACATTGAGCTTGGCATTCATAAAATCTGGCGACACACCAAACGGCATCTCATTGGGTTTGACATCCATTTCAAAAGCTGCAATCTTAGACGCAAAATCAGCAAAAGAAGACAGGTTCTTATATTCTTCAATTTGTGGCAGAACAGGTTCCACACCAACTGCTTCTCTCTTGGCATAATCAGCTGTCATTTTGTGAAATTTGACAAAGTTTGCCAAAATAGGATCGGTCGGCAGGTCTTTTCCGTCCAACCACTTGTCTGTGGTGATCAGCATCAGTTCTTCAATCTCATCGGCTAAGTCAGAAAATCCCCCAGTCCGTGGTTTGTCATCGGGAATAACGGCTGTCTTGGCCCATTCACCATTGACAGCTTCGTAAAAATCATCTTGAAAACGTGTCATTTTTCTTCCTCTTTCTTTCATTCAATCCCTCTAAGACAAATCCAACTGATTTATCTTGGGATACCTTTATAGTACCAAAAAAGTCTAACAATATCACTTGTTAGACCAATTTTCGCGACCTTTTTTTAGAACCAATTGGAGGCAGTAAGTCAAGAGACTGACCACTGCACAAGTTCCTGACATGGTGAGATCAAATTGCCAAGCCAACTGGTAGCCGATAAACACATTGATAGCACCGATTATTTGGGCATAAAGGAGAAAGTCCCAAAAATGGCGAGACCACAAGAGGGCTCCCATACTCGGCGCAACCAGAAATACGATGACTGTCATCGATCCGATTGCATCAAAAGAGAAAACAGTAGTCATCGACACCAATAATAGCGTCACAAAAGAGATGAGCCGATACGATTTCCCAGATAAACGCAATTGCGTCTCATCAAAGAGATAGAGTTTGAGGCGGTGGTAAACTAGACTAAAAAACACCACATTGATCACAAGCATCACGGCTGATTTAACCATGGAAATAGGAAGCGAAAAACCTCCTATATCCATACGGTTTAAGGGTGCAAAGAGAACTTCCCCCATTAAAACCATATCCAAATCCAAATGCACATTACGGGCAAATACAGAGATCAGGATGACCGCTACCGAAAAGAGAAAAGAGTAGACGATTCCTGTTGCTGCGTCATGTTGCACCTTACTGGTATGCAAAAAATCAATTAACCAAACGGTCAACACCCCAAACAGGGCTGCCCCAACCATCAAAAAGGGAGAATCCAGGCTATGGCTGATAAAAAAACCAAGAACAATCCCTAATAAAACCGAATGAGACAAGGCATCGGCAATCATCGCTTGATCTTTCAAGACAAGAACTGAGCCAATTAGACTACAGGAGGCCGAGACCAGTAGCAAAATAATTAGAACTTCAAGCACGGCTATTCTCCTTTCGAACATAGGTCACATACAGAAAGGCCAAAAGGGTAAAGAAAGTCATAAAGACGATAATACTTGGCCCTGTTGACATTCCAGATACAACCGAACTAATCCATGTCCCAAGAAAGGCAGATAGCAAAGAGACAAGGCTAGATAGGACAAGGGTCTTCTGATAGGATTTCCCAAGAAGCAAGCCCAAAACAGCTGGGGTAATGAGAAAACTACTCATCAAGACAGCTCCAACCACTTTTAAACCGACCGAAATCAAACAAATCATCAAAAACATGGTCAACTGTTTCAAAAAGCGGACTGGAACACCAACCGTTACCGCAAATGTCTCATCAAATAAATAAAGCTTGAAGGATTGGTAACAAAGAAAAAACAAACACAGGCAAAGAAGTGAAACAAGGCTAATCAGGACAATATCCTCTTTATGGATAAAAGCTGCCTGACCAAATAAATAGGTCTTAAGCCCTGCTTGACTGGCATTTTGGTATTGGGCATTTCCTTGAACATATTGCTTTAGGACCATTCCCAAACCAAAAAAGGAAGATGCTACCATGGCCAAAATATTGACCAAACTTTGTCCGCTATTTTTACGAATCCACAAGACCAGACCATAGGAACAATAGCCTGCAAATACCGCACCAAGCATGAGCAAAAACGGATTGCGTGATTGAAAGAGCATGTAGGAGAAAATGACTCCAGGATAGGAGGCATGGCCCAAACTATCACCAATCAAGCTTTGCTTGGTCAGAACACTAATGGTTCCAATCATACTCGTTGCCAGGGCTAAAAAAGCGGTCCCCAAGGCTACTGTCCAGAAGGAATACTCCCTTAACACATCAAACATAAGCCCCTCCTATTCTTTTTCTCGGAAGGTCTGTGCTTGCAAACCATAAGTTTTTTGGTAATTCTCATCTGTCAGTACCTGTGACATGGCACCTGCAGCTACAACTGTCTTATTCAACCAGACCATATAATCAAAATAGGTCTCTAGACTAGACAAATCATGGTGAATCACAATCGATGTCTTTCCTTGGTCTTGAAATTCTTTGAGTGTATCCATAATAATCTGCTCCGTCAGCTGGTCAATCCCAGCCAAGGGTTCATCCATCAGGTACAACTCCGCTTCTTGAGCCAAAGAACGTGCAATAAAAACCCGTTGTCGTTGGCCACCTGATAACTGGTCAATCTGACGATTGCGGACTTCTTGCAAATTCATCTTCTCAAGAGCTGCTTCAACAATTTCTTTGTCCCTACGACTCGGACGTTTTAAAAAGTGAGAGATATGAGAATACCGCCCCATCAGCACAATTTCAAACACCGTCGCTGGAAAATTCCAATTCACTCGGCTAGACTGGGGAATATAGGCCACTTTCTTGCGAATAACCTCCTCAATATTCCCAGTCTCACCAAGCAACTCAATCCGACCGCTCGTTACTTTTTCAAGACCTAAAATAGCCTTCATCAAACTGGATTTTCCAGCCCCATTGGGGCCAACAATGGCTGTTCGTGTCTGGGTTGGAATGGTCAAATTGACCTGTTCCAAGGCAGAAACTGACCCGTAGGACAAATCCACTTGTGCAAGTTTTAGAGCTGTTTTCATGAGTTTTCCTTTGTTATCTTATTTTAGATATGTCACCATCAACTCTGTGTTGTGTTTGTACATATCGATGTAGGTTTCTCCGTCTTCGCCCTCAGGAGCAAGAGAATCAGAGAACAATTCTTTCCCATGACCAGTGACCACTTCAACATTTCCACCTTTTGCTGCAACTGCTTCTTGCAATTTCTTCATGCGTTCAGGGTTAGTTGTTGATTCTGTAAAGATTGCTTTTACGTTGTGTTCAATAATCAGGTTTACGGTTTCAATCATATCACTGTTTGCCACTTCAGAGTCTGTGCTGACACCTTGAGGGGCGTAAAGTGTAAAGCCATAGCTACGAGCAAAGTAGTTAAAGGCATCATGTGGCGTTACCAAGTAACGGCTATTTTCAGGAATTGCTGCCAATTGTTCTTTGTTCCAAGCGTCCAATTCATCCAATTCAGCAAGATAGGTACTTGTGTTTTCCTTGATTTTATCTGCCTTCTTTGGTAAAACACGTTGCAATTCTTCAGAAGCAACTTCTACTGCAGATTTGTACAAAGCAATGTCAAACCAGAAATGAGGGTCGATGACAGATTCACCATCTTCTTCCATTTTACCAATTTCTGACTCTTTAAAGTCTTTTGAAACTGCTACACCTGATTTTTCTAATGCATCAACCATTTTTCCTTCAAAATGAAGCCCATGGTATAAAACAAGATCTGCTTCTTGTAGTTTTTTCAAATCACTTGATTTTGCTTCGTACAAGTGTGGATCCTCACCGGCAGGAATGATTAATTCGCGTTGAATGTCATCGCCTGCTAATTGATGAACCATATCATACAAGAAAGATGTTGTTACGGTTACAACTGGTTTTTCAGTCGCAGAAGCATCCTTGGAAGGCTGATTTTGACAAGCCCCCAAGAGAACAATAGAGAGGATTAAGGACAATCCTGCTAAACATTTTTTAAACATAGAAACCTCCATATGTTTTATTAATTAGAAAGTTAGGTTTGCCTAACTACCGTTTTAATATATATTAAATAATCATTTTTGTCAACCTTTTTCAGTTTTTTTGATATAATAAAAACAGTAGAAAGTGAGAAGACTATGACTCCTAATAAAGAAGACTATTTGAAGTGTATCCATGAATTGGGACTTAAAGAAGAAAAAATTTCGAATAAGATGATTGCTGAGAAAATGCAGTTTTCAGCACCTGCAGTCTCTGAAATGATGAAAAAGCTAATCGCTGAACAATTGATTTCAAAAGATAGCAAACTCGGATACACCCTGAGCCAAACGGGGTTAGATATGGTGGCCGACTTGTACCGCAAACACCGTCTCATCGAAGTTTTTTTAATCAACCATTTGGGTTATTCTGCCAAAGAAATCCATGAAGAAGCTGAGGTCTTAGAACACACGGTCTCAGATAATTTTATCAATCGTTTAGAGAAATTTCTAGATTTTCCAGCCATTTGTCCTCATGGGGGAACCATTCCTGCACAAGGGCAACCATTGGTCGAACAGTACCAAACATCCCTTGATACCATTACAGAATCTGACACTTATCAATTGGTAAGAGTTCATGATCATTTTCAATTGTTACACTACTTAGAAACACACGGTCTTGCTATATCCGACACTTTCCAAGTAAACCAAATCGATCATTTTGCCCAAACAATTACTATTTCCTTAGATGGCAAAGAATTGGCTGTTCCACTCTCCATCGCTAAACAACTATACGTAGAAAAACCAGAGGTCTAAGCTCTGGTTTTTTGAACCAGAACGATTCATCTATTTTTGTTTTGTGTCAAGTATGATTGTAACTGGACCATCATTGACCAAAGAGACCTGCATATCTGCCCCAAATTCTCCTGTCTCAACAGGGACAAAGATAGATAATTTCTCATTAAATACTTCGTAGAGATGGCGAGCCAAATCTGGTTTGGCTGCACCCGTAAAGGCTGGCCGATTCCCTTTTTTAGTTTCTGCAAAGAGCGTAAACTGGGAAATGGACAAGATCTGTCCCCCGATATCCTGAACAGACAAGTTCATCTTGCCTGCTTCATCTGAAAAAATCCGCATCTGGCTGATCTTTCGGACCGCATAGTCTACATCTTCTACCGTATCATCGGGGCCCACTCCTACTAAGAGGAGAAGGCCTTTTTGAATCGCTCCGACGGTATTCTCATCAATACGAACATAGGCTTCGGACACCCGTTGAATAATTACTTTCACATTTTCCTCATTTCCTGTCTAAAAAACCACTGAACCTTATTGGAGAACAGAGCACCTTTCCTTATTTCCCGATTAAAAAGGTCACCCGGACCTTGTTGAGGAAAGAAACTCCTTTCCCCATTTCCCGATTAAAAAGGTCCCCCGGACCTTTTTAACCATTCGTTCGTTTAACGGAATAGACCTCTGGTACAGATTTGATTTTATCTACTACTGTTGTGAGGCTGGCGAGGTTTTCGATTCCGAAGGAAACGTGGATGGTCGCAAACTTCATGTCTTTGGTCGGTTGGGCATTAACAGTTGAAATGTTCTTGCTGGAATTGGTCAAAACTTTCAAAACATCGTTCAAAAGACCAGAGCGATTGAGGCCATAAATATCAATATTGGCCATATATTCCTTGGAGCTATTTTCAGCTTCCCAATCCACATCAATCAACCGCGCTTCGTAATTGTCTTGGCTCTTGAGGTTCATGCAGTCCACCCGATGGACAGCCACTCCACGTCCCTTGGTAATGTAGCCTGCAATGGTATCACCCGGAACTGGGTTACAACACTTGGCGATTCGGATAAGAAGACCAGATGCCCCTTCAATTACCACGCCACCTTCGTGACGGATTTTCAAGCTATCTTTGTTATCTTGTTTAACTTCACCACCGTTAACTAACTCATCCGCAACCGCTTTTGCCTTAGCCCGTTCGGCTTCCCGGCGTTCTTTTTCCGTCAAGCGATTGAAAATCGAAGTAGCGGAAACTTCACCAAAACCAACTGCCGCAAAAAGAGCATCGTCTGTTTTGTAGCTAGTTTTTTGCAAAACTTCGTCCATGTGCTTGCGGTCAAAATATTGATTGGCCACATAACCATTTTCCTGCAAGAGGGCTTGAACCAATTCGCGTCCTTTGGAAATCGAGAGTTCCTTGTCTTGGTTTTTAAAGAATTGCTTGATTTTATTGCGGGCCTTGTGGGTCTTCACCAAGTTAATCCAGTCCCGGCTCGGTCCAAAGGAATTGGTGTTGGTCACGATTTCTACCTGGTCACCCGTTTTTAGCTTGGTTGTCAACGGCACCATGCGGCCATTGACCTTGGCGCCTGTAGCTTTTTCTCCAACCTTTGTGTGAATCTCATAGGCAAAGTCAATCGGAACAGAATCCTTGGGCAATTCACGGACAGAGCCGTCTGGTGTAAAGACATAAATGCGTTCTGTGAAAATATCTTCCTTAACCGAATCCACAAAGGATTTGGCGTCCCCAGAATCGGCCTGCAATTCAATCAAATTGTTGATCCAACGTAGCTCGCTTTGTTTAGCAGTCGCATTGCCGCCACGCTTATAGGCCCAGTGGGCCGCAACCCCGTATTCAGCAACCTGGTGCATTTCCCGGGTCCGAATCTGGAATTCAATCGGGCCTTTTGGTCCATACACAGTCGTATGAATGGACTGGTAACCATTGGCTTTGGGATTGGCAATATAGTCCTTGAACCGGCCTGGCATGGGACGCCACAATTCATGGATATAGCCCAGCATGGCGTAGACATCACTAGCCGTTTCCATAATGCAACGAATGGCAATCAAGTCGTAGAGTTGGTCAAAGCGTTTTTTCTTATCATGCATCTTCCGATAAATGGAATAGATGTGCTTGGGACGACCATTGACTTTTCCTTCAAGATGGCGCTCTCCTGCGTATTCCTTTATTTTATCAACGACTTCAGCCACCAGTTGCTCCCGCTCCTGACGTTTTTCAGACATCATGTGGGTGATTTTGTAAAATTCAACTTCATTGAGATAGCGGAAGGACATGTCTTCCAGCTCCCACTTAATAGAAGAAATCCCCAAACGGTGAGCAAGTGGAGCATAAATCTCCATGGTTTCTCGGGAAATCCGCTCCTGCTTGTCCTTGCGGAGGTGTTTGAGGGTCCGCATGTTGTGCAGGCGGTCGGCTAATTTCACCAAGATGACCCGCATGTCCTTGGACATGGCAATCAACATTTTCCGGTGGTTCTCCGCTAGTTGTTCTTCGTGCGACTTGTATTCCACTTTACCAAGCTTAGTTACCCCATCGACAATCATCCGTACTTCAGGACCAAAAGCGGCTTCCATATCGTCTAGAGTGACTTCTGTATCTTCCACCACATCGTGCAAAAAACCACAGGCAACTGTGACGGCATCTAGTTTTAGGGTCGCTAAAATACCCGCTACTTGAATCGGATGAATGATATAGGGCTCGCCAGACTTACGGTACTGTTCTTTGTGGGCATCGACCGCGTAGTCCAGTGCCTTTTGAACAAAGTCTCCATCCTCCTTGGGCATATATTGACGGGAGAGAGCAACGACTTCTTCTCCTGTCATGTTTATTTCTTTCATATTTACAGAATCCTTCTTTCGTGATTAGTATCATTTTAACACTTTTTACCCGAAAGAAAAAGGCGGAAAACCGCCTGATTGTGCTATAAGAAGAGAAAATAAACTTTTAGTAAGTAAAAAAGGAAATCCAGTACAAAATCCTTGGAATCATATCCAAAATGTCGACCTCAAAACGATGACCGATCAAGAATATTTGTCCATGATCCTTTTTGACAATCAACCCTATCTGAGCAAACTCAGTCCTTTCCAACGCATGCTCTGCAAAGTCAATCTTAAAATGGCATCCCTCTCGGCAATAGTAACTTCATTACTGGCCAATAAGAGACCTATCAAGAAATCAAAGTCCGCTTCAGCGACAAATGGAAACACTAGAAAAAACCTTGCGGTGCAAGGTTTTTTAATTCATCTCCAAAGCATAACTCACTGCCGACAGGGCATAAAGCGGAGCCGTTTCTGTTCGCATTATCCGAGGGCCAAGGCCCACTTTGATGCCACCAGAAGCCTCAAAGGCATCGATTTCCTGCGGTGAAATTCCACCTTCTGGGCCAAAGACAAAGAGGAGTTTTTGGCCCGGTGTGACCAAGGCTAATTCCTGAGCCAGCGCAGAGAGTTCTCCTGCCTTAGCGGTTTCCTCATAGGCGATAAAAATTTTGTCAAAATCAGCAAGGCGATCTAGTAAGTCTTTCTTGCTGTCAAAGAGTTTGACTTCTGGCACACGGTTACGTTTGGACTGCTCTGCAGCGCCTAAGACAATCTTGGCCAGCTTGTCCTCTTTCTTGGCCAACTTCTTGCCGTCCCACTTGACCACAGACCAGTCAGCAGGATAGGCCCAGATAGCCGACGCGCCCAGTTCGGTCGCTTTTTGACTAATGAGCTCTAGCTTGTCGCCTTTTGGAAAACCTGAAGCGATGGTCACCTCAACAGGCATCTCTACAGTTTCTGCTAACTCTTCCACCAGTTCAAACTGCTGGTCTTGGCTGGAGAGGACGCGTGCCAGGCGTTTCACCCCATCATCAAAAACCAAGACCACCTCATCACCTGTTGCCAAGCGCATGACCGAAAACATGTGCTTCGCTGTTTCCTTATCAGTGATGGTCACTGGATTTTCTGCTTTTCCTTTTACAAAATACTGTTGCATCGAGCCTCCTCTTTCGTTTCCATCTTTTCTCTGCCAAAATTTTTATGGTGGATTGTTTTGCTTATCGTAACAATAGCGATATTAGCAATTATTTTTAAGCCAGTCAATCATATCTGCAACATTTTCTCTAGCAAATAGGGTACTTCCCCCAGAAGCATCTTTGCTTAGGAAGTCAAATGCCACAATTGGCTTTTCAAGGGCATGAATTTTGGAAATAATGCCTCCAACCTCTGAACCATAGCAAATATCTAAATAAGCGTCACACTCTTTCATTAAATCTTCTAAGATAAAATCTAAAACAACTGGATGTATCTTTATGTTTGGATACTTTGTCAGAGCAACAACATTCGGAGAAAATTTAGTATGAGCTGCAATATGGAATTCATGCTCTGGCAAAGATTTAGCCAGTGTTTCTAGTTGTTCGATATCTCCACTATTGGTTAAGGTCAAGTATTTCTTTTTAGGACGGACAGATAGGGGTCTTGTTCCCATCGCAATCTCATGCCATTCTAAATCATAGTAATACCACCACAATTCTTTTTGTTGCATCCAGCAATAACTAGACCACGGCTTGTCCACAGAACAGTAATGTAAAATAGTTGGCAATTCAGTAATCTTACCAAAATTATGCCCCCTTCTTTCCCAAGTATTATTTAAATTTGCGACTAATAAACAATTATAATTCACACCTAAATTCAACCAACTATCTTTGAATACAATATTTAAGACACTTTGGTCCCCAAGACTAATCTTCTCTTTGACTTCATGGAAAGTATCCATCAATTGTTGGGAGATATTTTCTTGTCGGCAAAGGCGATTATTAAACAAGATAACACCCGAATTGAAGGTATCCTCAATCCCAAAAAACCACAAATCTGTCTGCTCATCACAGTCATTGACTGCAGCGATTTTATTTCCTTGAAAATCAATCGAAAACAAATGCGTGATATCCCCTGTGACAATAATATCACTGTCTAAATAAAGGACAACATCCTCTTCTACAACATCTGAGACTAAAAATTTAGAATAGGCTGCATTTGAAATATGTCCGTGCGTATGCCCCTCCCATTCGATTGGTGTAACTTTTGCATCAACAATCTCACAATCAAGTGCAGCAAGTTTCCGACGAACGGATAAAAACCAACCTTGGGGATAATCATTATTCAAAATATAAAAGCGAATGTTGCGATTATGGGCACAAATAGACTTCATTGTGGTTAAAACCTTATCAGCATATTGAAAATCTACACAAAATGCAACGGCATACTTCATTTGTTGTTCTACTACCATTTTTCCCTCTCAATGTTCCTTAAAGTCATCTTTTATTAGTAAAAGTATCATTTAAATGAATTACTTACAAAATCCTGTTGCATCTAGCCTCCAATCACACCAGAACGATCATCCGTCTTCTTAAAGACGCAGCAATTCCACTCACCTTGCACCATATGGGTTTCAAGGAAAAAGCCTGCGCTTTCAGCTGAATCTCGGACCATGTCCCATTTTTCAGAGATGATACCAGACATAATCAGGTAACCTTCGTCCTTGACCAAACGGTAGGCATCTTCTGTCAGGTGAATGAGAATGTCTGCCAAAATATTAGCCACGATGACATCCGCCTCATGGTCCACACCTTTTAGAAGGTCGCCTGCTGCCACATGGACATTGTCCATATTGGGATTGAGCTCGATATTTTCTTGAGCCACACGCACCGCCACATCATCCAAGTCATAAGCATAAATCTCTTTTGCCCCTAGGAGTGAACTAGCAATAGAAAGGACACCCGAACCAGTCCCCACATCAATCACGGTCTCCCCACCGCGAAGGACTTGTGACAGGGCAAAAAGGCTCATCTTGGTGGTCGGGTGGGTCCCTGTCCCAAAGGCCATGCCTGGGTCTAGCTTGATGATGTTTTCACCCGCTCCCGCTTCATAGTCTGTCCAGCTTGGCACAATGGTCAAATCGTGGGTAATGCGAGCAGGCTCGTAGTATTTCTTCCAGTTGTCTGCCCAGTCTTCCTCGGCTAATTCTTGGCTAGAAATCTGAATGTCTCCAGCATCCACCCCAAAATCCGCTAACGCTGCAAGACCTGTCTCCAGCTCTGCTTTGACAGCATCTAAATCCACTGTATAAGGATAGTAGGCGGTCACCGCAATTCGGTCGGACTGTGCCACTTCCGGTACAATCTCTCCGAACAAATCTTCCTTGTCGAGGTAGTCTGCCGTGTCGCTAATGGCCACACCCTGACTTCCCGTCTCAATCAATAAGTTGCTCACCATCTCCTCTGCCTCACGGTTGATGGTGATGGTTAATTCTTGCCAGTTGTTCATATGAGTCTCGTTTCCAATTCTGTCTTAAAGTAATTCATCAAAGGTTATATCTTTCCATTCTTCTTTCCATAAAGTAAAGAATTTCACATCATCTGATTTAGGTGTTGGGGCAGCATCTTTTATTTTACAAATAGTTGGTGTTGTAAAGGCATCACCAACCAGCAGGGCTTCTCTCTGTTCTAATGACGACAATTCATCTCCAAAATTCATAGAAGCTTCGGGAAGAAGTCGTTTGACATAAGATTGATCATCTGGATTTGTTAGTCTCATAATAATAAAATTTGTGCATTGTGAAAAGACAGTACTAGATAATTCTGACGGTCTTTGGCTAACAATCATTGCAGACAAACCATATTTTCGCCCCTCTTTTGCGATACGTTCTACCGCTAATCTTGTATTTCTATATCTAGTTTCGTTATTTCTAGGTATGTATTTATGAGCCTCTTCATACACTACCATAAAAGGAGTATCATTATCACCAGATTTCTTAGTTTTTGCATATGAAAAGTCAAATAGCATACGTGAAACAATTGATACTACAATTGATACAATTTCAAACGGAATGGAGCTTAAATCAATAATAGTGATATTACTTTCGTTTTCAGGAGTATAGCCAATAATATTTTGAAGATGTTCTATGAAAAGTTGCTTTGATGTTTTTTCTTTTTCCATTTTTGCATGTAAAAGAAATTTTAGCCTCTTATCTTTTAACTTTGTCTCCATCCTAGAAATAAAGCGCTCAAATTCTCCATTGAAACCTCCAGCCTTTGTAATCTTTGCTCCAAATACAGTTTTTGTAACTTGACCGGAAGAAGGTGCAAAATCAATACTATCCCACCATAAACTATCAAACTCCTCTAGCGATTTAGGACCACCTTCTGTACCTATGATGGCTAAAAACTCTTCACCATCTTTACTAAAGTGTGTCTGGGCATTTTTATTTTTGATATAATTTAGTACTTCGTTGATATCAAAGTACACTGGTGTATCGTAAGTAATATTTTCAAGGTTAGGATTATGATGCTTCTTATTTTCAGTAACAGCAAACTTAAACTGCGAAACTTGGTTATAAGAATTTAAATCAGAGCTCTCAATAAACAGATCTTCTAACTCTTCGGAGTTCATTAACCAGTATGGAATCGTCAGAGTATTATCCTCAATAGATAGATAGTGTGAATTCGGAAAAGCACTTCTATATTCTCCATGAATGTCAAACAGTAGGAGGTGAGTATTATTCTTTTCTTCATTTTCTACCTTTAATTCCTGTATAACTTTTGCTACAGTGCACGATTTCCCAGACCCTGTTGAACCAACCACTGCTAAATGTTTAGAGAATAACTTATCACCATCAGAAACAATATTGATATCGTCATTTATTCGATGTTTTGCAAAATCCAATGCAGCACCTGTCTGCATAGAGTAAATTAATTTTAGCTCTTCATCTGTTGCAATACTGATTCCATTAGGTGGAATACTGATGTCATGAATACCTTTTTTAAATACATCACCTTGTATTCTGCCAATTGGTTGAGTATTTAGTAAGAACTTACCTTGATATGAATTAATTTCTACTGCACTATTCTCAGGGTGTTTTTCAACCATCTTAAAACTTTTAACCTGACATAAAATATTATTATTATCGCCATCTTCAATTTTTAAAATTGAACCTAATTTTATTTCAGAAGATGTATTTTGTTGTTTCCACTTATCGAAATCAACGATTTCTATCTGAACTAAATTAGGTTCAAAACTTATAACTCTTAACTGATCATCTTTCGCAGTCATATTTACACCTCTTAATTATTAAAAATTGATAAAATACTGTTATTCTCTAATCCATTTAATAAAAATACTTTAGAAGAATTTTCCACTTCTATAGTCTCTCTAATGAAGAAATAGGCAGGATTTTTTAGTTCTATCTTTTTTTCCAGGTAGGTTTGTTTGGAAATTATCTTAAAATTATAATTTGTCTTTAAAATTTTTGGATTACCTGTGACGATGTACTCCCTATTAAAAACAGACTGGTCAAAACCATAATCTTCAAAACCATCATTAAAAACTAAAGCTAGATTCTCAGTTCGACTGATGGTTACAATTTCTTTCTTCAAATTAGACATATTCTCCACAATAAATAGTGGAACTCTTATATCATTTTTATTTTCTCTATAAGTAAACTTTTTAACTAAATTAGTTATCAACTGTGCAGTGTCATGACTATCATGATTATTGATAACAAAAACATGGTCAACTGAATTTTTCTTAACATTTTTGTTTTTTAATTCTTCTTTTATTTTTTTAACAACAATTTTTTCTCCATACAGGCGTTTCATTAACGAAAAATCATTTTGCTTTTTAGTAGAGCATAATTCATTAATAAATTCGACTTTAGTAGTCCACCTATTGGATTTTTCTTTTTGTCGTGACTTCTCATTAACCCACTTATAAGCAAATGGATAAACTTGACACTCACTCTCTTTGTCTGAAATATTCAAAGTATCTCTAATTAATGCAATCACTTCTTTTTCAAGAGCTTCAAAATCAGGAACTTCTTGCAGTTCAAATTTAGAAATGAACGAATTAATTTTACAACTATCTTGATAATCCTCATCAGGGACAATCTTACCTTCATCATTTTTTGTTGTAATCTGATGCTCTTTAGAAGCTTTTATTTTAAACATTTTTTGAAAGTTACTTACATTTATTTCAAAATTATTATTTTTCCCTTTGATAAATAATCGGTATTTATAAGAACTATTTTCATGTTGCAAAAAATGATTATACATCAATGTAATCGGCTTTGCCACCAAGCTATTACTTAAATTTTTCTCTTCATGATATTTATACTGAATTAAATCAATTTCGTCCGATTTGATAACATCTAAATCTTCTATACCTTCTAATAAAAATTTTTCTTCCTCACCACCACTTAACATGTCTTTTATTGTGTGCAAAAATTGATAGCTATAACCTAAAATAGCTGAATTTGCTTGTCTATCTTGCCTACCTGACATTTACTATACCTCCATAAAACCTCCTAATACCTTGGATATCCGTAATACTCCGTCTCAAGGATCTCTGCTCTGCCTTTTTCAAAGGCTTGGGCATCCCATTTCAAGCCAAAATCAACCGCGGTCTCGTCCGCCAAGAAATCCATGAGGTCACTCAAGCCATCGGTCGCCGTATCATTTAAGAACTGGGCAAAGTAAGCCAAAAACTCGCGCGACAAGCCCTTTTTCGGCTCATAAGGAATAGTCACCAAGTAATCATCCGTATCAAACTGCGATTTGGCAGGATTGTAAAAGAGGACATAGTCTTCAAACACGATGTCTTCTGTCGTTGCTTGTCCCTGATCGTCAATGGTTTCAACACCTTGGGTATTTTGGGCTTCTAGGACAAAGGTTACTTCCACTGCGTGGTTTTTCTTGTCCCAGTCCATGGCAAAATCATAATCCAACTGCTTGTCCAATTCTTCTTCTAAAATCGTTAAAAATCCAAATTTACTCATTTTTATCCCCTTTTCATTACTTCTATTATACCACTTTATAGGGCTTTCCATCTCAACTTTCCTAAAAAAACAAACCACAAGTCTAGCAAGCGTTTTTAAAGCTGCTTTGTTGTGGTAAAATAAGGATAGGAAGGAGGGATGATCATGAAAAAACGTTCTGTCTTTTTGATAACAATCGGTCTTTGTTTGGCCCTTACAGGCATTGGAATTTGGGGCATCCGAAAGGCGCAGCAAACACGCTTTAACGAACTCTTTCGTGTGCAGAATTTGGCTATTATTGAGGATACACCCATTGATGCCATTGGACACCTTGTTAGCAACCCTACCGAAACACAAGTGCACATCTTCACTCAAAAAGATGACAAAACTGCCATTAGCCAATACATCAAAACAGAAGTTGAGCAGACCCGCATCAAGAAGCAGAATCTGCTCTTTCAAGAATGGGTCATCGTATACCCACAAACCCTACCTAGCAATTTAAAAAATGTCACCGCCTACGAGGTCGTCAGTCAAACCTACCGAACAAAAGGCTTAGAGGTCTACTTGGCCAAGGAAAAGCGTCCAGAGACTTTTTACGCTACGGAAGCCGGTCAAGAAATTACGCTCCATGATCTCATTGCAGACAAAAAGCAATTTCAACAGACTTTGGCAAGTATTCTTCCAGCGACAAGCGAGCCGGAAGCCTTGGCTGCCCATGAGCTGCTCCTTCAGGAGTTTGAGCAAGGAGATTGGTCCAACATCAATTTTCGGATTGAAGAAGATACCTTGCTACTGGACAAGGCTACCATTTCTCTCTCCGTTTTCGTAGACAGCCTGAACACAGACTATTTCAGTGAGGAGACGCTAACAGTCTTTCGTTCCAATGAGAAAGCTCTACAAGAAATGCAGTCGTCTGATGAAACCGTCACCTTTTATTATGATAACTAACAAAACACAGCCCATTTGCTGTGTTTTTTGGTATAATAAAGCCACTGAAAACCTTGAGGAGGACCCAACATGCCAGACAATCTTGCCCTACGAATGCGGCCCAAAACCATTGACCAAGTTATCGGGCAAACCCACCTGGTCGGTGAAGGAAAAATAATCCGTCGTATGGTGGAAGCCAATATGCTGTCCTCCATGATTTTATACGGACCGCCCGGGATTGGGAAAACCTCCATCGCCTCAGCCATCGCAGGAACAACCCAGTTCGCCTTTCGGACCTTTAATGCTACCACCGATACCAAAAAGCGACTACAAGAAATCGCTGAAGAAGCCAAATTTTCGGGTGGCTTAGTTCTTATGCTCGACGAGATTCACCGGCTGGACAAGACCAAACAAGACTTTCTCCTGCCCTTGCTGGAAAATGGCTCCATTATCATGATTGGGGCCACGACCGAGAATCCCTTTTTCTCCGTGACACCAGCGATTCGAAGCCGGGTGCAAATTTTTGAGCTGGAACCCTTGTCCAATGAAGAGATCAAACGGGCTATTCAAACAGCCCTTACTGATAACGAACGTGGCTTTGACTTTGAGGTGACCATCGAAGACCAGGCGCTTGATTTCATTACCACCGCAACCAATGGGGATTTGCGCTCTGCCTTCAACTCCCTTGACTTGGCGGTTATGTCAACCAAGCCAAACCAAGACGGAAAGCGCCACATCAGCTTAGACACGGTTGAAAATAGCCTGCAACGCAGCTACATTACCATGGACAAGGACGGAGATGGTCATTACGATGTCCTTTCTGCCCTCCAAAAATCCATCCGTGGCTCGGATGTCGATGCTAGCCTCCACTATGCTGCCCGCTTAATTGAGGCTGGAGATCTACCCAGTCTGGCTAGACGGCTGACCGTCATTGCCTACGAAGACATTGGCCTGGCCAATCCAGAGGCCCAAATCCATACCGTTACAGCCTTAGATGCCGCCCAACGAATTGGCTTTCCTGAAGCCCGTATCTTAATTGCCAATGTGGTGGTCGACTTAGCCCTGTCACCCAAGTCCAATTCAGCCTACCAGGCCATGGATGCGGCCTTGGCTGATTTGCGGAAATCCGGTAGCCTTCCCATACCACGCCACCTTCGGGATGGCCACTATGCTGGTAGCAAGGAATTGGGCAATGCCATCGAATACAAATACCCACACGCCTATCCTGAAAAGTGGGTCGACCAACAATACCTACCAGATAAGCTCAAAAGCGCCAGCTATTTTACCCCAAATGATACTGGAAAATACGAGCGGGCACTAGGGATGACCTTGGAGAAAATAAAAGAATTAAAAGCTGGAAAACACTAAGAAAAAGAGGATTTTTTAGTAAGCGTTTTCTAAATTTTCGATTTTCTCTTGAATTTTTTTAAAAATGTGATACAATGAAAGCATAGAAATAGAAAAACTGCTGTGGTATACGAATTCATACCTATGTGTTGACCGACTATTTTTGTATTACTAGGGAAACAAGAGATTTCAAGCAGTATGCAAGCCGTCTCACACGGAAGCGACTAAGTTTGAAACGCGTTACCCACCTGCTATTTTTGCGCGGGATCAATACAAATCATGAATTACCGGTACCAATACAGCATTTTCTTTTTTTGCCTCCTTAGCTCAGTTGGTAGAGCAGTAGACTCTTAATCTATGGGTCGCAGGTTCGAGCCCTGCAGGGGGTATGTTGATATGTGGAAGAAGTCCGAGTACTGCCTCGGGCTTTTTTCGGTTTTTTGTCAAAAAAGAGAACACCTACCTAGCTAGCGTTCTCTTTTTTATACTCTCAATAATGATAGAACTGGTCTTTATTTTTCAACTCCAGCACCTGAAGTTGGATTGTAGAGGCCTTCGCTCTCACGTTTGGCGCCAAATAGGTCTTCCAGTGAGAAACGAACATATTTGACACACAATCTGTTTCTGTAAGCATATACTAAGTGGAGCAAACCATCTTTTGTTTGGTACAAGGTTGGATACTCGTATTGCTTGTTGTTGGTTCTATTTTCAGCTCCAATGTAGCCTTCCGCCTGTTCAAAGACACGACCAATTGGCCAGGTTTTGCCAAAGTCTTCTGTAATAGATACCGCAACTGGATTGCGTAATCCTGGCCAAGAGACTTTCCCGAACTCAGCGTTGCGACTGGCATTATCATTGTAAGCCAAGGCAATTTCTCCAGATTGCAATTTGATGGCTGAGATGCTGGCATTGTTGTTGTCTAAAACCGTTTTTTCAGGTACTGTCCAGCTATCGCCGAAATCATGTGATTCACTGATATAGACATTGTCTGCAAAGCGACTACGCATAAAGGCAACAAGGTGACCTGGCTCTACTTCAATTAAGTTAGCGTGAACACGTCCAGCACTATCTGGCATGCGGACTACTTTCCAGGTTTGACCTGCATCATCTGATACTCGGAATTCAGTTGGATCATTGGTCAATCCTTCTGGTGAATCTTCACAAATCCATGTTGCAAAAATCCAACGACCATTGCTCAAAATTTGGATGGCTTGTCTTGAGAAGGTTCCTTCTTCAGGGAAAAGAACTTCTGGTTCACTCCATGATTGGCCTTCATCGGATGATTTTTGCACCATGATAATTGATGTGAACTGCATGTTGTCCTTGCCTTCTTGACGGCTCAATTGTGATGTGTAAATCAACCAAATTTGCCCTTCTGGATGACGGAAGAAGGCTGGGTTTTGTTCTGAACGGTCTTCTCCTTTTGAAACAATAACAGCTTCAGACCAAACTTGGGTTTCTGGATCTAATTTGGATACCGCAATTGAGATATCCCCAGATCCTTCAAAGGATCCTGCAAACCATGCACATAGGAGCCCACCATCTTCTGTCTCAATCAAGGCAGGAGCATGGGCTGTCGCATTCCCACCGGTAGGAATAAGTCCGAAATCAATATTCAAAAACTCATCACGGTAGACAATACCATTTGGTTCTGAAACACGTACACTTGGAAGTTTAACCATTTTTTATACCTCTTTTTTATTTTTTTAATTTGATAACTGCTTTGGTGAAGGCTAAGGGCTCATCTACATGGAAGATGGCCTTGTGGATATCTGCCGGAAAGCAAATATAGCCCATGCCTGCTGATACCTTCATCATATGATGGGTCTCGCCTTCATATTTTTCAACATCTTTATGCTCATCATAAGGAATCGAGATAGCAACATGCTCTGGGCTACTTAAGCCCATGTATTCCTCGCCTTCTAATACCAACTGAACATCTATATATTGTCGATGAGCCTCAAATTGTGATTGAGAAAGTGGCTTGGTTTCGCCCTTTTGAAAGAAGACAAATCCACCCTCAAACGGATAGCGTTCTCCCTCCGTCCAATTGTCCTTGAGAGTTTCGACAGCTTCTAAAGCATGGCCTAGATTAGGAAGAAGTTCTTGATAAGCAAGTAAATTCTCAATGCGGTCAATAATCATAGCCTGTTCTCCTATTATGAGTTTTCTGCTAGCCGAATGGCGTAATCAATAGCATTTTCAAGGCTTAATTCACTAGCTGTGAAGTGTCCTGCTTGGTCAAAGGCTGTACCGTGGTCAACTGATGTGCGAATAATCGGAAGCCCCAATGTAATGTTGACCCCTTGCACTGCTTTCCATGATGTCGTTTCTTGATCATAGACAAACCCTAAGAGCTTCAAAGGAATATGCCCCTGATCATGGTACATGGCAACAACAATATCATACATGCCTCCATTAGCTTTTGAGAAAAGGGTGTCTGCTGGAAGAGAGCCAAAGGCGTTAATGCCTTCTGCTTTTGCGGCTTCAACGGCAGGATTGATGTGTTCAATCTCTTCTGTACCAAAGAGACCATTCTCTCCACAATGAGGATTCAAGCCAGCAACTGCAATGCGTGGATTTTCAATCCCCAAATTTTTACAAGCCTTATCTGCAATCCGAATGACATCCAATACACGGTCTTTGGTAGCACGGTCACAGGCTTCTCTAAGCGAAACGTGAGTGGAAACATGAACAACTCTCAAGTTACCATCTGCCAACATCATGGTGTATTTCTCGGTCCCGGTCAAATCAGCATAAATTTCTGTATGGCCCGCATAGTGATGGCCTCCTAAATTCATGGCTTCTTTATTCAGTGGATTAGTAACAGTCGCATCAATTTCTTTTGCTAGGGCTAACTCAATGACTTTTTTTACATATTGGAAAGCTGCATCTCCTCCGACTGCAGATACTTCCCCAATTGCAAAATGTGCCATATCAACCAAGCCTAAATCAATTAAATCAATCGTGCCATGTTCAAATTTTGCCTCGCTCGGTTTTTCGATAACATGAACTTCCAAACCAAGTTCAGGGTGTTTTTCCAAATAGTAAGATACTACCGATAAATCGCCAACTAATAGCGGTTTCGAACGATCATAGAGTTCTTTTTTAGCCAAGGCCTTAATGGAAATTTCTGGACCAATCCCAGCGGGATCTCCTAAGGTTATGCCTATGATTTTTTTTGTCATGGTACTTCTCCTATTTCATCCCTTTTTCTTTGTTATCTGCTAAAACTTGACGCAATGCTTCCAAACCTTCATCCGAAAGATGGTTGAACGGTGCACGCGCTTTTCCAACTGGATGACCAAGTTCAGCTACTCCATATTTGACAATGGTATTTGGATTACCATATTTAAATAGATTTCGGAAAGAACGAATGGAATCTTGATGTTCTCGTGAACGCTCCATATTTCCAGCAACAAATTCTTCATACACTTGTGACAAAGTGTATGGATAAACATTGGAACAAGCAGCAATGGCTCCAGTACCACCTGCTAACAGGGTCCAAAGAATCAAGGAGTCGTTTCCTGAAAGAACGACAAAATCTTCTGCATCTCGACTTTGCTCAATGTATTGCAAGATATTGTCAAAGTTCCCACTCGAATCCTTAACGCCCACAATATTTGGAATCTGACTCAACTTACCGACAGTAGCTGGGGCAATGGCATTTCCAGTACGAGCTGGAATATTATACAAGATAATTGGTAGGTCAACCGCTTCTGCTACCGTTTTAAAATGTGTGTAGAGTTCATCTTGTGAAGCCGCCGCAAAACCTGGTGTGATAATCGAAAGGGCGTCCACTCCTAATTTCTTTGCTTTTAAGGAAAAACGAATCGTATCTTTTGTACCATTTAAACCAGTTCCGGCATAAACTGGAACACGACCTGCGGTTTGCTCAACAGCAACTTTAATTACTTCTAATTTCTCATCTTCTGATAAGATGTAGCTCTCCCCATTTGTGCCAAAAACAAAGATACCATGGATACCACTTTCAATTAATCGGTCAACCTGGTTACGAAATTCATCTAAATTGATGGATTCATCCTCATTCATCGGGGTAATAATTGGGGCGATAATTCCTTTTACTGAGACCATTTCTTTCTCCTTTTACAAAACTTGTTGATAAATATTACGTGCATCGGCAGCTGTGATTTCACGCATGTTGTTCACAAGAAGACGGGTCACTTGCATTCCTGCTTCCACCAAACCTTCTAAATCTTCTTCTGGGACATCGAATTCTTTTAAGCTTGTTGGAATTTCAAGGACTTCTACAATTCGTCCCATCTCTGTCAAGATATACTTGGATTTTTCTTCTACTGATAGACTGCGATCCCCATCGTGGACAACACGATCATAGGCTTCTGCAAATAAGTCTTTGATAACTGGCTCATTGAAGGTCATAACTGGCATCAGCAAAATGGCATTGGAGACACCATGAGCAATGTGGTACTTCCCTCCAAGCGGATAAGATAAAGCATGGATCCCCGTCGTACCTGAAGCGGTAATGGCGACACCAGCATAAAACGATCCGAGTAACATCTTATTTTTGGCTTCAATCGCATCAGGATTTTGACAAGCTTCAATGATATTATTAAAAATCAGATCAAAGGCTTCCAGGGCAAATGTATTACTGAATGGATTGCGTTTGTTGGAAGTGAAACATTCAATGGCATGGCACATAGCATCAACACCGGTTGCTGCAGCAATTTTTAGCGGTAAATTTTTTATTAGCCGACCATCTAAAATAACATAATCTGCAATCATTTCTGGATTGACAATCCCGATTTTTAAGTCTTTTTCAGGAACTCCAACAATGGCATTTGGCGTCGCTTCTGCACCCGTTCCCGCTGTCGTTGGAATCATTAGGGTTGGAACCTGTTTTTTACCAAGTAGTGGCTCATCTAATAAATCTTTAACAGTATAAGCATCTGTTGCACCAATAGAGGCCAACTTGGCTACGTCCATCACGGAGCCTCCACCAACAGCAATGATGAAATCTGCTTTTTCGCCCTTGAATTGGTCCACAATGGCTTGGGCTTCATGGTAGGTTGGCTCAGCAGGAATATCCGATAAGACAGTTAATGCGAGACCTTTAGCAGTGACCAAGTCCTGAACTACATCCGTTAGTCCAAGTCCCAAGATACCTTTATCTGTAAATAGAACAACTTTTTTGATACCAGATGTTAAAATGGTTTCCAGTTGTTCTAGTGCATTCTCACCAGCAATCACTTGCTTGGGCATTTTTAAATTATAATCAATTAGCATGGGCTCTCCTTTTTAATTAAGTGCATGATATCCTCTATTAAGGACGGGTGGCCAAATCCACCTGATTTTGTTAAAACATATATAGTATTCCCTTCCCAATTAAAATGGGATAAAACTACACCAGGACTCACTTCACCAACCGGAAACAAATCGCTTATGCCAATCACTTGCATAGATTGATATAGGGTATCCCCACCTGTGAATAGAAAGGTTCGGTGAACATTTTTTTCAAGAAAGGATTGAAACAAGTTGCCAAAAGAAGTGCCAATTCGAAAACGAACTTCTTCTTTTTCCATACCAGACTTCTCTAAGTAGGATGTAATACTAGCAAGTGTCTCTGGACTAAAGGATTCAAAGACCGTACAGTCCGTTTCAGCAAAGCTCTCCAAGAATTGTTCGATGTCTTTCTGACCAGCAGAACTCTGCCAATAATCTTTCTCTAGCAATTGCTTTCCATCTAAGTTAAAGACCGCTACTCCTATTTCTTTCGCGTGAGCGACCTGTTCTTGGGTAATCGGATTGACCGAACCACAAATTACTGTCAGCGGGTGCTCTAGTCTTAGATGACTTTCAGCTTGTTCCCCAAATAAAAACTTGGCTAAGACTTTAGCAAAACCTGCACAACCAACTGTAACAGATAGTAGATTGGCATGTTGAAGATTTTCTCCAATAAGGTTCAATTCTTGATCGGTGCTTGCATCAAACAGATAGGCTTGTCCTGCTTCCAACAGACTTTCTGGGTTTGCAAGTTGAACAGATAGGTTCGCCTCGTTCTTTAATCGAATCATGAGATTGCTCTCAAGGACCGGTTCATAGGGATCCTGACCGAATACACTTTCAGCAACAGGCTTATCTTCGATATAGAGAACACCATTTTTCACTGTCCGATTGATAGCCGGAAAGGCTGGGATAATGGCTAATCCTTCTTCTTGATACACCTCTTGAATGGCTTTGATTTCACTACTAATATTTCCTCTTAGAGCCGAATCTACTTTTTTGTAAAGATAGGGAATCTTTAATTCTTTGACTTGTTGACCAAGGGTAAATAGTAAATGGTGGGAATCCTCAAAGGAAAGGTAGCGACTTTCAGTATCAATGACTAGAACATCGCAATCACTATCTAGGAAAGAGGAGTTAACATTTAAGTTTGTTGTTACATGAGTCTTCGCTCCAAATTTTGAAAATTGGACACCTGTATCTAAGGCTCCTGTAAAATCATCGGCCAAAACAACTAATTTTATCACAACCTAACCTCCTTCATCTGAATATATGACTAGTGTACAATTTTTATTTCCTATATCCCAGTAGCCAGCTATTAAATGTGTATTATTTTGAAACATCTTTAGTATTTTGTTGCTATTTTAATCATATTTTTATAAAATAGACTAAAAATGTAACACAGGAGATCGAGATGGAAACTATTCACTTACTAGGTATCGCACCTTATAATGAACTACAAAATTCCATGATGGAAGTGGCTCAAGAATTTAACAACATTCATTTAGATGTCTATACAGCCAATCTAGATGAAGGTCAACAACTCGCCATCGATATGGCTTCAAAAGGTTATGACGGCATTATCTCTAGGGGTGGCACTGCCCACTTAATCCAACAGGTTGTCGATATTCCTGTTATCGATATTTCCATTTCTATTTACGATATTCTTAGCAGTATTAAACTGGCACAAAATTATAGCCAGAATATTGCCATTGTCGGTTATGATAGCATTACCAAGAATGCCCATCTTATATGCAATGTCCTACAGTACCCTATCAAAATTTTTACCATTGAAAACGCAACAGATCCCAAAGATATTCTGCTTCAGTTGAAAGACGAAGGGTATGATTTAATGTTGTGTGATGCCATCACAAATCAAGTAGCTCTCAGCTTATCCATCAATACCATACTGATTACCTCTGGAATGGAAAGTATCCAAACTGCTTATCATCAAGCTGTATCTCAAGTTTCACACTTACAAATTGTGAAAAAGAAAAATCAGTTACTAGAAGCAACAATGCAACAACAGTCTTTAGAAGTCATTGTCTTTGACAAACTACTCACTCCTCTATTTTCAAATATCACTACCGAATTAGCCCACTCTATTACACGATTTTTAAAACGCAAGGAGCAAATCGAAACTCCAGCAAAATACTACCACAACTTTAGAAAGCAAACCTATCAACTCGCTATTCAAGAATTAGGAGAAAGCTCTGAATTTTTCCATTGTGAAGTCAAACTTGTGACACCTCCCATCATCCATCAACAAGCCGGTTTGTCCTATAATAATCGAGAGAGTATCCGGGATCATATCACAAAAAAACTGATGTTTACTTCTTTTATCCAAAAGAAGAATCTCAATTTACTTCCTCAACTATTAAAACACTACAACGCCATGATGATCTTTGGAGAAGAAGGAACGATTAAGACGAGTCTAGCCTATACTTCATTTCTGCATTTTAGAGACCATACTGAAAATTTAGTCACCATCAATTGCAAGCTGTTAGGGGATAAACTCTGGAAATACTTAACCAATTCTACTACTAGTCCTCTGTTAGACACCGACAATACTCTGCTATTTCAGCATTGTGAACAGCTTTCCCTCAAAGATGCACAAAAAATCATCCATATTATTAATGATTCTAGCTTACTACAGCGGCAAAACGTTATTTTTACTTACACTACGCACAAGTCAGATCCACAAAAATTAATTTTTCAAGAAATCATGAACAATCTAAATTGTGCTAGCCTCTATTCCGCCTCTCTAACCGAACGTCACGCAGAATTATCCAATATTATAACCTTACTGTTAAACAAGGTAAATATCGAATGCCATACACAAGTCATCGGCTTTGAACCAACAGCTTTCAAAACATTGCAAGAATTTAAGTGGACAAGTCATTTTTATCAATTAGAGCGTGTTCTTAAAAAGTTAGTCTTGTCTTCAACCTCACCCTACATTGCTGAGCATCAAGTTAGCGAAGTCCTTGCAGAAGAAAGAAAACACGAGAACCACTTACAAGCAGTAATATATGAACAGAACCCAGCAATTCTTCCAAAAATTATCGAAGAAAAAACGCTATTTGACTACAATCAAGATCTTGTCCAAATGGTACTGGAAGCCAACAATGGGAATCAAACTAAAACAGCAAAACAACTTGGCATCAGCCGGACAACTCTTTGGCGCTATCTCAAAATAGATTAAAGGTTTTGGCTCTTGCCAAAACCTTTTATAATCTGTCTTTTAAAAATTGATAAGCAAATTGATCAACAGCTGCTCCTAATGACGGGCCATGGCCTGCTCCTGAAACATTTATCAAGGTCGCATCTGCTCCACAAGCTACCAAAGCATCATAAAGTTTGCGACTTTGTGATGGATTGACAATCACATCCTGCCCACCATGCAACAATAGTATTGGCGGACAAGATGATTGCGCATAAGATATTGGGCTGCATTTTCTCAGCAATTCAATATAAGACCAATCTTTGTGTTGGCAATCTCCTGTCAATAGCACCCGATGTAAATCAGTTAAGGTCCGTCCCTCTCCTGTATACCCGACAATAATAGCTGGGATGAGGGCCGCCTGCTCATTTCCAATCGTTTCGATTTCTGTTCCAGCTAATTTCTGGGTTTTTAACGGACTTTGAGCACTATCTGCTAACGTGTCCAATAAATCAGATACGCCATAAAAAACAGTTGCAACTTTTACTGAACTCGATTGGTCTAAGTTCCCTCCAACTTCTCCTTCTAATTCTTCACAGTTCGAACTCAATGCTAACATGGCTGCAAGATGGCCGCCTGCTGAATTCCCTAAAACACCAATCCGTTCAGGATCGATCAAAAATTGAGGACCATTTGCTTTTAAAAAACGGATTAACCCTTTAACATCATGGATACAAGCTGGAAAAATCGATTGACTAGCTAAACGATAGTCTGCCGAAATAATTGTATATCCTTCTTTTGTCAATCGTACCAGATCCCTGCAATAAACAGCTTTTTGTGTTACCTGTTTATACTCACCCCATAAAAAACCACCTCCAAAAATATAAACAATTGTCGGCCCTGGTTCTGTTTGATTCGGATTCTGGTAAATATCCATTTTTAAGGTATAGGGTTCTCCATTATCGAGAAACACTTCTGCAAAAGGCACATCCTCATAACGAGGTTTTATCTCTGGTGGACACAATGGTTTGACTGTCATCTCATACCTTCTTTCTAACGCTTCTAAAAAAGGGAGCAAAGCTCCCTATACTTTCATTTCATTAAACTGGTGGGAACAAGAGCATTGCTCCAATGGTCAAAGCTAAAATCCGTACAAGATACATTGGAACAGAATAAGCCCAGAACTGAGGTAACTTGTATTTACCCATACCTAGAATCATTGCTGGCATTCCATCAACTGGCATGTAACCACCATTCCATCCTGAAATCACAACTGCAACTGCTGCTGCTTGAGGATTCCATCCCAAACTCAAACTCGTTGCTATTGCAACTGGAGCAAAGATGAAGACAGATCCCATGTTTGAACCTGTAAAGGTCGCACTTGAACTGGTCAAGAAAACAAAGAGTAAAATTAAGAAGAATGGACTAATATCAGTTCCTACCGCGTTGGCAACCCAGTCACCAACCATTTTTGTAAAACCAGAGTTGTTAAGAGCATCCGCAACACCAATAACACCAGCCATCATCAAGATAACAGGAGCTCCCATGTTGTCACGAACCGAACGGAAATCAAGAGCATTAATGAAAAGCAAGACTGCTGCACAGAGGCCTGGTACAACATAGGCTGCGTTTCCAAGCTGATTCATCATCATCATACCGATAACACTGACAATAAACATGGCGATGGTCACTTTTTCTTTCCATGGTGACATCATCGGAACAGCCAACTCTTGTTCTTTCATCGCTTCAACTTCTTCCTCATCCATCAATGGGTGATCAGGAAGCAAACGATACGCAACCAAACTCCATGTAAGGAAACCTAATGATAGCACTAAGTTCACAAGAGAGAATTTTACCATGGATACGCCATCCATAAAACCAGCTGTCTCAAGAACACTGACTGTCAACCCATAAGTCAAAGCAACGTTAATTGGAGCTAGCGGGTGATTGGTCGCAAACCCTAATGGCATCATCAATTTGGAAGTTGGTAATTTTTTATTATAAGGTATCGTGGATACAAGTGATAGAATCAGCACATAGTAGCCAGTAGAACCCATACCTGCAAGGCTGGCACCCAACATTACGACAATCAATAAGAGCCCATAACTCTTATAACCACCTTTTTCAACAAGGTTAATCATCGTCTCTTGCACTTTGGCAATAAAACTAGTCTTCATCAAAGCTGCCATAACAACCATAAAACCAGCAACCATGATAACACTCGGATTGATAAATCCAGCAAAGGCTTCTTGTGGTGTAGCTAGCCCTGTTGCGACTAACAAGAGACAGGCAAAAAGTGGCGGTGCACCAAAAGCAAACTTGTCAGACATAATCATGACAATCATCAAAATCAGTATGCCTAGGGCAAGAATCATTTCTAAAGTCATAGGATTCTCCTTTTTTCTCCTCTAATGAGGCTTGTTTTTCTTATAACCACTATATCAATTTCAAGGAAATCTGTTTATATAGTTTAAAATTAAAAGCGTTTACTTTCGAAACAAGTTTATTTTTATTTTTTCGAAAAATAAAAATAAAATAAAAATGTTCAATTTTGAAACCATTTTGTTCAAAAAATACCACAAAAAAACGTAAGAAACCCTCTTACGTTTTACTCTATTAGTCGAATTCTGCTTCAATCACTTCCAAGGCCCGTTCAATGACGACATGCATATCGTAATACTTGTAATCAGCTAAGCGGCCACAAAAAATGACCTTATCAGCTAATTTGTCCGCCTCTTTTCTATATTGAGCAAAGAGAGCATTATTGGCAGCATCATTAATTGGATAATAGGGTTCATCGCCTCGTTTCCAATCAACTGGGTATTCCTTTGTGATGACTGTCTTTTCTTGTTGCCCAAATTCAAAATGCTTGTGCTCAATGATGCGTGTATAAGGAATGTCTCGCTCGGTATAGTTAACGACCGCATTTCCTTGGTAATTATCTATATCCAGCACTTCATGTTCAAAATGCAAACCACGGTATTCGAGTTCCCCATATTGGTAGTCAAAATACTGGTCAATCATGCCTGTAAAGACCACCTTAGTGGCTGATTGTTCCCATTTTTCACGATTTAAAAAGAAATCCACTCCCAATTCAAGGTCAATGCCTTCCAGCATTTTTTCAACGATCACATTATAGCCACCAATTGGAATCCCTTGGTAACGATCTGAAAAATAATTGTTGTCATAGGTAAAGCGAACTGGCAAGCGTTTGATAATAAAGGGGGGCAAATCAGTCGCCGAACGTCCCCATTGTTTTTCAGTGTAGCCCTTAATCAGAGCTTCATAAATGTCCTGACCAATTAACTTAATCGCCTGCTCTTCTAGATTTTGTGGTTCTGTATCCTTCAAATGCTCAGTCTGAGAGGCAATCTTTTCCCGAACTTCTTGCGGTGTTTTAGTCCCCCACATGGCATAAAAAGTATTCATATTGAATGGAAGATTATAGAGTTTCCCTTTGTAATGAGCCAATGGAGAATTGATATACTGATTAAAGTCTGCAAACTGGTTGACATATTCCCATATCCGCTGGTTTGAGGTGTGGAAAATATGGGCGCCATACTTGTGCACATTGATTCCCTCAACCTCTTCACAATAGATATTGCCTCCGATATGGTTACGCTTGTCAATCACCTTGACCTTTTTCCCTCTTTTGTTCGCTTCATAGGCAAAGACGGCTCCTGACAAACCCGCTCCTACAATTAGATAATCGTACATTTGTTTCACGCTTTCGTTTCTTGATTCTCTCATTATACCACATTTGGAAAAAGGACTCTACGACTATGAACACCAGGGCACCTGCGCTTTTATCTCACGGCATGAAAAAGCAATTCCATACTCTTTTTTAAAAAAGAAAAAACGAACACTAGATTCAAAAAGTTTGTGCCAATCTGTTAGAGGTGCCTTTATCTTTTATACTAAAAATTCCAAACAGCGCCTCGGAATTTTTTCAGCGCTTAAAAAACCTGAGTTCCTACTCAGGTTTTCAACTTTCTCGATTCACAGGGTTGTAGGTTTGTTGGCCATCCTTAAGTTTGTCCCAGATCACGACTTGCCCAGTCGCCAAGGATTTGGGGACATCGATGATGCGCTGGTTGGACGAACCCCGAAATTGGAGCATGAGGTTTTTCTTGGTCCGATCAAAGCGACCATCAACAAGAATATCAATCAGCCCCAGCAATTCCAGCTTGTCCTCTGTTTCCAGCATCATCTCTTCCCAGGTATAACCCGTCCAAGACCAGATGTCCTTGTCAGGCAATTCTCTTCGAATCCGTTTAACCAAGGGCAGCAAAATCCCTGTGTTCAAAAAGGGTTCCCCGCCCAAAAGGGTCAACCCTTGGACATAGGGCTGGGCCAAATCCATCATGATTTGCTCCTCCAGCTCTGCTGTGTAAGGGATTCCTGCCTTGAAGTTCCAAGTCGCTACATTGTAGCACCCCTCGCAGTGAAAGAGACATCCGCTGACATAGAGGCTGCAACGGACACCCTCGCCATCCACAAAGTTAAAGGCCTTGTAATCGATAATCCGTCCCTGGCTGAGTTCCTCAGCCTTCCATTCCTGAGGTTTTGGATGGTTCATACAAGCCTCCTCTCGCCATCACTCGACATTAATCCAGTAAAAATCATCGGTATCAGTTGTTTTTTCATACTGGCCACCATTGGCTAAAATCGTCCTCCTGCTTGCCTCATTTTCCTGATGACAAGTTAGAAGAAGCCATTTTATGCCGAATTGTTTTGCTTCTAGTAATCCCAAACGTAGTTGCTCTTTAGACAGACCCTTGCCTCGCTGACTAGGTCGAATACAGTAGCCGATATGCCCGTATTCCCTTAGAATGGATGGAGTTGTCGTTGTCCGGAGAGCAAGTAAACCGACCAACTGCTTCTCTTCCCAAGTCAAAAATAGGCGAAACGGCCCCAGTCCACTAGCAATAATATCCTGATTTTCTTGCTGCTTCAACAAATTTATAAAATGCTTAAAATCGCCCTTGGCAGCCGACCAAACAGCAATTGCACCGCTCATTCGACAACCAAATCTCTCGAATTCCCTAGCCATCTCTAAAAAAGCTTGCTCATCTCTTGCTTGGGGCTGTCGTAAGTACATACTAGTTCTCCACTTCTACCCAATACCTCTCTGTTCCTTCTCGGACATCTTCTAGCACACCGCCGTTGGCCACAATGGTGGCTCGGCTGGCTGGATTGGTCTCCGAGCAGGTAATCAGGGCTTTTTGAATATTCTTCTTAGGGCATTCTAAGAGCCCTAAGCGCAATTGCTCTTTGGCGTAGCCCTTACCCCGCTCGCTGGGTCTAACGGAATAGCCGATATGTCCACCTTTTTGGAGTAGAAAGTCATTGAGCCGCAGGCGGAGGTGAAGAAAGCCTAGCGCCCGTCCCTCCTCATCAAAGGAGACAAATTGGACAGCTGGGACAAACTCCTCTGGAATATTGAGGCCCATCTCCGCATCCGCATTGTACTGGAGCCAGTCATCGTAGTCAAAGTTTTCAGGATTCCAAAAACCACCGTCTGTGGCAGAACCTGTCTCGATAAATTCAGCCATCATCTCCTCGATAGCTGCTCGGTCGTCTTTTCTTGGTCGTCGTAGTTGCATATCCTTCTCCCTATGCTGGTAGAGTGACCTCAAGTTGGCCACTTGTCGTTTCGGAACGATTGATTTGGTCACAAATCCAGTGACTCAATAAACTAGATGTCGGGCTGACCGGATTGACCTTGGTTTCAACAGCCTCCAAAAAGCTCAAAATCGCTGATTCAAAGCCACGTTTGTAAAGGGTTGTATCCCAAGACCCAAAGCCGTCTTTCAGGGTTTGAGTCCCTTGGCAAATACTGAGTTCATCCAGATTTTCCAGGTGATAGGTCGCTTCTGGCGTCTGCACTTCCATAATTTCCCGACGGCTACCGGATTGTAAGTTCATGCTGGCCACAATGGTGCTGTTCGCCGTCTCAAGGGTGACACTGACTTGGCTCAAGGCTTGCTGGTCAAGGTGGTAACGGAAGCTACCGGAAACCAACTCTTCGTCTGCCAAAAAGAGGGCCGTATCCAAGGGATGAATAAAGAAATCAAAGAGTTTGAATTGCAAATCCCCTGTACGGTTGACATCATTTTTCTCAGCTATAATCCGTCTTTTTTGGCCCTGCTCTGCCATTTTTTGCACCTTAGGGGCAAAGCGACGGTTAAAACCTGCCATGAGAAACGTTCCTTTTTCAGCTGCCAAGTCATACAAGGCCTTGCTGGTCGCAAAATCCTCTGTCAAAGGCTTGTCCATGTAGACTGGAATGCCTCGGTTAAGAAAGAGCTGGGCAGTTTCTGCATGGGCTAGGGTTGCCGTATGGATAAAGACGCCATCCAAGTCTGCAGCCGCTAAGGCTGCAGCACTCTCATAGCTAGTCACCGCGCTAAATAAGGAGGCAACTTCCTGCAATACTTCCTGATTGCGGGTAAAAATATGCCAGTGGATGCCTGTTAATTGGCGCATAAAAGGGAGATAAGCTTTCTGCGAAATCCCTCCCAATCCAATGATTCCAATGTGCTTCATGCTTTCTCCCTCTACTCTTCTATTTTTTCTTGTCACGCGCTTGTTTCAACAAGGCTTGCACCCGTGATTTCTTGTCCTGGTTGCCGCCTGTTGAATGTTTTTCATGAAACTTTTCGACTTGTTTCATGCCTTTGTAATCTAATTGGTATTTTCCCATTTTTCCTTACTTGAGCTCTTGCTCAACCTTTCCTTGGTCTATGAGATACTATTCTACCATATTATTGACCAGCTGTCTTGATGGTAGAGCCGTTCATGTGTTTGACACGCGCAGCAATTTCCTTATGTCGTCCATTGACCATTGGTCTGGCCTGAGGGTTGCCCAAATAGCCACATGTCCGTTTGACCACATCGACTGTCTTTGGATCCGTATTGCCACAAGATGGGCACTTGAAGCCACGCTCGGTCGGCTCAAAATCCCCCTCAAAGTCACAAGCATAGCAACGATCAATTGGCGTGTTGGTCCCCAGATAGCCCACCCGATCATAGGCATAATCCCAGACAGCCTCTAAGGCCTTTGGATTTTGCTGAAGGACAGGGTACTCGCAGTAGTGGATAAAGCCTCCGCTGGCACCTGCTTCTGGATAGATTTTCTCAAAATCCAACTTTTCAAATGGGGTTGGATTCTTTCTGACATCATAGTGGAAGGAATTGGTGTAGTACTGCTTATCCGTAATGTCTGTCACCAAACCAAATTTCTCCGTATCCAGACGGCAGAAACGGTCTGTCAAACTTTCAGAAGGGGTTGAGTAGACAGAAAAATGGTAGTCATACTCGTCAGACCAGTCCGCACACAATTCTTTCATGGCTTTGACAATGGACACCGTAAAGTCTTTGGCTTCTGGATTGCTCTCCCATTCTCCCCCGTAGAAAGCTGTCGCCACTTCGTACAAACCGATGTAACCAAGGGAGATCGTTGCCCGACGGTTCTTGAACAGGTCATCAACCGATCCATCCTTGGCCAGGCGTTGGCCAAAAGCCCCGTATTGGTACAAAATTGGAGCATTGGCAGGAGTTGCTTCCTTGACACGGTTAACACGGTAGACCAAAGCATCTTTGGCAATGGCCATCCGCGCTTGGAAAATCTGCCAGAATCGCTCTTGACTGCCTTCTGATTCCAAGGCAATACGGGGGAGATTAACCGTTACGACACCCAAATTCATCCGACCAGAATTGACTTCTTCGCCGTTTTCATTTTTCCAGCCCTGCAAGAAGGAACGGCAGCCCATTGGCACCTTGAAAGAGCCTGTCAACTCTACAATCTTGTCATAGGACAAGACATCTGGGTACATCCGCTTGGTAGCACATTCCAAGGCCAGCTCCTTGATATCATAGTTAGGCGATCCTTCCTCCAGATTGACCCCACGCTTGAGGGTGAAGATCAATTTTGGAAAAATAGCTGTCCGACCTTCACGGCCCAAGCCCTTGATGCGAATGTTGAGAATAGCTTTTTGAATTTCCCGCTCAAACCAGTCTGTTCCTAAGCCAAAACCAAGTGACGTAAAGGGCGTTTGACCATTGGAGGTAAAGAGGGTATTGATTTCATATTCCAAAGACTGCATAGCATCGTAGATGTCCTTTTTGGTCTTCTCCAGGGCATATTCTTCCCATTTATCTGCTATGACCCAGGTTTCGGCATCCTTGAGGTGCTTGTCAAAATTCAGCTTGGCATAGGGAGCCAAGACTTCATCAATTCGGTCTGCCGAACAACCACCGTATTGGCTAGAGGCCACGTTGGCAATGATTTGCGAAATCTGAGCAGTTGCTGTTTGAATGGATTTGGGGCTTTCCACATCCGCATTTCCAATCTTAAAGCCTTGGGCCAACATGCCCTTAAAATCAATCAAACAGCAGTTGGTCATCGGTGTATAAGGGCTGTAATCCAAATCATGGTAATGGATTTCTCCCTTTTGATGGGCGTTAGCTACGTGCGGTGGCAAGAGCTTGAGACCGATTGATTTGCCCACAATACCCGCTGTTAGGTCCCGCTGGGTATTGAAGACCTCACTGTCCTTATTGGCGTTCTCATTGACAACGGTTTGGTCTTTGGTCAGTAACTTGTTGATTTCAATGTTAATGTCCATGGCCTCATGCCGTTGAAAATCACGCTTTGTCCGGTATTGGATGTATTTTTCAGCCAAGGCATAATGGTGCGACCGAAGCAATTCCTGCTCCACAATATTTTGAATTTCATAGATTTGGATGTCCTTGTCAAAGCGGCGCTGAATTTCCTCTAAGACAAGGTCCAGAACCCGACTCAAGGCAGCATCCGTCAGCCATCTTTCAGGAGCCAATTCCTGATTCGCCCGCTCCAAGGCAGAAGCAATTTTCTTGCTGTCAAAAGGCACTGCACGGCCGTCTCGTTTCAACACCAACATTTCCATCTTTTCTATCCACACTCTTTCTATATTTGATTTGTCATTACCATATAGTCTATCACTTTATCAGATTCAATTCAAGAAAAAATTTACAATATATTGTGTTTTTTTACTTTTAATGAAAAACTAAAACACAATATATAGTTTTTTAAAAGAAAGAAAAACGACTGTTTTCACAGTCGTTTTCATTCGTTTAATTGATAGACCTGCAAGTGTGTCGTTCCCAAATCTAATTCAGTATAATGGTGATCAAGATTTATTTCCACAGATTCAAGCAAGGCAAGATCCTTATTGACAACAACAAATTTAGCCTTGTTTTTATTGATATCATATACCATACTGGTCTGATTTTCCTCGTTTGTCAAATAAGGCTCCGTGGCCAGCATTTTGACAGCAGAAAGACGTTTACTTTGTAGATAGAGTTGAGCACTGTTGTCCCAAGCGACCAGCTGATCTTCTTGTTGAGAATTCGATTGGATATAATGGGCAACCGTTAGTCGCTCTTGATGAAGCTCTCCTTCTTGTAGATAACTCAAAATAGGGATAAAAGGAATAGCCAGACAGATAACAAGCGGAAGAAACCATGAGGTTTTTAAATAGCTATAATCTGGTTTTAGTTCCTCAAATTCATCAAACCCATCTTCTGCCTCTGTATTACCATCAATTTGCAACGGTAGTACTGCCATTAAAAATCCATACGGCAACAAAATAATCAGTTGATGCAAATCAAAGGAAGCATTCCCAATAACAAAAACAAGCTGTACTAGAAAAGCAAGTAATACGACAATTTTAATATAACGACTAGATTGGGCTTTTAACGAAGCCATTGTACGAAACAGATTGACCAAAAATCCAGATAGAACAAGAAATAAGAAAACTGTTCCTAAGGTCCATAAAATAGATGCATCAGTAAATTCCAAGCTAAGTGTATATAGGAAGGTTTGCTGGATCGCCATGCCTAAAATCTGTTGCTCAAAAGCATAATAACCAACTGTATAGGTAATCAATAAAAAACCAAATACAGAAGCTAAAAACTGGTAAATACCTCTAGCTAAGCGTTTCTGTTGGGTATTATAGACAAATAAAACAAGACTTGCCACTACCCACAGTAGAATGCTCTTTGGATAAATCATGAACACTAAGGCCGCATCAATACCATACAAGATAAAGGCTTCGTCTCTTGCAGCATTTTCAAAATACCGAATCAAAAACCAAATACTGGTTAAAAGAAATGGCAGGGCAAACAGGCTGGCATGGATCCCTCCAAAACCAATGGCCATAATAAATAGATAGAACCATATCGTTATTTGATCAGCAACAGCTCTTTGTTTAGCAAAATAAACCACAATTTTATTGAGATAGATACCTGCAATAAAGAGTGCAATGAACTGGAAGCCTGCAATCACAACCGGAAATTTCAACAAATAACTTAAAAAAACGAGCAAATAGTATAGAACGCCATTTGTTCCAAAAAAATCTCCGTAAGGTTGTTGACCTGCATGCATGGCCCAACCAGCATACAAATTCTGAGATTGTATATTATCTGCCAAGCCCGTCAGTAAGGGATTCGCTACACTCAACAAAGAAACGATCAAACTCCATAAAAAAGAAGGAAGCACTGGCGTTTTGGGAATACCTTGCCAAAATTCCTCGTTCAATTCTATTTCATGTTCTTTTCTGCGGCGTCTTCTACCGCCAGAACGACCTTTTCTTGAAAAGTCATTTTTATCGATTGTATGATCTACATCTACCATGAAAAACTCCTTGCTATAATCTAGTCTATTATAACAAAAAGTCAATCCTCTGTCATTTTCAATCCTGTTTTGATCTCAAAATAGCATACCGCTCAATATCGCGAAAAGTATGATACAACTTTTTCCAAAAATCGTCTACAAATTCTTTTTCTTCTTGTGTCATACCTCTTTATTCGAAAAAAGCGACTGAAAAAAGGTCCACAGGACCTTGATTCGCTTTCACATTGCCAAGCTCATGATAAAAAGGTCCACAGGACCTTAATTCGCTTTCACATTGCCAAGCTCATGATAAAAAGGTCCACAGGACCTTTTTATTCCTCCATCATAAAGCTATTGAAGACTTCTTCAATCATATCCCACTCTGCTGTTGCATCTTCTGGGATTGGCTGCAAGTCACCTTCCGTGCCATTTTCATTTTCAGTATATGAGTAGGCTTGGATTTCAACTTCACCATTTTCATCTTCTTCCGCACTTGCTGGAATCAAGAGAACATAATTTTTGCCAAATTCTTCTTGACCATCAATCGTCAACAAGATTTCAAACAAGGTTTCTGTACCGTTGTCATCTACCAATGTAATAAATTCGCGTTCTTCATGATCGTGATTATGATCGTGTGCCATATTTTCTCCTTTTTAGCAGTAATAGTCTTTGAAAGATCTTTGCTCTTAAAATGTTTTATCTAAATAATTTTGTAAAATCAGCTGAGCAGCTAATTTGTCAATAACTTTCTTGCGTTTCCCACGGCTAATATCTGCCTGCTCAATGAGCATTCGCTCCGCAGCAACCGTGGTCAGCCGCTCGTCTTGGTAGTGAACAGGTAATTGATACCGCTCAATCAATAATTGACCAAAAGCTTGACTGGCTTCAACACGCGGACCACTGGTATTGTTCATGTTTTTAGGAAGTCCAACAACAAACTGGTCAACCTTATATTCCTTCACAAGCTCATCCAGACGCTCAAAACCGAATTGTTGCTTTTCCTCATCGATTGGAATAATCTCTAAACCTTGAGCTGTAAAGCCGAGAGGATCTGAAATCGCAACTCCAACTGTTTTTGATCCAACATCTAACCCCATTAATCTCATTATAGGTCAATTCCATTTTCTTTTAGATAAAAGCGAACCAATTCTTCAACGATTTCATCTCGTTCGTGTTTACGAATTTGATTACGAGCGTCATTGTAACGAGGAATATAAGCGGGATCTCCACTTAATACATAGCCTACAATTTGGTTTATTGGATTGTATCCTTTTTCGTCCAATGAGTGGTAAACATTGGTTAAGGTTTGGTTGATTTCTTGTTTGTTTGTATCATCCAAACGAAAACGAACCGTTTCTTCGGTAAATCCCATACTTACACCTTCCTTCTATTTCTATTTAGTATGATTATACCATAAATAGCCCTTATTTTCAATGAAACAAAGCCGTAAAAGGCTTTATGGTGTTACGGCTGTTGCTCCATTTAGTTTCAAACCAAGTATATATTCTGCTGGTGTTAATTCTGAAAGTTGTGTGAGATCAGCCCCCATACCTTCAACGGCAGATAGAGCTTGCAAGTCTACCGTTTTCATATCAATCTGCACATCCATAATGATATCGTATTCTGGCATGACCGCAGTCCCAACAGAAACACCAGGAACAGCTTTTAATTGCTGAATAGATGGTTGCTGATCCAAGTAAGCCAATAACTCTGTTTTGACCGTTTCAAAATCAACACCTGCAAATTTAGCCTTATCCTCTTCAGTAGCCTTATGCGTGATATGCAAGCCCATCTTCAGAAACTCATCACCTTTGTAAATAATGGTTTCTTTGATAATTTGTTTGCCACCCTCATCTTCTGTTTCATATTGATAAACTTCAGTTTTTTCAACCTCTTCTACCTTTTTCTTGCTAGAAGATGCCGTTTCTTTTTTAGTAGTTTGACTTGTTGATGTGGTTTCTAAATTTGCTTTTGTTTTTTTATCTGTATTTTGTGAGCCACAAGCAGTTAAAAATACAGCAAGTAACAAGATGATTATAAATTTCTTTTTCATGATTTCTCCTTCTGGTAGGAAGCTACCTTTTTCATTATATGATAGCGATTTTTCTTTGTCAAATCAAACACAAAAGACAGCTTTGGCTGTCTTTTTCTTTTATTTGTAATTATAAAGCTGCCCGCATACGAGCTTGTGCATTTTCCACATTCCGAACGGAACGTGGTAAAAACGCCCGGATATCGTCTTCCTTGTATCCTACCTGAAGTCGCTTTTCGTCAATCAAAATAGGACTTTTTAAAATCCGCGGATTTTCAGTAATTAATTCAATCACTTCGTTTACGCTCAAGTCTTCAATATCACAATCTAAGCTTTTAGCATAGCGATTTTTTGAGGAAACAATACTTGCGATTCCGTTTTCTGTTTTGGTTAAAATATTTAAAATTTCTTCTTTTGTAATAGCTTCTTTTCCAAGATTGTGTTCATTGTAAGATAGTTGATGGGCATTCAACCAGTTTTTAGCTTTTTTACAACTTGTACAACTTGACACAGTATAGATTTTTATCATGTAGGCTCTCCTTTGCTACATTTTCTAAACACATTATAGAGTATTATACCACAAAAAAACTCCGTCTTGGGACCTATTTTGGCTATTTTCAGACTTTTTTGAAGAGAAAACGGTGCATTTTTACAAAAATACACCGTTCCTTTCTGAAAATAACGCGATAAAAATCGGAATAAAACTCAAACAGTCATTGCAACTATTGAACTTTGTTTATAAATCTCCTCTATCGAGTTAACTTTATTGGTAGCTATCACTCGGAAAGTCACTGACCTTGGATTAAAAATGTCCCCCGGACGGCCGAGCTTTCTCATTGTTAGGCTCGGGTTAAAAATGTCCCCCGGACATTTTTAATCCTCCAGCTCGATGCCGCCGTCTAAGTCGAGGATGAGTTCGTCTGCTTCTGTTGCAGCAACAGTTTCTTCTGTTTCTGGTGTTGCATCACCCTCAATCAAGCCGAAATGAACACGGACCTTGCGATCAATTTCTTCAAAGACTGCTGGATTGTCCTTAAGGAATTTCTTGGCGTTTTCAGAACCTTGTCCAATTTTCTCATCGTTGTATGAGAACCAAGCTCCTGCTTTCTTGATAATACCGAGGTCGCTAGCGATTTTCACAAGCTCACCGGTTTGGGAAATCCCTTCTCCGTACATGATTTCCACAAAGGCCTCTTTAAAGGGAGGAGCCACCTTGTTTTTCACGACCTTAATCTTGGTTTCCTTACCAACGTTTTGGTCTTTTTGATCGCCAGTACCCTTGATTTGAGTTGATCCACGGACATCCAAACGAACAGATGCGTAGAATTTAAGGGCACGTCCACCTGGTGTTGTTTCAGGATTTCCAAACATAACGCCGACTTTTTCACGCAATTGGTTGATAAAGATAGCGATAGTCTTTGTTTTGTTAATGGAAGCTCCAAGTTTACGCATGGCTTGGCTCATCATACGGGCCTGCAAACCAACGTGGCTGTCACCGATGTCCCCATCGATTTCGGCACGTGGCACAAGGGCTGCAACTGAGTCGATAACTACGAGGTCAACCGCACCTGAGTCAATCAACTTCCCTGCGATTTCAAGACCTTGCTCCCCTGAATCAGGCTGAGACAAGAGCAACTCATCGATGTTAACACCCAATGCTTGGGCATAAAGTGGATCAAGGGCGTGCTCTGCGTCGATGAAGGCTGCGATTCCGCCTTCTTTTTGACATTGTGCAACGGCATGAAGGGCAACGGTTGTCTTACCAGATGATTCTGGTCCGTAGATTTCTACGATACGGCCTTTTGGATAACCACCTGCTCCAAGAGCGATGTCGAGCGCTAGCGAGCCTGAGCTCATGACCTGAACTTTTTGTTCTGCACGCTCGCCCAAACGCATGATAGCTCCTTTACCAAAGTCTTTTTCAATGGTCTTCAAGGCATCATCGAGAGCTTTTTTACGTTCATCACCAAATTTCTTCGTGATTTCGTCTAATTTTTTTCCTGGTTTTTTTGCCAAAATATGTCTCCTATTTTCTTATTCACTCGTTCTATTATAGCAAAAAGTTGCTATTTCACAAAATGTCAAGTATGCACTGATAAACGTTTAAACAGGCAATTTGACGCAGTTGCAGCATCCCGTAACCCCCCAGTGGAATGATCTGTTCAACCGTTTTATCCTGGGTAGCAATGGCCACATGTAATTCCACCTGTTTTTCACCTATTTCATTGGCAAAAACGGCCACTCCAATATCGGATCCAAATCCCTTACGCAAGGTTTCCGCATGCTCTTTGGCTTGATCTGCTCCGCCATTTTCAAGTGCAAAAACACGGCCTCCTTTAAAGAGTTGACGGTCTTGTAAATTAGCTGTCAACTCCGCTTGTAGGAGCCCGCCTGTATATTGTTCAAGGATGGCGATGGTCTCTTGGCTGTCAACCAATCGCTCTACCAAAACCTTGGACAAACTATTGTCTTCTCCGTATCCATAGAGATAATCTGCTAGGTGATCGTGGGCTACGATTTCCGCTTCAAAAGCGTCCAAGCGCTCCATGGCTTCTTGCTCTGTCTCAGCCTTGGTCGAAATCCGCAAAGTGACTTCTCCTGTTTTGGCATAGGGAGCCAGGGTCGGATCTGTCTGATGGGCAATCATCTCAGAAAGAATAGTCACCAACTGGCTTTCACCAATCCCAAAGAAGCGCAAGACTTTAGAGTAGAGCTGGGTACCTGATTGATTCAGTAAGGGCTGTAAAGATTGTGTAAACATGGGCTTTAATTCACTTGGTGGTCCTGGTAGGACAACATAAGTGACCCCATCTTGCTCAATCCAACCACCTACTGCTAGACCTGTTGGATTTTGAAGCGGTATGCTTCCTTCGACCAACTGGGCCTGACGCTCATTGTTAGCTGTCCGGACACGACCTGGTCGACTGGCAAAGAATTGATCCAGTTTGGCCATGGCTTGGTCATCAAAGACAAGCTTTCGCTTGAGGTACTTGGCCAAGGTCTGTTTGGTCAAATCATCTTCTGTCGGTCCTAAACCGCCGCAAAGAATAACCATATCACTGCGCTTGCTGGCGATGTCAATAACCGATAGGAGCCGCTCTTCGTTGTCACCAACAGCCGTTTGGAAATAGACATCAATACCCAACTCTGCACACTTTTCGGACAGAAACTGGGCATTGGTATTGACAATTTGCCCAGTCAAAATTTCTGTTCCAACTGCTATCATTTCAGCTTTCATAAAACCTCCTCAATAAAACTATTCGCAAATGCTTCACATTTTCTTTAGTCTACCACTTTTCGAGGATTTTGGGTACAAAAAAGAGAGTAGACTCAATCAGTAACCCAAAAGGTTGTATGAGTCCACTCTCTTTTAATATTTGTCATCGAAAAAGCAAGCTAATACATTCGCTCAAGTAGCCGTTGCATACTCTTTAGAATACCAATCATCTCCTATTCCAATAAACCAATGTTATGCTAATGAAGAGAGATACACAATGCATTATATAGACAATCGAGTATTCAGATGCGTAATTTTCTCCAAATACCTCCATCCACATACGAGCCAAATAAGGCACTAACAGATAGGATAGAATGAACGGAAATTCTTTTTTCCACCAATTCATCATGGTTCTCCTTAAAATCTTATTTTCTTTAGTCTACCACTTTTCGAGGATTTTGGGTACAAAAAAGAGAGTAGACTCAATCAGTAACCCAAAAGGTTGTATGAGTCCACTCTCTTTTAGTATTTGTCATCGAAAAAGCAAGCTAATACATTCGCTCAAGTAGCCGTTGCATACTCTTTAGAATACCAATCATCTCCTATTCCAATAAACCAATGTTATGCTAATGAAGAGAGATACACAATGCATT